>CAKUZW010000025.1 GCA_934718135.1 uncultured Candidatus Melainabacteria bacterium | reverse complement strand
CACTATCCTGACCAGATACCATGGTACTATATGTGCGACAATGCAGGTATTTATGTGATGGCAGAAACAAATCTGGAAAGCCATGGTTCATTCCAGAAGCTGGGGGCAATCGAGCCATCGTGTAATGTACCGGGGTCTTTTCCACAGTGGAGAGATGCTGTGCTTGATCGTGCAAAAAACAATTTTGAAACTTTTAAAAACCATACGTCCATCCTTTTCTGGTCATTAGGAAATGAATCCTATGCAGGAGACGACATTGAGGCAATGAATGTTTATTTTGCTGAAAAGCAGGATGGAAGACTGGTTCATTATGAAAGCTCTTATTATAATAGGGCATATGAGGATACTATTTCTGATTTAGAGACAAGAATGTATGCAAAACCGGAGGATGTAGAGGAATACCTGAATAATAGTCCGAAGAAACCATATATTTTATGTGAATTCATGCATGATATGGGAAATGCCATGGGAGGACTTGGTTCTTATATGAAGCTGATTGACAAATATGATAGGTATCATGGCGGATTTATATGGGATTTTATTGATCAGGCAATTATGGTAAAAGATCCGGTGACAGGAAAAGATGTTTTACGCTATGGTGGAGATTTTGATGATAAACCGGCAGACTATGAATTTTCAGCAAATGGAATCGTATTTGCTGACAGGAAAGAGAAACCGGCAATGCAGGAAGTGAGGTATTACTATGGCTTATACAGATAAATTAAGAGTGGTCTATGGTGACTATACACTTGGTGTACATGGGGAGGGATTTGATTATATTTTTTCTTATGCACAGGGTGGACTGGAATCTATCGTTAAAAATGGATATGAGTGGCTGTACCGTTGTCCAAAACCTACTTTCTGGAGAGCATTGACAGATAATGACAGGGGAAGCAGGTTTCACATTAAAAGCGGAAGCTGGCTTTCCGCAGATATGTTCATTGACTGTAAGGGAATAAAGGTCATCATGGACGGCAGGGAGCAGACCCCATATGCCCCTGATAATAACAGCTATGGTGGTGATGTTTATGCGGATGAAATTGTCGTAACATACACATACGAGACCATAACCACTCCGGCGACAACGGTTCTTGTAAGCTATACCGTTGATGTATCTGGAAAGATTCGCGTGGATGTACATTATCATGGGGTACAGGGACTTCCTGAACTCCCTGTATTTGGAATGAGATTTATTATGCCAACACTGGCAGACAAATATTTATATAAGGGACTCTCCGGGGAAACATATCCTGACAGAAAAGCGGGGGCAAAAGAAGGAATCTATGAGATTGAAGATCTGGGTCTTACACAATATCTTGTTCCGCAGGAATGTGGTATGAGAATGGATACAGAGTGGCTCGAGATTACAAGACATACGGCTCTTGATAACAGCAGGACAGACAGTTCATCACAGATACTGCGCATTGAAAAGAATGGCGAAAAATTTGCATTTTCCTGTCTGCCTTATACAGCATCTGAGATTGAAAATGCCCTTCACCACGAAGAACTGCCACCGGCAAGAAGAACCGTTTTATGTGTATATGGTGCAGTAAGAGG
>CAKUZW010000024.1 GCA_934718135.1 uncultured Candidatus Melainabacteria bacterium | reverse complement strand
GGGAGGGCACTGAAAAAGGTACCCAAATTTAAGTTGTAGAGTTTATTTTAAACTTTTATTCTTGTCCAAGAAGTATTTTCATCTTTCATCTTTTAAAAGAGGAATACTTTTTTGGACAAGAATATAGTTCCCAATAGCTTTATATAGCGTTTATTACGCCAATATTTGACAATATATAGAGGATTCTACTTGACCATTATGCATTTTGCTTTAATTTGAGGATTCTCTTGACGTTTGCGGTGAAAATAGTCAAAGCTCCCTGCATTTCCATGCACGACAAGCCGTATGACAGTGCTCTGTCATATCCTAAGACATTCTTAAGTTCCGAGTTCTTGGCTTCTATCTTGTATCGTTTTCTCTGAAGACTCATAAACTCTTCAGTCTTTTGATATTCGATTTGCTCCAACTGTTCATCCGACTTGATGGTGACCATATATGTTTTAGTCTTGGCTCCTTCCTTGTAGCAGCCTTCACGTAATGGACAGACTTTGCATTTGTCTACGTCAAAATAATATGTAATGCTGGAGTTTCTAAGGCGCTTACCATCTTTGCGATTATTCTTCTCTTTCCTTTTCGCCAGATGCCCTGCCGGACAGACGTACAGATCTGCATCCTTGTTGTATTCAAAAGGAAGTTTGTTCGTTCGATTACCGTCAATTACAGAGCTCAAACGAGCCGAGAGATGCATGTTGTTTTCTTTTGCCATTCTGAGATTTTCCTTGCTGGAATATGCTGTATCTGCAACTATGGAATCAACTTCCATCCCAGCTTCCTCCGTCTTCTTGACGAGTTCCGGCAATTGCTGTCCGTCTCCTTTTTCGCCAGAAGTGACAGTAGCAGCAGTGATGATTCTTTCATCACTCATAGCAATATGCGTCTTATACCCAAAGAATGAAGAATTTGCAGTCTTATGTCCGGTGCGGGCATCCTCGTCCTTTGATATTACGCCTCGTGTCTCAGCGTCAGAAATGGTTTCTTTCAGCATGTTGAGACGTTCCTTAACGGCAGGCATATTGGCTGTTACCGTGTCAGCTTCTACTGCAGCTACAATTGTTTTGGCTGCATTCATGATAGAAGAGTATTTCTTCTCTTTAGGAAGCTCTGGCAGTTCAATACTGTCATCTACAGAATTAACCACCTTGATTACTGACTTGCAATAATATTCCAAATTCTTTGCTGCACTAATAGGATTAGAACGTGAAAGCGTATGGGTTGCATCTACGATAATGGTTTTGGATTTGAGAACCCCTACTTCTATAGCAATAGAAACTGTCTTTTTGATGAGTAGATCCAGCAATTCCATATCCTTCAGGCGAAGTCGACGGAATTTGGTCAAGGAACTAGGATTAATCAAGTTAGTCTCCTCAGGAGTTAATCCCAAGAAGTACTTAAACGACATATCATAGCGAGCACGTTCTACAACATCAACGTCCGATATATTATAAATCACCTTCAAAAGGAGATACTTGAACATACGTATGGGACTCTCTGCCGTACGCCCATTGTCATGACAGTACTTGTCATGCAGTTCTTTGTACACAAAACTAAAGTCCACCATATCGTTTATCTGTCGGAGCAGGTTGTCTTTGGGGATAATCAAGTCATACAAACTTGAATAATCACTGAATAATATAGTCTGTTGTTGCTGTAGCATAATCTCGTATTATGCATAAAGGTACAAAAAATATTGCACATACGCAACTTTTGAGTACACAAATTCAAAGTCCCCTAATAAAGCAACATTAACTTAATTAGGGGACTTTTTCAGTGCCCTCCC
>CAKUZW010000023.1 GCA_934718135.1 uncultured Candidatus Melainabacteria bacterium | reverse complement strand
TCCGAATGATTGCACGTTATATCCTCATACATTCAATATAACGATTAAACAATATTAAGGTTCATTTTTCATCATATGAAAAATGGAAAATTATTTTACTGAAAGAGATAAAATGTCGGCTTAGTAAAGCCGACCTACAATTTCTAATAAACATCATTTCCTTATTTAATCAACCCCTCTCCCCTACCCCTAAACCTTTCACAAAACAATTCACTGGATTGTTTTGCTCGTCAGAGTCCTTGGAGAGAGAAACAGCTAAATAACAATTCGTTAGAGTAAACTCCTCATCTTAATATTATCTCTTTGGAGAAGGAACATAAGCAAACATCTCTCCTCCCCGAGGGGGAGGTTGGGAGAGGGGATAATCCAAACAGGTCAGCTTAAAATACTTCACTTCGCTCAGTATGACGAATACAACAGGGGGTTCGGGGGCAAAGCCCCTGATGACTCGAGCCATTTAATCATTCGTGTTTTATAGATATTACCCTCGCCCTTTTTTAAAGGGATACAAAGCGAACCGCTGAGCTATGGCGAAGTGTGTGAGTCTGTATGCGTGCGAAGGCTGAGCTGAGGGGGGAGAGGTGAGGGTTTTAATTCTTTTTTCGTCGAAATAAAAAAGAAAATGAGAACATTATAACAATCAACCCTCTCCCTAGCCCTCCGCCCTTGGGGAGGGAATGATGTTCGATATTTTACAAGTTACTTAGTTTTTCTGTCGGCTTAGCAAAGCCGACCTACAATTTCTATTTTTATTTACAACAGTTCATCCCTCAAGATGACAAAACTGTAACGAACTTATTCCCCTATTTCCTTCTTCCTTATCCCTTAAAACCAACTTATCCACTTATAGACTTATTGACTTATAGACTTATCAACTTTTTAAATAATCTTATTCCCCAAGTGTGGATTGTAAAAAATTTAAGATATTTAAAATAATGTGGTATAAATAAAAAAGGGAGAACTTAAAAATGAATAAAAAAACAATTATCACTGTTCTAGCAATTTTAATCATACCTATCCTTGCATTTTTCGGACTAACAACTCACAAAGATTCTTCAACAGTTGCCGAAGCAAAGGGTAAACCACAAATCATAAAATTTTCATCAACAATGTGCCTTGAATGCAAAGAAGTTGAAAAAGTTTTCAAAGAAATTTTACCCAAATACGAAGACCAAATCACCTATACTGAAATCATTGTCGATAGCAGAGATGATATGAAAAACAACATGATAAAAAAATATAATGTCCAACTTGTTCCAACAATTATTATGTTGAATTCTGACGGAACACAATACAAACGAATTGAAACAGCAATACCAAAAGAACAAATGGAAACATATATTAAAGGATTAAAATAATGGAAAATTTAACACAACTATTTTCTACTCAAAGTAGCATTTATATATTATTTGGAGCAGCATTTTTAGGTGGGCTAATTTCTTCAATTTCGCCATGTTCATTGTCAATGCTTCCACTAATTATTGGATACATTGGGGGCTATTCAGACGAAAAGCCACTAAAAACATTACTTCAAATGATTGTATTTGTTATCGGCTCAGGAATAGTTTTTTCCATTATTGGTGCAATTTGTGCTTTAACTGGAAAAATGTTTATCGGAAACCCTTACTTTGCATTGATTGTAGCTTCAATTGTAATGATTATGGGTTTGAAAATACTAGGATTTCTCGAGTTTGATTTACCTCCAATTATAAAAGAAATACCAAAAAATGAATTTAACAACGACTTTTTATATCCACTAATTTTAGGTGCGGTTTTTGCACTAATCGGAACTCCTTGTTCAACTCCTATTTTGGCAAGCATTATGGCTTTTGCATCAATTTCTGCCAAAATAAGTTCCGCAGTCATTAT
>CAKUZW010000022.1 GCA_934718135.1 uncultured Candidatus Melainabacteria bacterium | reverse complement strand
ATTTGGTATTCTCGCTATGTTAGACAGTTAGCTCTTATACTCATGCTGTGTTCTTGGGCTTTGTCTATTGGATTGACGCTATTCTTGGCAAGGGACAATGCTGACTTACAGAAAGACAAAAAGAAGAATATGCTTATACGTAAGTTTGCCATTTCACAGCCAAAGACTGCGGATTTTGTAAACTATGTGGATATGGTATATTCTGACGAAGCTTCCCATTCTAAAGAAATCAGCCTGTTGTGGCAACAGTATTATATCAAAAAATAACGAAACTATGGATAATAGAAATATTGACCAATTGAGAATAGAAGCAAAGGATGCGCTCGTTCATTGGGCTAAGACAGACAAAGGCTATTTCTTCATGAAAGATGCCTTGGAGAAATATTTTGAAGCTACTGGTGCCGATCGGTCTTGTGGAAATGACAAGGAAACAATTCTGTTGGGCAGACGCATTGCTGCCCAACGAATTGTGATTGACGCTATCCATTTATTCAACAAATATGAGTTGCATAAGGTAGATAACGAAATTCCTAACCTCATAAATGGTATATCATTCAAGTCATCTATTTCACGATAATTTTCTTAGAAACGACCTTTCCTTTTGTTGTTTCGGTCTTAATGACCAATCCTTTGGGAGAACCATTTATTTTCCTGCCAGACAAATCTGTGTAGGACGCTAATGAAGAGGATTGGGATGTTACCTTCTTGATGTCTGTACTTGTGGAAACTGGAACATAGCCACTCTCTTTTACGATGTCTTGCCCTGATGCAGTCGTTAAGTACTCGAATAGTTTATACGCAGTAGAAGTCTTGTCTATATCAGAACGCACTGCTGCATAAATTTCTGACACGTAGGGGTATGTGTTGTTTGAGATTGTACTTTTGTTTGGCTCAATACCATTGACACATATACTTTTCGCCCAAGCCTGCTCACCTCGTGCCATGATGCTGTAATAGAAATATGGAGTATAAGCTATGCCGTTTTTATCATAGCGTAAAGAAAAAAATGGTCCAGCCATGCCATGTGTTATCATTTCTGGCCAGTCTATCATTGTTAAGCCCTTCATAACCAAGGTTTCCATTTTCTCTTGACTTCCAGAGTTGGCATTCCTTATGTAAGGACTAATTGTGGCATCGTTGCCGCCAACATCTTTCCAATTTCTTGTTTTTCCAGTGTAAATATCTTGTATCTGTGAAATGGTCAGATTATTTACAGGGTTGTTATTATTGACGATGAAGATAAATGCATCACGTCCAATAGGATGCTCTATCAATGAGACTCCTTTTTCATCGGCATATTTTTTCTCATCTCTTGATATATTGCGAGAGGCTATGATGAGTTCCACGTTGCCATCAATAAGGTTTGTGTATGAGCCGTGAGTGGTACTGCACTTCAATTTGCTTTCCAAGACTTCCTTTTCACCTTGCGAGATTGTTGCCTTGTCATAGTCTATCCTACAATACCACGTTTGATCTAAGACTGCATTATTCCACCAAACATAAGGTAAACCTAATGTCTTCGCTGTCAAAATGACACTTAGCGGTTGGGTTGAAGTAGAGCAATCAATCACAGGAAAATCCTCTATAGTCATGATTGGAGAACTTGCATTTGTAGTTTCATCTGCCTCACAACTTACAAAAGTCATCGATATGGCAAGAAATAATATTGATAATTTTGCTTTCATTTCTTTTCGGATTAAATCTTTTTGTAATAAACGAAAGTATGGCTATTTTATTGCATTATTAGAGTTGTGCAACCATCAAATTTCCATTGCTTACATATCAAAACAACACATCTACATTCTCATATTGGGAACAATTATTTATGTAAGGTTATTGTCTATGCTGAGTTTCAATATCTTAGCCGTTATTTTGTACAATCCTACCAAGATTGCACAATCTAACCGTCATCTTACCACAACGCAATCTTGCCTGCAATACCCAAATCAAGAGTGGCTGTTGCAATACCCAATGCTTGAAACACACGGCTCATGGTTGGTAATGTGAT
>CAKUZW010000021.1 GCA_934718135.1 uncultured Candidatus Melainabacteria bacterium | reverse complement strand
GCGTGCTGACGAATGGGACGATATTGAACGCATGCTTAATAACAATAGTTTTTTTTCATTCATAACGCCACGTAACACCTGGAAAGAAGATGATGGAATGACTGTTCTGTTGCGCTATGCAGGATTAATTCCAACGAAGACAGAACAAGAGGAAGAGGTTTTTCCTTTTCTTACAAGAATTCTTGACGAACTGAAGACCAAGTCGCGTGTAACGATATGGAAAATGATATACTCGGCATTCTATCGTTTGTCAGAATGGTATAACGACCCTCTTATGTATCATGCTTTTGGAGCTATTGTTCACAGAAGAGGAAATAATGAATCTGTTTTTAAAATAAATAATGATAATCATATTTTGGACATCATAGAAGGTATGGCAAGATATCAACCTAAATCGGATAAAGATGACTTTAAGAATTGGGATAGCGGATTGTTCAACTATCTTCTGCTGAGCAATGCGGCTCTCTGTTGGGAGAAATGGCCTTATCGTTATAGCTTTGAGAAACATCGTCAAGTGGATGTCTGGACAATGGAACACATATTTGCAAGAAATCAAAAAGACCTTAACGAAAGCGAGTTTAAAGATTGGTTAGGAGAAAAATATTCGTCTCAAAAGTTTGAGGATTACCAAAAAGAATGCAAGGAAAATAAAGGCGATAAATGGCTGTTTGATGAGCTTGGCAGTAGATATCCGTCAACAGAAGACAATTCTATAAACAACCTTGCATTATTGCCAAGAGACGCAAACTCTTCTTTTAACAACAAGCTGTTTGAAGGCAAACGGGAATTGGTTGTTCAATGGTCAAGTGAAAGATGGATTACATATTGGGCTCCACCTGTAACAGAGGCCGTGTTTATGAAATCTCTCACAGGATTGAAAATGACGCTTCCATACTGGTCGGAAGAAGACAAAAAAGCTTATTACAGCTCAATAAAAAAAACAATAAAAAACTTCATTACAGCATTAAAGACTCCATTAACATTATGAGTAATAATATCATACAACAATATATCGAGATACCTGACAATCTGTTTGCCTTGTTATCAAGGTATCGTGTCGTTATACCCGGCATCCAGCGTCATTATGTTCAGGGAGCCAATAATCCCAAAGCCGAAAGCGTACGTAAACAGTTTATAAAAGAAATCTTCACTGCAATAGAAAAAAAGCAGAGTGATTTTAATCTGCATTTCATCTATGGTCCCATCAAAACAGATGGAGAAGATTCATTTGTACCCGTTGATGGTCAGCAACGCTTGACCACCTTATGGTTGATTGCAAGATACGCAGTGGAAAAGGCAGAACCTTCTGACCGTAAGGACTTACTGCGTTTGCTTTCTCGTTTTACTTATGAAGACAGAATCAATGCCAAACGATTCTGCCAGGCATTGACATGTGAAGACTCAAGATGGGACATTACCCAAGACCCTAATCCTGATATACTTTGTCAAGATTGGTTTTTGGATTATTGGAAAGAAGATGAAACCGTAGCTTCTATGATAAGAATGCTTTCCACCATTCATGAAGAATGGAATAAACACCAAGATATCATTACAGCTAATAATGTCTTGGAGGCCATTGCCTCACAAATCAGATTTGAACTGAAAATAGATTCCTTTGGTGATGATATTTACATGAAGATGAATGCCCGTGGTTTGCAATTGACTCAGTGGGAGAACTTCAAATGTAAATTTCCAGAGTCTTTGCCTAAAGATATTAAAGATACATGGGATGAAAAGATGGAAGAACTATCCAATAATTATTTCACTTGTTCAGGAGAACAACATAAATTGCCGGATAATGCTTTTTTCGCTTTATATGCACGAGTTATGTCTTACGAAGCGAGGAAATCTGCCGTAAAGGATTGCGGTAATGACATCAAGCTGCTTGCTGACTACACCCATGAAACATGGAATCAGATAGAACTACCATTTGTTCCTTATTCTGATTTTGCAGACATTATCCAAAGACACCAAACAAGTTCTGACAGCAATTTTTTTGCTTCGAATATAGCACACACATGCGTAAGGATGCTTGACACCATTCTTGACCACCACCAAAACATAGTGCCCTATTTTGGAAACAGAACTTTATTTGATACATTCTTTCATCCAAAGAACAACAATGACCTTGATTTTACGCTATGTTGTTATGAATACTTTAAGACATTCAATAATGTAGATAGTCATAATTTCTTAAAGGCTTTGCGCTTAATGTGGAACATTCTCGAAAATGTAGATAAACAATACGAGAATCCAGACAATAGGGTTGAACTTGTCAAA
>CAKUZW010000020.1 GCA_934718135.1 uncultured Candidatus Melainabacteria bacterium | reverse complement strand
TGATCCTTGAACTAATTGATTGAATAGCTTTGGCTCAAATGCCGAATTGATTTTTAACATTACACACTCCTATTTTTACACGATGAATAAAAGAAAACGATTTGAATTGAAAAATTGTTAGTTAAGATATAATAATTTAACAATAGTTAATATAATATGAACCTTTATTATTTGGAATTCGTTTATAAAATGTAGCCTCTTTATTAAGAGTTTGAGTAAGTAAAAAAGAAAGGAATTTTACACATGAAAAAATCTTTAGTTATTTTGGTCTTGGGAATGTTTATTGCAAGTTTTGGGGGTGCTCCATCATTTGCTAGTGCAGATTCTACAACGGCTCCGAAAGTACAAAAAGAAGGTCTTAAACAAGGTTTGAAAAATGGCAAAACAAAAGGAGCTAAGGACGGTTTGAAATATGGGAATAAAAATGGGACTGTTGAAGGTTTAAAATATGGAGCAAAAGAAGGTCAAAAAGATGGCTTAAAATATGGTTTAACAAACGGGCTAAAAGATGGTTTAAAAAATGGTCAAGTAAATGGGGCTAAAAAATCTAAATAAGAAAGGATAATTAAAACCGTGAAAAAATTATATTTAACTGTTTTAGTAGTTATTTGTTCCGTAAGTTGTGTTTACGCTGCGAATATGCAAGTTAACCCTCAAGCTAAATCTTTTAAGTATAGTACTACTATTGAAAAAGAACGACCAGAATTAGATGATGTTACCAAAAATCTAATTTCCGCTTACAGGCAAAATCCGACAGAAACAAACAGAGTGGCTTTGAAAAAACAAATTGAAATTAATTATGATAAAGTTGTAGCACGAAAGAAAGCTAAGCTTGCGGAACTAAAGCAAACTGCAAAAGACCAATCTAAGATAGATGAAATGCAAGAAATTGTAAATGAAATGCTTAGAGATAGAGAAAATCGAGTAAATCAATCATTGAGCAGATTTACGGATTCTCGTTTAGTTCCAAATGCAAGGAATACAACGGATGGATTTTTGCCTGTTTTAGGTGCTGGGCAAAAGGTTTATATTGCCTACGCTCCCGTAACAAATAATGATTATGCAAAATTTATAAAAGCAACTGGTCGTAAAGCTCCAAAAGATTGGTCAAATGGGATTATGCCTGCAAATAAAGCCGTATATCCAGTTGTAAATGTGTCTTATAATGATGCGATAGCTTACTGTAATTGGCTTTCTCAAAAAGATACAAGTGCAAAATACCGACTTCCAACCGAAAAAGAATGGGAATTTGCTGCTGGGCATATGCCAAAAGATGCAGATTTTAATAGCGGTGAAAATAAAGGATTAACACCTGTTACAGCTTATTCTAAAACATTATCCGCATCTGGTGCAATTGATATGTGGGGGAACGTTTGGGAATGGACATCTACAAATCGAACTTCTACAACAAAAGCTGTCAAAGGCGGTGCTTGGTCAACTTCTCGAATGGATTGTCGAACAGAAGCTCGAAATGAAGGTAGAAATCCAAGTTCTGGTTATAGCACAGTTGGATTTAGGATAATAAAAGAAAAATATTAACCAAAATAATAAAACGGAGGGAAAAATTTTTTCCCTCCGCTATTTAAATATAATATTTTTTATAGGCCGCAAAAAATATTTTCTTTGTTTTTTATATGTTATTATTTAATAAACAAGTTGAAGGATAGGTGTATATGAGAATAAACAATGTTCAAAGTAATCAAAATTTTGGAATGGCATTAAAGATAAATTCTAAGTTGTATCCAGAAATTGAAAAATCTGGTTTGGCATATATTAAAAAATTAGAAAAATTAGGTGATGACATTAAGAACGTAAAAATGTATGATGTTTGTTTAGAAAAAGATGCCTATGATTTGAAAATAAGAAGTGCAAAACCTAATGATAATACTGATTATTTAGGAAATTTTAGACGAGAAGAAAGCAATTTGGGTAAATGGCATGAATTTACTTGTAATTCCTCTGGATGTGAAGATACTTACGGAGGGTATAATCCAAATGAACCACAAATTTTTAGAACTCTTTATGGGAAGAATGCCGCTGATGAATATAAAAAATTCAAAGAGTTTGATATGTATAAACAAATTGGGGAATTATCAAAACTTTTGGAAAAACGAGATAAAAATAATATTGCAATACGTGAGGCTCAAAAAGCAAAGAAAGCCGCAGAATTGGAGGAGGCAAAAGCAGGAGAGTTAAGACTTAAAGAAGCAACAAATGATTTGATGGACAAATATAAAGCTGATTTCCCAGAAGAACAATTTGAGAAAAAGGGCATATTTAGAAGGTTTTTGGATAAATTTAAGAGATAATGCGTCTATTTTTTATAAAAATATATAAAAGCGGCTGTAAGGACTCTGCCGAAAGAAACGATTAAGTATCGTTTCTTGAGAGGTTGAACCCCGTTGGGGTGAGATTCTATGACGCTACAAAAAAAATAAAAACGGCGGTAAGGACTCTGCCGAAAGAAATGATTAAGTATCATTTCTTGAGAGGTTGAACCCCGT
>CAKUZW010000019.1 GCA_934718135.1 uncultured Candidatus Melainabacteria bacterium | reverse complement strand
TAAATCAACCTTTTCTTCTGTTGCCTCTTTTTTCAAGTCTGCTTGTTGCCATTGTTTTTTTACTTTTTCTGTAACAATTTCTGCTGGATTTTCTTTTGTTGCTTTTTCAAGTAATGCATCTTCTTCTACATTCATACCTTTTGGTGCATTTGGATTAGCTTCAGTTGCGGTGGTTTTGCTATTTGCGGCCATATCCATCAACATAAGGTTATTACAATACGCAATGATTTCTTCTGGCGTGTGTGCAACTTTTCTATTTCCGTTTGGCATTGTGACTTCATAAATTTCTCTGCCATTTACTTCTGCTTTTTGAACTTTTACATTGCTAAGCATTTCGCATTTTGAAAGGTTTTCATTCATCATGCGTTCACGTTCAGCAATTGCCCCTTTATGCATGAAGATTAATTTTGAAATAGCTTTGATTTCACCTAAATTAGCTGCTTGACCTTTCAAGTGCTTCCAAAGATAATTTGTTAACCCTTCTTCTGTCAAATCTTTTGGCAAATGTCTTTGACCGTTCGCATCTGTTTTCAAAAGTTCTTTTGTAATTTCGTTTGCAGTTTCATACATTGTAAATCCTGCAACTTCAGCAACCGCTCCAGCTGTTTTAGCAACCATCCCTGGGGCTTGCTTCGCTATGAATGTTTTCATAACTTCTGTACCAGTTACAGCTTCTCCTTTTTCAAGAGTTTTCGCAACTCCTTGAACTGCTTTAGCTACTGGTTTTTCAAAGAGTTTCATTGTGCCTGAAACAACTTTTCCAACAACGGTTGAATTTAATAGACCTGCAAAAGCACCAAATTTGCCTGATTCAACATTCCCTTCTTTATATGCTTGCCATTCTTTGACAGCATCTTCTCCAGAATATTGAATGTCTTTTGTTTTTAAATTGATATAATTTTTACTTGCATCCCAAGTTGTAAATGTAGCGGCAGATGTTACCATTGAACCTGCTACTCTGCTTACTGTTACAGAGTTCCCGCCAACATTCATTACTGTTGCTCCTCCAATTTTTGATAATACTTTCGGAACATAAGGAGCGAGTTTTGCGGCAATTTTCCCTCCAGCCCAAGCGACACCTTTGCCGATGGCTTCTGTCCCAAGTAACATTAGCACAATATCTCCTGCTCCATCTACATATTGTTGGAAATTAACTTTATCTGTGGCACGCTTTACAACCCTATCTCCAAATGCTTTGTCGTAAGCCTTTGTCCAATCTCCGCCTTTTTGTGCTTGTGCGATGAAGTTTTTTACAGAATTTTCATTGTAATCCTTGCCTGTTAAATCTTTGAATGCTTGTCTAAATTCACTTTCATTAGTAGATGCTGTTTTTAACCTAGAAACTGCATATTGTTTCTCTTTTTCAAGTCGTTTAATAACTGCATCAAAGCAAGTTGCAACGTCTGTTGGATTAACCTTGTCTAATAATTGTCCAAGTTTTTCTCTATAAAAGCCAACGTTTATCCAACCTTGGTTGCCTTGATAATTCTTAATAACGTTGATTGCATTGTCATAAGCAAGAGCGATGTTCTCAGCGGCAGCTATTCTCACTGCACGTTTTGCTTTTTCTGCTTTTGCTCTTGGAGTATTATTTTTTACATTAATTTCTGCTTGAGTTCTAATTTGAACACCGACTGTTTCAAGCATACTTGCAACACTATCAAGAGTTTTATTATTAAAGCCTTTGAAATCTTTTGCAGAAATTTTGTTTAATTGGGCTTGGTCAACTTGTGAAAGTCTATCAAGTACAGTTTTACCAAGTTCAGACTTAATATCTAGCTTTAGATGGTCTTTTACAAAAGTTTCTATTGAAATCGGCTTGCTATTTCTTTGATAAGCCATAACTCCATAATTGTTATCCGCAACCATTGGAACTGTTTTGTTGCTATCGAATAAATTAATTCCCAATGTTTCGAGAACTTTTGCTTTTATATCGCTAGGATTAGTTATTTTTTGAGATTTGCAGTATTGAATAGCACTCAAAACATTTTGTTTTTGTTGCGAATTTAAGTTGTTAAATTTTTGGAAGAAAAGCCTATTTTCAGCAGATGCTTTAAATCCGTATTTTGTAAGCTCTTGAGCTGGTTTTGATTCTGTAAGACTTTTTGCAATTTTAACGGTTTTCCCTGCTTTATATGAAAATTTTTCTCCATTTAATAAAATTAATTTGTTTGCTTCTTCATTAATTTGGTTATTGTCGGGATTTTTAACTCCAGATTTTAATAATCTATCTTTGGCAAATTCATACACATTGTTATAGCTTTTAGCTAGTTTTATATTTTGAACTTCGCCCGAATTAATCTCTTTGATAAGTCTTTTTGATTCAAATTGATTATATTTATTAATAGATTCTTCTTTTGACTTTCTTACACGCATAGGATAAGAATCCGCATTGAATTCCCCAGGGATAAGAATATCTGCTCCAACTTGAGTAATAGCATCTTTACCTTTTTGAGGGTTTAAGCGACGTAAAGTGTTTTCTTTAACTTTGAATTTTTGTGCAATTAGGGCTGGAGATTCCCCATTTTGAACAGTAGTTTTTGTATTACCTTTACCATCGTATAATGCGTATCTTTTTATCCCTTTTTCTTCTGTTTCTTGGAC
>CAKUZW010000018.1 GCA_934718135.1 uncultured Candidatus Melainabacteria bacterium | reverse complement strand
CGGGTAAATTTGTATAGTTATATTCAAACACCTTTTGTATATCCCTCAGAATGACGTATGCGTTTTGATGCCTTTCTCTCAAATTTCGTCATACTGAGCAAAGCGAAGTATCTCAATCAAAAACTTTAAGAAAAAAATAACTACCCCTCCTCGAAATCAAAGATTTCGGTCCTCCCACAACATATGGGGAGGACAAGAAATTAAATGAAAATCCTTCAAAATGACAGAAAAAAATTTCTTACAACAAAAAAGACCTAAGAGAAAATCTTAAGTCTTTTTGTTAAATCATTTTTTGAATACTTAATTTTATTTTTTCACATCATCTTTAATAACAATTAAATTATTCATAATTTTCATTGCACAAGTAGGAAGAACAACGTGTTCCAAACCATCAGCAATACCGATAATTTTGCCTGCACCTAAAACAACTTCTTCACCTTTGTACATAAATTTGTAATCTGTGTCACGGTCTGAACGAATAGTAATTTTTTCTGTCATTGGATTTACCCCTTACAATACTGGTTACAGTATGAAATTATACAAAATTTACCTTGAAAAATCAAGTAGCTATTTGTTTTAAAAGATTATACATGTTCTAAAAATCTTTTTTGTTCCTTTAAATTTTTAAAATGTTCTATATTTCTATATTTAAAAACTTTTGCAGGATTACCTCCGACAATAGAATAAGGAGGAATTTTGCCATGAACAACACTGCCAGCTTGAATTATAGCCCCTTCGCCAATTTCACTTCCTGTTAATATAATTGAATTTGAACCACACCAAACAAAATCTTCTATTATTATTCCTTTATCAATGGAATAAGCACCATAAGGAATACTTTCACCATTATCATAATCATGATTTGAAGAAACAATTAAAATACCACTTCCAAATTGACAATAATTTCCTATTTGAACATGTCCAACACCACTAACTTCTACACCATTAAAAATTACATTATCACCAATTTTTGTTCTTTTGGTTACGATTGAATAACGAGAAACAACAAAATTTTTTCCTATTTTTTCTGCTTTCTGATAAACTTGAAAACCATAATACCAACTCATAATCTGTGTTCTAACTTTTTTACGAAGTTTTTTATTCGGAATATAAAAAGTTAGTAATTTAGCAATTAATTTTATCATTTTTACCCTCTCACTTACTACTAATTTATTATTGTAAGAATTTCGCTATCATATTTTTCATCTTTAATTTTTCCAACAGAACGGCAAGTTCTTATTTCATTAACTATTTTATTTTTTACAGGGACTTTGTGTGTAGCTTTTTTCAAATACCATTCATATTCAATATCAACATGTCCAAAATCAAGAGCCCTAAACCCTTTTTTAGATAAGTCATAAGCCAATACAGTTGCAGTTGGTCCTAAAGCTATAATAAATAATGATTCCTTATCACAAGAAATACAATTATTTAAAATTTCATCATATTTTGAAAAAGCATTTTTTGAAGGACAAAGTATTCTTTTTATAGATTTAGCACTATTAAATAAATCATTTCCAACGCCTAATCTTGAACCATTTCCTTCAACAATCACAATATCCTTGTTTTTCCATATATTTTTTAGTTTTTCAAAAAATTTATCATGGTCTAAACTTGGTAAATATTCTAAATAAGAACGAGAAACACACGCATCAACATAACATTTATTTAAATCTATTATTTTATAGATTTTATCTCTATTGTAATATAAATATTTATACCAAAATTTTAAATGATCTGGATTATGACTATCTAAAGACCCAAAAACATCAAGTATTCCGTAAAGAATATTGTTATCATTTGAAATTAAAATATCTTTAAGCCTTTTTTGCAAATTTGCATCATATTCTTGAAAAGGAATACTTTCACCATAAATAATGTTGAATTCACCATCACCATAACGACAAATTGATTTATTTGAATTAACTAACTCATCAAGAGTTTCAACACAAGAAAGAACTTTTGGTTTCTTTATATCAGTTTTTTCATAAACTCTATTTGCATTTTTGTAAAAATCATCTGATTTTTTATTCTTTGTTATTTTTATTTTAAAAAGGTTAAATAATTTTAAAGTTATGCGATAATCAGCAGAATTTTCCACTTCTGCAATAGGAATTAAATCAAATAGTAAATAAATTAAAAAACTATCAATCTCTTTAATTTTTAATAATGGAATATTTAAAATTGATTTTGAAAATTTTACAATTGTACGTTCTTTTTTAGATAATACTAATCCGTTATCATTAAAAAACTTAATCATTACTTTTTTAGCATTATAGTTATCTTGTTGTTTCTTTTTTGATGTTTTCTTTACAATAGAACCGCTATTTACTCTATAATAGTAATTAACTCCACTTACTGTTATTAGCTTATTTGAACTCTTTATAACTTCTGGTAGCCAAATAATATCCTCAAAATAAACATTTGGAGTAAAATGTTTATTTTGAACAATATGTGTTTTATATAATTTATTCCAAACATAACAAATTTTTGGAATGAAACAAGCAGATATCTTTTCTTGTAAGGTTGTATAAACCTTATCTTCATATTTTACTCTGTATTTTTTATTATATTTTCTCCAACGAATAATGGATGAAACAGCTATATCTGCATCATTTTTTATTGCTGAATTATAAAGCTTTTCATAGAAATCTAAATCAACCCAATCATCTGAATC
>CAKUZW010000017.1 GCA_934718135.1 uncultured Candidatus Melainabacteria bacterium | reverse complement strand
GCAAGAAAAATGAAAGCCAATTCCGCAGGGGAACGTGTGCTTGACGAGGAAGCAATGATGACAGCAAGGGCAATTCTTCGGAAAGAGAAAATCGAGGACAGACGGAATCGTTACGCTGCCGATGCTGCCAACGAGATAAATACTCTTGCTGTTCAGATTGAAGAATTAAGAAAGGAGGTCCGCAGGCTCAAATGTGAAAATCAAAGACTGAAAAAAATTATCGTATCACTTAGAACAACAATAAGGAAACAAAACGAGGTGTAATTATGCCAAAGAAGAAAATGAGCTTAAAGGAATTTACCGAACGATTTGAGTGCAGCTGTTTGGCGGCAGGCGTTAGGCTGAAAAAGCTGAAAGAGGAACAGCAGCTTTTGGCAGCCAAGCAGAGGGAGATTTCCGAGAAAATCAGACAGACGGAAAATTCTCTTTTCATTCAGAGAAACGAGATGATCGCCGCAGCGGTTTTCAAAACTCTGGGCAGAGAGTATATGCCCGGTGATGAAGTCCGCATATCCGAATATCTTGCAGGGTGCGATGATTTCAAAATCTATATGAACAGCAAAACGGAAGAAACGGAGGAAGAAAATTGTGTGTAACAAGAGAAATGCGAGAACAACGAACGGCAGTACATACAGAAAACCGTTCAGCCGAACAGACAGAAAGGCGATAATATGAACGGTATGCTTATAGAGGAGATCGAAAAGCTGGACAGGAACTTTCTTACCCCGTCCGAGGTATCAAAGGCTCTGGGAATTTCTATCGCAACATTTTACAGAAACTATAAGAAGATGAAATTCCCGACCACAAGGGTAGGAAGCAGATTGCAGATACCGAAGGAAGCGTTTCTTGATTTTCTTCGGTACGGAGAATTTACAAAAACGGAGGACAAGTAATATTTGAATTATGCAGATAGTGACGGAGTTACAACCGCCTGTTATGGAAAAGTGCAGGAGTGGGACGATCGCAGCGAAGCAAGAAATTTCTTTCTGAACGCTATGATGAATTCCGAGGGTGCGGAACGTGAGAGGTACGCTAACATATATTTCGGGATATTCAGAGGTCAGGACTACTGCACGGATTCCGAAATCGATTGATTGCTTTTTCAAAGAGCATCGTTTCCCGGCAGTTTTTGAGTGAAAAGTGCGATTTTTCCGAGCTGCCGGGGGGGCGAAATCGTCGGTGCGGAGGGGTAGGGGGCAGATACCCGCAAGCGTTGAAAAGTCATATGACTTTTGCCTGCCGACCACGCAGGGACGGCATTCTTAGGGATAAATCCCTAAAACCCAAATAGCAGATAAAAAGATAGGAGATGATAAAAATATGCCGACTAAAAAGGGCAATAAAGCGATAGTGATTTACTATTCACCCGAAGAGTGGAGAACGGTCTGCAAAAAAGCAAAGACAGCGAGATTGAGAAACGGGACTTACATTCGCAGAATGTCGGTCAAGGGAGAAATCAAATATTACGAACTCAAAGAGCTTGTAACTTTGAAAAGAGCTTTCCTCTCAATCGGGAACAATCTCAATCAGATCGCAAAGGTTGCAAATGAGTCCGGTTCGGTTTATCAAAAAGACATCGAGGACTTGCAGGAGGAATTCAAATATTTTCGGACTGCTATGCAGAGCTATCTGTTCCCAATCTCCCCGACGTATATTTCGTGAGGTGAGAACTTGCCGATAATCAAACACATTCCGATTTATGCGGCTCCGAAAAGAATGCTTGCCTATGTAACCAACGAGGAGAAAACAGAGGATACTCTTGTGACTGGGCTTAACTGTTCCGAGAATTACAACGATGCTTATGAGGATATGAAATTCAATTTTGAAATGTACAGCGGTGAGAGATTTTTTAAAAGGTCAATAAAGTCAGACACCGCCAAACGTGAAAGACAGAAAATCCGTATGCATCATTACATTCAGTCCTTTAAGCCCGGAGAGGTTACGCCGGAAGAAGCTCACCAAATCGGAGTTGAGTGGGCGGAGAAGGTTTTCGGAAAAAAGCATATGGTCCTTTGTGCAACTCATACCGACCGAGGACATATCCATAACCATTTTGCGGTATGTCCTTACGATATGTACGGGAAGCACTGGTACGCCAATAAAAAATCAATGCGAATGTGCAGGGCTATCTCCGATGAAATTGCTCTTGCACACGGACTTTCGGTTATCGAACACCCGAAGAAAAGCTACTGCCACAAATACGGCGAGTACAAAGCGAGGAAAGAGGGCAGATCGTGGAAACAGAAATTGTGTGACGATATTGACAATGCGATTATGAAAGATAACGTCAGGAGCGTTGATGACCTTTTGAAAGAGCTGATGAAGCAGGGTTATGGTATCAAGCGAGGAAAATATATTTCCATAAAGGTCAAGCAGAACAGAAAGCCGATACGCAGTTTTCGTCTGGGTGACGGATATGCTCTTGAACATCTGGAGTACCGCATCAATCATAAAAATTATGAAATGCCGCTTTCCGAAGCTATGAAATATTCGGGCATTCAGAGGGAGTACGCTTTATGTATCAGGCAAATTCAGATACAGCTTTACCGCTGCCCCGAACCCGACCGTCTGCACATTGCTACATACAGAGAGGTTGAGAAGTCAAGCCGACTGCTTTTCTATTTGCAGGAAAAGCAGATACATTCCGCAGAGGATTTTCAGAAAGCCGTTGTCGCTGCCGATGAACGAGCCGAGGATTTGAAAAATCAAAAGGAAGAGCTTGTTCAAAAAATATCGGACACGGAGAAGATGATAGAGGAGATTCCGCAGTATCTTGAAATTCTGAATCGCAGGCCCCTTATGCCCAATGATATTAAGGAGCTGTCAAAGTTTACACATTTGAAAGACGTTGGTGTGATTTCTCTTGACGATGCAGAAAGGTTGAAAGAGAAAATCGAGGAGATGAAAAAATCCCTTGTATCTCTGGAAGAACAGCTGAAAACGGCTCAATCCGAGAAAAAGATAGCTTCCGATTTTTATACTGCCTATGAAAATCAGATGAAGTCCGATTATCAGATTTTGCTTGAACAGGTTAAGGCTGAACTTGAAAATCTTCGGAGAGAGGAAGAACGGCAGAGGGCTGAACGTGAAAGGAGTGAGGTGCAGGAGGAGAGAAAAACGCAGAGCAGGAAGAAAACAGGATTTTCATTATGAAGAATATGTTCGGAGCTTGTCCGAGTTTTGTTAAGGAGGTGATTGCTTATGATTTGAAACAGAAAATCGCAGCACCCGTTATGAGTGCTGCGATGAGTGGTCTGCTCAATAAATGGGAATTTTTTTGTGCAAATGATATCCCCCTCATTATCAAGAAGAGGAGTAATACCACCTGTATACCGCAAACACATAAATTGGGGTTCTGAAAATCAAACCGTGTAAACGCAATAATCGCCAAAATTCTGACCATACTAAAGATGCAGCCAATAAGGCA
>CAKUZW010000016.1 GCA_934718135.1 uncultured Candidatus Melainabacteria bacterium | reverse complement strand
TGAATTCCTAAAGACAATAATGTTAATAAAACACAAACTGCTTTTTGTTCATACCAAGATAAAACTATAGATAATGGAAGCTCATTCACAGAACAATCAAAAACCTTTGCTAACTCCATTGCAACTTTTATTGCAGAATACGCATCATTACATTGCCCCATATCAAGTAATCTTGGTATTTCACCAATCGTGCCTAAGTCTAAATCATTAAAACGGTATTTGCCACAAGCTAAAGTTAAAACAATGGAGTCTTTTGGAACAAGTTCAACAAATTTTGTATAATAATTTCTACCAACCTTTGCTCCATCACATCCACCGACTAAAAATATATGCTTTAAATTACCAGATTTTATGGTATCTACAATTTTATAGGCAACTGAAAAAACAGCATTATGACCAAATCCGACAGTCAAAATTTCACCACCATTTATACCACACATTTTTTTGGGTTCAGAATATCCGCCAAGCTCAAGTGCCTTTTGAATTACTGGAGTAAAATCTTTGTCCTCCCCTATAAATTTACACTCTGGATAATGCACAACAGATGTAGTAAACACTCTATCTTTGTAACTATCTTTTACAGGCATGATACAGTTTGTCGTAAATAAAATCGCAGCTGGAACATTTGCAAATTCTTTCTGCTGGTTTTGCCAAGCCGTACCAAAATTCCCTTTTAAATGGGAATTTTTTTTCAATTCTGGATAAGCATGAGCTGGAAGCATTTCACCATGGGTATAAATATTTATTCCCTTATCTTTTGTTTGTTCAAGTAATAATTTCAAATCCCTCAAATCATGCCCTGTTATAATAATGAAAGGTTTTGCCTCAATTTCCATAGAAACTTTTGTCGGCTCTGGATTTCCAAAAGTTTCAGTATTTGCCTTATCTAAAAGCTCCATACACTTTAAATTTACTTCACCAGTTTTCAAAACTAATGCAGTTAATTCATCTTGAGGTAAATCACTTGGAATAGCTGAAAGAGCTTCATAGAAAAAGTTATTTACATCTTCATCTTTGTAACCAAGAACCCAAGCATGATGAGCATAAGCAGCCATCCCCTTCAACCCAAAAAGAATGAGGGATTTTAAACTCCTTATATCATCCTCTCCATGCCAGAGTTCTTGAAGGTCAAAATTTGGATGCTCAATCATTTTTTTTAGAGAATTGTTATCAAAATTTGTATTAGTGATAGTTGCAAAAAGTCCATCAATAATTGTTTTTGTTGTTTCGTCATTTGGTTCAGAATTTTGAGCAAGCTCAATTAGTGAACTTATAATTTTATCCTGAATATGTGCAGTATCAGGCTGTTTTCCACAAACACCTACAACTGTACAACCTTGACCTTTAGCAGTTTGCTCACACTGAAAACAAAACATTGACATATTTTTCTCCTTTTATTTAATCTTCACAGATTATTTAAAGAGAAATTATTAAATCGCAATAGTCAACATTCGGATAATTTTAAAGAATAATATGTTTTACCTATAACTACCAGTTTTACTACCATATTGGTCATAATGAGTAGTGGTATTACCATTTGTTCTGTATGAACCAGTTTTTTGTCCATACTTGTCATAGGATGTAGTTCTTCCATTAGAATCTATTTTGAAACTACCTGTTTTAGAGCCGTACTTGTCGTAAGTATTGTAGCCAGAGGAAGTCTTTTTAATTACCTCTTGTTTAGAACCATATTTATCGTATTTTATGGTCGTATCACCGTTGGTTTTGTATGTTTCAGTACGAGAACCATATCTGTTGTAAATTGTTGTGGTGTTTCCATTTGTTTTAAAAGAGCCAGTTTTATAACCATAGTTGTCATAAGTATTGCCAGCAAAAGCACTTTCTGCCAACAAGAAACAAGTAAATATAAATACCACAAATTTTTTCATTACATTCTCCTTGATGCTTTGTTTATTCATAAAGTTTGATGTTCAAGTGGATTATAATCTGAGAATTATATTGAATTAAAAAATGGATAAAATGGCGTCAATAATATTCCCAGACAGCCAACAGCACTAACAAAAAGGACAAATCCCCAAGCAATTATATCAATTATAATATCATAAAATTTGGTTGTTTTTTTAGGTGCTTTTTCAAATAGTGTAGGAAATACTTCATATAGTTCAACTAAATTATGAAGTGTAGTATTTAGACTTTTTAATACTGGTATAAAAACAAGAGGTCCTACGTAACAAATTGTTCCTAGCATAGAAAAAGAGGTATGTAAAAGTTGAATTTTTTTGTTTTCATATTTGATTGTAAAATTGTTACTTATTTTTTCTGATGCTAAATTTTCTGTTTTTATAATTTGTATAACTTTGGGATTGTTAATTTTACCCTTGCATATAGTTATTGTTTTATCATTGATGTATAAAAATCTGTTATATTTAATTAAATTTGAAATTAAACAAAATAGTCCAATAGCGATACTTAGTAAAGAAAACAGTGTGCCTATTATATTATAGGCATTTAAAGAGTTCGCACCAATAGTTATGAACGAAATGGGTGCAAAAAAATTGAAAAGGGAGTATAAGATTTTAGTACTTGTATTTAATCTTATTATTTTATTGTTTTCCATTTTATCTTCCCTCCTATTTTAATAAACACAATAGATAATATAAATATTTTTGTAATTGCTTTTAATTTTATATAATCCCAATATAAGTTGTTTTAGTATTGAGAAATAAGCTTTATTTTGACGAATTTTGATTCTTATAACATACCGTTACTAAAACATCACGATTAGGCAATCCTGCTAAATTAGAATTCCTTTTAGGATTTTTTGTTTGAACATATCTTGTATCGCCATAATTAATTTTACCCAATGCATGTGATACATAACCACTGCCGTCACGAGGAGCATAATATGGAATTGACCCTTTTGAGGCAAACATTCTAACATATCCACCTTTGCCATCTTTTGCTTCTTCGCCAGTCCAATAATATATATGGCTGTCATTAACAAAAATACCTAGATTTTTAAGCATTACATCATTTCTATTTCCATATATTGATGTTTCAGAGGTTCTGTTATTATATACTTGTTTGGCTAACTCATGTAAATCTGTCCCAGATGGTAAATTATTTTTATGTCCGCATGCAAAAGCAGCACCTGCAAGATGGTCATTATTATATGGACAATAACTTAGCCCCAATACTTTTTTGTTTTTTAAACATTCAGATTGTGATAATGGTCTATATGTAACAAGTTTATAAGTTTTTTGTGCAGCAAAACAAATATTATATAAAGATATTGTTATTAAGGCTACTAATGCAAAAGAAATCAATTTTTTCATATAAATTACTCCTTTAGTATTATGTGAAGTAGATTTGAGAACAAGTCTCAATCTACTTTATGGTGTCGATGGGGGGACTTGAACCCCCACGGATCTCTCCACATGCACCTCAAGCATGCACGTCTACCATTCCGCCACATCGACAAAATTATTCTTGACCTTTCTTTATCTTAGCATAAATCTGATTATTATAACAACCTTACAAATATTTTTATTATATACAATGTTATGATATATAATGGTAAAAAATTTAACGAAAGTCCTATTACAAATAATATTGAATAGAATTTGTCGTGATTTTCAAAAATTCTCAATCCAAAATGTGTTTGTTCATAATAATATCTTTTTTCTAAAATTGACCCTAATGCGAAAAATGCTACTGCGGATAATTGTAGTTTATAAAATGAATAATATGGTACTAATACGTATTTCAATGTATAGTCAAAGAAAATATTGTCTAAATCTCGACGCATTCCGATTTGGGATGAGGATAATAAAAACATAACTAAAAAACACGCAACAATAATTGAACTGCAATATCCAATTACAGATATTATGTTCCAAGTTACATATTTTTTAAGTTTTGATATTCTCATATAAAAATTATATTACAAACCAGTTTTACTAGAAAGATTAAGTACTTCTAAAAATGATAATACTGATGCAAATTCATCAAATAATTTTTGGTAATGCTTTATATCATCAATTTTCTTGAATAATGGATTTATTTCAAACAAATCTCTATTAGTCGCCAAAAGAACTAGCATTGTATTATCAAAAATAGAACATTTTATTTTATCAATTTTGAAACTTGTATGAAGTTGCATAAATCTATCCATAAAAGCGGTATTAAAAAGATATCTAGCTTCAATCTGACCACTTATTTCATCTTTGGATTTTTGAACATATACATCATATTTTTTGTTAAATTTTTCGTACTCAAATTCAACTTTTTCATAACCATTTGGAGCGTTATTCTTTAAAATCCCTTTTGAATAAAT
>CAKUZW010000015.1 GCA_934718135.1 uncultured Candidatus Melainabacteria bacterium | reverse complement strand
ATGTTTGGTGATGATTATGATACAAAAGATGGAACTTGCGTAAGAGATTATATCAATGTTGAAGATTTAGCTCAAGCACACCTTTTAGCTCTTAAGTATTTGGATAATGGAGGAGAAACAAACTTCTTCAATCTTGGAACGAATGACGGTAATACAGTTAAAGAGGTATTTGCAGCTTGTGAAAAAATTACACAAAAAGATATACCAGTTGAAATGAAACCTCGAAGAGCTGGAGATCCCGCAAGCTTGGTTGCAGATAACAATAAGGCAAAAGAAAATTTAAACTGGAACCCAAAACATACTCTAGAAGAAAGCATCCAAAGTGCATATACGTGGGAAGAAAAATTGCAAAATAAATTATTGGCAGGGATTAAATAACAAGCACATAACGAAAAATTAAAGGAGAGAATAATGAAAGGCATAATACTAGCAGCAGGTGCAGGAAGCAGATTATATCCAGCTTCTCATCATATATCAAAAATACTATTACCCATTTATGATAAACCAATGATTTATTATCCCTTATCAACTCTTATGCTTGCGGGGATAAAAGATATTTTAATCATTACCAATGAAGCTGATTATGACAATTTCGTTAAACTTCTTGGTGATGGTTCTCGCTGGGGTTTACACATTGAATATAGGATTCAGTATGTACAAAAAGGAATTGCTGATGCATTTCTTATCGCAGAAGACTGGATTAACAAAGAAAAAGTTGCACTAATCTTAGGGGATAACATCTACCACGGACACGGATTTTCAACAATATTGAAAAATGTAGTAAACAACAACACGGGAGCGACAGTATTTGGATATACAGTTAAAGACCCTGAAAGATTTGGGGTTGTAGAATTTGACGAACATAAAAAAGTTTTATCCCTAGAAGAAAAACCAAAACATCCAAAATCAAATTATGCAGTAACAGGATTGTATTTTTATGATGAAAATGTTTGCGAATATGCAAAAATGCTAAAACCTTCTGCTAGAGGCGAATTAGAAATTACAGATTTAAACAAAATTTATCTAGAAAAAGGAAAACTAAACGTCGAAATTCTTGGTAGAGGTTTCGCTTGGCTTGATACAGGAACCCACGATTCTATGCTCCAAGCAAGTAACTTTGTTCAATCAATGGAACTTAATAAGGGTGTAAAAATTTCTTGTCTGGAAGAAATTGCCGTTAATCACGGATTTATAGCAGCAGATAAAGTTTTAGAAAACTGCAAGCAATACAAAAACAATGATTATTACGACTACGTAAGACAAGTTGTTAAACAAAAACCAATTATTTTTGAATAAATATTTGTAACAAATATCCTCCATTGTAACGATTTTTCAAGAAATATGTAAATTAAGATAAGAAAATTACGTTATATTTAATAGCAGCCCAAGGCTGTGCAGTTTTGCTATTCATAATTGAAAAGCGAAACTGGCATTTTGTTACGTAAAAAAAATTCTAACAATAACAATGGTAGATAATGGCAGAATATAACGTACAACAAAAACAATTTATTCAAGAATACAAAGCTCAGCACAAACTAACCAATCAGACTGATGAGCAAATTATGCTGTTCATTCAAAAAGATATGCAAACAAATGGAGTTGTATATCCTGGATTTGAACATCTTGCAAACCCAAACACTTCTGCTTCTTCAACTACAAATGGACAAATTTTTGATACGTCGAACAAACCCAATGAAAACAAAGGCATAAGTGTCGAAAAAAGTTCAACAACTGAAACTTCTGACAACTTGTCCTCTGAAGGTAAGGAAGTTACTACAGATGAAAATGGAAATACCATAACAACAATCAAAGATGGCGATGACATAATAGAGCAAACAATCTCATCTACAGATGAAAAAGGAAACAATATTGAAACCGTTGTTAACTACCAAGATGGGAAACCAATTAAACAAACGAAGAAAAAGAATGGGAATATTGATACTGTTACAGCTTATAAATACCACGATACAAGCGAAGAAAACAAACTCGCATACGTAACTCTAGAAACTACAAAAGCAGATAATACCAAGGTAATTACAACTGCACTTGAAACAGATAAATACGGAAATGTTGACCAAGAAGATTTTCTTGATAGAACAACTATTTCAAAAGATGGAACAGTAACTAGTATCTATATTCAAGATGGAAACCTTTTAGAACAAAAAGTTAAATTTGACGGTAAAAAAGTTACCACAATGTATAATGGTAAAGACCTCAAGAACTATGATGCAAATAAATTACACCGCTTAGTCCAAGAAACAGAAGAAAAAGGGATAAAAAGATACGCATTATACGATGGTAAAGGTAATACAAAAACTACTGTTCAGAATGGAGAATCTCCAGCACTAATTGCACAAAAATTCAAAGTTAAAGAAAACACTTTACGTCGTCTAAACCCGAAGAAAGGTAAAGATGCTATTACTCAAGTTGGAGCAGATATTCTTATCCCTGGAGAATTCAATGCAGATTCTTATCCTATGCGTGTGAGAAAGTCAAAAGCAGAATCTGTAAATAAATATAAGCAATTTGAAACTAGAAGACTTACCAAAGAGATTAATTCGGGCGAAGTTCAAAATATAAAACTAGCTAAAAGCTATAACAATGTGTATGAATTTGCTAAAGATAAATTATTAAAATCCGGAGTTAAAAATCCCGACAATAACCAAATTAATGAAGAAGCAAACAAATTAATTTTATTAAATGGAGAAAAATTTTCATATAAAGCAGGGAAAACCGTTAAAATTGCAAAAAGTCTTACAGAATCAAAACCAGCTCAAGAGCTTACAAAATACGGATTTAAAGCATCTGCTGAAAATAGGCTTTTCTTCCAAAAATTTAACAACTTAAATTCGCAACAAAAACAAAATGTTTTGAGTGCTATTCAATACTGCAAATCTCAAAAAATAACTAATCCTAGTGATATAAAAGCCAAAGTTCTCGAAACATTGGGAATTAATTTATTCGATAGCAACAAAACAGTTCCTATGGTTGCTGATAACAATTATGGAGTTATGGCTTATCAAAGAAATAGTAAGCCTATTTCAATAGAAACTTTTGTAAAAGACCATCTAAAGCTAGATATTAAATCTGAACCTGGTAAAACTGTACTTGATAGACTTTCTCAAGTTGACCAAGCCCAATTAAACAAAATTTCTGCAAAAGATTTCAAAGGCTTTAACAACAAAACTCTTAATGGTGTTGCAAGTATGCTTGAAACCGTAGGTGTTCAAATTAGAACTCAAGCAGAAATTAATGTTA
The DNA here is from genome assembly GCA_934718135.1 of uncultured Candidatus Melainabacteria bacterium. GTDB lineage: Bacteria > Cyanobacteriota > Vampirovibrionia > Gastranaerophilales > Gastranaerophilaceae > Zag111. Next base: position 1,595 of record CAKUZW010000015.1, on the reverse strand, counting down.
AAAATAATTCCCCAAGAGCAAAAGCAGAAAAAGAAAAACGTGCAGTTAGAATAGCTGCAGCTGAAAACATCGCTCTTGCTTATGACAATGCAATAAATGTAATCAAAAATTATCAAGGCAACCAAGGTTGGATGAACGTTGGCTTTTATAGAGAAAAACTCGGACAATTATTAGACAAGGTTAATCCAACAGACGTTGCAACTTGTTTTGATGCAGTTGTTAAACGACTTGAAAAAGAGAAACAATATGCAGTTTCTAGGTTAAAAACAGCATCGGCTAATGAAAGTGAATTTAAACAAGCATTCAAAGATTTAACGGGCAAGGATTACAATGAAAATTCTGTAAAAAACTTCATCGCACAAGCACAAAAAGGCGGAGATTGGACAAAAGCTTACGACAAAGCATTTGGTGATAGGGTTGTAAAGCGTGCCACTGATAAAGTTAATTTCCAACAATATGTAGATGGAGCAGGAGATATTGTGCTAATGTTGCTTGGTACTGAAGCCATCGGCAAAGGTGTTGCTTGGGCAGGAAGCAAAGTAGCAACAAAATTAGCTCCTTATGTTCCGAAAGTATTATCAAAAATTGGAGGAGCAACAGTAATGAATGTTGGCGGGAACTCTGTAACAGTAAGCAGAGTAGCAGGTTCAATGGTAACATCTGCCGCTACATTTACAACTTGGGATGCAAGTAAAAATTATATCAATTTAAAAACAAAAGACATTCAATATTCTGGAGAAGATGCTGTCAAAGAATGGCAAGCATATAAAGAAGGGAATGTTGAATCAGGCAAATTTGGTGCTTTTGCAGGTCTATTAAATTCAACCGTTGTTGGAAAAGTTGTTTCAGGCACAATGAAACTCTTTGAAAAACCAGTAGCTAAAGCAGTTCAAGGAGTTGCGAAAACTCTTGAAAAAGGAGAAGCTGTAACTGGTACAGAAGTTATGAAAACATTCATAGCGAAGCAAGCCCCAGGGATGGTTGCTAAAACAGCTGGAGCGGTTGCTGAAGTTGCAGGATTTACAATGTATGAAACTGCAAACGAAATTACAAAAGAACTTTTGAAAACAGATGCGAACGGTCAAAGACATTTGCCAAAAGATTTGACAGAAGAAGGGTTAACAAATTATCTTTGGAAGCACTTGAAAGGTCAAGCAGCTAATTTAGGTGAAATTAAAGCTATTTCAAAATTAATCTTCATGCATAAAGGTGCGATTGTTGAACGTGAACGCATGATGAATGAAAATCTTTCAAAATGCGAAATGCTTAGCAATGTAAAAGTTCAAAAAGCAGAAGTAAATGGCAGAGAAGTTTATGAAGTCACAATGCCAAACGGAAATAGAAAAGTTGCACACACGCCAGAAGAAATTGTTGCGTATTGTAATAACCTTATGTTGATGGATATGGCTATGAATAGCAAAACCACCGCAACTGAAGCTAATCCAAATGCACCAAAAGGTATGAATGTAGAAGAAGATGCACTACTTGAAAAAGCAACAAAAGAAAATCCAGCAGAAGTTGTTACAGAAAAAGTAAAAAAACAATGGCAACAAGCAGACTTGAAAAAAGAGGCAACAGAAGAAAAGGTTGATTTA
>CAKUZW010000014.1 GCA_934718135.1 uncultured Candidatus Melainabacteria bacterium | reverse complement strand
CACCCAGCAACAACCACTCACTCTCAGTTGAGCCCAGAGGAGTTGGAGGAGCAGCACATCTATCCTTCTACCGTTCGATTGAGCATCGGTATCGAGAACATCGACGACCTGATTGAGGCACTCGATGAGGCATTTACCTACGTAAAGTAAATATTTCGAGGAGTTAAGGAGTTAAAGGAAGTTAAGGAGTTAAGACAATAGTATTATTGTTCAAACTTAGCTTTCAAAGCTCCTTAATATAAGGGGAAAAAGCATTTGTCTTAACTCCTTTAACTCCTTAACTTCTTTAACTTCAAAAGAAAAAAAATGGCAAAGATATATAAGCAGATTACTGATTTAATCGGTAAGACCCCATTGGTAGAATTGGGTAAGTATTCAGCATCCAAGGGTTTGGAGACTCCTGTGATTGCTAAGGTAGAATTCTTCAATCCTGGCGGAAGCGTAAAGGATCGTATCGCACTTGCGATGATCGAAGACGCTGAGCAGAAGGGCATCCTGAAACCAGGTGCCACCATCATCGAACCAACCAGCGGTAACACGGGTGTAGGTTTGGCTCTGGTATCAGCCGTAAAGGGCTATCACCTCATCCTCACCATGCCTGAAACCATGAGTGTGGAGCGCAGAAACCTGGTGAAGGCTTACGGCGCAGAAGTGAGACTGACCAGCGGTAAAGACGGAATGCCTGGTGCCATCAAGGCAGCCGAGGAACTCCGTGATTCCATTCCTGGTTCCGTGATTTTGGGACAGTTTACCAACCCATCCAATCCTGCCAAGCACTATGCCACAACCGGACCAGAAATCTGGGCAGATACCGATGGCGAGATTGATATTTTCGTAGCCGGTGTAGGAACAGGCGGAACCATTTCGGGTATCGCCAAGTACTTGAAGGAGCAGAATCCAAACGTGAAGGTGATTGCCGTAGAACCAGCCACATCGCCTGTATTGAACGGCGGACAGAGCGGTCCTCACAAGATTCAGGGCATCGGTGCCGGCTTCGTTCCAGAGACCTACTCTTCAGAATTCATCGATGAGGTATTGGATATTCAGAACGATGATGCCATCAAGGCAGGTCGTGACCTGGCTCAGACCGAGGGCCTCTTGGTAGGAATCTCATCAGGTGCCGCCGCCTTTGCAGCCACCGAGATTGCGAAGCGTCCTGAGAACAAGGGCAAGAAGATTGTAGCCCTCTTGCCAGATACTGGCGAGCGTTATTTAAGCACTGTACTCTATGCTTTCGAGGAATATCCATTGTAATTCACAATCGGATATTTTCTGAAGAAAGCAAAATCTATCATAATGGTCAGCACGTTGATGATATCCTCCAGCATCTTCTGCTGGTAGTCATAAAGTTTGATTTTCTTCATCAAAAGAAATTATATGAGAAGACAATAGCCAACAAGATGAGCCGAGCTTTTATTCAAAGCTCAGCCCATCTTATCGTATATAATTAAAATTTAAAATCTAATCCCTTTGTGTTTCTCTGATATTATTTATATAACTTTCCAAAAGCACGACTTTTTTCATAACCACCAAGAAAATCAAAAGAAATCTGTGTAAATCCGTGAAATCTGTGGGACTAATAAACAGCAAAGAAGAAAATCTGCGTCATTAGCGAAATCTGCGTGACCAAACTCCAGCCCAAATAGGGTTTCAAGAAAAGAAGATTCCGAAAGATTATCTCCGTGTTTAAGCCTCCAGAAGAAATGCATATTTCTCCTTATTTCCAAGGCAATACTTCAGAAAATCGAAAAAAGCAGTTATATCATTCATTCAACTATTAATCTTTATTAAATATTAATACTATCGCACCATTTTACGTCATAATGATGTATATTTGCAATCAGAATGATTATTAATTAAACATTTTAGGCTTATGGCACAGATCTCCATCCAAGCTAAGGAAGAAGAAGACGAGGTGACTGCGAAAGCAAAGGCTGCGTTCAAGCAACTTAGAGCTAAAGCAGAAAGAGGTGAAACCCCAGAACTCACACTCGATGAGATCAATGAAGAAATCAGAGAAGTCAGACGATTAAGAAAAGAACGCAATGGTATATGCAGTCATTGATACGTCCCGTTTTCCTTATGCTGGCGAAATGCCAGATGAGGACGACCGAATCTTCTATGAAGTCTGCCTGAGCAAGGAAGATTCCTTCTTGGTTACCGGCAACCTCAAGCATTTTCCAAAAGAACCGCAGGTAATTACAGCAGCAGAAATGATGGAAATCCTAGACAACGAATTATAAGATGTCATTACAGCAGGTGTCGCCAGCTCTCGTAGTAGGTGACACCTGTAAGTAGAATAACAAGGTGGTGTCATTTGAGTGATGCAAGCGGTACAGTTAAAGCGCTATGAGCATCATATATTCAAAGAATTGGAGAGCATTTTCATTTTACGTACCTTTTCTGCCGCCAGTTCTATTGTCATATGAGAGTCAACCGCTTCATAATAACTATATTTTATGCTATCAATGGTTTTATTTAACCACGTACGTTCATCCGTGATTTTTGAGCTTAGAGCCTTTATCACCTTTTCAAGATTAACAGAAGAGGTTCCAACCATCCCTTTTATCCCGTCAATAATACTACTTGTCCAGAACGATGAATCCATCGTAAAAGAAAGATCTAAAAGTTTATCGAAAACGGGTAAAGAATCTATTGTATAATTACAGAATCTAATTGCAGTAAACACATTACCGAAATAATATTTATTTTCTGTCATACACTTAAGAATCTCTTCTAAAGCCTCTTGATTACCTAATGATGCCTGACACTCCAAATATGTCTTTTTGTCATATTTCAATAGTGTATCCTTAAAGTGAGCTAGAGTATCTTTTACCCATTGCATATCATCCTTTAAATGGCACATCAACATTTTTAGGACATACGCTTTATGCTTATCAGGAATATCTTGGAAGATAGCCATAATTTGTTCCATTCCGTCAGGTTCACTTTTAAGATACAAATTTATGATATTCCCAGAATAACCGTCTTCGTCATGCTTAATGAATTCAAATATATAGGAATACACTCCAGACAAATGCGCATTTATTGCGTATTTTGCTAATTCTAGGTAGTCACAAACATCTAAGCCTTTCGGATTCTTTATCAAAGAAATAATTCTATGCTCAGCTCGTTCCTTACCTAGTTCCTGAACTGCGTAATCAATAAAAGGTTTATGGCTATAAGCATGTTCCCATCTGCTATCTCTTACAGAAGCATATTTCAAACATATTTCTTGAACATCCTTATCTAAAGTAATTTCATAATCTAATGCCAAGCTCAGATATCTCTGTCCTGTGCGGTTATCTTTTATCTTCGGCAACACATGTTCAAGTATTACTTTCAAACAGTTCTTCTGCTTGCCTGTTAACTGTTTTATCCTGTGATTTGCCAATTGATCCAATACAAACAGTTCATAAAGGCTTTGATCTTCTATGTTATTTTTGATTTCCTGCAGGTCATATTCCTGCGTTTTATAATTATAGAATAAGCTCATAAACGAACCGACATAACTGTCCCACTTGTTTTCTTCGCATTCCTTTACTTTTGCATACAATTCCTTTCTAGCTTTCGGTGCATACTGATTTACAATATATAGCACCGTTTCTTTAAATTGAGCATAATCCAGAAGCAACGCCATGCTTTTTTCTTCACGCAACTTCATCTCATTAGGATGGTAAAACCTTCTTTTGGGAAATTTCTTATGAACCAAGTCATAATGCAGAAGATTCCACGCATCATCATAATTATTAGTAAGCCAAGTTGCAATACCAAAATCAATTATCGAATCAGGTTGCAGCACATCTATACATTCCTTCAAATCTGTTTCTGCACCCAACAAAGACAGTTTTATTTTTAAAATTTGCAGAAGCCTTATTTCTTGTTGAGTATCTTCAATACTTCTAGTTTCATTTATAAGTCTAATGAAGTCGGGTTTTGGCATATTATCAATACAAAATTTACGAAAAGATTGATAAATCTCAACGATAGTATCTCGCAAAGAAATATAATCATGATCCTTAGCTATTTGGATCCATGAATCTATAACTGCTTGACAGAACTCCCCATCATCTACATATACTTTACTATTGCATAGCATTTTTTGAATAGGATTTAACAAATCAGCCTGATTATGATCCGCCTTTTCCTCATCAAAGAGTTGTGGCAAGAACTCCCATAATCTCTTTAACTCATTTTTACCATAAACTTTCCCCAAACATTTGTAGAAATCATGGCGATGAACGATATGAGTTGTACTCTTTAGACTATAGTTCTGCAAATATCTTTCTTGCGCAATAATATACTCCACATATTTATCAGCTTGATTCAAATTAGCAATCAGCTGAAAAGCTGTTTGTATGATATGATGATCTTGCGACTTTATATCAAGTATGATAAGTCTATCAATGTCTTCTTCAGTATTCAAATAACTATTATAGAAAGGTACATACAAAGAATAGGTTTCCTGATCATCATTATTCCCCAGTTCATTTATCTTATCGAAAACAACATTCTTGAAGTCAGGCAGCAATATGCCAACAGAAGGACTGGAGAAGTCCATCATAGAAACACAAGTTGCCAACAAAGCCAAATATGGATTTATCTGATGAACATTTCTATACTCTTCTAACAGCAATTCTGCATTATTTTTTGTATTACACAAGCATGCTATAAACTTGGCTATTTTGTAAAAATCATCAGGATATATTTGCTCTATTCTATATTCTCCTAGAATTCCCTTCAAAACACTCTGCTTAACCATCATACTAATACTGGTTGAATCAATATTCTGTAAAACCTTCACATCATTTTTTAACAACCATTCTATCATCTGATTTTTCTTGTCAGGTTCATCCATATATGAGACTGCAAGAACCAGCACATTATACCAATTCTTCTTAATGATTGGAATATCACCATTTGCATAGCATACAATCTTTAATATTTCTTGGCAGGAAAGATTCTTTAAGAATTTTGCAACAAAATGCTCTTTAAAGCCATTATGAATGAAAGAATAAACGTCCTTAAAGGAATCTTTTTTAAATTTAAATATAGTATATAAAGTTAGATCAGATATTTTTTCTTTTGGCAACTTTAAATATTCATATAATTCTTGCCCAGACAATACTTGTTTTTCTGAAAATTGCATGGTAAGCGCAATCACAGTAAACAAGCCTTCTGCCCCATATGCTAAGTCATTAATGGTATCTCCCTCTTTTTCTTTCACTTTCAAACTTTTGACAAATACATAATCAAGTATTTTCTCTTGTGTTTGAGGAATCTGATGTTTTTCGTCAAAATAATCAACAACAGAAGACAGATAGAATGGCACATCAAGAAGTTCTGAAATATTTTGGTGCTGTTCGATATATTTGACAAAACTTGTCGTATGATTACCAAGTCTACCCTTTATGTAAGATACTATTTCATCAAAAGATAAAGGCAGCATTTCAAGTTGAGTAAAATCACTCAACATTCTACCATTGTTATAGTTTGAACGGCATGTAACTACAACCTTTATTTTTGAGTACTTTTTAAAGAAATCCCTTAGTTCATCTATCAAAGAATTCCTATCTTTATCATTAAGTTCGTCTAGTCCATCTAGAAGAATGTATTGGTTTTCTTCTAATCTACATGGCAAAATATTAAAGAAACTACCATGATGGAATTGATTATAAGAAGATGCCGCAATAAATTGAACACCCTTTTCCACATCTTTGGAAATTATGTTATATAGCCTATGAAGCTCTGTTGTTTTACCATTTTGAGCAGTACTAAAGATAACAAACTTACGCAATTCATTATCCTTTACCTCTTCTTTAAGTATTTTATCTAGAGAATATTCTTTAGATTCTGGAGAGAACAATACGTCAAAGACCTCCGAACGATCTGATTTCAGAGCAAACTTACGAGGTAAATAATGCTCAGGTAAAGGATAATCGCAAATGTTTTCAGAAAAATCCAGGAGACTATAAATCATTTCATAGGAAAGTTCACCATTAAATAGTAATTCCAGATGTTTCTCTATAAGTGAAATTCTATCAAAATGTGAAGTAAATTGAGCAAAAAGCCAATTTCCATCCAGTATATCTTTGTCTTTATCAAAGATAATAGGCCTTGATAGATTGTGTATTTTGCTACTTGCTGGATGCTTATTAGCAGATGCTTTTAATATAAAGAATTTCAGATTGAATCCTTCGAGGCCATGCACATTTTTTACTTTTTTAATGGTTTCGGAATATTTTTCTATTGTATCAGAAGAAGTAACCTGAAAGATAATTTTATTTTCAGTATCAATCAAATCGAACCCCACTTGATTAGGTACATTATTCAATATATTAGCATTCTGCAAATGGTAACCAAAGCAGTCATTCAGCACATACATAAAGACATTTTCTGCCAAGACATTTAAGTCATGGCAGTTAGACAATTTATTCAAAGATATTTGAGTAAAAATTTCCGTAATAACACTCTTAACCTTATCCAAGTTTTCAAACATACTCTTATATTATTTATAGTTCAACTTGAAACATCACTCTATACACCTCACCTATAACTCGTTATTTTACTCAATTGCACAAATAGCGAATATTGATGTTGATTCGCCATATCGAGAACTTGCATCATGTTAGCCGTTTGTTCCCGAAAAGCAGGACCAAGAATAATTCCACTTAATCGGAACGGATATATTATCTTCTTCGACTTCTCTCACTATATTCTTCTCTATGTAAGGTGTCAAAATACCGTTATCACGATTAATAAACCATCCGTCAGTTTTCTCACTATTTACCATTATTCGATATTCCATTTCGGACGAATAATCAGACAATTTCATGAAATGCTGATATTTCTTCAACAAGTTCATCTTAAATCTGATAGAATTGTTCTTTAATGCTTCTTGGCAAAGCAGTTCCAGCCCGCAAAACATGGCGTGACCTTTGATTGGTCCGCCAACCTTAGAGCGAAGCGGTTCCGAGCAGCGGTGAAAAGCCCTAAAGGCTCTCAATCCACTTCTTACCGCTTTTCGTAAAAGCAGACCAAAGATAAAGGCAGCATGCAACGATTCCAACACCACCCAAAACTATGTACATTCCTTCCATAATTATTTCTTTTTTAAAATGTTATCAGCAAACAGCGCTAAGAAAATAGTAGAAAATAATCCC
>CAKUZW010000013.1 GCA_934718135.1 uncultured Candidatus Melainabacteria bacterium | reverse complement strand
AAATATAGGCTTACCCGATAAACATTGTGGAATATTGATTACAACCAGTTAGGGAAGCCTTTACCTTTATCTTTTATTATGTTGTACACGGATAGCACACACGAATTTTTGAGCCATAAACGAACGTTGTGGGACAAATCCGATTGGGAGAAAACTTATGATGATGGAGGAAAGTTCTTTGGTTGGTAATTATGCGTCAAAATACACTTTTGGTTTATTTCAAGGCGATTTTTCTAGCTCATTTCTTGCAAGGAAGGATAAAAACATCTATCTTTGCAGTTAGATATTTAGCTTTGTAATAAACTATGGATATATTATACGGAACAAAAATAAACCAATTGCTTGCCAATACCGCACCGACAGGACTGTTGTTTGCTGACTGGCTAAAGAAGAAAGGATATTCAGTCCAACTGCAAAAGAAATACAGAGACTCTGGATGGCTGACAGCTATATGCAAAGGTGTGATGTGTCGCACGGGTGCCCGTTTGAATGCTTATGATGCCATAGCGTCATATAACAAACAGATGGGTGGCACCCTCAGAGTGGCTGCAATGTCTGCCTTGGAATATACGGGGTTCAACCATTATGTACCAATGGGAAAACCTGTGCTGATGGTGGCTGCCCCAACGTTCAAGACACCATTATGGATGCAAAGTGATGTTTATGACGCTACCTTCCGGGTGTTTCACACAAATGCCTTCTCGTATACAGAGACAATAGAAAGAGTTACGGACAGTGGCCCGTTATATGTTTCTTCTCCAGAACAAGCGTTCTTGGAGTGTCTAATCTTGGCTCCAAAGTCATACAGCTACATGGATCTGTACTATGTTATGGAGCAACTGACCACCCTGCGTTCTGATGTTGTACAGCACTTGTTGGAAACTTTGGACAACAACAGGGTAAAGAGGATGTTTCTGTATATGGCTGAAAAGGCAGGTCATTTTTGGTTCGAAGAACTGCATCCTGAAAAGATAGATGTTGGGACTGGGAAAATCCAAGCTGCTACCAATGGGACATTTAACCGTAAATATAACATGACTATTCCAAAAGATTTAGAAGAATATGAGGGATAAGTACAAGAAGCAGGTCGCATTATTGATAAGAATTATGCCGTCTGTATATCGTATCAAGGAATTTGCCGTGCATGGTGGAACTGCCATTAATCTGTTTCACAAGAATTTGCCACGGTATTCAGTGGATATAGACCTTACCTATATTCCCATTCAAGATAGGACTACAAGTTTATGTACTATCAATGAAAGACTGCTTGAAGTCAAGAGGAACGTGGAAAGAACGATACCAGGCATTGTGGTCGTTCCCAAACCGAATGTATGGAAACTCCTATGCACATTAGGAAATGCAACCGTCAAGATAGAAGTGAATGGTACGAAACGAGGCATCATTGGTGATACAGTGGATATGTCATTGTGTGCCAAAGCCAAGGATGAGTTCAATATGGGCTGTAAGGCTCGAACAGTCTCTTTCACCCAATTATATGGCGGAAAAATCACTGCAGCTTTGAGTAGACAGCATCCTCGTGACCTGTTTGACTGTAAGTATATGGACATTAGCTCTTTTGAGGATGTTAAAGATGGCTTTATGCTGTGCCTCTTAGGAAGTGACAAACCTATCATCGAGTCATTGCAACCCAATGAGATAGACCAAACGGATGCTTTGGAGAAACAGTTTGAGGGTATGTCAGACATAGCCTTTAGTTACGAGGACTATAAGCAGGCAAGATTGCAGTTGGTCAAATTGGTTCAAGAAGGCATGACCAAGGCAGACAAGGATTTTCTGCTTTCTTTTGAGGAAGGCTGCCCTGATTGGAGTCTGTGTAGTGCCGGTGATTTGTCCAAATATCCTTCTGTACAATGGAAATTGCTCAATATCAGAAATCTGAAGGAGCATAACATTCAAAAACATGAGCAGGGAATTAAAAAGTTGAAAGACTTCTTATTTCTCAAATAGATAGAGTCATCCCCAAGGAAGCCTTGTAGCTTACTTGCAAAGTTAGTGTTAAACACGAGGAATTTATCTTTATTCTAATTGTTTTATACTAACTTTGTACCAATAATAGGATATAACGCTACATCGTGCTACAAGACGCTACAAGTAGGCTACATATTTCAATGCCTATAAAAGTTATGTAACATCTTGAAAATCAATATTGCTACATGAAGATACAACTTTCAGAGTCATATTTGACTTATAGGCATTTGAATAATAATGGTAAGATAGTGGTCATGGTGTAGTATTATCCCCCTTTCATAAGGGCAATTCATAAACATAATACAAAGGCTATGAGATGATAAACAGAAAACAATGGCAACCGACTTGTTTAAAAGTAAGAAGCGAGTGTCGTAATGCCATAATCTCCTCAAAGATTTGAGGGGTGGAGTAGAAAATAGAGTCGATAGATTTCTTAAAATAGTTAAATTGTGTAACAAAAGTCATTCATACACAGTGTTTTAAGACGTTTTGTCTTGCGCCAGTTCTGCGCCATTTTTCGTGCAAAATAAGCGAAAATGCCTAAAGGCGGCACTTGAATATCAACGAGTTACAGAAGATGGTAGAGTGGTATAAAATCCCTCTCTCTCCGCTTTTAAAACGAAAAGGGAATCTTGCGATTCCCTTTTTTTTGTGCCTGATTGCCAATGCTTTATATTTGCAACGCTCTGATTACGATGAAAGAGAAAGATTTATACCATAGTTGGAAGATAGAATAACTATTACTACCAAGTGTCTACATACTACATAGATAAAATTAAATAGAGGCCTATTTTTTATAATGGTAAGATATACAAATGCAATAAAATTTGTAATTTATATATTAGCGTAACGTTTTCTCGCCCAATCGAAGACTAACTTTGCTGAAAAATAAAAAAATGACAATAAAAGAATTATTCAAGCAGGTTTCATTTGAGGAACTTTGTCCACAATTAAAGTCTTATGTGAAAACTTACTATGTCTTTGGCAAAGACCTTGTCGAGCATCTATACTTGTTCAGGGAAGCATACGACAGATTGAGACTTCCAAAACCAAGTGGACAATTAGACAGCTACATTTACAAGATGCAGCAAAAAGGAGTTGCGGTACACAAGGAAGTGGAGGTTATTTGCTATGATGATTCAGACAAGGGAAACATCAATCTTTCCTTCGATTTGGAGGGTAGTTGGGAATATAATTTATCCTTAGAACTCGTCTTGCCAAAAGATAAGACTATTTCGCTTGCTGCTCTTGCCGCCTTATGTCTTTGGCAATTAACGTATGATAAATGGTCTGGATATAATGAAGACAGTAGTATCTATCGTGCCTTAAATCCACGCAAACCCTCCAACCAATACGAAATGACTTTGGAACGTCTTAAAAACAGTATTTATAAGCGGCAAACACCAGCAGCATATCTTCCAAAATCCAGGGAAAGCAGAGCAAGACGTTGTGTAGCTGTTCTGCGCGGGATTCCCTATAGTAAGCAATTTAACAAGCGACATAGTGACAAGATGAACCGTAGCAAGCGGAAACGGAAATATAGGCAAGCAAAGCGTAAGGAGTTTCTTAAAAAGATGGGAAATCGGCAAGCTTTCATCGATAAATTCACTATGGCGGGCAGCTCATTCACAAAAGGAAGTTGCGATTACCTGCTTCATGTCGAAAATGGAGAAATGATTAGGTTTCGTTCACCTATTATAGAGCATGCTTTGGATTATATCTATACCTCTATGGCTGATTATTGCGTATTGCCACCTGTGGGCAAATTCAAGGAAGCCATTGCCTTTGTTGTTTTTAAGAAAGGACAAGTTGTAAGCTCCTTGGAAATAGATAACTTCATAAAGCATGTAGAAGAATTGTTGTTATGTCGTGTTATCTATGGACAGGCTGAAGGCGATGTGCATGAAACCGAGGTTACGCTACTAATGTTTAATAGATAAAAAATACAATGAAAATAAAGAAAGCCACCGCCCGAATGATGATGAACCAGCAAGCAAAATGGCGTAAGCAGGCTGAAAAGCCTGCCAAGTGGAATGAGGGGTATGCTGGTGTTACTTATGAAGATGTTTGGAACCTCAATGACCGCTTGGCAAGTATCATCGCCCGTCATCTCCATGCTTTTCTCAAAGCAACAAAGGGACCACATGGGGGATGTCCAGCCGTTTTGTACAATGGTGACTCGGATGAAGCCTATAAACGCTGGTTACAGATTATTCGCGATATGATATTCGCTTTTGATCATTTTTCCTCCAGAGAAATGGATAGAGATGCTGACACCACGGATGCTCATGTGATAGAAGTCCGCCAGCGTGTCAGGAAAGGCATGCAACTTTTTATTGACTATTTTAATCATCTTTGGATATAGAAAAGGAATTTACATGGAAGAGAACAGAAAAAACTTACTGGAGTTTCTCTCCTACCACGACAAGAAACATCTTGTGAAGTTGGAACAACGGATACTGCAATATTATGAAGATGCAGATCATTATGATAGGTATTCTTTCTTGCTCAAGGCTAGAAAGAATTTTATCGACGGCATCGTGCTGGAGCATCAAGATGTTCTCCTTGCGGATATTATCGCTTTCAACGAAGCCCTAAGGTTGGCTCTGCAAAAAATGTATGACCACGCACATCTGGTGTGGGCCAAGATAAAAAACGATAGTTTATTTGGAAGCAGCAAGGAACTTGTTGCGCGTTGCTTTCTTCCGAGCCAATATCCAGTCCAGCACCCTGTTCATAGGAAAAACAGTGAGGCACTCTATTGTGCGTTACAAGATTCGGGATGGAACAAATTCTATGAAGACGGAGTATCGTTAATGCCTTTACGATTGGCAGAAGAACTGGATAAAGAATCTTTTGAGTCTTACATTGGTTTGGATTGCCCACCACCCAACTGGAATGAGGGGCTTGACCAGGAACTGACCAAAGACTTGCACCTCATTCGTCAGTTTAATCATTTGTTTGAATACACCAATTTTGCCCTGACCGATTTTATCTATTGCCGTGATTTTGAATCACAAATAGAAATTACATTGCGATAAACTTTGCGGTTTGGCACAGCAGCGCAGATTACAACTCGATCAATCGTGGCGCATGGCATAGCTGATACTGATTGTCCAAAACAGAGCCATTTAAAAAGATGGTCGCTTCCATCTGTGCCATGCCATACGACTCGTGGGCATGTCCGAACAGGTGATAATGTGGTTTTACTTCCAACACCCGATTTCGCAAAGGCAGATTACCCCAATTCCTACCGCTTGATTTATCCAATATCATCAAGGGAGGCTCATGCGTAATAAGTATATCTGTATCTGTGGGGATAAGACTTTCTTGATGGTTATAACCTAAGCCAAAGATTTTTATATTGCCAATCTCACAACCTCTGTCTTGCAGGAAATATACATTATGGGGCAATTCTTCGATATTCTCGGCATCCCATAAGCAAAGGTCGTGATTACCTGTAACAAAAAGTTTATGGGGATAAGGCAGCTCGATAAACCAATTCAAGAAATCGAGTACTTCCTGTTCTGTGCCCATTTCCGTAAAGTCGCCACAATGCACCAAGACATCTGCTGCAGGCAAATCTGCCAGCAACTGATGTCGGTTGTGGGTATCAGAGATTTGGAGGATTGTCATTTCTACTGTCTTAAGAATGAGTGGCACCACATACAGGCTCAGTATCGAAACCCGCAATATACTCCACATGAGGATTGCCGAAGTTCTGGCTTATCTGCCAGATTACTATAGTGTCTGGAAGTTGGTCAAGGAAGGAAGCTACTGCGTCCATATCTTCATCTTCTTTTGCATTGTCCGTTAAGTTGTTTTGCAATTCCAGCCCAAGCAGCAGCGTGCGGATATTCTCATGAGGAATAGTCTGTATAGCCTCCTTTATCGGAACTGTTTTCCCTGCTGCAATAAATGTTGCGTTACGCATGCAGATTTTAAAATCGTAGTATTCCATACACATTAGTCCCATAGTCTCTATGAAATGCTTGAAGAACAACAGATAATGCAGTATGTTGTCTTGTAAGGAAGAGAAACGAGCAGTCAGAATATTATAAAATCCCCATCTCTCCTTAAAATCCTTGTGCTGATGGCTCGCATGCAGGTCAAGAATAAAGAAGCCTTTAACCACATCTTCATATTGCCTGATAAAGGCATCAATCTCAGCGGCATATACTTCCGCATCATCGGTAAAGACGAAAATTGCAAGACAATATTTAGAGCGCAGGTCATCGACGCTCCAATGGGTTATGTCTTTATAAGGCTGGTCTATGCTACTTAAAATTCCGGTGGCCTTGTCACCAAAGCAGTGATAGGCAGAGAAACTCTCTGTGAGACTCTCAAAGTCAAATTGTTGGAGTGATTTCATATCTTTATTTGTAAAGTTCAGTCATTTCTTCTATGCGTTGCTTCATAAGTTGGCGGAGGCTATTGGGGTGGATAACTTCTACATCGGGTCCATGCGACAACAGCTCCTGAATAAAGTCGTAGGTTGGTTTAAGATAATACTCAAAAACAGAGCAACTGTCTGAAGTCTCAATCTCTCTTTGTGAAGAATGCAAAGGAAGCGAACGGAAATATTTTGCCTGATTGTTGTAGACATTGATTTCTATGCGTTCTACCTTTTCCTCTTTTCCTATCACAATACCATATGCGTCCTCATACATTTCCTCGGCATCAAAGTCCTTGGGCATTTTGAACTTTTGGTTAGAAATATGTAAATCCTGTATGCGGTCGAGAGCATATGTTCGTAGTTCCTCATGGGCAGACGATCGGGCTGTAAGATACCAGCGTTGCTTGAATACTTTAATGAAATAAGGTTCAAGGCTAATAACCTGCGCTTCCTCTTTCCAAAAGCTCTGATAGGTAATGGTGAGGCATTTTCCTTCGCGCATGGCTTGGATAATCTCCGTCAGATATTCATATCCAGAGGGAATATGCTCACAGAGAATACGACCGCGCAGGTCCTTGCCTTGCAAGAGCATATTACCAACAGCAAAACTATCGAGCAGCCACTCCTGTATTGCAGGGCGGTTTATTTCATTTCGCGACTTAATGAAATATCGTTTGTTCTGCTTGTCAAACTCTATATCAATGCCAAACTGCACGCCGATTTGGTTTCGGTGTTCCCACCATGTCTTGCGGACAATGTCTTTGTCATCATAGAGATAACTGTCCCGCCACTGCTCGTTGAGTTCTTCCAAAGAAAGTCCATGCCTCGCCTTTGCGAGAGCATTGACTTCCCAGATGTATCTTGCGATGAGATTTGCTGCCATGAAAAAAATTATTGTAGTCCTTGTATCTTATCGAAGTTTGCATCAATATCGTCAAGAATGGCATTGTAATGATTCCATCTTTCCGCATCATTAAGACCATGCCCCGCAACGGTGGTTGTGCCGGGGTGGTGGGTCTTATACGCTAATGGAACTTCTTCTAATTCCAGTTTAACCACGTCATCCATTGAGATATTACCCACAGATGAAGTGGATTGGATATGAAAGTTCTCGTTGATATACCTATCATACGGCTCGCCAAACCCTGTAAGGAAAATAACAACATCAGGCTTGAGCAATTCTATCTCCTGTGGAATGACATGGAAATAGTCTAACTCGCATTGATGAATCATCGGATCATCCACCTTACGGCTTCTTCCCTCCATTGTTGACAGTTTTGATATTTCATTCCACAGGAAAGCGGCTCTCTTTCCTGGATATACTTTCTTTAAACGTTCATTTATCCCATCCATCAAACCATTGAATCCTGTGCGGAAGAATGGACTTTTCGATAGTTTGCTATTACCATCAGTTAGGAAAAATGTATCACGATAGTTTTCAGAATAGAACACCTCGTAAGCTTCTACCAAATCATCCGAACCGAGTTGTGTTCCGTTTTCAAGTTTTGGCCATCCCCATTCGTGTACTTCCTTTCCGAAAATCATAACTTTTAGATCAGCTTGTGTGTACCATGTTTCATCTCCTATTGATACTTTACCTTCTTTTTCTCGATTAAGTCCTAATAGGAATGGAGGCTGCACCTTGTCTACAAGTCCGTCACTCTTCAAATGTGCAATCAACTCATTAAAGTATGGTTGATACATGTTGCTCAATTGTTCATTTAGTACCATAATCTGTTATTTTAAGTTTAACACTACAAAGGTAGGTAATTATTTGTTACCAACCGTTATTTTGCTTGACTATTTCCTCAGTAAATGCTTAAAGGGTCATCACTCAATCCATAATTCTCCATTTCGTCTTTATTCGCTGTCATCGCTAGCAAGCTCATCGCTGCAAAATAGGCATTGGTACGAGGGGGATACATCATGAATGGCTGACGGTTGGCTGCATCTTTCAACGGTGTACCCAGTGTGATGCTCCACGAATAATTCCAAATATAAGTCTCTTCTTTACAATCTTCATATTCGATAAGTCTTCCATCCTTCTTATGCTTCCAACGGCATATATAGAGGTAATTTTCCAAAGATTCAAGATAGCCATTAGGGTACGGACAATGTTTAGGAGTCTTTGCACATAAGATTTTATACATCTTATAAAGCCTTCTGAGATACTCCTTATCATGAGCCCCATTCTCATCATCTTCTAAAATGGCTTTCCTTACTTCCGTCCAATTGCTACTTCGCAGATAGTAGAACACAGTTGGGTGTACGGTTTCCATTCTCTTTATATCAATGATTGGAACCATTTTGCCCATATTCAACCTTATGTTTTCTTCAAACAGCGTTTTCTTTGACGAGTCTAACCAACCGTCCATAGCAAGATAGCGCAGCGGGAGGTATTCTTCCGTAACCAGTCGCAACGAAGGATTCTCGGATATATCAAGAGCTACGAGTTGGTGCATACCACGAATATTCAATCTTTTCGTTTTCGTATTCCTGATATTCAAGTATCTCAGACCGCAAAGCCCTTTGGGATTAATGCTTGCCCTTTGGTTCGTACAGTGTAGATATTCTAATCCTCTACATGCTTCGAGGTTCATTTTTGTAACGGAGAAAGCAATCTCTATCTCAATTCCTGTGATAACATTCTTTTCGTCTGAACATATCTCTATAACATGTTTGCCGGGCTTACTGTATTGATGCTCCAGTCGGTTCCAACCATTCACTTTCCATTTGATGACTTCACTGTTAGCATTTTCCACGTTATCCCATGTGATAGTAACGGAAGCATTCATCAGCACTTTTAATCGTAACGAAAACTGTCCACTACATTTTACAGTAATAGATATTCTGTCGTGCCCTTCGGGATTCATGCTTTTTTTCAAGTTGCGAAAGGAATTTTCCAAGCGATAGGGAAGCAAAGAGTAGACTTCCTCTCTATAGTTTCTTTCCCATGAAGTAGGTCTAAGCACTTTCCAATCAAGTACCTTACGATACCACTCCATGGCCTTGTCATAGTCTCCGATCTTCTCACAGACTCTTCCAGCCTTATAGCCTGCCTCCATAGAAAACCGATCGTAACAATAGTTATACCAACTAAGTGCCTGTGCCAGATTAGGAGCTGTGCCCATCCCATACTCATATAACTCTGCGAGCATCTTGGCTGCTTCTCGCTCATCATAACTTACAGTTGTTTGCGTCATATCTATATGAAATAAGGATAGAATTTTAAATGCCTCTTTATGCTTTCCACTCCTCATATATTGAGAAGCACGGAGAGCTGCTATGCGTAAATCTTTTTTGAAGAAAATACGATAGTGTGAAATTTCATCAAGCAAAGGGCTATGATATGTGCTAAGGTAGTGACAGAGTGTGGTACTGGCATGCAGTTGTTTATCAAAATTATATGATTCCTGCTTGTAGTTAGGTGTGTTAGGGGCAGGGGGAATATCGCCAGAATAATCCGTATCTATAAGATTCTTGAACCACCCACAATTCATCATCTCTTGAAAACTCTTTCCTTTGAACTTTCCGCAGACTGCATTGGGAAGGCTCTCTTGGATAGCTATATCTAATAATATATATGATGCTCTGTCAAAACCAAGTTGAATAAGTTCCTCCATAGTCTTGTACACCTTCTCTTTATCGGCCATACTACATTCAGGCTTCATGCAATGCAGCCTTATCGAATGCCCAAGGCGATTGGTTTGATTACTTTTCGCAAAATACGAACATGACAAATCGTCTTTTTCATCCATAACATTCGAAGCATGGCTCTTGTATTTCGCCAAAGCTTCATCTAAATCAGCAATATCCTCATAGGGACTGCATAATATTCTTTTCATTAATTTCGTATTTACCATCTTTCTACATTTTTGCTGCAAAGATAGTTAGCAAGTGGGCAAAATTGTGTAACACTTAAATAGGGAGCTTATTCTTTTCTTTAATTCTTGTATATTTGAATCAGAAATGTCTATAATGCTCTGTCAAAATTTACTCCAAATCTGAGACCTTATAGAGCCGTGGTTATCCGACATCATAATGACGAAATGTGTTACTATAATCAAGCTGTGAACGAAGAAAAGACATTGTCGGATACCAACGTTGGGACGTCTAATGACGGGCTCGTTTATTCCGATAATGTCCTTTCTTGCAAAGGTACATGAAATTTTGAATTAGTCAAGTAATTATTTAGGTTTGTTATTTTTGGGCTCAGTGGAAAAGTACTGGGGATATTTTATTATTAATCAGAGAAGTCCATTCCCTTCTGCAGATTGTTTTTACTAACAAGGCACGACATGAGGAATAAGCAATGTTTATGTGGCATTTA
>CAKUZW010000012.1 GCA_934718135.1 uncultured Candidatus Melainabacteria bacterium | reverse complement strand
AAAATTGAATAAGTAAATTTTCCTAAAAAACTAGATACATTATTTTCTAATAATTTCGACAAAATCCCTTTGTGAAGGAAGAAACAAATGAATAATAACAAGAAAATAATACGAATACTCTTTCAAATGTAAAATATGGTTAATTATAATGTCAATTATAAATATACTAATATTGGGACTTATTATTTATAAATTTTTCTTTGTATAAATAATCTGCACCTTGAAAATTTGAAAAAGAGAATTTTGAAAAATTATCAGAAGAACATATTATTCCAAATGTGTTATGTGGTAGGCTTAAATCAAAAAACTTAATTTGCAAAAATTGTAATTCTTGGTTAGGAGAAAATATTGACCTTGCATTTGATGGGGTATATTCACAAATTACTCATTTATTTAAAATAAAAAGAGAACGAGGGAATGGACAACCTTTTATAGCTACGGACGCTAAAAATAATACTAAATACAGAATCTTAAACGATGGAACTTATGAATTAGCTAATGTAGAATGTCAAACGTGCAAAAGCGATAAAAATGGTTTTGAATTAAGATTTGAAGCTCCAATTGATAAAAAAGATTAAAAAATGCAATCGGAAAAGAATTGGCAGCAAAGAAAGAGGAGCTTTCTAAATTAGGATTAGATTATAAAAAAAAAGATTAAGGATGCTCAAGAAAATATTGATAAAAACTGGGATATAATATCAACTAACACTTTGGAATTTAAACCTGATAGGTTATCATTCCAAGGTGTATATGGTGGAAAAAATGTTGCATTAGGAATTTTAAAAATAGCATATTTGTTTTTCAAAGAAATAAAGCCAGATATTGAGATTGATGATGATGCAATAATTGATTTGTTGAAAAATAAATCTGAAAGCATTTTTGATAAATGTTTATTTTATAACTTAAAAACACCTTTATTTGAAGAAATTCCTGACGAAATATCTCACTTTATTTATGTAGAAGGTGGATATGGAAAAATTATTGCTTACATAAAGTTGTTTAGTATTACGCCATATGTATGTATACTAAAAGAGAATTACGATGGCAAAGATTTTTCATATGGATATAATCTATTAAATGAGACTTCTTTTACTCCTCAGTGTAATATAATTACAAATTTAAATAATTTAAAACAAGATTTAGATTATAAACAAAATTTTGAATATGCAAGAAAAAATCTTCAAAAAGATATTTCTAGAATAATGGATCTGTATTATAAATTAAATCCGATAAAAAGAGGAATTCAGATTGAAATAGAAAGATATATAAAAGAACAATTAGGATGTGAAGTTGTGAATACACCACTCTTTCAAAGCATAATTGATTTACTAGGTAAATTTTCATATGAATTTAGCAATGAAAATACTGAGCAAGAGAAAACATTTGCCATTTCACGAATTGCAGATGTTATTTTTGAATATATAAAACATGATTTTTCT
The DNA here is from genome assembly GCA_934718135.1 of uncultured Candidatus Melainabacteria bacterium. Lineage (GTDB taxonomy): Bacteria > Cyanobacteriota > Vampirovibrionia > Gastranaerophilales > Gastranaerophilaceae > Zag111. The sequence continues at coordinate 16,665 of CAKUZW010000012.1, read as the reverse complement.
CGATATGTTCAAGAAGCTACAAAATAATTTTATTTACCTTCTTTTTTATTACAAAAATAGTGTCAATATAGTTGTATTTTTCAAATAGAATAATTCTTTTATTTGTAATTGTGTATATCTTCTCGTATACAATGCATGGACAATTAAGAATTCAGTATTAACACCAAATTCTCTATACAATGTCCACTTTAGTATTTTAGAAACAGAGTATAGGTCATAAGCTACACATCGAAGAATAGTCTTATTACAACATTTTACTTACATTCAAAACGTCAACTATTGTTTTATATTCCATATTTGTTTATTAATCTTAATTGAGAAGATTTAAATATTTCCTGATAGGGACTGGAGCTGTATTTTCGTTTTCATGTTGATAGTGCATTGCTTTTAATATAGTATCACATAATTTAACAAAAATCTTTAATTCCGCTTTTCCATACTGTGTATCAAAGAAGTTTTCTCCATTTATAGTTGCGTCTTTTAAGTACTCGAATAATTCTAGGTGAGAAGTTGCAATGTATGATAAACAACTACTTTTGAGTTTTTTTTGATGTTTTTTTAATTCTTCAAATTTATTTTTTGCGTCAATTAATGTAATCTCTTTTTCGTTTTTATCTAAATACAAAACTGAAAAATTATGATAAGTTTGGTTAAAAAGCTCTTTATCATATATTTCATCATCACTGTATTTTGTAAACAGTGCACAATTATAGTTGTATCTAGAATAAGGATGTACATTTTTTATATCTGCATAATTTTTTGATGATGGATAAATTATACCACTCCACTGTTTTTTATTTAAAACGTAGGTTGTATAAGCTTGAGGTAATATGTATTCTTCAGAAAAAGAACCTATATATTTTGGTCTTCGAGGAAAAACAAGCAATTCATATAAAATTGTTTTTCGTATATCATCTTCAACTTGACAAGTATTAAGGTCTTGGTTAGGAGCTGGAATAATATTTTTAACAAATTTGTTAAAAATAACACTATCGAGAAGAATAAGGCTTTTTATAACTTTATATGTTGGTAAGAAACCATATATAACTAAATTATCTATATTTTCTTTATCAAGTTCTCTACATACATCTATTATAGAATTTCCCAAATACCACATTGGTTGCCCTGCAACACTAAAACGTTGATTTGAGATAAGATATCTTTTATTAAATGGTATATGAAAACACTCAATAGGATTATTAATATCAAATTTACTATCGTTAATTCTTGCACGAAAAAAGAGTCTTTCATTAAAAATAGAATTATCTGTAGAATGTTCTGTTATTAAATTATATTTATCTATTATCTTGCCAAATTTACCTGTTGCAGAATAAGAATTTTCTTTAATAAACAATTTGTAAGAATCGATGAGTGAATCACAAAAACTGTCAATTTTATTAAGTGAGTTTTTTAAAATTTTAATATATTCCTCTGTATATTTTATAACATCATTATTTTGGGCATCATAGCATACAATGCTATGATAAGGATTGCTAGGTTCTAAATCAAGAGTTTTAATTCCTTCTAACAATAAATTCTTATATTGCACTAATCGTTGTTCAAATTTTTCTAACTTGAATGTTTCTTGTTTTAATTTTTTTTGAAAACTTGGACTAAAAAACTCATGAATACTTGTCATATAATACCTCTTTCTCTTTTATTTGGAGTTGTTATCTGATTAGTTTTTTGATTGGCTAAATCTTAATTGTTTTAAGTATTTTATATACCTGTTTTAATTCTTCTATATCACAGTGATTTATTATGCCTTGTATTTGCACTTGAAGGGTTTCTTTATTATTGGCTTCAACCAATTCAAAAAAATCACTCACTGAACAATTAAAAACTTCTGCCAATTTTGTCATTGTAGATAACATTGGAAAAGATTTTCCTGTTTCAATTAATGCAATTTGTTTTTGATTTATACCAATAATTTCTCCAAGTTGCATTTGTGTTAAATTAAAAGCTTTTCTGTATCTTTTGATAGTTTTTCCTACTACCAATTTTATTTTATTTTCGTCCATATTTATGCCTCTAAATCTTTTTTTCTCTAATTTTTATTTTTTGTTGCTATTTTTAATTCTTTCAAAATTAATAAAATATATTTATAATACGCATTTTTATCTACAAATGGTTTTATTTGTTTATGCATATCTTCAATAGAAACAAATCCTTTTCTTACGGCAATTTCTTCTAAACAGGAAATTTGTTCGCCCTTATTAAGTTCAATGGTTCTAACAAAATTACTAGCCTCTAACATTGAATCGTGAGTTCCTGTATCAAGCCACGTAAATCCACGTCCTAACAATTCGACATTTAACTGATTTTTCTCTAAATATATCTTATTTAAATCAGTTATTTCTAATTCACCTCTAGCTGATGGTTTTAACATTTTTGCGTAATCACAAACTTTCCCATCATAAAAATATAAACCGGTAACGGCATAATTAGATTTAGGTTTATTTGGCTTTTCTTCTAGAGATAAAACTTTTTTATTGTCGTCAAACTCCACAACCACAAATCTTTCCGGATCACTTACTCTATATCCAAATACAGTTGCTCCGTTATTGCTTATTACATTATTTAAGATCGTAGAGAATCCAAATCCGTGAAAAATATTATCCCCAAGAATTAATGCAACTTTTTCACCATTTATCCATTTTTCAGCAAGTAAGAATGCATCTGCAATCCCTTTTTGAATATATTGAATTTCATAATCAATATGAATTCCCCATTGAGAACCATCTCCAAGGAGTTTTACAAAATTATCGTAATCAGTTTCGTTAGTAATAATTAAAATATCTTTAATGCCTGCAAGCATCAATGTTGACAATGGATAATAAATCATTGGTTTATCATAAATTGGTAATAGAATTTTTGATATAGGCAAAGATGCCAGATAAAGTCTTGTGCCAGCTCCTGCGGCTAATATTATGCCTTTCACACTAAATCCTTTCGAAATAATTGACTTTTTAAATATATAAAACCTAAACAAATTATCAATGTAGAAATAAATAAAATATACGAAACAAAAATTGCATTATAACCAGTTCCCCAATTCATAGCCTTTAGAATCGAAAACATAATTGGTTCTTGAAGAAGGTATATAAACAACATATTTGTAGATAATGTTTGAACGAAACAAGATGTTGATATATTTTTAAATTTCTTCGTAATATGCACTGAAAATGCAAACAATACAAAAATAGAAACGCTTGCAGTTATTAATGTTAGATAAATATTATCAAAATTTTTATATTTTAAAATTTCTAAAACACCCCAAATTATAGTTGCTATAATCATTGCAATTTTATTATTTATAAAATAACTATAAATTGGTTTTTCGTATTTTACGATTAGATATCCCAAATAAAAATATATTGCCAATTTTGGAACACATTGAATTGCAAACGGAATACCCGATATTTTTAATAGATTTAATACGATTAAACTAATAGCAATAATAGGTGCCGGTATTTTATTCAATTTTGTTTCCGTAAAAGGAATTACGGTAAGTGAAATAAAAAATAGCGAAATCAAAAACCAAAACGGACCACAGAAATCCAGAGTTATGAAATCTTTTACAAGATGCATTAAACTTCTGTTTTCAGGGCTTATAAGTCTGAACATCGGAATGTAATACAAAAATCCGACAGCAATAAATGGAACAATTAACCGTTTAATTCTTTTAAAGATGTATTTTACGATATCAAAATTATCAGATTTCATTTTATAAAATAAATACCCTGATAAGAATATAAACAATGGCATGTGAAAAGAATAAACAAAATGATGAATTATATTACAAGTCGTATTCAGTGGTGCTTGGTGAAAATACCAACCCCAAGAACTGAATATATGTACTGAATGCCCTAACAATACACATAGTATTCCAAAGGCTTGTAATAAAGAAATATTCAGTAATTTTTTAGTTTTATTACTATCCATTTATTTCCTGTGTTCTGAATTGCATTTCGTAAAGGTGTTTATACTCACCATTTTCTATTGCCATAAGCTCTTCGTGAGTACCAAGTTCTACAAGGTTTCCTTCATTGATTACTGCAATTCTATTTGCATTCTTAATCGTAGATAATCTGTGTGCAATTACAAATACTGTTTTGTTTTGCATCAAGTTATCCATCGCTTTTTGTACGATTGCTTCTGATTCGTTATCAAGAGCTGACGTTGCTTCGTCTAAAATAACAATTGGAGCATTTCTAAGCATTGCTCTTGCAATCGCAACACGTTGTCTTTGACCTCCAGATAGAGTCAAACCTCTTTCGCCAAGCTCTGTTTCTAGCCCTTCTGGCAACTCTTGAATCATTTCTTCCAAGTGAGCAGATTTTATTGCCGCCATCAATTCTTCAGTCGTAGCATCTAGATTTCCCATCATTATATTTTCTTTAATCGTTCCTGTGTATAAGAAATTATCCTGAAAGACCATTGAAATATTATGACGCAAAGATTTAATCGTAAAATCTTTTATATCTTTACCATCAATAGTAATAGAACCAGATTTAATATCATAAAATCTTGGTAATAAATTTACTAATGTAGATTTTCCACCACCAGAATTACCAACAATCGCAAGTGTTTCATTCTTTGGAATTGTTAAATTTATATCCTTTAATACTGGTTGATTTGGTACATATTCAAAATACACATCCTTAAATTGAATTTCTTTTTCAAAACCTTTCAATTCAACAGCGTTTTCTGAATCTTTAATCTTTGGCTCTAAATCAAACAATTCAAATACACGACCCATCGCAACAAATATATTTTGAATCCCTGTTAAAGTATTACCCAAAGTTTTTACTGGTTTATACAAAAGTAATAACGATGTTACGAATGAAGCAAACGCACCAGCGGTCATATGACCTGTGTTGATAAGGTAAGTTCCATAACCTAAAACGATTGCAATACCGATTGATGCAATTAAATACATCATTGGGGACATCCAACCAGCACGTTTGTATAACGACATATTTATATTAAATGATTTCCAAGTTTGGTCTTTAAAATACTCATTTTGTCTATCTTGCAAACCATAAGCGGCCATTACTTTATTACCAGAATAAGTTTCGTTGATATTTGTTGTAATTTTACCACCGATAACCATATTCTTATTAGAGGCATCTTTTATGCGACGTCTAATCAATGCAACTGGTAAAAACGCAATACACAAAACAACTACACCAACAAAAGCAAGCTTCCAAGAACTATAAATCATTACAGCAATAAGACCTAATGCCCCGAATAAACTTGTTGTAATTGTTTTGATTTGGTCAACAATACCAGCAGAAGCTGTCGCAGGGTCGCCCATATATCTTGAAATAACAATACCAGAAGAATTATCATCAAAGAATTGTGGGTGCATGTGGATTAGTCTTTCAAACAGGTCAAATTTAACATCGTTAGTAATTCTTTGAGATGTCCAAGTTGAAAGATAACCGTTCAAATAACGAAGCACACCTTGGATAATTGCAAATAGGATTACACCCGCAGGAATAATAAATGCCATCTGCAAACTTGATATAGATAAATTCAACCCATGCCAGCTGTAAGCAAAGGCTTTGCCTCCAACAACATAGTCCATATATGGTTTGAGAGCAAATGCAGTTACACCGTCAAGTAATCCTAGAGGAATTGCAATAGCAAAACCTAATAGGATTCTGAACCAGTATGGTTTTATGTATGGGAATATTCTTGATAATAACCAAGAATATTTGAACGAATTTTGAGCAGCGGTTGCAGACAATTTGTATTTGTTCAATTGTCTAAACTCTTTTATGTCTTCATAAATCGGTGTTTGCTCTGCATATTTCCACCAAAGATTTGCATAACTGTTATCAAATTTATTTTCAGAAATAGGTTTGTTCCCCATTATTGTAATTATTGCTGGCACTTCGATATGCATAAGATGTCTTTTGTAAAGTTGTTTAGTTCGCTCTGAACAAGATAATTTTACATTTTCACCAAACCAAGCCTCAGTATAATTATATTTTCCATTTATTAGCAAACAGTCATTTACAATTAAATTAAAACACTCTGCATCGCTTAATAAGTTTAAACTTTTATTTGTTTGCAAGAAATCTAAAGAAATAAATTTTTCAAAATATTTATCTTCTCTCCATTTATTTAAATTCATTAAAAGCACGGTATTGTTATATATCATAGGTTTATTAATTTTAAAATCATTTTTTATATTTTCTTGATAAATGAATTCTGTAGCAGCGCAAGAATAATCCTCTATATCAATACTATACAAATCACATAGATTTTCATTTACTATTGAATATGAGTTTAAATATAATATTTTATTTTGATTTATAATTTTCCCAAATTCAAAAAACGATAATCGAGGAGAATATAGCAACCTTGAAGAAAGGGTTTTATATTTTTGTTGGTCTATTTCTATAATAAAGATAGCACAATTTTCAAATTTATTGAGTTTATTTAATTCTGTCTTGTATTCATTTTTAAAATCTTTACCAACGACTATGTAAAAACTTAAATCATTTTGTTGATGATTTTTAATAACACTATATATGGAAACAAGTGTCATTTCATAATTTTCATTATTAGGTGTATATGCAATATTGATTTTATCCATTATTACCTCGTATAATTCTTGTACCTTTTTGTACTTCGCAACCAATACCACTACAGTTTTTACATGGCTCTATATTTAAACGATTTTTTAACCATTTTTTCATTTTTCTATTGTTCCAAATCTCTTTAATAGAATTTTTATTTATATTTCCAAATGTAGGTTCAATTTGCCAATTAACACAACATGTAGTCATGTCACCTTTGAAATTAAAATTTATTGCCCCTAATATTTGCTGACAACTGTTAGCTGTATTCTGATTTTTAAGTTCTTTGTGAACTCCAGCAAAACCATGAATTTTAGTATAATTAATTTCATCAACGCCAAGTCGTAGGAAAAATTTTTCAAACTCTGGGAATTCACCCATGTTGATTTCATTTTCAGTAAAGCGTACAACAATTTTAGCTAAACATTTGTTATTTCTTTTAAATTCTACTAAGGTTTTTATATTTTCTATTACTTTTTTTAAATAACTTGGGTTTCCATGAATTTTGCCATAGGTTTCAGGACAAATACTATCAACACTTATGCTAAATTCTGTAAGATTATTTAATAATTTACTTATGTTATGCTTGTCTATTGCTAAACCATTTGTATTTACACAAATATCTTTGAAATGTTGTTTGCTATTTGCATATTCATAAAAATCAGCAATCTGTGAATTTAGCATCGGGTCTCCCATTGGGCCACAACAACTAAACCATCGAATACTGTCATATTGCACAGCATCATCAATGATTTTTTTAAATGTTTTAAAATCCATAGTATGATTATTCGAATAGTCTTTTTGTATATGCTTTAAATATTCTGGGTAATTACTTCGCCAACAGAAACTGCAATTATTATTACATAAAACAGTTGTATCAATAATTAAACTATGTGGATAATTGTATAACTCATTTTTTCTAATCTTGTTATATTTTATTTTTACAGGACCTATATGAATAATTCTATGTTGTCCATTTCTTTCTTTATAGAACAATTTGTCTGTTTTGTTTTGAATACTTTTTCTTATATCATTTACAGTTTGCCATAGTGAAGTATTGCATTTATCAATATACGAAAATAATTCTATCTTAGTTTTTTCTATATTGTCGACTATTGAATCAATTTTTTTAGAATTCATCTTTACACAAGGATCGAGTTCTGTTTGGCCCCAATAATCTCCAAATGCAGTTCTAATTTCATTGCTTCTATGTGGTAAAATAATTGGTTGTACATTTGGGTTAACCTCTAAAATATCAGACAAAATATCCATCCAAAATACCGGATTCAAGAAATCATTATAAATAGAAAGTGTCGTATTTTTATTGAAATTACAATTTTTACTATAATCTAAATGTATGTACGGTTCACCTAAAAAGATGCTTTCTTTGCCAAAATATTTTGCTTCATACAAAGTCCCAGAAGTAATACTTGCAACAGCACTAATGTTACTGTCTGCACAAAGTTTATAGAAATTTTCAGAAATTTCTTCTATAAAATCAAATTGTTTTAAAAATTGTCTAATTTGTCCTAAATTATCATTATATGGATGAGCTTTATAATATACTTTTGAATATTTATTTCCAAATTGTTTCAATTTATCTTCAAAATCAAATATTGTCATTGCGTTGCCGTTTGAATATAAGGATTTATCAATATTGGTTTGCCCTGTAAACAATAATGAATTCGGCGATATTTTACTATCTGTCCAAGATTTAACTTGAGCTTTAATCAAATTTGCATAAAGATAAAAACTTCTTTCATCAACTTGATATTTTTTTAACTTATTAAATATTTCACAATTATTAGTTGTCATTCCCCAAAAGTTATCATCTAAAAACCTTATTGGGTGAACATTTAAATCAATATATGGAATGTTCAATATATCGTGAATCCTTTTGATTATATTAGGAACTTCATGATATATCACTAAACTATCGGAAATATATTTTTTGTAATAATCAATTGCAACTTGGGGAATATTTTCTAAATCATAAATTTTGAGCCAACTATAAATATCTTTTAACTCCATGTCGCATAATGAATAAAATTTAAAAAAATTAAAATCTGTATTATCAAAGCTGAATTTTTCAACTGGAATATTTACGGCTTCTTGAATTTGATAACAAAGTGCATAATAGTATTTATCTAACCTTGCCTTATGGAAGTATTCAATATTCCCATTTGGTTCAATAAGTGGTCTTAATAAATCTGATGATATCAATATTTTATTTATTTGCATTATTTAGTTCTCCATTTAAATAAATTATTTGTTGTTGAATAATATCCATCTTTATATATAGTTCTCTTAAAGAACTTCTTTTTTTGAACTTAATTCCACAAACAAAAATTACATCGTGGTCTCTGTAGTATTTTATTGAAAAGATTTTTTGCATAAATCTTTGGAATGGCGAATATAAAAAATCTCCATTGTCATCTATGAAAAAATCTTTGTATCTAAAAATGTCTTTTTGCTTAAATTGTGATAAATATTTATTAGCTTGATTATTAAAGTTTTTAGTTAATTTATTTGTTTTGCCAAAATTCAGTGTTCTTTCCCATATTAATCTAGTTGCAATTTTAGGCATTAAAATTTTATACCATTTAGCTTCTAGGTTATTTTTAAAGATTTCTTTTATATAATCGAGAATTGTAAATATTTCAAAAATTCGAGGCGAAACCTCTTTCATTATTGAATCATTACGTTCATTTCTATAAATATATAGTGGCTCTGGTATATATGCTACCTTCTCGGATGCTAATAAATATTCATAATAAAAAGTATGATCTTCATATAAAATATTTTCGTGGTATCTTATTCTATTGATGTCAATAATACTTTTTTTATATATTTTATTCCAAGCACTCGGCCACATATCGCAAAATCTGTAAAAGGCTTTTTGGGGATAAAAAATTCTATTTGCAGAGATTGTCATATCATGAAACGGTTTATAAGGAGTAAGTAACTCGTCAGAACTTAATAGCATTACATCACAAAATGCCATATCAGCATCAGATTCAACAATACATTGATACAATTTTTCAACCATGTCAGGCATCATTTTGTCGTCAGTATCACAAAAAATTATATACTCTCCTGTTGCGGTATCTAAACCTGCATTTCTAGCCCCACCAAGACCTCTATTTTTTTCATTATTTACTATTTTTATTCGCTTATCGTTTTTTGCATAATTCTTAACAATAGTCATAGAATTATCCATCGAAAAATCATTGACACATATTATTTCAAGATCTTTAAATGTTTGATTAAGAACACTTTCCAAACATTCAGATATGTAGTCTTGCATATTATATATAGGTAATATTATTGAAATCATATTAGTTTTTCTCCATTTCATATACATACTCATAAAAATTCCTATTGTCCCAAGATATGTTGGTTTTGATGATTTTTGCACATACCCCCCCCAACAAACAATTTTCGGTTTCAAATTTTTTGTTAACAACTGAACCCAAAGCAACTATGGAGTTATCGGATATCTTAGAACCTTTTAAAATGGAACATTTTGTAGCAACCCAGACATGGTTGCCTATATTAATATCGTTTGGTGAATTAAGAGGGGCATGACTAAATTTATCTATTATAGTATGTCCGTCATCAGTTCTTAAATATAAATTGTTAGAAAATAAACAATTGTTACCAATAGTTAGTTTACTATGTCCACAAATACTGTAACTTCCACCATAACAAGTAAAGTTATCACCAATTTCTACTTTTGATGAGTCATATAAAGAAAAATAATTGTAATGTAATGTACAATTTGATTTGATTATAAATTCAGAGTTATTTCCATCGATTCTTATTGTAGATTGTCGAATATTTTTAACTGGTGCATAAATACTAACTGTATTATTGCTTCCATTAAAAATTATATTTAACTCTTTTATAAAAGGGAAAAGCTTTTTTTTACCATCTCTTGTTATCAAAAAAACTTTATTATTATTTTTTTCCCATTTGTAAATCTTTATAAATTTTTGAATAAATAACATTATAATACTCCATAATCTTGATAAATCTTTTCTATCAAATTAATGTATCTTTGAGCAAAAAGTTCTGGAGTATAGTTATTTTTATATGCGTCTAAAACTTTATTAGATAACATATTTTTTTCGTTTTTTGTTTTATTCAAGAAATCTGTTAATTTATCTTCTAAATCTTTAGAAGTTCCATCATACATAATAAGTGCATTTGTAACCTGTTGAACGGACTTATTCCCCCCAGTATTGCTTGCGATAACTGGAGTACCTGTAGACATGACCTCTAATAAAATCAAATCAAAGTAAGTTCTTTTATTTGGCAAAATAAATACGTCTGCGATTTTTAGCAGTTCAGCAGGATTAATCCAGCCTAATTCTCTCCAATTTTTATCATTTGGATAAGGTATTACATTGTTCGTTTTCCCTCCAATAAGAAATATTGAATCTTTACGATTTTGTAGAATATTTTTTCCAGCATTTACTAAAACATCATAGCCTTTTACTTCATTGTGCCTTCCAATATAAACAATAATATTTTTATCAATTGGAACATTAAACTGTTTTTTTAATACATCTTTAGTCTTTGCTGTTTCTAATGCTTTTGCGCCTGTTTGAAAGAATCTTACATCTTTATTTTTTATCCAATCTTTAAACTCTGGGATCGTATCAAAATATGGTTCCATAGCTTCTTGGGATGGGAATATCAGAATATCCGATTCACAAAAAGCTCTTTTTTCAATATTTTGCCAAAGCTCTCTAAACTTTTGTGCTTTTCTCTTTGAATATCCCATTTCTAATATTAGATTATAATTTTCAGAAGAAGGAGCTTCTGGCATATGAGAGGTTAAGATAACTTTAACATCATTAATATTTTCTCTCTTTAAAGTGTTCAAGACTTTTAATGCATCAATTACATAATTGCAATGAACCATTTTTATTTCTTCATTTTTTATTTTATCAATAACTTCATCTTGAATATATTGATTATCTATATCTTGTAAAAAACGGACATAATTTTTGTACCATCTTTTTTCAGATTTAGATAGATAATTTGCACTTAAAAACTTCAATAGAGGTTTACTCTTAATAAAATCCTTTATTTTTGATTTTTTATTATTAGTATATTTTTTTTTCAATGCCCATAATTCTATTTCAAAATTTTCTGGATTTGGAATTCTATCTAAACCATATCTTAAATTTGCCAAGTACCCCGGAGGTCCTCCAGCACGTATATCTAAATGCCAATCATAATAAAGTAAATGTTTTAACATAAATCCTCTCCATAAATTTTTATAAGTTCTTCTGAATGCTTTGACATAGTTTTTAGTGGAACATGTTTTTCCCAATAATCATTCAATAACTCTGTATTATTATAAATTTCTAATAATTTAGAGATAAAATCTTGCTCATTTCCACCTTTGAATTTAAAAGCATTGCTAGTTGATAATTCACTTGCACCTCCAAAATCACTACATAAAATTGGAACACCGCATGCCACCATTTCTATTGCTACTTGTGGCAAATTATCTTCCCATAAAACAGGAACTATACCCAAATTTACGGAACTTAGTATATTTTGTAATTCTTTATGAGAATAACCATTGTGGATTATAACTTGATTAAAGTTGTCGAGTTTATTTTCTACATTTTTTTTGTGGATATTTTTAACTGCTAGAACTACATTAATATTAGATGCAACTTCTTTGTTTAATTTTGATAAAGCATCAATTAAAAAGAAATAACCTTTATCCACTCTTTCATAACCAAGATAAGCAATTGTAAAAGGTTTAGTCTTAGTAGCTACAGAATGTCCTAATTCTTGCTCCGCAAATTTTGTACCGATATATGATGTTACAACTTTTTGTTGGTCATAGCCATGTTCTAACATAATTTTTCGAACTCTATCCGAAACGGCTAGAACTTTATCTGCATATCTGTTTATAATTTCTAAATTATGTTTTCTATATTCAACATAATCCATTGGATTCATTTTATCAAAAGAACCAATATATTTTAAACTTCTACCTTTAAAAAACTTGCTGAATAATTTAAATGGAAATCGTAAGAATTTTAAATTTCCTATATATTTATCATAATAGTAATATTTACAGCGTTTATAATATTCTTTTTTATTAGGAAGAACTTCTGAACAATGTAAGCACTCATCACCTTTATTGTAATTGTGACAAATGCAGTTATTATGATTTTGAAAATACTGAACTAATGGACATATTGGAAGATAATTGTGGATTGAAACAATAAATTTTGTTGTGGGATACTTTTCTTTTAACTTTAACACGTTTACAGAAATTCCTTCAATGTTATTAAAATGTATTACATCAAATGGACCATACTCTGATAAAAATTCATCAAAAATCTCATAAGAACCATTGTCTTCAATAAATTTTTTAGGATTCATATACATAGCAAATGCAGGTGCCATAATTGAAGAATTGATAATTTCAAATGACTTACATTTATTTCCAAAAATATTTTTTGTATGTTTTATATATGTTTTGGTTTTCAGTGGATTATATTTCCAACCAGAACTTATAAAATAAATTTCATTATCAGTATTATTAGTTAAGTAATCTATCAAATTTCTTTGATACACATTTACTCCACCTCCCTGATTTTTTTCATTATCAAATTGTATCCAATTATAGTAAAGTATTTTCATTATTTTTTCCAATCCTCACAATCTGTTTTCCAAGCAATGAAATCTCTATTCTTGACCTATTAATATGAACTGAGAAAAGCTTTTTACAAAATTTTTTGAAGTTTTCTTTTTAACTTCTTCTAAAAACGGAATTTGAACAACCTTATATCCCATCTCTTTATACATTTTTTCTTTTTCAATATTTTTAAAAATGACATCTGGTTTTGTATAGTGATCTATGCCATTAAATTCTATAATTAGTTTTAAAGATTCACTTCTATAATCAGGTCTTGTATTTTTTATACAATTTGGAACTGTTTTATCATGAATCCAATCGTTTGTATTAGGGAATATTGCTTTTAAATAGGTTTCTAAACCGGTTCTATGCATACCGATAACATCACTTATTCCAGCTTTTTGAGCTTGCTTTTCTGTTTCTCTTAAATATCCCCATTTATATTTATTAGTAGAATTTGTGTTCTCAATCATAATGCCACTCCTTCTCTAAACCTTAAATTCATATTTTCTTCTTCACCGATAAAATTTAGTGCCTGTTCAATTGAATGTTGATTAAACAACCACATTAAATACGATATATCTTTATATTTTTGGTAATAGTGATATGCAAAAGTCTTACGCCAAGATAGGACTGAATATTTATCATCAACCCCCAATTCAACGCAAATCGTTTTAAAAATATAAAAGGCAGAGGTTCTATCAAGACGTTGTCCTACTTTCCCTCGAAATAAAGGAGTGTCTAATTTACAACCTTCTATTGCCTTTTTTATAATTTTTTGTATTTCATCGCTAAGTGGGACAACTTTGTTTTTGCCAATTGTCAGATATTGTTTATTTTTCACATCTTGAACTTTTAGCTCTAGTAGGTCTTTCAAATAAATCCCTGTATTAATTGATAAGACAAAAAGCAAGTATCCTCTGATTTCTTCCTTACTAAGAAACAAATCTTTCATTTTGTGTATTATTTCTTTATCTTTTATAGGTAGACTTGCCTTCACGACTCACTAAACTTCCTGAGATTACTCTCACTTACATCACTTGTTTGACAACAAATTAAGTCAAATGTTATCAATTCTGGGAAAGACTGTTATTATTGAGTTTCAAAAATTAATATTAATTTATTTTGCTATTTTGATAACATTTTTTGAGATAACTATAAATCTTTGAAAGTTTGTGGTAGAGTATGAATTGCAGTTAAGAAAGAATAAGGCAACATTTGACTTAAATTGTTGCCTTAATTTTTTGTTATCAAACACTGTATATAAAAGCTTTTACAGGATAAAATTATTGTAGCTATCTTCGATTTGTGCTTGTTCTATTCCAATGTATCTTAGTGTAATTTCAGGACTAAAATGGTTAAATATTTTTTGTAACATTGCAACATCTTTAAACTTTTGGTAATGGTGATAGCCAAATGTTTTTCTGAGAGTATGAGTTCCGACAGTTTCTTCTAATCCAGCTTCTTTGCAGGCTCTATTTATAATTTTATAAGCAGCAACTCGCTCTAATCTATTCTTGAATTTAGTAACAAATAAAGGCTCTTTAATTTTTCGACCTTTTGTAAATTCTGCTAACATTGGTTTCAATTTGGCATTGATTGGAAATTTCTTAAATTTACCAGTTTTCTTTTCTGTGATTTGGATATAATTACGCCCTTTTACATCTCCAACATTGAGGGCTAAAATATCCGAAATTCTTAATCCACAATTAGTTCCTATCGTAAAAAACAATAAATCTCTTTTGTTTTTGGATAAAATTTTCTCAATCTTTTTTAAATTTTCAATTTTTCTAATTGGTTCTACTGTACTCAAAGTGTACTCCTTTCTTTTAATTCCAACACCCCCTTTTTTTACTTTAAATAACCTTCAACTGCAGTAATAAATTTCAACTAGTAAATTTATGCAGTGTTTTAAATATAATTTTAGAAATAAAATAAAACCAATCTGCACCTTGAAAATTTGAAAAAGAGAATTTGGAAGAATTTTTGATAAAAAAGAACCAGAATTTAGCAATAAAAATTCTCTAAATAAAATCACATGCTAAAAACCGCCTTATTGAGGCGGTTTTTGTAAATTCTATCTTCACTTATTCTCTAAGTTCCGACTAAAAAACGGAGAAGGTGGGATTCGAACCCACGGTACAGGTAACCCCATACAACACCTTAGCAGGGTGCCGCCTTAAGCCTACTCGGCCACTTCTCCAAGATTCATCGTATTTAGTTATCATTCTCCGACTTGCGGATTACTGAAACTATTGTACCATAAATATTTTTTTTCGTAAATACCCCATTATTTTTCTTCTATTTCCCTCCAGTTTTCTCCACTATCCTTACTATTGACCATAAATATTGCTTGACTTAAGATATTAATAATATTATTAGAGAGGTTTATTTTATTATGATTGAAATGAAAGTTATGGGTATTGCCCTTGATACAAGAACTGGTTCTCCTATCGTTGTCCTTCACGACAAAGAAAATAGACGTGCTTTACCTATCTGGATTGGCTCTGCTGAAGCTAGCTCTATCATCAGAAAAATCGAAAACTTATCCGTTACCCGTCCAATGACCCACGATTTGATAATTAGCATTATTGAAAAAACTGGCTATAAACTTTCAAAAGTTGAAATTAATGACGTTGAAAAGGAAACTTACTACGCAACAATCTTTTTAGAAGATTCTGAAGGTAAAGAAATTGAAATCGATTCTCGTCCATCAGATGCTATCGCTGTTGCAATAAGAATCGATGCACCTATTTTTGTTACCGCAAATGTTCTTTCTAACGGATCTGTTTCAACTGATAGTGCTAAAGATGCAGAAGAAGCTGAAGAATTTAAAAACTTTGTACAAAGCATTAAGCCTTCTGATTTTGCAAGACTTATGAAGGATAATGATCACCACGAAAGCGATCAATAATGAATCAACAAGATCTCATAAAAAAATGCAAAGTAAACAAAGACGCAATTGATACTCGCCCCTTCAAGGACGAGTATTCTTCTACTGTCGTTATGCGACACAAATCGAACAACAAATGGTTTGGATTAATCTTCACAATGGACAATGAGCTTTGCATAAATCTCAAATGCCCACCAGATTTAATACCAATTCTGAAAGACCAATTCACCTCTGTCAAACCAGCATGGCATATGAACAAAAAGCATTGGTGTACTATTGAAGTTAATAATATTCCTCCTGAAACGCTCTCAGAACTTATCAAAATATCTTTTGAAATTACCGCCCCTAAGAAAAAACGTTAAGATTGTAAAAATATTTTATAAAATTGAAAAATCTCCAACGTTCAATCCTTTATTAATTTGAGAGAGATTAATTATGTTTAACAAAATTGACGAAATACAACGACAATACACTTATGCAGTGCAACCTGTCAAATTATTTGAAAC
>CAKUZW010000011.1 GCA_934718135.1 uncultured Candidatus Melainabacteria bacterium | reverse complement strand
CTCGCAATAACGGATACGGCTCCGCCTTTCATCCTCTGCTCGAAAACCAATGACTTACAAATCTCAAAGCCATTGGTAGCATTTTGCCCGTACGGCGAGTACGCTCCTCGCAATAACGGATACGGCTCCGCCTTTCATCCTCTGCTCGAAAACCAATGACTTACAAATCTCAAAGCCATTGGTAGCATTTTGCCCGTACGGCGAGTACAAAAAAAACCTGACTTCGTGAAGAAATCAGGGATAAAATTTGTAGGGGAAAAATTAAATTGGAGTTAAAATATAGAATAAAACTTGGTTATGCAATGTGTAACATTTGCTTGTTGTAGGCTGCTATAAAGTTCATTTGTTGAAATAATAAATCTGACTTATCAACAAATGGTTGTGGAGTTACTGCAACTGTTGTTGTGATTTGATCTTTATAGATGTCTTGTAATTTTTTATCAATCTTTTTTAAATTTGCAACTGCCATATCTTTAAGCCTCTCTTACTTATCTCTTATGCATATATAAAGTATATACAACTTTCAAAATTTCACAACTTGGTTTATTTGTTACATTTGTTTACAATTTGCAAAATAATTTCATTATTTAGCAAATTTACAGATTAAAATGTTTTTATATAAATATGTAGGGAAAAAGGAAAGTATTCTCATGCTGGAACAAATTAATGGTTTAAATATTCCAAGTTTACAAACTCAAAAACCTGTATATTTCAAACAGAAACAAGATATTCAGGGGCAAACCCAAACTCAACCTGAAGCACAAAACCAAGCGGAAGGTCAAAATGGCAGTGCGGGAGCAAATGTTAAAACTCCAAAATCTGTTAGTAATACAGAGTTGGGTAATAGAGTAAAAAACAGTTCTGATATGACACAAAGTCCATATACATTGCCTGTTGCAGGTGCTGTTTGGTATGGCATTGCACAAGGAATGGACAAATTCGGAGAAAAATGTAACACTGAATACGATAAAAGCATTTTAGGTAAAGTTACAGGAGCAGCAGACAAGTTATCAAATAAAGTTTCAAACAGTTCTGTTGCAAAATCTTCTTTCGGACAATGGGTAAGCAAAAGATACAATTCTGTAGCTCAATATATGGATAGAGTATCTTCTAATCCAAAAAACAGAATTTTTTACGCTTTACGAAACCACAAAACAAGCCCTGAATGTAAGTTGGTAAAAATTCCGGCAGCAGGTTTAGACGGATTTTTGGAAGCTGATACTAAAAACGTATTTGAAGAACTTTTAAAACCGGCAGATCAAGCTGTAAAATTAAAACAATATGGACTAAGCAAAGATGTAATTAGTGAAATTGAAAAACTTCCTAAATCTGAAAAGTTGGCAAGAATTCAAAGTGAAGAATTCAAATATTTCAAAGAATCTCTTCCAAAATTTGAAGAAGCTGCAAAGAAATTATCAAAAGATGAACAAATCAACAAAATAGCTTCAACTTTAAAAGCAATAGGCGAAAAATTCGGTCCTGATGATATTAAAGATTTAGCAAAAAAATCAGATGACGAAATTCTTAAACTATTAAAAGATACCAGATTAAAAGAATTAAAAATTACCAAAGGATTAGGTTTTGATTCTGTAGCCCAATATGGAAAAGTAATGCAAGAAGACTACGCCCTAAAACACATGGACGAAGTTTTAAAAATACTTGAAAAAGGTGATAAGAACTTAAAAGTTATAATTTGGAAAAGAGATGGAAAACTTGGCAAACTTACTAGTCACCTTATGGGTAGAGAAGTTGGAATTCAAGAATTAATCAACAAATTCAAAATATCTACAAAAACAGGGGCTAAAACTAAATTTGGTCAATTGGTTGGTAAATCTTTCGCTTACTTAACAGAAGGTACAACAAACAGATTTGCCGGTGGTAAATTGGCTGTATTTATGCAGGCATTTATCTTTGCAGATATGTTAATCCATACAATTCAAGCTCCAAAAGGAGAAAAAGGCAAAACTTTAGCAGAAAGATTTGTTAATGACTTTTCTTACTTCTTAGCTATGCCATTAGGTATTTGGGCAATGCACAAAGCCGGTGGTTTGAAATATTTAGGAATGACAAAAGACCAAGTTGAAGCATACAGAAAAGCATTAAAACAATTCAATAAAGAAGCTAATTTAAAATTACATAACAAAAAATGGTTCAATTTAAGATCTAAAGCATTGAATAGACAACTTAATGCAGGAGTTAAAAACCCATTCTTGAAACTTCTTAAAAAAGGTGCAAACCTTTTGACTATCGGTCTTGAACAAAAAGCTGTATATTTATCAAAAGATGCAAAAAATATGAACCTTGCTAGAAAAATGTGGAAAGGAACTAAGAATGTTGCAGGTTATCCATTGAGATTTATAATTCCGATGTTCTTACTTTCTCCATTCATTGCAAAAATTGCAACTAAAGGTGCTCACGCAGTTTTTGGAAAACCGACTAATTCAGTATTAGATGAAGATAAAGAACCTGAAAAAGAAGAAACAAAAACAGCTCCAAATAATACAAATCCACAAGCTTCTGATAAAGCATTCCAAGGTACAAATAAAATTCCGGAAGTTAAAAATCCAAATGAGTACAAAAGTGATACAAATTTAATCAAAATGGCAGCTAACGGCCAAAAAGCACCTCAAAATGCAACTTCAAACAGCTCTCAAACTCAAACTACAAATACAACAGAAACAACTAATACCACAACAAATTCAACTGATGGGAAGAACAAATCTGATAAAGAAATGGAACCAGTTAGAACATATATTCCATCTCCTGTTGGAATGGTAAAAAAATCAATTGATACAAGTGGTTTAGATTCAGCATTAGCAGAAGCTGACAGGGCAGAACAATATATTCAAGGAGTTTTAGCAGAAAACGCAAGATAACCGAATAGGATAATTTGCAAAAGAATTCAAAACATGCTAGAATAAATTAAGCTCTGTATAGACGTTAATTTTGTTCCTACATTTACATAAATAGGGAGAGTTAACTCTCAAGACGCTGAAGTATACCCGTCAATAGAAATATTGCCAGCGGGAAACGGATTAGTCTAGGTTCTCACCCACCTGCGAGATCCAGCAGGTAACAAAATCCGTCTATATGGGGCTTTTATTTTTATTTAATTGCACTATCTATCTCAATATGATATACTCTAACATAGGAAGGGTATGTGTTTAATGAATAAAATTCCAACAATTATAATTTCAGACGAATTTTCAACAAAAGAAGTTATCAAACTTTTTGTAGGAGAATTTGATAACCTTGAAACAGTTGATAATAAGGGAGATTACTCTGAAATATTTAAAATTTTGACAACAATTAAAGACAAAAGTCTTTTAATTATTGATTTATCTACAAACAAAAGAGAAAAGCTTGATTTTATTCTCAAAACAACGAAAGAATGCCCAAATTGCAAGGTATTGGCTCTCTCAGACAATCCTACTGTAAATTTGATAATAGAAATCATGAGAGCGGGAGCAAAAGAATTTGTCCCTGTTCCGATTATTAAAAGTGAATTTTTTGAAGTCATAAATAAATTACTTACGGAATTTGAAGAACCTAAAAGAAATAACAACTGCAAAATTATTTCAGTATTTTCAAACAAAGGCGGAATTGGCAAAACTACTCTTGCAACAAATTTAGCTTTGGAACTTGCGAAAATCACAAAAGAAAATATTGCACTGATTGATTTAAACTTCCAAATGGGTGATATCACAACGTTTTTAGATTTGAAACCATCTTTTAATATTTCTTATATGCTTGAAAATCTTGATAAAATCAACGAAACTTTCTTATTAAGCACCTTAGAAAGATACAAAGGAACAAGTTTATATGTATTGGCGGATCCTCCGTATTTCAAACAGGCAGCCAATATTCAACCAAAACAAATAACAAAATTGTTTAACACATTAAAAGAAACTTTTTCTTATATAATAGTTGATGCGGAAGCAAGTTTTGACGGTAAAAATATTGCAGCATTAGATAATTCAGATTTAATAATGCTTGTAACTGTTGCAAATTTACCAGCTCTAAGAAATTCACAAAGATGCTTGGAACTATTTGATAAATTAGGTTACGACAAAGACAAAATCAAAATTGTCGTAAATCGTTATATGGAAAATGACGAAATTAAAGAAGCAGATATCGAAAAAGTTTTGTCAAAAGAAATTTACTGGAAAATTCCAAACAACTACTTTGCAATCATGTCTGCAATAAATAAAGGAATTCCGGTAAGCGATGTTAACGACACAACAAACGTTTCACAAAGTTACAAAAAACTTGCTCAACACATATCAGATAATATGTACAAACTAAATATGGTTGAGAAATTTGAAAATATATTAAAATACTAAAAAGGAATAAAAAATGGGATTGGCAGAAAGATTTAAAAACAAAATTGAAAATAAAGATATTTTTCAAGTAAATAATATTGAAAAAGTGTTTGAAAATAGCGATATTCAGTTTATTTCAACACCAATAAATAAAAAAATCACAATTGAACCGAAACCAATGGAAACAAGTGAAATTGATAGAATTGAAAAGATTGGCAACTTAATAACCTCTAAAAAAAATAACGATGCCGCAAAATTTGAGGATTTAGAATCTGAAATTATAAGTAAAATAAGAAAAACACCATACTGGAGCGAATATTCAATTGACAGACAATCAAATATGATTGCAAAATATTTTGACTCAAGAATTAAAAGTTATAGAATTGACTATTCTGAAGCAGATAAAAATGAATTTGTTCAAAATATTTTAGCTCTATCAAATTCTAAATAAAAAGGTTAATACAAAAACGGGCGGAGCCATTTGGCTCCGCCCGTTTCTTAATCTCAACCATATCTTCCAAAATTATTGTTCATTTTGTGCAATTTTATCTTTGTATACTTCTAGCAAGTTATCAGCATAAGCCAATGAAACAACAAATGTTGAATAACCGGAAATGGCACCGAATACACCACTAAAAATTAGAATGGTCATAATAAAACCAATTGATTTTGTTGGATCCGGATTAGCTGGAGATGCTGCAATAAGAAATACCATACCAAACATTAGAAAAATAACCATTATTACGCCCAAAACCAGTTGAACAACAGATGAAACCGCAATATTTACAACGATATATTTCAACGCTACAATGATTGATTCCTTAAATGATTTTTTCATATAGCGAAAAATGGTTAAAGGATTGAAAATTTCCGCACTATATTCAAAATTTTCACTGTATTTGAAGTACACTTGAGCTACAAATGGCGAAATTACAACAACCAAAGCCATAAATAGTGCAATAAATAATAGAACCAAAAGAATTGCACCAATTATTTCAACAGCAGAAGGAGTTCCTGAAAGTAGAAGAGCCAATACCCCAACAAAACTTCCTATTAGTAAAATTACCGGAACTGCAATATATAAACACCAAACAAACCCTACAGGTATTGCTTTAAGTCCTGTAATTAAGCAATCCAAATTCCATTTTGGCAATCCTTGAGGTTCAGTCATTCTTTTATTTAAAAATCTATAATAAAAACCCGCCAAAAATAACATCGGTACAATTGATAACAATCCAAAAACCAGAACTGCAATCAAAATAGGAACTAAAAATTCCTTAAACTCTTTGTCTAAAAATTGAGCAGTCGCACTAAATAACGCAATCGGTAAATATAATGCAGCCAAAATCAAATGTGTTTTTACAATGTTTTCACCTTTGTAAAGGTTTTTAAACGTCTCTAAGATTTTTTTCATCAAACCAACCTTTCTTTTAGTTTTATTCTATCTTACATATAAAATTTCTTTTGCATATTTAGAAAAACCTAAAAATAACCTTAAAAATTCAATAAAATTCATATACTACACCTCATGTTCTTCTAGTAATATCGGCTAAACTTACCCTAAACTTTAACCATTTTTACAAAAAGTTACAACAAAACCCAATTTTGTACTAAAATGTTGACTATGAGAAAGCATAACGAATTCAAAATTGTTTCAAAGTACAAGCCGTCAGGAGATCAACCAAAAGCAATTGAACAACTGGTTCAAGGGATAAAAGCCGGAGATGACACTCAAACCCTTTTAGGAATTACAGGTTCAGGTAAAACATTCACGATTGCAAATGTAATTGAAAAGGTTCAAAAGCCAACACTGATTATTGCACACAACAAAACCCTTGCAGCTCAACTGTATAACGAGTTTAAAGAACTTTTCCCAAATAATGCGGTAGAATATTTCATAAGTTATTACGATTATTATCAACCGGAAGCATATATTCCTAGAACCGACACATATATTGAAAAATCATCATCTATTAATGAAGAAATTGACCGACTTCGCCACAATACCACAAGGAGTCTATATGAAAGAGATGATGTAATTGTTGTATCATCAGTTAGCTGTATCTATGGTTTGGGATTACCTGAAAATTATTTTAAAGGTGCTGTTGAACTTCACGTTGGAGATGAAATTGATAGAGATGCACTATTAAGACATCTTGTTGAAGTTAGATATGAAAGAAATGATATTGAATTAAAATGTTCAACATTTAGAGCTCGAGGCGATATTGTCGAAATTATGCCGGCTTATGAAAAAATCGTAACAAGAATTTATTTCTTCGGAGATGAGATTGAAAAAATTGTAAAAATAGATAACGTTTCAGGAGAAATCATCGAAACCCCGACAACCGTTGTAATTTATCCTGCAGTTCACTACATTACAAATGATGAAAATCAGGAAGAAACATTTGCAATAATTCGAAAAGAGTTACAACACAGACTGGTTGAATTAAACAACGAAAATAAATTAATTGAAGCTCAAAGACTGGAACAAAGAGTTAAATATGACCTTGAAATGATGAAAGAAATGGGTTATTGCACAGGGATTGAAAACTATTCAAGAATTCTTGAAAGACGTCCTGTAGGTTCAGCCCCTGCTACACTTTTAGACTATTTCCCGAATGATTTTCTGACAATTGTAGACGAGTCGCACGTAACTCTCCCTCAAATCAAAGGGATGAGCCATGGAGATGCCGCAAGAAAACAAGTACTTGTGGATTATGGATTTAGGCTCCCTTGTGCAAAAGATAACAGACCACTAAAGAATGAAGAATTTTACGCTAAAGTTGGTCAAAAAATCTACATATCAGCAACTCCCGGAGAATTTGAAAAACAAACTTCTCAACAAATCGTTGAACAAATTATCCGTCCAACAGGATTACTTGATCCAAAAATTTCCGTTCGACCGATTGATAGTCAAATTCAAGACTTGAAAACAGAAATTAAAAAGCGTGCAGATAAAGATGAAAGAATTCTTATAACAACATTAACAAAACGAATGGCTGAAGATTTAACAGACTTTTTCTTACAAGAGGGAATTCGAGTAAGATACCTTCACAGTGAAATCAAATCAATGGAAAGAGTTGAAATTCTTCGAGATTTGAGACTTGGAGAATTTGATGTATTGATTGGGGTAAACTTGCTTAGAGAAGGTCTTGATATTCCTGAAGTTTCGCTTGTTGCAATTATGGATGCGGATAAAGAAGGATTTTTACGTTCTGACACAAGCCTTATCCAAACAATAGGACGTGCCGCAAGAAATGCATGCGGAGAAGTTATCATGTATGCAGACAAAATAACCGATTCCATGGATAGAGCGATTAAGGAAACAGAACGTAGACGCAAAATCCAAATCGCTTATAACCAAAAATACGGAATTACTCCTCAAACAATTAAAAAGCCGATTGAAAACAATTTGTTGTCTCTTGTTGCAAGTTACAGAGATTTGGAAGACATCGTAGCAGAAGAAATGGTCGATTTGGGAATTGAGAAAAAAGATTTGCCAAAACTTATAGATAAACTTGAAAAAGATATGCACAAAGCTGCAAAAATTCTTGATTTTGAACGTGCGGCACAAATTAGAGACCAATTGAAAAAACTTCGAGAAATGAAAAATTAATCAAAAAAAAGACCGGCAATTGCCGGTCTTTAAAAATTTTAAACTTTTTACTATCTTACTCTTTCATTCTTTCAGCAGAATCCTTAATAAGATTAATTTGACAACGATCATCGTATTCTTCATTACTACCTTTAATATGTTCATAAGATGCTTGAGCAAAATAATTTGCACAAATTGAAATATTCACAACAAAAGCAAGCGAACAATAAAGAATAAAACCCCAATGCGTAAACGGTAGTTGGAAGAAATAGAACAAATACGCTACAGGTCCAACCAATACTGCATTCGCAAAAATCAATTGAGGGATAAAGAATAACAAACTAACAAGAACATCAATACAAGATTCTAAAATAACTTTATAATTGTACCCTTGTACAATTTTCAAATATTTTGAAAAAGATAGGTAAGCTGTTATCAATATCGAAGAAATCAACGTCCAAATAATAATTGAAAAAATCAATGGAACATGAGGAAGTTCAATCGGAATTTGAACATATTTCACAACTAAACTACCAATCATCCCCCAAATAGCAATTTGAGGAACCATAACGATGAACGATTTTGCTACCGCCAGACCTAAATTAACCGGATTTAGTGTCAAGATTTCACTCTTGTTCATCCTGACATTATTAATTCCTTGTGTTAACAACCCTAATAACAGGAGCGCAACAATTCCGCCATAAAAGTAAAATTCACCCATTTTACCTACAACGAAAAGTTTGGCACAGAAAAACACCGGAATTGAGTAAAGGGCTATCTTTAGATACGATAAGTCCTCACTAAGAGCTTCGTTAAATGCATCAACGACTGACGCCATAGAATAATCCTCCTTATATTCATTATATAATCAAACTATTTTTTTTATATTAACCTTGAATTAATCTTCTCAATTCATTAGGTTTTGATGATTTAGCAAGAGCATCTTCAATAGTTACAAGTCCTTTCTTGAATAAATCTGCAAGAGAAGATTCTAGAGTCTGCATGCCTGCACCTGAACTTGTTTGAATTGTAGAATAAATTTGAGCAGCTTTAGATTCTCTAATCAAGTTGGCAATAGCCGGAGTTACAACCATAATTTCTTGAGCCATAACACGACCTTTTCTAGAACCGTCCGGTTCACGTTTTGGAAGCAAAGTTTGTGCAAATACTGCAACCAAAGAGTTTGCCAACTGAACACGAATTTGTTGTTGTTGTCCTTCAGGGAAAACGTCAATAATACGGTCAATTGTTTGAGAAGCTGAAGACGTGTGCAAAGTACCGAATACTAAGTGACCTGTTTCAGCAGCAGTCAAAGCCAATGCAATAGTTTCGTGGTCACGCATCTCACCTACAAGGATAATATCAGGGTCTTCACGAAGTGCTGATTTCAATGCGTTTGCAAACGATCTTGTATCCATACCGAGTTCACGTTGGTGAATAATACTTACTTTTGAAGTGTGAACAAATTCGACCGGATCCTCAATTGTCAAAATGTGTTCAGCACGAGTTCTATTGATATAGTCAACCATCGCAGCAAGTGTAGTTGATTTACCTGAACCTGTAGGCCCTGTTACAAGAACAAGTCCTCTTGGCTTATCAGCAATTGTTGTAACAATAGGAGGCATTCCCAAATCTTCCAATTGTGGAGCTTGTGTTGCAATAGTACGGAATGCAGCAGCATAACAACCTTTATCTTTATAGAAGTTCACACGGAAACGGCCGATGCCTTCAACACCGTAAGAAAAATCCAGTTCCCATTCTTGTTCAAGTCTACGTCTCTGTTCATTTGACATCATCGGAAACAGTAAGGATTCAACTCCTTCCGGTGTTAACGGATCATAATCCATTCTAACAAGCTTACCGTCAATACGAGCGATTGGTGGTAGTGCGTTTGAAATATGTAAATCGGAACCTTTTCTCTCTACTAATTCTTTTAATAAATCTTCTATAAGCATAATCTTAAACCATCCTATATTATTTTATTCAGTATAATTCATCATCGTATCATTTTCTTTTGCTGCCAATTCAACAAGCAAGTATGTCATATAAGCACCAAGAGCAACTGCTTTAGGGTCTAAATCCGTTTTGTTAGCTGCTTCTATTATTGCAGTATTAATTTCAGGATTTTCCTCCTTAATGTAATGAATCATTTTTTTTCGCCATGCCGGCATATCTTCAAATATTTCACTAAAAGCAGTATTTGCTATATCTTCTGATATTACAGGTAACATTTAAACAATCCTTTTCGCCTAAATATATATATACGATATTTGTATTATACACTATTTTTTATTTAAAGTCCATATTTCAATAAAAATCATATATTTGAAGTATAATTAAAATATGAGATTAAACAGCTTGAAACTCACTAATTATAGAAATTGCCAAGATTTGGAACTAAATTTTGACAAATCTAAAGTTCTCATAATCGGGAAAAATGCCCAAGGAAAAACTAATATTCTTGAAAGCATTTACTTTTTGTCAACTCTAAAAAGTCCACGAACATCAAATTTATTGGAACTTATTAAATTTAATGAAAAGCAGTTCAAGCTTGAAGCAGAAATCATAAAAGCTAATACAAATATTGATTTGGCGTACCAATATAACAATGAAAAGAAAAGAGAAGTTAGAGTTAATGGTGTTAAATCAACTATTAAAGATTTTAAATCCGTATTGAAAACCGTATTATTTTCAACAACCGATTTATTACTGCTTCGTGGTGTCCCGCAAGATAGAAGAGGTTGGCTTGATAGGGCAATTATGCAAATTTATCCGGCTTATGATGACAGACTCTCAAAATATGACAAAATCAGGGTTCAAAAAAATAATTTTTTGAAAGAATGTGCCAAAACAGGAAAAACAAATGACTCACTACTAGAGGTTTTTAATGAACAATTATCCATAACCGGAAGCAATATTATTTACATTCGAAAGAAATTTATAAAAGAAATAGAACACCTAGCAAAAAACAAACACCAAACAATCAGTGAAACAGAAGATTTGACAATAAAATACGATTGCTCATTTGATATACATTCAGAAAATGATGAAACGATTGAAGATATTCAGTATTCATTTTTAGAATCTCTCGAAGAACGCAAACTCGAAGAAATGCGAAGGTGTCAATCTTGTGTTGGTCCTCATAGAGATGACATAATTTTTTATATAAATAATCAGGAAGCAACGAAATTCGCGTCTCAAGGACAACAAAGAACAATAGTTCTAGCACTTAAACTTTCAGAACTTGACCTGATTACAGATAAAACAGGAGATGAACCAATTTTACTGCTAGATGATGTTTTAGCTGAACTTGACGATTTAAGACAAAATTACCTTCTAAAATCAATAAACACTGAAACCCAAACAATAATAACTTCTGTTGATACAATTCTTTTTGAAGATGAATTCCTAAAAGACGTCGAGATATACAAAATTGAAAGTGGGCATTTAATTTAAAAAACTATAAAATCAATTCGAGAACACCATGTCCAAGAACTTTAAAATTAGAATCCCTTGAAAGAACCATTTCTTTTTCTGGCGTACGTGTTAAATCCCAGAATGGAGTACCTTTCGGCAATCTTATTTCATACGTAAAATTATCTGCACCATTTGAAATAATGCCCTCCATAGATGCACCTTTTTCAGTGGATGTTGAAATATAAGCATTATCATGAAGAATGCCACCTTTTACTGTATCCATCCACGATTTTGGAGCATCTCGAAAAACAACCATCGGCTCAGTTGTTTTAGAATTAAATTTTGAATCTAATATCGGAATACTTTCTATAATTATACGATTAAATTCCTTTTTCTCTTCATTTTGACGTTGAAGTATTGGTTTTAAGCCATCTGGGACATCATCTGTTATTATTCGGATATTATCAAATTTTCCGCTTCGTAAAAATTTATTCACTTCTTTCCCACATTCTAAATAATAACCAAGAGGATTTCTCTTCAAGAAAATATATTCTGAAGAGTTAACGGGAATATCCTTTGAAATATATGATTCTAAAGATTTTAACAGAGAAGTTGAAACCTTTTCTACTGGGCGGTTCAACCCAGCAAATGAAACCATACCAGAATACTTTAGATAATCCATAAACAGATTTTGAGAGTCTGGTTTTATCGATTTCCCGTCAAAAGAAGAACTATTTATTTTTTTAGAATAGTTATACTGATTATTATATCGAATATTACTAACTGCTAAATTACTAAGCATATACCATCACTTGCTGAGGTTGTGTTGCCATTCTTGCTCGATAAGCTTCTGTTTCAGCAATCAAATTTTCTAAAGTTTTTACAAAAGAATCAGACAATTCACCAGAGTTAATTAAATCTTGAATTTTTAAAATTTCACTATCTGAAAGCGGAACGCTTAAATCACCTTTATCCAATTTATCTAAAAGGTCTAAAACTTGAGCTTTTTCATTATATTGAGCCCTGTAATCTCTTATAGCAATATAAGATTTGTATCCATCTGGATCATATACTTTTAGACGTAGTTCATAATAATGATCAAAAGCTCCACCTTTAACTCCACATGCTCGAGGAGCAACATGACATATTTCACATAAATGTAAATAATCTTTATACCATGAACCTAATAATCTTCCCATAGGTGCCTCTGGAGAATCCGGCTTTTGAGGGCGACTAGATTTGTCAATTGTTTCAGATGAAATAATATTACCTTTTTTATCTTTGATAACAATATGGCGTAAATCAGGATTTTCTGTTGTGATTTGAGTTAAGGCATTTTCTTTATGTTCAACTGTAATAGTTGTAGATGTTGAAGGGATATCAACTTCTCTTGAAACAAGCTTATACTTACCTTTTTCATCTACTTCATAATATTTCATTGTAGTATTACCTGATTTTTTATCATAAATGAAACTAGTTTTTCCAACTCCTTCTTTATAGGAAGTTCTTACAATTTTATCTTTTCCATAACGAATTTCAGAAGAAAGTTTTCCGGTTGCATCAATATATTCTCGTTCAATATTACCATTTGTGGTTGGAATAATCTTCACGGTACCATAATGAAAGTCATTATATGAAGGAACTGTTTTTATAGCTTTAGCTTTTTGTTCTTTTTTGGTTAGTCTTTGAGCTTTTTTTCTTTCAACTTTTAATCGATGATACTCTTCTGGATTTTCTTCTTTTAATTTTAGCATTGCATCTCTTTTAGCTTGCTTTGCTTCTTCTATTTTCTTCAATTCAAGAGCCTTTTCATCTGCTTCTTTTGCCATTTGAGTATAATATTCTTTCATTTCAGATCTAATATCATCAGGCATTGTTTTAATTCTGTTATCAATTTTATTTCCAAGTTGAGCATCCGGCTCTGTTGGATTTGAAAGTTTTTGTCTTATTGCATTTTTTAATTTAAGATTTTCTGCTTGTAATTTTGCAGCTTTAATTCCTTCTTTTTCAAAATACTCCTTCAATTGTGCTAAATCAGAATTTTGTTCTGATGTAGCAATCAAAATATTACGATCAATAGTTTCGGGAGAAACTTTTGTTTCTTGACCAAAAGCTTTTCTCACCTTATCAAGAGCATCTTTAGCTTCTTTTGATAAAGCATTTGCAGGTTCTGAAGTATTATCAGCAGGATTAGTTGTAAGTATTGTTGGCTTTATAGGTTCTGTGTGAGTAGGAACAGATTTTCCTTTTCTTAAAGCTAAAGCTGCAATTCCTACAACAGCAAGAGCAGATAAGGCATATACAACTTCTTTGGAAGAATTAGACTCTTCTTTCAAATCTCCTTTGCCAAAATCTTGTGAATCTTCTTTTTTATCCCATTTTTTAGAGGTAAATTGGGGACTATACAAATCAATTCCAGATATCTTCATTTTTAAACCTTCTATTTATTTTTTTATACAAATGTAGTAAAAACCGTAAAAATTAATTTTTGCCCCACTTAAACAACAATTTATCTAATAATTTAATATTTCTTAAAAAAAAAGAATCCACTCGTTTTTATTACAAGTGAATTCTTTTGATTTAATATATAAAATTTCAACCTTATTCTTTAATAAATTTTGTAATGATTGCAGCTATTAACAAACATAATGCACCAATAAAGAAAGAATATTCGTAATGGTTATTGTACATTTCGTTTGTATAAAGAACAGATTTATTGATAATCCAAGCAACCAAAGTACATACAAAAACTTGAGGGCCAGCAATAAAGATATTAAATATACCCATTACAGAACCTTCTGTTCCAGGTTTTATGTATTTTGAAAGCATTGCAAAAGGCAAAGCACAAACACTAGCCCAACCAATACCTGATAAAGCCATACAAACAGTTACAACAGGTTTTACCGTGCAGAAAAAGCCCATTCCTAAGTACGCAATTACCATAGAAAGTAATGAAATGATATGAACTTTCTTATTTCCAAATTTTCCAGCCAAAAATCCAATTGGAACAGCAATTACAAAACAAACCAAATTAAAGATTGCAAAACAAATTGAAGAATAATTTGTAGCTGATGTTTGAGCAGCCATAAATGTCTTTTGAACTTCTACACTCAATTTAGTTAAATCTGGAACGCCATAAACCGTATGGATAGCAAAATTTGTAAAGAAAATCATCATACACATCATACCTATCCAAGTAAAAAATTGCATTACACAAATTTTTGAAACTTCTGGAGATAATGCAAAAAATTCAGCCATGGATTTCCAAAAACCAACTTCTTCTTTTTTTTCTTCAACAACTTCAGCATTAAATGTACTTTTTTCTTTAATAGTTAAACAAGTCCAAAGCATTGCAAGAGAAAAAGCTAAAGCAGCCATAATAAATTGAGCATTTACAGACATTTGATAATGTAAAACATATTTCAAAAATGGTGCAGTTGCAGCAGCAATTACTGAACCCAAACCAATTGCCAAACTAATGTATGAATTTGCTAAAGAATGCTGTTCTGGTTGAACAACATCTGGAATCAATGCACGATATGGGCCTTGAGCAATATTTATACAAGCATCAATAATCCAAATCATAACAGCAGCAATCAAAAGCCCTGTCCAAGAAGGCAAATTCATGCCTGTCAAATTGGCAAACCAATTTGCTATATTTCCGGAATTTGGGAACAACCATAAAGCGATAGATGCAATAATTGCTCCCCCCAACAAATATGGTCTTCTTCTTCCAAATCTTGATTTTGTTTTATCTGATAAAGCACCGATTAACGGCTGAACAACCATCCCAGTAAAAGGTCCGGCAAGCCAAATCAAACCGTACAAAAATGCATCCGCACCCAAATTTTCAGTTACAGGACCGGACAAAATAATTCTCATTTGCCAAGCAAACTGCAAGCCTAAAAAGCCTAATGCGAAATTCAAAAAGTTTACCGTAGTAAATCTCTTTAACCCTTCGTTATTGTTCATTTATACTTTCCCCCATAAATAAATGTAAACTATTTTTTAGATTTTTTCTCAGAATGTTTTAAAGCTGCATCTATCAAGCCTTTGAATAACGGATGTGGTCTATCCGGACGAGATTTAAATTCCGGATGGAACTGACAAGCAACAAACCAATCTAATTTTGGAAGTTCAACAACTTCTGCTAACATCCCATCTGGAGACATTCCAGAAAATACCAAACCTGCATCTGCAATCTTATCTAAATATTCATTATTAACTTCATATCTGTGTCTGTGACGTTCAGAAATCACTTCTGTTCCATAAGCTTTTGCTGCAACAGAATCAGGTTTTAAATGGCATTCATACGCACCAAGTCGCATTGTCCCACCATATCCTTTAACATTTTTTTGTTCTAACATAATATCAATTACAGGATAAGTCGGATTTTCATCAAATTCTTTAGAATTTGCTCCCTTCAATCCAACAACATTTCGAGCATATTCAATAACAGCACACTGCATTCCTAAACACAAGCCTAAAAATGGAAGATTATGTTCTCTTGCATATCGAATAACATTTAATTTTCCTTCAATTCCTCTTACACCAAAACCTCCGGGAACAACAACAGCATCTACATCAGACAGAAGTTTTTTACAATTAGCATAATCAACACATTCTTCTGAATTTATCCACTTAATTTCAATAGAAGTAGAATCGGCATAACCTGCATGTTTTAAAGATTCCACTACAGAAATATACGCATCTGAAAGTTTTGTATATTTACCTGCAATTGCAACTTTTACAGAAGTTTTAGGATTTTTAATTTTAGAAACCAAAGTTTCCCAAGAAGTTAAATTCGGCGTTCTATCATCCATTCCTAACATTTTCAATGCAACAGCACACATATTTTGAGCTTCCAATGCCAAAGGAACTTCATAAATCGTTTTCATATCACGACATTCAATAACAGCATCCTTTGGAACAGAACAAAATAGTGCTAATTTTTCTCTTTCTGTTTTTGGAATAGGCTTTGAAGTTCTACAAACAAGAATTTCCGGTTGAATACCGTAACTTCTCAAAACCTGAACACTATGTTGAGAAGGTTTTGTTTTCAATTCCCCAGATGTTGGCAAATACGGAAGCAACGTACAATGAACGGAAATTGCATTCCCGATACCAATTTCAGCCTTAAACTGTCTTATAGCCTCAATAAATGGTAAGCTTTCAATATCTCCAATTGTTCCACCAATTTCAATAATATGAAAATCCGGATTGAATTGCTTTGTCGCTGCAACAATTTTAGATTTGATTTCATTTGTAATATGCGGAATAACTTGAACTGTAGCCCCAAGATAATCCCCACGTCTTTCTTTATTTATCACTTCCTGATAAATACGACCAGAAGTTACATTATTAACCTGCCCAAAACTTGTATCGGTAAATCTTTCATAGTGTCCTAAATCTAAATCAGTTTCCGCTCCGTCATCTGTCACAAAAACCTCTCCATGTTGAAAAGGACTCATTGTCCCAGGGTCAATATTTATATAAGGATCAAACTTTTGAATAATTACAGAATAATCTCTTGAACGTAATAAACGACCCAAAGATGCTGCAATAATGCCCTTTCCTAAAGAACTAACAACTCCCCCTGTCACAAAAATATATTTTGTCATACCCTAAAACTCCTTTATATATTGATAAGCGGATAAGATTAAAAACTTAACCGCTTATTAACTTTTTCCCTACACTCTAAATTCAATACTTAATTAATCTTCGGAACTTTGAAAAATCCGTTTTCTTCATCCGGAGCATTTGCCATCAAAGCTTCTTTAGAAATTTCCTGATGAGGAACATCTTCCCTCATAACATTAACAAAATCAACAACTTGAGTCATTGGTTTTACATTAGAAGTATCAACTTCATTCATTTGGTCAACGTATTTCAAAACATCACCCAACTGTTTTGTATATAAAACTTTTTCATCTTCAGTAAGTTCTAATCTTGCCAATTTTGCGACATGTTCAACATCTTTTACTGTAATCATTATTTGCTCCTTAAAAAATATATAATCTTCTCTATGCTAATAATAGCATAAAAAAATTATATGTCGTTATTTATTAACGAAATTTAAAAATTTAGATTTTAGCACTAATCTATGCTATACTAAAAGTAAAGTGGAGTTTCAAAACAGTGAAAACAAAAGTATCCGAACTCGAAAAATTAGAAGATTTAATCATTGAATATAGAAAAGAAAACGACAAAAAGAAAAAGTATGTCGTTTATTTGAACTTGATTGAAGAGTCCTTAAAACTTGTCAAACGTATTGTTATGGGGATGTATCCTATTCCAAATACAATTTCAAAAGACGATTTAATTCAAGTCGGAGCCGTAGGAGTTTTGAATGCAATTGAAACTTATGACATAAGTATTAAGGGAAGTTTTAAAACTTATGTCAGCAAAGTTATTAAAGGCAAAATTCTCCACTACCTAAGAGATAAGGCGAACCTTGTCAAAACACCTAGAGAAACAATTGCAAATATGAACAAGGTTAAACTTGCAATTGAAGAACTATCTGAAAATAATACCAAAATTCCAACAGTAGAAGAGGTTGCCAGATACGTTGATTTACCGTTTGAAAAAGTCGAAGAAATTATGAATATCGAACTAATCAAAAACATGATTTCTCTAGACCAAAAAGTTTATTCTACTGACGGAGCCGAAACTTTAATGGATAGAATTCAATCAGAAGAAAATGAAAGTTTTGAAGAAACTTATGCAAATAAAAAAATGATTGAATACGCCCTCAACAAGCTTCCTGAACCTGATAAAACAACTATTTATCTTTATTATATGGAAGGGGAATCAAGAAAAACTATTTCTCAAAAACTGAATGTTTCGGCAACCCAGGTTTCACGAATTTTAAAAAGAGCATTAAACAGATTATATAACATTATACAGAATACAATGACAGAAGAGGATATAAAGGAGGCAAAATGACATTTTCTCTGGTAGTTTTAGCATTCATCTTCATAACAGGACTTGTTATCGGAAGTTTTTTGAATGTAGTAATATTAAGAACCGTAAGTGAAGAATCAATTGTATTTCCGGCATCAAAATGCCCTAAATGCCAAACACCATTAAAATGGTATCACAATATACCATTATTTTCTTATATGTTTTTGAGAGGAAAATGTGCTTTTTGCCACGAACATATAAGTTGGCAATACCCGTTTGTTGAACTTTTAACAGGGCTTATTTTTGTTGGATTATTTTTAAGAATTTGTACACCTTTTGACCCGTTATTTGGGTTAGAAGTGATGAACCCGATAGCTTGGCCGCAAGTTATTTTGTATATATTCTCACTAATTATATCTTGCTTATTTATAGTTTTATCAGGAACAGATTTTATAGAAAAAAAAGTTGCTGATGTACACACTTTTGCACTAATTGGTGTGGGTATTTTTTATAGTATATTAGTTTCAATTTTAATTTTTGTATTTAATGTTCACACAAACGGAATGCCTAAATTCTCTTGGGATTTAGTTACTAGTTGCCCAATACTTTATTCTCTGGCAGCCGGTATTTTAGGATTTTTGATAATGGAAGCAGTATCAAGACTTGGCTTGTTACTAGTTGGAGCAAGAGCTTTTGGAGAAGGTGATTCTTATATCGCTGCAGGTTTGGGAACCGTATTTGGCGGACTATTGGGTGGAACAGGAAGCTACCCGACATTTTTACCTGTGTTTAAAGCTTTAGTTTCAATTTTAGTTTTAAGTGCAATAATTCAAATTATTATTACCCTTCCATTGTTTGTAAAAAAACTTATTGATAATAAAAACTGGTTTACTCTTGGAGCGTTATCATCATTTGCAGTTTATACAATTGGCTTTATAATTGCTCAACAATTGAACTGGTTAACACACCCAGTAGCATATTGGTCTAGCACAATTGTTTTGGTTGCTCTTGGAATTTGGACATGCAAAGAACTTATCTCAGGATTGAAAAACAATCAAGCAGCAGACGGAATGTATTTGCCATTCGGACCTGCAATGCTTTTAGCAGGCTTTATCGCACTTG
Source organism: uncultured Candidatus Melainabacteria bacterium (assembly GCA_934718135.1). Taxonomy (GTDB): domain Bacteria; phylum Cyanobacteriota; class Vampirovibrionia; order Gastranaerophilales; family Gastranaerophilaceae; genus Zag111. The sequence continues at coordinate 1,381 of CAKUZW010000011.1, read as the reverse complement.
TCACAATAGTTGTGTAAATGCTATTACATATAGATTAATAAAAAATAGGCTAGAAGTTTTTCTAGCCTATTTTTTGAACCAACAACATTTGCAATGTTATTTTTATAGTAACATCTAAAATTTGTTTGATTTTTATCTTTATCCTACTGAATTTAATTGAATCTTTTTATCTACATTTTTAATATAATTATGTGTATTAAAAACAGCTAGGAATGAAAGAACTGATCCTACTAAACATGAAATACTATGTTTATTTTTCGGCAATAAACCTAAACCGGCAAAAGCGATTCCACTTGTTAAAGCTGCAGCCCTAACATATTTAGACTGTTTTTGTCGTTTTTTCAAAACACTTACATCATTTGAATTAAATGAATTTACATAATCAATATATGCCATATATTATCCTTTCTAAAAATACTACAATCTAACGGGAGAAAATGTACCATCTACTCTTGGTTTGACTAACAGACGTGTACGACCACTAGGACGATCTACATAAAAACGCAATGTAGGTGTTCCATCATCAAGCGTAGGCCCATATCCACTAAATTTTCTATATACTAAAACATCTCCTTTAGAATTTTCAAGAACCTTTGCACCGGCCTTACCTATAGTTAATTTCTTTCCATTTTTTAGTACCCTTTCAACAGAATCCTTCCATGGGGACGAAAATTCAAATGGCTCAAATTTAGCACAGATATCTAGCAACACCTCGCGAACCTGACGAGAAATTTCTATTTGTTCAACAACTCTTTCTAAAGATTCAGCCGCAAAATTTTCCAATTTCATTCCTTTTCCCTTTCAAATTTCCTTACATCTATATATAAATACATAAAGAAAAAAAATTGCCCCCACCACATCATATCATAGCATATCATTTTTAGCGTCATCCTGAGGCCACGCGAGCTCAAGCATTAAGGCGGAGCCGTATCCGTTTAATGCGAGCGTGAAGAGCCCGAAGGATCTGCAAACACAAAATCATGTCATTACGAGAACGAACCGAGCAGAGTGCGGAGCTGTCTGCCAAAATGATAGGCTGTCCGCAGGACATATTTGGCAGACACGGAGTCACGTTTATGGCGAGGTGAAGTGTCAGGCAGAAGTACGAAGTGACGTAGTAATCCCTAACAAATTAGGCAATGGTGAAACTTGTCAGGGATTGCGACACTGGAGACTATTACCTAACTTGAATAACAATCCTTCAAAACCCGTTCGCAATGACATGATTTTTTCTGTCATTCTGAAAACTTAGAAAATTTGTACGAAATATGAGCACTAAATTTTCTTAAGAATGTAGGTTGGGATCACTAGCCCAACATTAAAATAAGAAAGTAATATAAGTATATAGACCATCCACGCACTTTACTGCCACTCGTGCGGC
>CAKUZW010000010.1 GCA_934718135.1 uncultured Candidatus Melainabacteria bacterium | reverse complement strand
AGTATTTCTGGAAGTTTTGATTTAAAACTTGTTATAGAATGATTTGTATTTTTGCTAGTAAATTTTAGATAAATAATATCAATAATATCAATAATTTACTTAGTTTTACAGATTACACAAATATTACACAAGACTACAAAAATTAGAACTTAAAAAAACGCATAAATAAAGGACAGATATATTATCTGTCCTTTATGGTGGGCCGCAGTGGACATATCACTTCGTTCGCCATCGACGTGACTATGCTTGAGCCTTAAAAGTCCTGCGGACAGCTTGCTAATAAGGCTCAAGGCTCCGCACTTGGCTCACTCGTTACGAACCAAAATGTGGTTTTCCTCCTACTGCAACAAAATAAAAAGGTGTTATTTACTAATAAAAATAGATTATAATATCATCGAGATTAAGATAACTTTTCTATTTGTTTCCTAAAGTGCCGCAATTTAGAACACTTACAACAACTTGGCGTATTGTTTCCATTTCTGTTGGATTGCTTTCTGCTATCAAAAGCGTCAAAGCAAATAGCGTTGAATTATCAATTATTGGTAAATCGTTTTTGTACAACAAATTATTTTTATCTAAAAAGTACAAGAAACAGCTTGCGGCAATTCTTTTATTTCCGTCTGAAAAACTATGGTTTTTAGTTATCAAATACAATAACATAGCAGCTTTTTCTTCCAATGTTGGATAGCATTCTTCACCGCCAAAAGTTTGATAAATTTGATTAACTGAACTTGCAAAACTTCCGTCTTTTGGATTTGCAAAAACATCACTTGCAAATTCTGATTTCATTTCATCAATAACTTTCAAAAATTCTTCTTCAAAAATCCTTACTGCATCTTTCTTTGTCAAACCTTGTTTATCCAAAGTTTTATGGTCAAAATTGTCTAACAAGTCTAACCCTTGAGCAAATTTGTCTAATATTTTCACAACGTTTTGAGCTTCTTCAACGGTTTCTATTTGGTTTGTCAAACTTCTTGATAGTAGGTTTATTGTTGTTTTTAATTTGTCTATATGTTCTTGTTTTTCTTTCAAAACTTTTTCGTTAATTGCATAACCTTGAACTAAATATTGTTTTAAAGTTGATGTTGCCCAAATACGGAATTGAGTAGCACGAGAAGAATTAACTCTGTAACCTACTGAAATAATAGCATCAAGATTGTAAAACGCTGTATTTCTTGAAACATTTCTATTCCCTTCCTTTTGAACTATTTCCAAAATGGAAATAGTTGAATTTTTATCCAATTCTCCTTCATCATAAATATTATTTAGATGTTTATTAATCGCAGGCGTTTTTACGCCAAACAATTCCGCCATTTGCTTTTGCGTAAGCCAAATAGTTTCATTTTCTAATTTTACATCTAGGTTGATGCTTCCATCATTGCTTTGATAAATCACTATTTCATTTTGTAGTTCTTTAGTCATCAATATTCCTTTTGAATTAATTTGAAATAATTTATAAATAGTTATTGTTTGCATGAATATTAGCACAAAAGTCTTTTATTTTCAGATTAAAAGTATAGTTTTTAATAGTGTAAATAAACTGTGTCATTTGTGTTGATGTTTCTTCTTATATAATCTTCCTTGTACCCAATTAGTATGAACAGATTATAAGCGAAATGCAAAATAAAAGACAACAAAATTCAATTGTGTTGTCTTTTAGATTGAGATAGGGCTTATTTGTATTTGCGAGCTAAAAATTTATATTATATTTTAAATTAAAAAGCTGTTTAAACAACATTTAAACCCTATTTAAATAACATCTAACGCCACCACATCTTGCCTTGCAAGTGGAAAGATTTCAAGTGTAAGCATGCAGATTCATAAATTTTTGCCAATAACATACATCGTTTTTAATTTATCTTCAGGCATAGTTTCTACAATTTTATGAATTTCAGATTTCAAATTAACAACATTTTCAATAGGTTCAAAATCAAATAAATCTCGCATTGAACAGTTAAAAATATCAGTAATTTTTGTAAGAGTTTCGGGAGTTGGAAAACTTGCTCCAGTTTCTATCAATGATACTTGGCGTTGATTTCTCCCAATTCTTTCACCAAAAGCATCTTGGGTAAGATCAAATTTTTTTCTATAATTTCTGATTTTTTCACCTAAATGGGATTTTAACTGTTTGCCGTTCATAAGTACCTCTAATAAATTATAAACGCAGTTTATGATTTCTTGAATATAAGATAATATTGTAAAAATAATAATTTTATGATATGAACATGTGTAAATACAACATAAAACATAGTAACTTACTAAGTAAATATCATAAATTGTTCAAGTTATGAGTTTAATGGTCTAATTCGTTTTATGCCCTATTGGCTGGTACTAGTATTTATTGGAGAAATTATGTTCGAACAATGCTTTAAGAATATTGATGATATTTTGTATAAAGATGCAGGCGCATCTAACGAATTAGATTATGTAGAACAAACTTCTTGGTTATTATTTTTAAAATACTTAGAAGATTTGGAGATGAATAAATCACTTGAAGCACAATTGAATGGTCAAACTTATACCCCAATTCTTGCGCCTGAATATTCTTGGAGCAATTGGGCTTATCCACAAACTTCTGATGGTAAATTAGACCACAATAAAGCTATGACAGGTGATGACTTGAAAGATTTTGTTGACTTGAAGTTATTTCCTTATTTGAAAAATTTCAAACAAATTGCAGAATCTCCAGATACTCTTGAATACAAAATTGGTGAGATTTTCGGAGAAATTAAAAACAAAATCCAAAGTGGTTATTGCATAAGAGATATTATTAATATTATCCAAGAAATGCGTTTTCAATCAGTGGAAGAAAAGCACGAATTATCTTCTCTTTATGAAGACAAAATCCAAAATATGGGTAATACAGGCAGAAACGGTGGAGAATATTATACTCCACGTCCATTAATCAAAACTATTATCAAAACTGTAAAACCACAAATTGGTGATAGAATTTATGATGGCGCAGTTGGTTCTGCGGGGTTCTTGGTAGAGGCTTTTAATTATTTGAAAGAGGCTAGAGAACTTTCTGTTAATGATATGGAGATTTTGCAAAAACGCACGTTGTTTGGTAAAGAAAAGAAACCTTTGCCTTATATTATCGCAACTATGAATATGATTTTGCATGGTATTGAAGCTCCAAACCTTATTCACACAAATACTTTGGCTGAAAATATTATGTCTATACAGAATAAAGATAGATATGATGTAATCGTTGCAAACCCACCTTTTGGAGGCAAAGAAAGGGCAGAAGTTCAACAAAACTTCCCTATTAAAACAGGTGAAACAGCATACCTATTCTTGCAACACTTTATGAAATCCCTAAAAGCTGGTGGTAAGGCTGGTATTGTTATTAAAAATACGTTCTTATCTAATGGTGATGCAATAGCTGTAAGACGTGAACTATTAGAAAACAATAATTTGTACACAGTTTTAGATTTGCCAGCAAAGGTGTTTACAGCGGGAGTTAAGACCGTTGTATTGTTCTTTAAAAAAGGCGAACCTACTAAAAAGATTTGGTATTACCAATTGAATTTGGATAGAAACTTGGGCAAAACAAATCCATTGAATGAAAACGATTTGGCAGACTTTTTGGATTGCGTTGAAACCTTCAAAGAAACCGAAAATTCTTGGTTTGTAGATATAGAAAATGTTGATTCTGAAACATTGGATTTATCTGTGAAAAATCCAAACAAAAATGATGAAGTTGTTTACAGAACTCCAGAAGAAATTATTGCAGAAATGGTTGAATTAGATAAACAATCTGCTGAAATTTTGGCTAAAATTAAGGAGTTAGTATAATGCAATTTGATCGGACTGCTTTAATCCTTGGTTTAATGATATTTTACGTTGCCCATCAACAATGGCAAACTAACGAGAGAAAAAGAAAACAAGATTTGTTTGGAAAAGATATTCAAGAACATATAATAAATCTGTTTGAACAAAAAATAAATACTTATGACGAATTTACAAAACCATTTGAAAAATATTTATGTTTAAAATCAGTTTCTAAAAACCTTATCAATAAAATTTATCATAATAAGGAGAATGTTTAGATGCAGAATAAATATTCTAAAACTTGGCAAGAAAAAACTTTAGGAGATATATGCGAAATAAATTATGGTACTCGTGTTGTAAAGAAGCGAGATGGTGGAACAATTTATCCAGTATATGGTGGTGGGGGTGCAACCTTCTTTATGGATACTTACAATAGAGAAAATAGTTTAGTAGTTGCAAGATTTGCTATGTCTGAACAATGTACTAGATTTGTTAAAGATAAATTCTTCTTGAATGATAGCGGTTTGACACTAAAGCCGATTGATAAAAATGAAATTTCTCAAGATTTTTTAAACTGGCAAATGTTGTATTTAAACGATTATATTTACTCTTTAGGTAGAGGTTCTGCTCAAAAAAATCTAAATATTGATGAATTTAAAAAAACTATAATTAAATATACAAACTTAGAAGAACAAGAACGTATTGTTGGGATATTGGATAAAGTTTTTGAAAATATAGAGCAGGCTAAGAAAAATGCTGAACAAAATCTTCAAAATGCGAAAGATTTATTTGATGGTTATTTAATGAGCCTTTTATCAAATTTACCCACTTGTAATAAAAGAAAATTATCCCAAGAAGCTATTGATTTTGGTCGAGGACGTTCTAGACATCGTCCGAGAAATGATAAGAAGTTGTATGGAGGTAATTATCCATTTATACAAACTGGCGATATACGCAACTCTAATCATTTTATAACTAAGTATAGTCAAACATATAATGAAATAGGTTTAGCTCAAAGTAAATTATGGCCTAAAGGGACTTTATGCATAACAATAGCTGCAAATATTGCAGAAACTGGTATATTAACCTTTGATGCTTGTTTCCCGGATAGTGTAATAGGCTGTGTATTTGATGATGAAGCAACAAATATTAATTATGTTGAATACTTGCTTCAATCTTTTAAAACGGTTTTGCAAGCCGAAGGAAAAGGTAGCGCGCAAGATAACATTAATTTAGGCACATTCGAAAAATTTTTATTTCCATTCCCGTCTAAAATTGAACAAGACGAAATTGTACAAAAACTAGATTATATGCGAAAAAATATATCTAAATTAGAAGAAATTTATGAACAAAAAACAAAGAACCTTGAAGAACTAAAACAATCAATCTTACAAAAAGCTTTTAATGGAGAACTATAATGGTTACAGAAGCAGATACTAGAGCAGAACTAATAGATGTCAAACTAGCTGAATGTGGTTGGAAAACTGGTGGCGACATCAAAATTCGTCGTGAATTTCCAATCAAGGCTGGACGAATTGTCGGAGTTAATCAGCGTAATTCTAGATTATTAGCTGATTATGTTCTAGTTTATAAAAATATCAACATTGCAGTAGTTGAGGCAAAAAAATCATCTAAAGCTTATACAGAAGGTGTTGCACAAGCAAAAGAATATGCAACACTTTTGAATATCCGTTTTACTTATTCAACAAATGGCAAAAAGATTTACCAAATCGACATGCAAACAGGGGAAGAAAAGTTAGTTGAAAATTATCCAACTCCACAAGAATTATGGGAAATGACGTACAAAGAAGATAGCAAACTTTGGGAAACTTTAGCTTCAATTCCAATGAATACTGGTGGACGGTTCAAAGCTCGTTATTACCAAGAAAACGCTGTTAATGCGGTAACAAAAGCAATATCGCAAGGTAAAAAAAGAATCCTTTTAACGCTTGCAACAGGTACAGGAAAAACATGTATCGCATTCCAAACAGCATGGAAGCTTATGCAAGCTCGCTGGAATACACAAGAAGTCGGTGCAAGATTGCCCAAAATTTTATTTCTTGCAGATAGAAACATTTTAGCCGACCAAGCTTACAACTCTTTTGGGCAATTCGATCAAAACGCATTGGCACGTATCAAACCAGAAGAAGTTAAGAAAACAGGAACTGTTCCGACTTCTCAAAGTATATTTTTTACAATTTTCCAAACCTTTATGAGTGGCGATGAACCATACTTTGGACAATATCCTAAAGATTTTTTTGATTTCATTATCATTGACGAATGCCACAGAGGTGGTGCAAACGATGAAAGCACTTGGAGAAAGATTTTAGAATATTTTGATTCGGCAGTCCAATTAGGTTTAACCGCAACTCCAAAGCGTAAAAATAACGTTGATACTTATGAATATTTCGGAGAACCCGTTTATGAATACTCACTAAAAGATGCTATTGATGATGGTTTCTTAACTCCGTTTAGAGTGCGAGAAATCACAGATAACTTTGGAACATACGAATACAATATTGAAGATTACATTGAGGGTGATATAGACAAAGAAAGAACATACCAAGAGCCTGATTTTAACAAAAATATTATATTAAAGGAACGTGAAGTTGCTCGTGTAAAAGCGTTTATGAATGAAATAAATCAAAATGAAAAAACTTTAGTTTTTTGTGCGACTCAAAATCATGCAGGGCTTGTTCGAGATATTATCAATCAAGTTAAAACTGTTACAAATGATGTAAATTATTGCGTTAGAGTAACTGCTGATGACGGTGCAATTGGAGAAGAAAACCTTAGAAAATTTCAAGATACAGAAAAGACGATTCCAACAATTTTAACGACTTCTCAAAAACTTTCAACAGGTGTTGATGCTATTCAAATCCGTAATATCGTATTATTACGTCCAGTAAATTCTATGATTGAGTTTAAGCAAATTGTCGGTCGTGGAACTCGTATGTGTGATGGCAAGGCATATTTCACGATATACGATTTTGTAAATGCTAGTCATAACTTTGAAGATAAAGAGTGGGACGGTCCAACAGAGTATGTTGGAAATAAATCTGGTGGTCATCATGGCAGAAATGAAAACCAAAAAGAAAAGTCTCCAAAACCAGTAGTTGAAGAAAAGCCCAAAACAATTATTACATTAGGTGGTGGAAGAACTGTTACAATAACAAACTCAAAAACAACTTTCTATGATAATGAATCCGGAAAACCAATTAGTGCAAAAGCATTTATTGAAAAACTGATAGGAAAAATTCCAGAATTTTTCAAATCAGAAGAAGAATTGCGTGAAATTTGGTCTAGACCTGAAACTAGAAGAACTTTGCTTAGAAAATTTAAGGAACAAGGTTACACAAAAGAAACTTTTGACCAAATAAAAGAGGTAATTACAGCTCAAAATAATGACGTGTTCGATGTTTTAGAATACTTGGCATACAACACGGAAATGTTATCTAGAAACGAAAGAGTTGAAATGAGTAAAATAAGAGTTTTTAATAACATTGAATCTCGCAAACATGCATTTATTAATTTTGTACTCCAACAATATATTAAAAATGGAGTTGGAGAATTAGATGATAGTAGAATTGGGGAATTAATTAAACTAAAATATGGTTCTCCTGTAAATGCAATAAATGAACTTGGTACAATCGATGATATCAGAAATGTTTTTTGTGATTTTCAAAAATATTTATATCAAGTGAAAAAAGATATCAAAGACGCAGTATAATGACTATATTTGACATAGTGATTTGTTATAGTAAAAATATAACCAAGGAGTGTTTATGAAAAAATTTTTAGCAAGTTTATTATCTTTGTTTTTGTTGACTGGCATGTGCTTGGCACAAAACGTAACCTCATACGACAAATATGGCAGTAAAACAGGATCTTACAAAACCTCAGGTTCGTCCACAACGCAATACAATCGCTACGGTCAAAAAACAAATAGTTACAAAACAAGTGACAACACTACAACAAGCTACGACTGCTACGGACAAAAGACAGGTTCATACAGAACAAACGGCTCAATGACCACAAGCTATGATAAGTATGGACAAAAAACAGGTAGCTACAAGACTAACGGCAATACAATAACGTTCTATGATAAATACGGTCGCAAAACTGGAACTTACAAAACCAACTCCAACGGCACAACTACTTACTACGACAAATATGGCAGAAAAGTCGGGAGTTATAAATAAAACAAAATTTTAACAATTCTTCATAAATATACATGAGCATGGTTATCATATGCTAAAATAAAAATAGCTATCAAAGGATGGTCCTCAGATAGCATTAATAAAATCTTTCAAATTAATATTATCAAATCAAAGAAAAAAGTCAAACCATCCTACTTTAGCTATACAAAACTTTAAACTTTCAATAGGGAAAATAAGGATTTTTCATTTTACTTTAGTTTTTTATTAAAGTTAAGGGGAGAGATATTTAAGATTATACGTAGGAGGTTGAATGGGGAAAATAACTAAAATTAAAAAATCAAAATGTACTTCTAGACCCAAAATTCCAGAGAAAGTAGTTATTGAACTATGGAGTAAAGCAGGAGGTCGTTGTGAGTTATGTAACGAAAAGTTATGGAGAGATGGATTAACATATCATCAAATAAATCAATCCAATATCGCACATATTATTGCACAAACTCCCAAAGGTCCCAGAGGAAGCGAGCAAGATTCTGAAAGATTAGCAACAGACATTTCAAACTTAATGTTAGTATGTGCAAAACATAATAAACTTTTTGATACTGGAGACATTATGAAAGAATACTCTGTAGAAAGATTACATCAATTAAAAGAAAAACATGAAAATCGAATTGATATAGCAACAGATATAACTCCTGAACAACAAACAACACCGTTAGTTTACACATCAACTATCAATAATACCAAAATGTTTATTACAGACAGAGAAATTCGGAATGCGGTTTTTCCACACTATTATCCTATATTAGATAAACGAATTAATTTAAATTTTGAATTAACAGATATGGAAGATGATTTTTGGATTGCAGAAAAGAAAAATTTAGAAAACATATTTAACCGTAAAATAATACCAGAATTAGAAAATGGAAACATAAAGCATTTATCTATATTTGCGATAGCACCACAACCATTACTTATCTATTTAGGTTTTTTATTGGGAGACAAATACCCAACAGAGGTTTATCAGCTACAAAGGAATCCTAGGAAATGGGGATGGTATGAGAGTTCTATGCAAGATTTAGAATATATCATTACAAAACCTGACAAAATTACTCAACAACCTGTATTAACATTATCACTAAGCGATAATATAACAGAAGATAGAATAAAGAATAGTATAAACGGAGAATATAGTAGGTGGGATTTGTCAATAAAAGATCCAAATAGAGAGTTTTTAACTAATAAAAATTATTTGTATTATTTCAGTCATAAATTTTCAAAATTAATCGATGAAATAAAAAATATCCATGGTATTGATACAGAATTGAAAATTATTCCAGTTATGCCACTCGCAATAGCAATAGAACTTGGAAGAAGAATTGATCCAAAATATTCAATGCCAATAAAAATATATAATAACAATCAAAATACAAACAAATTTGAACCTGTAATGAATATATGTTTGCCTAAAAATTAATTCGAGGAGAAAAAAGATGATTAAACAAAAGAGACATCAAGAAATAAATATTTTACTAGAAAAATTAGTAGAAGAAATTTCTGTATCTGATACAAAGTATGAAGAAGCAAAGAATAGCTATGAAACAGTTGGAGAATGGCTTTCCGATAGTAATTCAATGTTAGCAAAATATGAACCCAAAATTTACCCTCAAGGTTCATTTGCTTTAGGAACTGCAATAAAGCCTATAAATGGAAATGACTATGATGTTGATGCTGTATGCCTTTTGCAAAGCGATACTCAAAGTATTACACAACAAAAATTAAAAGATCTTGTTGGTAGTCGATTAAAAGAACACTTTACATATCGTAAAATGTTAGATCCAGAAGAAGGAGGACGCCGCTGTTGGACATTAAAATATGCAGATAGTAGAAATTTTCATATAGATATTTTACCAGCGATTCCAGATAATTCTATAATATTCAATTCTCTAACATATCATCACGAGATTGATAAAAATAAAATTCAAATAACTGACAATACATCATCTGAATATTCAACATTTTCAAATAACTGGCATAAAAGTAATCCTCAGGGGTATATAAATTGGTTTAAAAAAGAAATGGAAGAAAAAATAAAATATCATTATGCTAGTGTGATTAATTGTTCTGAATCAGTCGATGAAATTCCTATTTACAAAAGAAAAACAACATTACAAAAAGTTATTCAATTATTGAAAAGACATAGAGATTTACATTATGGAAATGACGAAAATAAACCCATTTCAATTATTATAACAACTCTTGCAACAAAGGCATATAAAGGCGAAGATAATATTTTAGACGCATTAAAAAGTATTATTCAAGATTTAGATAAGTTTATAGAAAAAAGAAATTCCATTTATTGGGTAGAAAATCCTACAAATCCTGAAGAGAATTTTGCGGACAAATGGGAAAAAATGCCACAAAAAGCATACATTTTTTATGAGTGGTTAAATAAATTGAACGGTATTGTTGAAGAATTACTTAATGAAAAGGTAGATTATATGCAATCTATTAAGAGTGCATATAATTATGAAGATATAAAATCTAATACAATTTTGCCTAATAATTCTAAATCTCAATATATGAGTAATCCATTGTTTGATGTTAGTTATAGAGAAAAACCATCTTGGGAAATAAAGCCTTTATATGATGTCAGTATTGATGCTACATTTAAGCCTAATATTCATGGTGATAGAGTTGAAAAGTATTATAGTAATGGCCCTGCATTACCTAAGCATGGGAGCTTGCAGTTCAAGCTAAAAACAAATATCCCTAAACCTTATTCAACAATATTGCAGGTTGTGAATACTGGAGAAGAAGCAGCAAAAGATAATGGGCTTAGAGGTAATTATTTTTCGTCTATGTATATTGATTCTGATTATCATCGAGAATCTACCTTATATTCTGGAAAACACATGATACAAGTATCCATTATAAAAAATGGTATTTGTGTTGGATTAAGTCCTGAATTTGTTGTTAATATAAAATAATAGAAAGGAGCATAATATGGGAATGAAAAAGGTTATTATAAATAATAACAAATTTGAATTAGAAGATATGATACCCGAATATAATGTAAATTATGGTATAGGTTATGTAGGCTTTTGCTATGATACAAAATCATTTGTATCTAAAATGATAGCAAAATTAACAAATTATTGTTCAGATACAGGTATTAAAATAAGTCATGCTCTAATTGTTATTGATGAAAACTATTGTATTGAAGCAGATGCTGCTTCAAAAAAAGTTATAAAAGCTCCATTATCTAAATATTTTAATAATCCAGATAAAATAATATCATTTAGAAAACCAAAGGAAATGAATGTAGATATTGCAAGGAAAATTTCGGAGACAGCAATTTCTAAACTAGGTTGTCCCTATGAATTTAAACAGATAGTTAGTCATGCTAAAAATTCTTTACCTGCAATTCATCAATTTAATAAAATAACACGCAATTTTTTTGTAAATATTGCTGCAATTATTTTTGATAATCCCAATGAATTTATTTGTAGTGAACTTGTTGCATTTTGTTTAAAATCTGCAGATAGTTGGAAGTATCATAATAAAGGTATATTGTCACGACCAACTTGTCGAGTTAACCCACAAGAACTTTTTGAAGACAAAACTATTTTTAAGGATTGGATTTTCGAAGAAGTTACGGTGCGTAACTCGCAAGTTTAGTCCCAATTTGAAGTAAATCAGTTAAAATGCTTACAGTTAAAGCAGTAGTCTTTATTTTTTGACAATGTAATTCAAATTCATTAATATCATTTTGTAGTGCTGCTGCTTTTTCTTGTATACTGTTTGTAAATGTTTCAAATATGTTATTATTATTGCAAATTTGCATTTTAATAATACTGCGACGAAGTTCAATAAATTTATTTTTTAAACTCTCAAGTTTTTCATATTGTTCTGTAGACAACTCATTATTATCAATAATAAATTGACATATATCTACAAAATTTTCATAAATTTTCATTAAAATTTCAATGTACATATTATTTCCTTATTTTAAATACTTTTCAAGTACAACTAAATTATTATGAATATGTTCTAATATTGTTAATAAATCTTTTTTACTTTTTTTAGGATTATTAACGCATGTATATAGCTCATTTTGAGCTTTGATTAAACTTGTAATAATACTTTCAGGATTTTTATCTTTTACATTTTTATAAAAATAATAAATATTCTGAATTCTTTCAATTTGTTTTTGTCTTAGTAATTCTTTTGATGTTTCATTTTGATTTGGTTTTTCATAACGCAAATATTGATTATAATAGTTGATATTTTGATTCAATATATTTTTAACTTCAAACTCAGCATCATTTTGCATTAAAGATATGGTTTCATCGTTTAAAATCGTAAGATATTTAATAATATATGAATTTGTTAAATTAACATATTTTTTTAGTAATTCATATCTTTTATTTTCAAGTATAATATCAGATAAATTGTTTGTTGAATCTAAAAAAATAGGAGAATATTCTTTTAGAGTTTTAGAATGAGAATAGGATATAATATCTGTAGCCATATTATTTATATCAGATAATGTTAAGCTTTTTGCATCACTAGTATATATTTTTAACAAATTTTCACTGTATTGTGCTAATGCATTAATTGCATTGATTCTCAAATTTAAATCAGAAAATTTTACTGCAGTATAATTTTCTAAATCAGGTTCTTCAATATTTTTAAGTAATATCTTATTATTTGTATTGAATTTTTTATCTTCAAAATATAATATTCTATTTAATTCATATAATGATTCATAATATTCAAGTAATGATATTCTTACTTGTTTAATCGTTTCATTGTATTTACTTACTTCATATTTATAATTACGTCCACACCCTGTTAGAGTAACTAACAACATAATAATAATTATACATTTGGAAAAATTTTTCAAATTAAAACTCCTAGCTCACAGTTGATTATGTTATTACCAAATCTATTATATTACTATTATAGTTTAATTGTGAATATATTAAAATAAATTTAATCATTCAAACACAACCCTATTCAAACTGAATTTGTTCTTCTCCGTTAGTCGTTTGACTTGGAATGAGCAGGTTTTGTCAATGTAGCCGAGGTTTTGGAAATATTTCAGTAGCTGATTTAGTAGTGCCAGCGTGTTTTTGATTCTGCGAGGTTTTAGGTGGCGGAGTTTGCACATTCTATAAACCTCTTTTACGTCCTTTGCATCAAGTTCGTGCAAAAATTTTCCTTTCAAAAATGGAACAATATTGAAATTAAAAATCGAGTTATAATTCCTGTAAGTCTCCAATTTGCAATGCTTTCGCACATATTTCTCCATAAAATATTCGACCGCGTTTTCAACCTCAATCTGCTGCCGTTTCTTCGTCTTTGGCATAAAAAGTTCAAAACTCTCTTTTGGCTTGTCGCCTGCAATTTTGAACACGCCTTGTTCAAAAACTATTTTATTGGTGTTCAAAAGCCGTTCAAGATCGTTTTTGCAATCACACTCGGCAATCGTCTCTATTTCATCAAGTGTAAATTCTTTCAAATGTCGTGCTAATTTTTCAATATTCATACTAGTTGTTGTATTACCTCCAAATTTATTTCGTCCAAATTATTTTCTTTTACCACGATTTCCAACTGATTAATCAGCTGAACAATTTGTCTAAACCGATTATATTTTTTGTGGATATATTCAATCGAATCTGTTGTAATTTTCACTTCCGCCAACTGTTCAAAAATCTGTTTCAAATCTGCAATAGAAAACACCTCAAACTTCACAATTTCTGAAAATCTGTCATAAAGATGTTTGTATCGTTCGAGTTTTCTATGAACCAATCCCATTCCCACAAACACAATCGGGCAATCGGTTTCATCGTGAATATCCCTGAGTGTTTCAATCGTTTTGTAATTATTCATCAAATAATCAATCTCATCGATAAAAATCGTCTGCGGATTTGCTTTTAGCTTTTTAACCACGATATTGAAATTATCCGAAGTTAAATACCTTGGAATTTCATCAAGCTCTTTGACAAATTCTTCAAGCAGCACACGACTTGTCATAATATTTGAACACCTCAAATAAATTCCGTCATACTTGCACGCAAGCCATAAGGCTGTTTGGAATTTTCCAAGCCCAGGTTCTCCATAAACCAACCCCATTTTGGGTATGTTTTTCGGTTTGTTTTGCAAGTTTTCTACAAGTCCGATAAAGTTTTTGACGTTATTAGTTTTCACAAATATTTTCTTCATTCTTCACTCCCATATAGCAATTTGTACTCCTTAGTTTTCTTAAATTCTTCTATCCATTTATCTTGTGGATTATTCTTAATTAAATATTCATATTTTTCCGAATTATTCTTAAAAACTTTTTGCACATCTTTTGAACGCTCTTTAAACTCAGTTTGAACAGAGGTTGAATTTTCTTCAAACATTTTTGTTTCTAAATATTTTGTTTCATCATTTGAGAGGTATGCTTTCACAGCATTTATTGTTTTCTTGTGTATTTTTCTTTGTTTTACAATTTTTTGTTTGTAGTCTTCAAAATCTTTTACCGTACCCAATAATTTCGCCATTGGGTGAGTTTCGGTTACTCGCTCTGCCGTACAAAGATACTCGCCTTTTGTTGTGAACACCTTGATTTTTGTCAAATCAAAAAGGTTGTATTTAATCATCACCTTGCTCTTGAACCCATAAAGTCGCTCATCAAAATAATCACAGTTCAAGAACCTGATGCCATTTCGCTGAATTGTTTTGACCTCTGTTGCAAGCATTAAATCGTCTAGTTTTGTTTCGTCAATATTTTGACGTTTTCGGCTTTCAAAAACTTCTGCAATACTTTTATCTGGAGCGTTTGGGCAAGGTTGAGAATTCTTAAATTGTAGCCACATATCAATCATTTTTATCGTTTCTTTAATTGTTGGAATATGGTCGCAATGCCAAGCCTTATGCAGTTTTTCGTTCCTCATCAAATACGCTGGCTTTTTCGAGATTTCAGAACCCATATAGCTAGGTAAAAGTTTTTCAAAACCTTCTTGAAATTCCTTGAAAAATCTCTCAATTACTTTTGCTCTTGCGTTATAAGGTCGAGCAAAAACTGTTTCAATTCCAAGTTTCGCATACAAACCATAGAAACCAAGTTCATTGAACCCTTTATTGTCGGTAAAATACTTTGCTCTAAACGCTCTGCCATTATCTTGATACACGATTTTTGGAATCATATCCAAATTTATTATGGAATTCCGGAGTGCACTTGCGATGCATTGAGTATTCTCCTCGAGCATAATTTCATACCCAACAAGTGCTGTCGATTTCCAATCCAAAAATCCGACTAAAGTCGCACGACAAGGTTTGCCCGTAAATGGATTAATGACTTGAAAAGCTAACTTATGTCCATCTGCCACCAAAATATCTCCGACATCTAAAAGCGAAGCATCACGTTTTATATATGGGGCAACTTTATCAGATAGTGCCTTTTCGCCATCTCGAGCAAGTGTCCATTTGTCAAAGTTATTTGCTTTGTACCATTTTGCATAACGTCTAAAAGTTACGTCAGTTGGAATAAACGCTTGTCCTTGCTCTTTCAATTTGTACTTGGTGAGAGCAATGGCCTTGCCGATACAAATGCGATTCGGGTGCAGAAGCAAACTCATAAAAATCTTCATTTCTTCTTCGGTCAAAGTTGAGCGAAACTCATTGACGGAAGCATATCTATACTGTGGAATGAGCCTTGTGTAATCGTCTGTGCCATTCAACATAGTTTTCCAGCGATGCAACGAACCTCGGCTAATTTTTCCTAGAATGTTGAATAAATGATCTTTTTCAGAATTGTACATTTTGACAAAATCGTAGTCGGCTTGGAGTTTTACGTTAGATTTTCTTCTAAATGTTTCCCATTGTTTTACAATGTCTAACCTTGCTAGTGCAACCTTTTTTGCGTGCTCAGGAGTGTAAGTGATTTCTGCCATCTTACATCCTTTCTATAAACCAAGCTGCGTTGCTAAAGTTATTGAAGTTCCATTGTAAATCGAAGTAAAAATTTGACTCTATTGAGTTGTCGTCATTGAGCTTGTAATAGCTTTTGTTCAATTCTGTTTGACGAAAACTTTCATAAGCAACCTGGATTTCTTTTGTAAACTTCTTGCGGAATTCTTGATAAGTAATTTCTAGTTTTTCGCCTGTACGTTTATTTTTGAGAATCATAACAATCCTCCATTGGAGAAATTAAATCGAGCTCAATGTTATAGCGTTTTCCGTTTTTATCAACGCAGGTCGCGTAATCTACAACGGTATCAGCAAATTTATTCTTCCACGTGCATATAATTAGACCTATTTCTTTCGATTTTGAATTGAAAATTTTTGTGCCATAAAGTGTGTAATCTTTGTCCATAGCTGAACTCCTTTCATTACACACATTCATCACTTACATCTCAAATAATTTCAAGTCTAAATCCCAATCTCAGAGACATTTCGACACATAGTCATGTGTAATACTCTATATACAGTGAATTTTGGAATACTTAAGTTATTAACATTTATCAAAATATAAGTTTTAAATCTTAATAATTTCCATGTTACAATTGACAGAATCATGTAACAATGCCATAATTTGTATGGGTATATGTGTATATGAGTGATTTAAATAACCTTATATTAAATCGTGTTTTTACCAAAAACACTATAAAGTCATTTATAGAAGATCGGCCAGATCTTTGTTATTATGCTGTTGTTAAGCGTTATATAAATGATATTACTGATAAAAATCATGGGCAAATTATTTCTGAAATATACCAAGAATTGGATAGTGCATATCGTAATGAATATTTTTATAAAAACACATTACTAAATAAATTATTATTAGGTGTTCATAGCCCAACAACAACAACTGCTTTAATTGAAGTGCCTATTGATAAATCAAAAGCTGATTTTATAATGATTAATGGTAGAGCAATGGTGTATGAAATTAAAACAGAATTAGATACATTTGAAAGATTAAGTTCTCAGTTAAAAAGCTACTATAAAGCATTTCCAAATGTCAATGTTGTTACAAGTGAAGACAATTTATCGTTGCTAGAAAAAAAATTAAAAAATACAGATGTTGGAATATATTTATTAACAAAAAGAAAAAACACTTTAAAATGTATAAAAACTCATAGTTCTAACTTTTCAAATTTGAATCATAAAACGATTTTTAAAATTTTGAGGAAACAAGAATTTATAAATATATTAAATACCGCAGTAGGAGAAATTCCGAAAGTTTCGGATTTTGATTTTTATAATGAATGTTATAAGCAGTTTTTAAAAATTGATATAATAGATGCTTATAATTTATTTACTAGAGAACTAAAGAAAAGAAACAAAATTAGTGTTAAATTAATAAAAAGTATTCCACCTGAATTAAGAGGTGTAATGTATTTTTCAAAATTTAAAGAAAAGGATTATGCTAAATTAAATAAATTTTTAGATGAAAAAATAGGAGAAAATTATGTACTTTCCTTATCTTAGAGGCAGACAGTTTGAATTAGTGGCATTAAGGGAATTATTAGAATTAGATTTGATTTCTGAAAAAATTGTTCCTGTAGTTGAACCCGTTAAAGAAACTCCATCGTTGTTAAAAACATTGCAAACTTATACTAAAAATAATAGAAATATTTTATTTATTCAAAATCCAAAAGTTGGTAGTTTTGATGGTACAGAAGAAGAATTTGTTAAAAAATCTCCAAATATTATAAATACATATTTTTTAAATAATAAAACAGTTAAGAACGTACCCAATAAGGATAATCAAGCTATTATATTAGATTCTCCAGACGATTTGGATGCATATTCAAATAAATTTGTAAATAATGACAATAATAAATTTATATTAATTGCTCCATATAAAGAATTGGAAAGAGAAATTGAAAATAATAGAGTATTATTCGCTAATCATTTTAATTTAAAAGATAAAAACGCTGACTATAGTTATGAACCAGATGAATTTTTCTCAAGTGATCATTTGTACTATAAAAAAGAAGGATATATTGGATTTTCTGATTATTCAATAATTGGAGACAAATATACAGAAGGTGGATTTGCTCCATATGCAGTAGTAATTCATATTGTTTATATTGATGATAAAAAACGATTACGAGTTCACCATTTTGTTTCTAATTCAAACGATGATTATTTTGATACTCCAAATAAATTGAAAGAAGCATTGACAAAATTAGTTGACTGGAATAAAAAATACAAATACAAAACCTATGGTATTAAACAATTCGAAAATATGTATGAAAGTGGTAAATACCCAGGATTGGGTTCTATAAAGAAATATGCACTAATGCATCATGTTGAATTAATAAATCATTATCTTTTAGGAGAATAAAAACGATGATTTTTTGTAAAGACTGCTTTATTGATTCTGAAGTCCAAGATATAATTGAAGGTCTAGGACAAATTGGAGACTGTCCCATATGTGGAAGTCATAAAACTTATATTTATGATACAGAAAAGAATAATGATTTAGTAGAATTATTTGAATCCTTAATTGAAATTTATACACCATCATCAATCTTGTTACCATCTTTTCCCCAAAAAGATGTTCAATTATTAAAAGACGAAATAAAACAAAATTGGAATATTTTTAATCAAGAAATATCTAGTGCAAATATATACGATATTTTAAGATTTACTTGTTCCGAATTATATTCTACAAATTATAAGTTATTTGATGAACCTATTGCAATAAAAGAATTACAAAACAAAACATATATTAATAATAATTGTATAATTAAAAATAACACATGGGATTATTTTGTGAATTGTATAAAGCATGAAAATCGTTTTCATATTGATTGTATAGAACCTAAAATATTTGATGAGTTTTTTAACTTATCTAAAACTTATTATAAAAAAGGACAAATTTTTTATAGAGCAAGAATTGCTCTTTCAAATGATCATGGATATGATAAAGAAGATATGTCAGCACCCCCAAAGGAAAGTATAGGAAATGGAAGAGCTAACCCAGAAGGAATAAGGTGCCTATATCTAGCAAGTGATATTGATACTGCTATACATGAAGTCAGAGCTCATATTTTTGATTTAGTTTCTATAGGTAAATTCGTTTTAAAAAAAGATATTACCTTAGTAAATTTAAGACGTATAAGTAATATAAGTCCTTTTGTAGTAAATGACTTAACTCGATATGCTATAAACAAGTCTGTTCTTACAAAAATAAATAATGAAATTGCTAAATCAGTAAGTCGAAATGATTCAATGCTCGCATACTTACCAACACAATATATATGTGGTTATATAAAATCTATAATTGATAAGGAAAGTAACACAAAATTATATGATGGAATTGAATACAGCAGTACAACTGCACCATCTGGATATAATTTGGCCATATTTAATCCAGAATTATTTGTTTGCGAAAGTGTCGCTAATTATAAAATTGAATCAATTGATTATAATACAAAACAACAATCAAAGTTTTTAGATTAAATCTAATTCAAATATTGGCTGAAATTTTATATTTGCCACCAACGTTTATTGTTTTGCATGGTTAAATATGTTTCCAATAATACTTTTAATTTTTTGTACGTTGGTAAAATATTATTAATTTTAGAATGCTTAAGATTATCATTAGCAAATTTTATATCTTCTTTGTACTCAGTGCAGTTACGATTATTCTTATATTTTTCTTCAATTTTTTCAAAATAACTCAAGCACTCATTATTTGTTTTTAAGCAATCTATAAAATATTTGGCGAGCATATATATTTGAACAACTAGCTCACGTTCAAAACAATCTGATATTTTACCAATTTTAGAAGTATTTGCATAAATAATCAGAATCAAGAGGATAGCTCAAAAATAATGGCGTTTCATCATCTGTAATACAATTATCAAATGTATCTGTACATAATCTATTTAGGCATTTTAATTCTGTTGTAATAGCTTGAATACAAGATTTTGAATCAAGATATTCTTTAAGAATTACAATACAAAAACTTGACAAAATACCAATTACAGCTCCAATTAAACCAGAAAACAAATAATTTAAATCAATATTTAAAGACATGTTTTACTCCAATTATTTTAATTCATACAAAGGGTTATCATCCCATATTCTTTTGAAATTTTCAACATCTTTCACACTTATATTAAGTATATCAGCAGCGGTATCCAAATTTATTATATTTTTATCTACGGCTTTTTTTACTAATTCTGCCAGTCTTCCGCTCGCATAAAATTGATTGGATAAGGCTCTTAATTCTCTACTATTTGTATCTAATACGGAATTTAACTCTTTTGTTCTGTCAATTTTTACTTTATATTTTCTCATATATGAAATATTGAAAAATTTCCATACATCAAAATTTATATCATTTTCTTTGACATATTCAGATAGCCTATAAAGAACAACTTGGTAACTAACTCTAAATATTTGTTTAACACGAATTACTCTATCCACAAAATCATTATTAGTAGATGAATTCCACACTTTGATAAAATCTTCCTGAGGCATCAAAAAGTGTGAAGCAAATTGATTTGCTTCCTTTTCTTCTGTTTTATCTTCGGATGTTAAATTGTTTTGTACCGAATTAAAATGCAATAATATATGTCCTAATTCATGTGCAATACTAAAAATCCTTCGTTCCACAGAAATTCGATCCCAAGTGTTTACAACAATAACTTTTCCTTGATTTATATCTTCCAAAGATAAACCAAAGAAACTATCAGAGTTAAATTGTTTAGCTAATATTTTAATCCCAGCTCTAAATTCAATTAAATTACAAATATCTTTAACTGTTTCTTGTGTTTGCAATCCAAAAGCTTCTCTTGCGATTTTTGCCATTTGTATAGGGTTAGTTGTTTCTGTCTCAAGATATTTTAATTTGTATTTATATTCATCTGTTAAATTCAAATCTGAAATTAATTTATTATATTTTTTTAACCAAGCATCAACTTCATAAATAATTTCTTCACGTTTACGAATGTTCTTTTTTTCTAATGCCCTAAATCTTACTTTTAAAATTTGTGATTGGTATTTTTGGAAAAATTCTCCAATATCAATTTGATAAACTTCAGCAATCTTTGTTAAAGAATTAATACTTGGTTCAGATTTTCCACTTTCCATATTTCTATAAGCAAGTAATGAAATACCTGCTTTTTCTGCTAGAGCTTCTTGTGTGAACTTTTTTGCTACACGCAATTTTATAAGATTTTGTGCAACATTATCTGACATCTTTTCTCCTTACAGTATCAATATCATATAAAAATAAAAATTTTTCAATAAGTTAACAATTATTAATGTAACAAAATATTAAAAAAGAAATGTAACTGTACTTACAATAATAACATATTTTGATATAATTATAAGTGCAAGAGAGAGCAAGCATGCTCTGGGAGGAATAATGAACTCACAATTTTATATTATAACAGAAAATACTCCAGGTTATAAGGTCGATATAACCAGCTATTTATGGCAATGGATACAAGAACGAAAGGAAACCTATAATAATGAGAAGATTCATTATCGAGGAAAACGGTATTTTATATATAGTTACTAATTACCGTAAAATCAATGGGGTTATCCAAATGTCAAATGGAAAATTTTGGAAATTCCCATTAAAAAGAAAAGGCACCAAATAAGGCACCTTAAATTTGCTTAATTTAGCGGAGAACTAAAGTTCTCCGTTTTCTTTAACGGAATAAAATCGCAAAACTTTAATTCCGTTTAATGTATTTTAACATATTTCAAAGAAATATTCAATCTTTAGGATGAGAAATTTTGCAAATCTGTAATATTTATTACTTGAAAAATTCATTATAATAGTATTTACGTTCATATTCAATTTTATTAACAAGAATATTTAGAAGTGCTATATTTCTCCATTCCAACCTAAAATATCTTTATTTATTGTGTTTATAAAATCTGGTGAAAAGGTTGGTTCGGGTTTTGATTTTGCAGCAATATTATTTATTGGTGTTGCGTTATCTTTTTCAAATTTATTTATTATTTTAAGAACTTCTCCTAACGCACAAACTGTATGTTTATTTAGTCCTCGATTATTGTCTAAATCATCAATCATTTTTTTTGGATAATTTTGCGCCAAGTGAATAAAATTCTCCAGAAAACTGTTTTGGGAAATCCTTTATTCTAACTGGATTACTTTTCCAATTATACTTTTTAATCCAATTAAAAACTGTTCTGCGTGAAATATTTAATTCTTCGGCAATTTTATCTGCATTTAAATTTTCGATGCAATATAATTGTTCTGCTGATTTAAGTAAATGTAATTTATTCATGGAAATCCTTTTTTATAAACTAGTGCAATGACATTAATGTCTCATGTTTTAGTGGAAGTCAAGTGTTTGCATCTCAATCTCAGTGATAATTTTAGACATCCTATTATACAAGAGAAAATTTTACTTGCACAAGTTGGACATGCCCATGAGTTAAATATACTCCTAATCTTCGGCATTCAATTTTAAATTAGGTAGAAAAATAGTGCAAATTTTGAGTAAAAAAGTGCAGATAAAATCCTAATAGTGCAAGTGCATCTCTAATTTCTCAAATCGCCTCAAATTACCACGTTGTTTGAATACTTGCGAATAACTCCCCATCTCTTACTTGTACTTTAATTACACTTGCACTTTATTTACATTTCAAAATCACAAACTACAGATATTAAAAAAGACTCCTTTTAAGGAGTCTTTTTTAATATGGGCCGCAGTGGACTCGAACCACCGACCTCACCCTTATCAGGGGTGCGCTCTAACCACC
>CAKUZW010000009.1 GCA_934718135.1 uncultured Candidatus Melainabacteria bacterium | reverse complement strand
AAACAATTATGGAAAGACAAATTTGCAAGAATCGCACTCATTGTACTTGGGATAATTTATCTTGCTTTGTTTTTAGCTGATTTCATTGCTCCATACACAAAAGATTTTTCGGATAGAACAATGGCTTATGTTCCTCCATCTAAAATCTTCACGATTGATGAAACAGGGCACTTGTCAAAACCATACACATACAATTATATAAGAGATTTTAATCCTCAAACACTAGAAATTGAATACAATCTTGATAGAAGTAAAAAGCACTATATAAAATTCTTCACTCAAGGTCAACCATATAAATTCTTAGGATTAATTCCAATGAAAAGACACCTGATGACAACTGATTCAGAGGGAAGATTATTCCTCCTTGGAACAGATATTAACGGTCGTGATGTGTTTTCAAGAATATTATTTGGCGGAAGAATTTCTATGACAATAGGATTTTTAGCATTATTTGTTTTATTTCCTATCGGACTTTTATATGGTGGAATTTCCGGATACTTTGGCGGGAAAGTAGATATGCTTATGATGAGATTTGCGGAAGCAGTTATGTCTATTCCTAGTTTTTATTTACTTATTATACTTGCATCAATTCTACCATCCGGCATGACAAGTACGCAGAGATTTTTGCTCATTGTTATAATTCTGGCACTAATCGGTTGGGCAGGATTTGCAAGGGTTGTAAGAGGAATGGTTTTGTCTATCAAAAACCAAGAATACATTCAAGCGGCTCAATCAATAGGAGCTTCAAAAATGCGAATTATCATTAAACATATTCTTCCTCAAACTACAAGCTTTGTAATTGTTGCAATGACATTATCAATCCCATCTTACATTTTATCAGAATCAGGTTTAAGCTTTTTAGGACTTGGGATACAACAACCGGATGCAAGTTGGGGGAATATGTTGAAAGAAGCACAAGAATTTACGAATATTTTGTATAGACCTTGGCTTTTAACCCCGGGATTTTTAATTTTTGTATCTGTTTTGGCATTTAACCTAATTGGTGATACCATAAGAGATGTTTTGGATCCCCAAAGCAAAACAAGATAAGACAATATAATCGATTTATTAAGGAGAGTTATGGAAGGAAGTCTTGAACATTTAACAAATATAATAAATCTTGATTACATGCTAAGAATTCTTATTGCAGTAATTTTTGGATTTTGTATAGGTTTAGAAAGAGAATTAACAAACAAATACGCAGGATTAAGAACCCACATTTTAGTGTGCTTGGGTGCTTGCGTATTCACATTGATATCAATTTATGGATTTCCGACCTTTGCCCCCGGAGATAATGTTATTATCCACCAAGCAACAGGGATTAGAGATACATCAAGGGTTGCAGCACAAATTGTTACAGGTATCGGTTTTATCGGTGCAGGTACAGTATTGAGAAACGGTCCTATCGTTTTAGGTTTGACAACAGCAGCTACTCTTTGGATTGCAGCAAGCATCGGAATGGCATGCGGAGCAGGAATGTTTGAAATTGCATTTGCAGGAACACTTTTATCCATATTAACTCTTGTTATGATTAGAGTATTTGAAAGAAAAGTTATTCCAAACAGTATTAAAAGAACTAAAAGAATTAAAATTGCAATAATTTGCAAAAATGAAGAAGTAAAACAAATTCACGAATTTATTGTTGATAAATACTCTGAGATTAGAGAACTAACCCAAAAACAAATGACGGCAGACGAAAACAATACTAAAATCACTTGCGTAATTGATATTATTGCAAGAAAGCCTATAAAAGATTTATATAAATCATTCCAAAATTTCTCTGGAATTGATTCTATTTCAATCCAAGAATATTACGAATAAATATAACCGCTTTACATTGATTTTAGTTTAAGATAGTATAAAGTAGAATAAATAGAGATATATTTAAGGGAGAAAAAAGTTGAAATATAAACGTATTTTGCTAAAAATAAGCGGAGAAGCATTACTTGGGGATCAACAATTCGGAATTGACCAAGCTCCGGTTAAAATGATTGCAAATGAAATCAAAAAAGCATTGGAAATGGGTGCTGAAGTTGCAGTTGTTGTAGGTGGCGGAAACATCTTCAGAGGAATGAAAAACAGTGCAAAACTCGGAATGGATCAAGCTTCAGGAGATTACGTCGGAATGCTTGCCACTGTGATGAACGCTATTGCATTACAAAGTGCATTAACTCAAATTGATGTACCTTGTAGAGTTCAAACGGCAATCACAATGAATCAAATTGCTGAACCATACATCAGACATAGAGCAATCAGACACCTTGAAAAAGGTAGAGTCGTAATATTTGCAGCAGGTACAGGTAATCCGTTCTTCACAACAGATACAGCAGCAGCTCTTAGAGCTTCTGAAATCAATGCAGAAGCTATGCTTATGGCTAAAAATGGAGTTGACGGAGTTTATACAGATGATCCGAATACCAATCCTAATGCTAAAAAGCTTGATAATATCACTTATGATGACATTATTAAAAACGGACTAAAAGTAATGGATACATCTGCTGGAGCTTTGTGTAAACAAAATCATATTCCTATTGTCGTTTTTGATTTCAAAAAACAAGACGGCATCAAGGAAATCCTTAGCGGAAAAGAAATTGGAACATATATACATTAAATTAGTAAAATACACGAAAGAGGTAAAAAATGACAGAATCTTTAGATGAATTATTTTTATTCGGAGAAGAGAAAATGGAAAAAACAGTTGCCCAACTTCAAAAAGAATTTGGTACAATTCGTTCAGGTCGTGCAAACCCTGGAATTTTGGACAGAGTAGTTGTTGAATATTATGGTGCTCCAACTCCGTTAAGACAAATGTCACAAGTTTCAGTACAAGACGGTACAACTCTTGTTATTACACCTTATGACAAAACAATTATGAAAGAAATCGAAAAAGCAATTATCAAAGCTGAAATCGGAATTACTCCAAACAGTGACGGTATTTGTATCAGACTTCCGTTCCCTCCATTAACAGAAGATAGAAGAAAAGAAATCGCTAAAGATGTTAAAAAATTGGGAGAAGATGCAAAAGTTGCAGTAAGAAATATCAGACGTGATATGACTGACAGCTTGAAAAAAATTGAAAAAAGCGAAAATCTTCCGGAAGATATGGTTAAAGACAACCAAGATAAAATTCAAAAATTAACAGACAAATACACTGCAAATATTGATAATGCAGTTTCTGTAAAAGAAAAAGAGGTTATGACAGTATAATGATTGATTTAGGCTTGAATAAAAATGCAACAAGAATGTTAACAGGTTTCATTATGGGAACGATTGTAATGTTATGCATTATATGGGGATATGTGGCATTATTATGTATGCTTGCCGTAATGTTAATTTTCGGTTCCAAAGAATACGTAAAGATGCTCAACCACAAAGGTTTTTATCCAAGCCTTAAAGTCATTTATTTTACAGAAGCCATTCTTGCAACAGTTGTTTATTTTAAACGCTTTGACCTTGTTGCAATTACACTCACAATTTGTGCAATGTGCTCATTTATGTGGGTATTATTCAGAGGTCGCCAACCATATATTGCCAATGTTGCAACTACACTGCTTGGTATGGTTTATTGCGGATGGTTCCCTCTACATTTAATCTTTTTAAGAGATTTGTCTTGCGACAAATTTGATAGTGGACTTGGATTTGTAGTTTTAATGTTCACATCAATATTACTAACAGATGTTGGATGTTACTACATTGGAACAAAATTCGGTAAAAACAAACTTGCACCTGTTATCAGCCCAAATAAAACTATTGAAGGTTCAATTGGCGGAGCTTTCTTTGCAGTAATCGGAGCTATGGTTATTGGCTTGTATTTAGGTGTTCAATGGTACATTGCCTTATTTGCAGGAATAATTTGTACTGTATTTGCTCAAATCGGTGATTTATCAGAATCATTAATCAAAAGAGATGCCGGAGTAAAAGATTCAGGAACAAGTTTACCGGGACATGGCGGATTTTTAGATAGAACAGATAGTTTTATTTTAACAATTCCTATTATGTATTATTTCTGTAAATGTTTCATTTTCCATACAGAATGGATGCAAACATTAGCAACTTATGTGAAAGGTCTATTCTAATGAAATCAGTAGCTGAGATTTTTGGAATTGAAACTGTTACGCCTGATTATTATAAACATGCACTGACCCACTCTTCTTATACGAAAGAAAGGGATTTACCTTATTCTGAGTGTTATGAAAGATTGGAATTTTTAGGGGATGCAGTTTTAAAATTAACAATTTCAGATGTGCTTTTTAGGATGTATCCTGATTTTCAAGAAGGCGAACTTTCAAAAATCAGAAGCATAATTGTTTCTGACAACACTTTAGCTGACATTGCAAAACACAATGGATTACAAGATTTAATCATCATGAGTAAACACGAAGAAAAGCAGGGTTGCAGAAAATTAAATTCTATTTGTGCCTGTGCTTTTGAAGCAACTTTAGGTGCTTATTATCTTGACGGGAAATACAAAGAAATTGAACAATATATTGCAAAGACTTTCAAACCATATATTGAAGATGTAAAAGACCATTTTGAAAAATTCAATGCAAAGGCTATTTTGCAAGAATATACACAAGGGAAAACAAAAAACACCCCCGTTTATACCGTAATAAACGAAATCGGACCTGAACACAGAAAAGAATTTGAAGTTGAAGTGCGATATAATGACGAAGTTCTTGCGATTGAAAAAGGATTGAGCAAAAAAGAAGCAGAACAAAAATGTGCTTATTCAGCTTGTCAAAAATTGGGGATAATTTAAGATGTCAAAAATTATTGTTTCACCGTCAATCTTATCAGCAGATTTTGCAAATTTAGAACGAGATATTAAAGCAGTTGAAAATAACGGTGCTGATTGGATTCACGTTGATGTTATGGACGGACATTTTGTACCCAATATTACAATTGGAATTCCTGTTGTTAAATCTCTCAGAAAAGTCACAAACTTACCACTTGACGTACATTTGATGATAGATGACCCTGAAAAATATATTGATGACTTTGCAAAATCCGGAGCGGATATTATCACTTTCCATTATGAAGCAATAAAAAATCGTTTTGAGAATTATTCTGATAAAATCAATGAAATTATCTCTCATATTAAGGAATTAAATATAAAAGCCGGACTATCTATTAAACCGAAAACATCCCCAAATGAAATTCTAAAATATTTAAAAGATTTAGATATGGTTCTGGTTATGACTGTAGAACCTGGATTTGGTGGACAAAGTTTTATGGAAGATTGTGCAAAAAAAATCCCGACAATCAAAGAAAATGCACCAGCTAACTTAATCATCCAAGTTGATGGCGGAATAAATGATAACACCGCTAAAATTTGTACAGAATTAGGTGCAACATCACTTGTTGCAGGAAGCTACATTTATAAATCAACAAGTATCAAGCAAGCAATTAACTCTCTTAAAAATTAAGCATTAATATTTTCGCCTTTACGAATTTTTCTCTTTAATATTTCATCAAGATTAGTATTGAGTCTATCTGTTGTATCTGTGCCGTCATTTGTTGCAGTTTTGTCTTCATTTGCAGCTTTTTGAGAAATATCATCATCTTTGTTTTTATAATCTTGAACAGTATTAGCTAAAACTCCTGTTTTATCAGTAATTTTACTTTTATATGAAGATGCTGAAGATTTATTTTCCGAATTTGTAGCATTCGCCTGAATTTGGGCATCTGCAGTAGTTAAAGATTGATTGATAGACTCATTTCCAGACATTACAGCCTGTTTTCCTGCAATATAATCAGCTATTCGAAATATGAAAGCACCCTTAATAGAAGTCAACAAAACATTCCCAACATTAACAGTTTCAGCACCAAAATCTTGAGCATTTAAAATTGCTGAAGATTGGGCATTTATAACAGAATCAAACTGACTAAGCTCTGATTCTGTTATAGAAACAGAATTTTGTCCTGAAACACCATAAGCCTGAAGTTGCTGTTGATACTTATTAATTTTAGAAATAGAAGAAATATCACCTTTGTCATTATTTAATTTTGCAACTTCATTTTTCAGTTCTGATTGTGTAGCTTCAGCTTTTGACAATAGCTCTGACATGTAATTGTCGAGTTTTTCAATCTCATTTACTGATTGAGTTTCTGTATTTATCAACGTTTGAGCAGACTCAATCGCAGAATTAGTCGCGGATTTGCTATCAGACGTAAAAATTAAAGCTTGATTTTTCAAAGAAACATTTGCATTTTGCAAATCTTCTCGTTTCTTTTGAGCGGCAGTTTTATCTTCTCCTTCCATATCCGTTGCTGAGACTTCAGAAGAATCCGAATTTGATAAATCAACATTAGAATTTGCTCCACCATCTGGATTATAATTCTGAACTTTCTCCCCTGTAGAAGAGGCTTCTTGAGCCATTTCGTAAGTTGTTTCATCATCCAAATCAATCGTAGCTCGAAAATCAATAGCCCACTGCAAATACATTGAAGGAACTTCAACACCCTGTTGTTCATATTTTATAATCTGTCGAGCCGTCAAACTTCGCCAATCAATTTGACGAGGAGAAACTGCACTTATTCTTGCAACATCCATAGTTCACCCTTGTTATTTTTATAATTTATATTTCGGAATAAAACAAAAAAACTTTAAATAATTCTTTGAAATATTAACAATCATTACAACCTACTACAATTAAATGAGTCCATTTTCTGAAAAAAGTGTATAATATTAGAACAAGAAAAAAGTGGGGATTTACAAAATGACTTATGAAGAATTAATGGAAAAAGCAATTGAAGTTTCAAAAAATGCGTATGTTCCGTATTCAAAATTTCCTGTTGGAGCTTGCGTTTTAACAGAAAACAATAAAACTTACTGTGGTTGCAATTTTGAAAATTCAAGCTACGGATTAACAATTTGTGCCGAAAGAAACGCCATCGGTTCAGCTATCGCAGACGGCGAAAGAAAAATTAAAGCAATCGCAATCTATTCGCCTAAAATGGATAAATGTATGCCATGCGGAGCTTGCAGACAAGTTATTTCGGAATTTGCAGAACCGGATACTGTTGTACTTCACAAAATTGGAGAAGAAGTTAAATCTTACACTATCCACGAACTTCTTCCGGAAACTTTTTCATTATAAAAATGTATATAATAGAACTCTTATTCAATATTTTTAAAAAGAAAGAAAAACAAACAGACAACTATAACCCGATAAATATTGACGGAACGGAACTCGAAGAAAAGTCTGAAGATTGTGAACATCTTTTTATGCCGTTAGATTCATCAAATGAGTATTTTGCATGCAAATATTGTGGACTGGTTGTCCCCAAAGAAAAACTCAAAAATAAAAATATTTTTGAAAATAAATCTTTTTAATAGATATTTGACTAATTTATAAAAACCTCCTCTTATTTGAAAATTCAAGAAAAGGAGGCTTTTTTATGTCAAAAAATTTAGGTGAAACTATCAATAATATCATGGAAGAAAATTCCACAAACAGAGTCCTAATCCTAACCAACAACTTGCAAATTACAGGAAGAATTCACGAATATAAAGAAGAATGCGAAAATTGTCACAATTGTCTCGTAACACTAAAAAATGCCAAAATAGCAAGAATTGAAGAATTATGCAATTGTAGCCAAAATGAATGCGAATGCCATATAACTTATTTTGCTGAATATGATTGGTTCAATATAAATACATCATCAATTGTTGGATTTAGTATTATTAAATAAACAAAAAAAGAAGGTGTAATTTCTAAAATTGAAATCGCACCTTCTTTTTAAACTTATTCTAAAACTTAAACTTTTCTCTTACGAGCAGCTTCAGATTTATGTTTTCTTTTAACGCTTGGTTTTTCATATCTTTCACGTTTTTTAACTTCAGATAGAATACCGGCTTTTTGAATTTTCTTTTTGAAACGTCTCAAAGCACTTTCAATGCTTTCGTTTTCGCCAACTTTAACTTCTGCCATTTATATTTTCACCACCTTTATAGCTTGTTTTATGTACATAGTATATTATAAAACCTTGAAAATGGCAACTTTTGCCTATTTTGTTAAGATATATGAAGATAAAATTTAATTCCAAGGATAATCTTTTTCAATTTTCCAACCGGCACGCCTAATTTTTTCAGCACAGCCATAACCATTTCCATTTTTTGAACAATTAACATCAAGGGCTGAATTAGAATATCTTCCACCAAAAGGCCGAATTCCACCACCATCTTCTTGAACTCTTTGTAAGATAAAAAGATCTTTTCCAATTACATTTGGTCCAGTACCACCATTTATATCTACAAAAACATTCGAATCAGCTAATAAATTTTCTGCCGGACCGGAAGCCGTAAAAATAACATACAAAAATCCATCAGGAGTATAAAAAGTTGCACGGCGATTATTAACCACAACTCCAATCCTCATGACATTATTATTCAAGTCATGCCAAGGAAAAGCCTCTTTGTACCCACATTGTTCATAAGAAGTACAGAATAAAGATGTTTTTATATAAGGAGCCCAATAAGTTTTAAAATACTCATCTGAGCCTATATTGTATGATTCGGTAATACTTGGTTCTCCAACATCATCATAAGACAATTTGTAAGCCTGATTTAAAACAGAAATTGCTTTTTGAAGTTTAGTAACGGTCTGCTTTTTATGGTAATTTGTAATAAGTGTTGGAATTGTCATCGCCGCAACTATGCCGATTATACCAAGGGTGATTAAAACTTCTGCTAATGTAAATGCAAGTTTCACCTTTGTTGGTGGCAAATCTACGTGCGTAGCACCTTCAGCAAGAGTGAAGGCTATTTTCTTTTTAAGGGACAAATAAATAGGGTAATAAGGAAATAGGTTCTTTACGTTTTTATTAATTACATCATTCTGTGCAACAACCGCATTGTCATTCTGAACTTGGTTCAAAATCTTATTATTCATGTCATTGTGAGGAGAACTTTCGTTATTATTTGTAATTTTGTGTACGAAGCGACGTAACAATCCCTGACAAGCTTCACCATGGTCTAATTTGTTATGGATTACTACGTCACGTTGTATTTTTGCCTGACACTTCACCTCGCCATAAACGTGACTCCGTGTCTGCCAAATATGTCCTGCGGACAGCCTATCGTTTTGGCAGACAGCTCCGCACTCTGCTCGGCTCGTTCTCGTAATGACATGTTTTTGTGTTTGTAGATACTTCGGACTATCGTCCTCAGTATGACGTTTAATATTTTCTGTAACGAACTTATTTCCTTGTTCCTTTTTCCTTATTCCCTTAAAAATTTTCTTCATACTTATTCCTTTCTTACTAATATTTGATAAAGCAGAGTGACATATTTATAGTGATGTATTCATCACAGAATAATTATATTATACACGTATAATCAAAATATGCAAGATGAAAACGTTTACAGCCAAAAATTAGCCGAAAATATTCGACTTTTAAGAAAAAAGAATAAATATTCTCAAGAATATCTTGCAGAACTTATTGATAGAACACGAGAACACGTCAACAGGCTTGAAAAGGGTAAAGAAACAATAGGTTTTCCTACATTTATCAAACTTGCAATTGTTTTTGGAGTTTCATTAGATGAACTTGCAGGCTTTGAAAAGACTAAATAGTCTTTACAAAATCAACAACCTCTTTTAGGGAATAAATATTTTGTTGAACAAAGAAACTTTTACCGGATTCTTTTCTAACATAATCCAAATTTCTTCCGTCCAAAAAATCTTCAGTATAGGGTCTCAACATCACTGACGGAATTACAACCTTGTCACAATCCACATCTTTGACTGTCCGTATCAAATCATCTGTTGTAATCAACCCTGCAACCGTGATATCTTGCCCCCAATAATTTGATTTTACAGGACGAACCTCAACCGTTAAATTTTTAACTTTGTTAAACTTTTTTGCAACTTCTTGAAGCATTTTATAGGCAGCATAGGAACAGGCAAACACCATTTTATATTTTTTTGAAATTTCTTTTGGTAAAGTATGCTTTTTAAAATCCTCTAAAGTCATACGCAAAGAACCTACACCGTCATCCAGTTGGCAAAAATTACCATAATATTTTGCAGGTGGAATAGGTTTATCCGCAAGTAAAAAGAACTCATCTGAACAACAAACCCTTTTGAATTTAGACGAAATTTCAATTGTTTCTTCTGCACATTTTTTATCAACCCGCTTAAGTTCGCCATCCGGTCTGAATTGCGTAATTCCAACAGGAACAATTGCTGTTGAAAGTACGGTAGTTTTTAATTTTGCTAAATCAGACAAGGTTCTCTCTAATTCCGCACCGTCATTTAGCCCGGGGCATAATACAATCTGAGCATGAAACGGAATTTTATTTTTTCTAAACCATTGCAAGTTCTCTAATGCTTTACCGGCATTTGGATTTCTCAGCATTTTGACCCTCAACTCAGGATTTGTTGTCTGTACAGAAACATAAAAAGGACCCAAATGCATACGTTTAATCCTATCTTTATCTTTTTCCGTAAGATTTGTAAGCGTAATATAAGTTCCTTGCAAATATGAAAGTCTATAGTCATCATCTTTTATATACAATGTATCTCTCAAACCCTTAGGCTGCTGATCCACAAAACAAAATACACAATGATTTAAACAAGGTTTAATTCTATCAAACACCGCACTTTCAAAAACAATTCCCAAATCTTCATCATAATCTTTTTCCAGTTCAATCTCTTCAATTTCACCGTTAACTTTTTTGACTTCGACTGTAATAAGTTCCGATTTCATATAAAAATTATAATCAATCATATCAAGCATTTTATTGCCATCAATTGAAAGGATTTCGTCACCTTTTTCAATTTCTAGTTCTTGAGCAATTGAACCTTCTATAACACTATTTACTATTGCCGGCATTTTCTTTTTCCAATCCTTCAATCATTGATATTAAATTGTTATATTCACAAATTGTATTATCAAGAGCAATTCTTTGATAAAAATCTGTTGGATTATATTCATCTTCCAAAATCTGTCCTGCACTTGCCTTATGGACATAGGCATTTGTTTTTATTTCATAAAGCAATTCTTGAATTTCTTCTCTATTTAAATAAGAAGCACAAGATAATTTTACTCTCGAATCGGACAAAAACTGCAACGGATTATTTGAAAAAGGTTTCAACAACAGATTTTTTAATTCTTTCATCCCGTCTTTAGTTATAGAGTAAAAAATGGATAACTTTCCGCCAGCAGACATCATTTTCTCTGAAGAGATAAATTTATTTTTTTCGAGTCGAACAAGTGCAGGTTTTAAAGCTCCAAAACTTGGGCTTGTATAAGCTCTAAAATAAGCCAAAATCCTTTTATGTATTGAATACATCGTCAAATCATTTTTCAACAAGACATACAAAATTAACAAATCTATCATAAATTTAGAATAACATTAATAATATTATTTAACAAATATTAAAAAACTATCAAAATATGTTTTCTTTCGCTTTAATACAAGCATGATAAATTCAAACAGATTAATTTCAGCAGTCAGACTGCCATATAAATTCTCATCCGGTTCAATCAATGTAAAGCAAAGAAAAGCGGATGCAATGGTTAATAAACTATACAAAACACTTGTTGGACGATTTGACCATGGAGAAATGAAAATTTCGGAACTAAAAAACTGTATAAATGAGGTTCTACCACAAAAAGTTCGAATTTTGGTTTTGGATACAGATATAGAAGGTGCAGACGGATTTAGTGACGTTTTATATTCAAAAAACAATAAAATTTACGCAACAACTCTTGAAATGCCGACCGAAAATCAAGCTGTAAAGATTAAAGATATCCCTACAATCTTGCACGAATTCCAACATCTTTCTGACCAATTATTTCACCCAAAAATTCTTGCAAGAGGACAAAACCTGACTTCTAACAATAAAATGACTTCAAAATATAATGAATTGTACGATTCAATTTATGAGATAGAAGATTTTGAAGGCAAAAGAGACAAACAAGATATTTTAAAACAAATCAAATATGATATTCTAAAATTTTTCAAAGGAATGAAAAATAACGACAAGATAAATTATCTTCAAGATATGCGATATTCTTTAATTACTGAAAACAATGCATATTATACGCAAAGAAAATATGCGAAAAAATTAAAGAAAAAACATTTTGATATAAATCCGCATGATTTAGACAAAATGAACAACTCTATTATGTTAAATGAAAAAATAGACTTGATAAAAAAAATTGCCGGTTCTATTATAAAGGAGGAAAGATCCAGACTTAAAACGGAACTCAAAAAACAAAATAAAAATTAAGAAATGTAAAGATTAGTAAAAAATAAAGCAATTATAAATATTCACAATTCTTATGGAGTTTGTTGATGTTTATAAAGAAAGGAAAAATTATGGTAGAAGCAGTATCAACCCCAAAACAATTTAACGCAATTCAGTACAAAACCAAAGACGGAGAAACAATCACAGCAACAAAAAAAGACGGTGTAGTTACTCTTGTTGGAGATAAAAAAGGTGTTAGACAAATGGATTTGGAAGACTTCAAAAAAGAATTAATCGCAAATCTTCCTGCTAACACTTTAGAAAAAACTCCGGCCAAAGATAGTGTAGAAATTTCAAAAAATAAAGCACCTGAAGCTCCTGCTGAAAAAGCTCCTGCTGAAGCTAAAGAAGCTCCTAAAGATGCAAAAGTAGCAGATGCAGATAAAAAAGAAGATAAAGCTCCAGTTGCAGAAGCTAAAACTGACAAAGAAGCTCCAAAAGCTGAAGTTGGTAAAAAAATTGACATAGCAGCTTAATTAAAAACTTATAAAACAAAATAAAAAGCCTTGTCTTAATTAAAAGATAAGGCTTTTTTATTTTAATTTATCGGTCTGCACAATTTTTTATAAACATTATAAACAGCCGTTCCGCCAACTATCGGCTGAAACTGTGCAAATCTGTTATAATCACCGGTTATAAAATTATCTTCTCTCCCATAAGAATCCATAACTCCGATTTTATAACTACTTTTACCGCAATCAATTGTGTATTGGGCTAATGTATACCAAATGGATTTGCCATTAACAGGTTCATATTGTCCTTTGTTATAAGATTTCAGCATAAATGAAAAACCATAAATATCAGGAGTTCCAACTATTGCATCTGAATCAATGAAAGAGTTTTCATCAACACGTTTCCAAATTGTATCATCACTATTTGCGAAACAAACAGACAATGTTGAACAAATTAAAGCTAAAAATATAATTAATTTTATTGTTTTCATAACTGTCAAAATCCATTTCAATTATTTTTTCTGATATAGCAAGAATGTAAAATTATCTCTTGGATAAACTTTGATTAAATTAAAATTAATATTCAACAATGCTCTTGTATCAAGCATATATTTTTTTAGCATTAACTCAATAAATCGAGAATTAACTTCATCTTCCAGATTAACACTATTTTTTAATTCATCAACAGTGACAAGAGAATTTGCATCCGTACCATAAAGAGCAACTAATACAAACCTTCCTTGAGGAACTGTCATATTAACATTTTCATAAAAATAATCTGCGTAAGCTTTTGAAAAAACACCATCAGATTTTATTGCAAAATAAACTGGTTTAGATTTCATCAATCCTGCCATTAATTTTTGCTGATTTTTATCATAATAGTGGCTATTATAAGGGTTTCTAACTTCTTTATGAAAATCGAAATCAAAAACTCTTGGAGAAAGCAAATCCCTAAAGTAATATGGAGCATCTGACGCAAACGGCATAATAACCATATCATCTGCACCTAACTCTAAATCATCAGCTTCTAATCTGACTGTTTTTAGTGCTTTTGTTTTTAAAGAATTAAATATTGGAGCATTGTAATGCAAATAAATTACAGATGAAATTATAAATAAAGATAAAAATATTATACAATGTTTTCTCGATAAAGATTTAAATAACCCAATTACTGACAATATAAATAACGGAGGCAACAAGTATAATACATATCTAACGGTAAATATATTAACCTTGAACAATGAAAAAATTACAGACAAACAAAAACTCGTAACAAATATCGAATATAATGTTTTTAAAAATTTATTTTCAGTCTTAAATCCCCTAACAATTCCAATTACAAAATACACACAAGGAACAATAACCAATAAAGTAAAAAATACTGTCAAAAGATACGGTTTATCAGCCGGCCAATAAATATTATCAGTCATCAAAACCCCAAAATAATTTCTAACAACATCAACTATTTGGAAAAATTTTAATTCCCCTTCATGCGAAATAACAAACAAACTTCTCATTTTAGCGTAATAAGAAATCAAATAAAAATAAGGAATTAAAGCAACAATTTCTATTCCTACAGCTTTCAAATATTTAAAAAAGTCTTCTCGTTTATTCCGAAACAAATAAGTTCCATAACAAAAATAAACAGAAAGGTTATACAAAAATCCTCCAACCAAAGTGTATGGAATTAATAAATCTGCAACAACAAGCTTAACTAAAGATTTAGTTGACTTATTACTTTCAAAATCAATTAAATAATTCAGTGCTAACATCACCAAAAATACAACAACCGGATACATTCTGACTTCTACAGAAAATAACACCAAAACAGGACTAACAGTAGCTAATGCTGTACAAAACAAAGAAACTGTTTTAGATGTAATTTTCTTTGCCGCAGTATAAACTAAAGGAATTGTACCAATGCCAAAGATTAATGACAAAATTCTCAATGGAAGTTCTGAGTCTCCAAACATCTTCATCCAAAAATGAAGAACAAAGAAATACAATGGAGTATGTTGCAAATCTAAAGTCAACAAATTATGAACAATTCCCATTGGAAATGATTGTTTGGCAGTGAACCAAGAACATGCTTCGTCATACCAAAAATCAGCATGTACATATTGAAGTCGTAAATAAAGTGCAAAAAAAGCAATTATTATAAAAAATAAAATATTTAGTATCTTTTTCTTATCCATAAAACACTCTCCCTCTCTAAATAATACCATAAACCTATCTATTCGCCAGTGTTTTTTCTATATAACCAATCTCTTCCTTCGACAATTTAAATAAAGAATAAACTTTTTTATCAATCTTGTTTAAAATATTTTCATCGTTCAAAACCATGTATGACTCGACCAATTGTTCAATATCCTTTTTGTCTTTTGTTGTTAACTCCGGAAAAGGAAGAAGGGATAAGTTACTTTTCAGAACTTTTAGTTCATTAAATTTTGTACAATAGATGTATTGCATCAATTTTGAATTCAAAAAAGCTAAAATCGTTTTTATTGAATGAGTTTTCACTTTTGGAATTAAAATATTTGCACTGTTTAAAAATAATTTACCCTCATTGTCATAGGCAAAAGACAATTTTTTAGAAATAAATTTATAAACCAACTTTTCCTTTGCTCTGTAAATTTTATCGGATGCAACCTGTTGGAATTTATTCCGGTCGTAATGAATAAATTTGTTACTTTTTTTTATAAAATAACTTGTAATATTTTTACCTGAATATATTTGCTCCAAACCGGATTTTAGTTTTTTTGATAAATGTTTTTTATTATTACCGGTAACAATTCCCAATGCCCAAACACTATCTGCCAAAGTATTATGTGGCGTTGAATATATTTTGTCCAGTAAGACCAAATCATCCATACCAAACAATGTAAAATCAAACCTTGGATTATTTTGATAAACCGATTGAGGAATAGATTTTTCAAAATCAGAAGAGGTAAGGCGAATATTTTTGCTTCTTTTGGATTTTTTCAATTGGATAGAAATAACATCAGATAAAACTCCGGAAAAAATTTTCCCATACAAATGTATCTCATTTATCTGAAAATTATCCAAAATAAACTTTCGAACATCCTTATGTGATGCAACATTCAAAATTGATACAGGCAGGACAAATGTTGCCAGCCCATTATCATTTAAATATTTGCAAGAATTTTCAATAAAATAAGAAAAAGATTCTCCCGATTTTATATTTTGACTAAGATTTTTATATTCAGGTGTAGGCATAGCTCCCCATGGAGGATTTGTCGTAATTACATCAAAAAATGAAAGCGGAATTTCATCTTTCAAAAGCAAGAAATCAGCGTGATAAATATTTGGCTTAAAAATTTTGTCCTTAAATTTTACAAGCAAATTAATTTTTGCGATAAATACCGCAATTTCATCCAAATCACAACCGTAAATATTTTCAGGTTCTGATATTTTATCAGATGCTGATAATAAAAAACTTCCCGTCCCACAACATGGGTCAAAGATTTTCATATCGGAAGAGAAAGAGAGCTTCGAAATTTCTCTTAAAACAACGTTTTCAGGAGTATAGTAAGAACCTTTTTTATTTTTACTTCCTTCTTTTAGCAACGATTGATAAACAAGTCCTAAAAAATCCTTTTCATCTGTTGGAAATTCTACAGATAGAAGAAAATCATCAAATTTAAAATCCCCAAAATGTTCTAATACAACCTGAATATACTTGTTGGGAGTGGAGATTGATAAATTTTGAAAGGAAATCGTATTTTTTGACTTCAAATAATTTAGAGCCAAATTAAAAATAACAGTTTTAATATCAAGAGGATTTAATTTTACATAATCCAAAATTTTATTTAATATTGCCAAATTTTTAGAGTTAGAAAAATACTCTAAAGGAAGAATATTTTTCGTAGAGAAACGTTTATTTGCTCTTTTTGATAATCGGGTCTTTACATCAATATCATTGACTTCAAGCCTCTCCCAATTACTTTTGGTTGCAGATGATATAATATTCTCGTCCATTATCCCTCCAAATTTATTTTACCAAAAACACAACCCTTTACTATATTCGTCTTTTTCTTATAATCAACTTATGAAACAAGTTTATCTTTCAAAATACAATTCACCGTTAGGCGAAATCACTCTTCTTGGATATGAAAATAGATTAGCAACGCTTATATTTTCAGACCAAAAGACTTTTAAAATACCTAAAAATGTAAGACAAAAAGAATTAAAAATATTTTCAAAAGTAAAATCTTGGCTAGATAAATATTTTGCTGCTCAAAACCCGCAAATTGACTTTGAATTGGAACTTTGTGGCACCGATTTTCAAAAACAAGTTTGGGAAATACTTAAAACAATTCCGTATGGAAAAAGTATAACTTACGGAGAAATAGCACAAATAATTGCACAACAAAGAAATCTGCCTAAAATGTCAGCCCAAGCTGTTGGGCACGCAGTAGGCTCTAATCCAATTTCGATAATAATACCTTGCCATAGAGTTTTAGGTAAAACCGGAAACTTAACAGGCTACGCCGGAGGACTTAATCGAAAAAGGGCTCTCCTAAACATAGAAAAAATCAAATTTAATGATTGCACAACATTAAAAAGATAGATTTCAATGCTACTCTTGCGATTCCTTTTATTCCTTCAAATTTAGCTGATTTTAAGCGTTTAATTTTAGAAAAATCAATATCTTCCCCAAAATTATATTGTTTCAAGATTTCGCCAAATCCCGGAACCGCCTGTAATTCTTTCGAACTGGAATAATAATCTCTTAAGGATTTTTTCTTTTCCGGCTTAAATTCAGGAGAAGAGGCAATATTATCACACAACATGCTGTGTAAATTCATCTTTTTGCCACTTTCCACATGGTGAACAGAATGTTCTCTATGGAATTTTGAAACAAAAGATTTTGGAAATCCTAACAAATATAAAATCATTTTATCCGCGTCATGAGTATAACTGTCGATAGAATGGCGACCATACAATTCTTTTTCAATCAAAGCAAATACTATTTTGTGCTCATAAGTATGTTTGATATTCTTTTTGTACGATTTGCCATAATTTATAAATGAGTTAGTAAAATTTATAATCTTTTGATTTATTCCAAAAAGACCCGACACATTTTTCACAGTGTCAGGTCTTTTCACATAAATATTCTCTTTTTTACTCACTTCACCCTTATTCTTCTCAAAATAAGAACCTCGGAATACCGGCGGGTGGGAATTTTTCAAATAATAATTGTTTATATTACACTTTATATCCATAACTAATTGTTGCACATAATCAAAAAATTGCAAGCCGTATAAAAAACAAGAAGCAAAATATCTTAATAAAAAATATTTCATAGCAAAAATTATTCTGTTTAAGTTTTAAAAATTTTAATAGAAAAAGGAAAAAAATGCAAATTCAAAATAACACACAAAATATTAATTTTTCTGGAGCTTTCAGAATAAAACCAACCGAAACAAAAGCAATCGAAGAGATACCAACTCTTTTCACTCAAGGAAGACAAATCTTTAGTAATATACTTGAAAAAGGAGATAAGGTATTTGTTGTTCGAGACAATTATGATAGAAGAATTGGAAAATATTTAAAAGAAAATTCAATAGAAGGAGTTGAATATTACCCAACAATAAATACAAAATCAGGACTTGATGACCAAGAACCCGAAGGATTATTAGCTTTATTAAAAGAGAAAACACACGAAATAAAAACAGGAATAGATGAAATTTTGGAAGCGATTTCAACTAGAAAAAGACCTGCACCCAAAATTAAAAAGCCAAATGTTCAAAGAGAAATCGAAAGAATCGCAAACTCTTTAAGACTCAATATAGAAAATCCGAAAGTAGTAATAAATAACAATAGTTTCATACAAATTCGAGATGCCGAGAAAAACAGAACAATTGAAATTTTGGGCTCTAATAAAGGAACCCGCTATGTATACGTAAGACCTGATTCTTTAGCAGAAGAACCTATAAAATGCATAATTAATAATCAAGGTGAAATTATCAAACAATTTACAACACCAAAAGACATTATAAAATTTTCAAAAAAAATTAGACAACTAAAGGAAGAAAGCCTAAAAAACGCATAACCTGCGAAAAAAAGCAATTTAAAAGTTAAAACAATAAAGAGTTGGAGATTTCATAAAATCGACCAACTCTTTTAGTATTTAAATATAAAAAAAATCCTAATCAGGAATATATTCAATAATATCAGCTAAGTCGCAATCAAAAAACTTGCACAATTTATTTATCGTGCTTAATTTTACATCAATATTTTCACCCTGCATCAATTTTGATATTGTTGCCGTGCTCAAACCTGTAGCCTCAGCAATCTGATATCCACGCACTTTATGACGCCAAACTAAATCATATAACTTAACTATAATCATTTATTTATTATAAAGGAATTTTAAACTTCATTGACAAATATTCAACTGCATGATAATTAATTATAGTGTATTGTAATATTTGCAATAAAATTTAATATAGGAGTAAAAATGATAAAACATTTAAATTCGAGAAAGAAAGCTTTCACATTAGCAGAAGTATTGATAACATTGGGGATAATTGGGATTGTGGCAGCAATGACAATTCCTACACTAATGAGTGTGTTTGCCAAACGAAGAACTGAGACTCAACTAAAAGCATTCTATTCAAAAATAAATCAAACAATAAAAATGTCGATAGCAGAAAATGGAGATCCTGAAGGTTGGATTGATGAAAAAGGATATACTTATGATGAACAAGTAGAATTTTTAAAACAATATATTTTTCCATATATGAAAAACCTTGGATATGAAGAATGTACAACAGGGCAAATTTTTGTATGCATTTACCTGATGGATGGAGGAGCTATAAGATTTTCCATAGATGGAAATGGGGGAGATATAGACTACTATATAAACGCAAATGATGTCAAGCTAATTAAAGAAAATAAAGCTGTTAAAAATAAAGCAAGAAAAGTTTTTGCTTTTCAATTTGCAAAAGCAAGAGGAGACGAACTTGATAATGGCGAAATTAATAGAACAAGAACATCTACCAATTTTGTTACCCCTTATACGTTTATGTGGGACGGAACAGAAGAAGGTCTTACTGAAAAAACTTGGGCATGCGTTAAAGGCTGTACAAATTGTAGTTATTGCACAAAAATGATAGAAATGAACGGTTGGAAGATTCCTTCAAATTACCCTTGGTAGTTTAGGCATTGATTGAAAAAAATATATAACGCAATTTTGAAGAATAATTTTACGTTATAAACGGTTTTTATCTGTAAAAATAGAAAAAATCTAAATACATTTGTTTGAATAGTCGCAAATTTTTATTTTACATGTTTTACTATAAAAAGAGGAAAAGAAAAAGGAGATACTATGAGAATTTCATCAAATGTTTACAATCAACAACAACCAACTTCTACGAGCTTTAAGTCTAGTTTTGTTCGCTCTAGAGATTTAAAAGCAACTTTCAATTATTTTAACAAAAATCAAGACTTGCAAACCGCAAGGCAATATGCAAATGCTGTTGAAGGCTTATTAAAAGATGGCAAGAACGATAAATTGAGTTTTGTTAAAAACTCAGGTTATGTAAAATTTGCAGTAAACGGCAAAGAATATTCAAGATTTGAAACCAAAAAAGAATCTATATACGAAAAAATGATTCACTCAATTATTGACTTTGCAGAAAAAGAAAGAGGTATAAAAAAAGTACAGGGTACAGATTATTTGACACCACAAGAAATAGAAGCAACAAAAACACAAATTATCGACTTTGATAAGAACGGAAAGCCTAAATACTTAGATTTACAAGAAAGATTCCAAAAACTTATAGGTAAAAAAGACGGAATTGAACAAGATAAGTTAAAAAAAGATGTATTAACAGCTCTATTTAATGGAACCCAAGACCGTTTAACAAACTTGGGTATTGAAATCAGTAAACCTGCAAAATGTCAAGAGAAACTTAGCTACGAAGAAATACTTAATAAGGTTTTAAATTAAAATTTTATACATTTTTTCTAACTTCTTAGGTTAAAAGCTTGAAATATAATAGAAATAATTTATAATAAACGTAGCAGAGTGGTAGTTCGCCAAAACTACCACTCTGTGAGAGGTCAAAAGTGGTTCTTACTTTTTATAGTGAGAGCCA
This sequence comes from uncultured Candidatus Melainabacteria bacterium, assembly GCA_934718135.1. GTDB lineage: Bacteria > Cyanobacteriota > Vampirovibrionia > Gastranaerophilales > Gastranaerophilaceae > Zag111. The sequence goes on along the minus strand of CAKUZW010000009.1, from coordinate 15,426 downwards.
CTTTTTATTTTACAATGTCATTCCGGTTTCGAGCCAGAATTTCTCATTTTGACAATATCGTCATAACTTAATAAATTTCTTTTATTTGAAGCAGGTTCTTCTACACCTCCAAACCATTCCTCACAAAACTTACATACTTTTTTTGTTGACTTAACAACAGATAAATTATTAATATATTCATTAAACTTTGAAATCTTATTATCAATATAATCAACTGTTTTTACGATTTTACCATTTCTTAAAAGATAGTGTTCATAACGATCTCCCCTATCATAAATTTCGTTGCAAGTAAAACTAGGATTCTTAATTTTACTCTGTCGTATACCAACTCTTATATCTACAGGAACAGTGTAATAAGCCAGTTGTCGACGGACACTTTTCCCTTTCTTTGCAAGATACCCACAAACATTTTTTCCCATAGAATACATCTCTGAATTAGCTCCTAATATTGACATTTTACCTTTCCTTTCTATTTTAGTAACCTACATTTGTACAAAAACTGAAAATATATAAAATTGCCACCACCATACCATACCATACCATACCATACCATACCATACCATACCATACCATACCATACCATACCATACAGGGCATTATAACTGAATTTGAGACATTTCAAATTCATCTTTACATTTCGTAACATGTGAAATTTAGCTGAATTCAAGAAGTAATCTTCTCAATAAATTGTACAATTTATTGAGAAGAACTAAAGAAAGTTATGACGATAATGTTCGAACCCTAAAAACCCTTATTATTCCTAATTAATACAGTAATTAGAGGTTTGTCCAAATGTGCTAATTTTAAAATTGATATAGCAAAAACATGTTAATTTGTATTTACATTTATATGCTTTAAGTGAATACTATTACAGTTATTCAACTGCTTTTGAAAAAAGCAACTTCTAAAAGAAAATCTTTTTTCGGTTAGAAAATATATAAAAACGCTATATTGACAATGGAATTACGTCGTAATAATATTGAACTCAAGGAAAAAGGAAAAGGAAATTTATGAACTTTAACGCAATGATGATGCAAATGATGATGATGCAAAGCCCAACTAGAGGTGGTCGTTGTCTTGCTCGAATGCGTTAGTTTCAAGATAAACATTTTAAAGCCACCTCTTAGAGGTGGCTTTTTTAGTATTAGTTTTTAATTTAATATAAAAGAGGAAAATATAAAGTGATAAAAAGCATTGATAATATAAATTTAGATAATAAATATTCTTTTAAATCGAATTCAAATAATACCCCAAGTTTTGGTAATGCTAATCTTTCAAAAGAGGCAAAATATTTAAACAAATTCATCAAATCTCAAGAAAATCTTTCTACAACAAGATTTATCCAAGGTACAATGACAAATTGGCTTCCTAAAGCTATATTATCGAGAAGTTTGGTTGATTTTTCAGAATTTACATTTTTGGAATTTTTAGAATCTGGTCTTTTTTATTTTGCCGCACCGTTTTTGGGTGAAAAGTTGTTTCGTAATGGATTGTTTAAAAATGTTCAGCCTAAAAATTTAAAAAATAATGTTTCCTCCAATTTGGCTAAAAGTCTTGATGAAATTAAAAAATCTTCTTTAGATAAAAATTTGCAAAAAAGATTAGTTTCGACAAAAGCTGGGATTGTGCTGGCATGTCTTGCTGTTCCTGCATTGGAATATGGCTTAGGTTTTGCGAAAAATTTGTTTACATTGAAAGTTTTTAAAATAAGTGATTTCAATAATGTAGCAAATTTGAACAAAGAAAAAAATGAAGATGCTGAATTGAGTAAAAAAGTTGAAACTCACTCTAAAAAGGTATTAACCAAAGTTGGAATTTTGTCAGGATTAGGTGTTGCATCTGGATTGTTGCTTGCTTCAAAAGGACATAAATCTAATATTGCTCAAAAGTTTTCGGAGATTTTGTTAGAGCCTGGGGTTGCAATTTCTAAATTACTTCATAAAGCTGGGGTAAAATCTAAAAGTACAGATAATTTTTTGAAGGATTATTTAAAATTAGATTTTAGTAATAATAATGGAAAGTTGGCATTGAGCAAAGGTCAATTAGCTCTAACTTGTATTACTGGATTGTTCGGATATTCTAGTGCTGCAAAAGATAGAGGTAAATTAGATTTCTATGAAGTTTGGACAAGAGTTCCATTAGTTGTTGTTTATACTATTTTTGGTTCTTCAATTTTAGATTCTGGATTTAAAAAAATTCTTGCGAAAAAAGGGAAATTCCCTGAACTTATTAAATCTGATTCGCAGGGCAATATTGCACCAATTCCAACAAGTAAAGATTTGCCAGTGATTGCTGAAAAACTTTCAAAAGCAAATAAAACTCCGCTAAATTCTGAATTAGAAACGTTAATAAAGCAAAAATCAATAATTACAGGCGTTCCATATTTATTTAGTGTCGTTGCAATGGGATTTTTATTGAGTGGTGTTTCAAGGTTATGGACACAATATCGCTATAACCAACAGACAAAAAATGCTCAAAATCCACAAAAACCTCAAGCGGATTTTATCAAAACCAGCCCTGTGTTCAAAAGTATAATTGAAAGTTTTTATTGATATGCTTAATGATATTTATATCCCACCAAAAGAAATTGAACTAATAAAATATGAAGCAAGAGAGCTTTTGCAGGCTATTAAAGATTATGAGAATAGTCTTGAAAGTCTTATTGAGATGCAGAAGAAAATTGAACAAATTAAGACAAGAATTAAAAAAAGTTATTCAGATAAACTTGATGGCAATTTACCTTATGACATGATGAGAATGATTGGAATAAGCTCATGGCAGATTGGGCTTCCGAACTCAATCAATTAGAGATGAAACTGGAAGAACGCAACCAAAAGAGCAAGGTTCTATACAACCGTTTGAACCTAATAATGGCATTTTGCAACCAATTGCCTGAACTATTTAGATTCGCTACACCAGAGATAAAAAGAGAAATAGTTCAAACATGCGTCCGAACCCTAACTTATAACGGCGAAACCCTTCAAATAGAATTATTTCCAGTATTCTACAAGACGAAATACTGGGGAAATGTTAAAAATGGGGCGGAAGATGGGATTCGAACCCACGCATATCGGAACCACAATCCGAGGTCTTAACCGCTTGACGACTTCCGCCATTTCGTATAATTATATTCTATCAAAAACAAGGTTAAAATCAAGTAGTATTTATAATTTCTTTAAAAATTTATAAATTATAATTTTATTCTACAAGGATATTGTGTTTTAGTAAAACAGGTTTGAATAGAATTCAATACACTATTCGCACCGGGAGAACTTAAATAATTATTATCTATTTCAATTGTTTTTCCATTCTTATCAGTAGCATATAGACGATATCTTGTCTCAAGTTCAGAACGATATCGAGAATAACGTCTTCTATATTGATAAGAATCAATAAAAAACCCTGTAATATTGTTTGGAATGAACATTTTTTTTGTTTTAGGGATATTAAAATAATTTCGACTTTCCAAAGAACAATAATTATACTGACCTTGACATACCAAAGTTTTATCTTTGCGACCCATTCCGCCCGCAATAATAAGAACCAAAACAATTATAAAAATCTTAACTTTTAAAGGATCATCAAAAACACCAGTTCCAAAATCAATATCAGACAAATATTTCCAAAATCTCAAAAGCTACCTCCTTATACTATTTTAAGCAAATTATTATTATATTCCAAGTCAGTATATGGAATTTCTTTTTCTTCTCCATCTTTATAAACTATGAACAAATGACTTTTATTATTTATTAACTTAACAATTCACTATCAAAAAAAGGCTCAATTAAGAGCCTTTTTATAAAACTAATTAATTCTTTGGAACATATAACCAATTCCACGTGCAGTCAAGATAAGTTCAGGATTTGCAGGATCTGTTTCCAATTTTGAACGTAATCTTGAAATATGAACATCGACTACACGAGTGTCTATGCGATGATCTGGCGGATATGCCCATACGTGTTGAAGAATTTCATTTCTTGAAAATGCTTGACCGGAATTATTAACTAGCAATTCAAGTAAACTGAATTCCATACCGGTAAGTCTAATTCTTTCGTTCTTTCTATAAACTTGACGGCGAGCTGTATCAATTTTGATATTACCGGTTGTAATAACATTTTTAGTAACTTTACCGGATGGAGATACCATTTCTCTGTTATTTGTACGTCTTAAAACCGCTTTTACTCTTGCTTCAAGTTCTTTAGGACTGAAAGGCTTGATAACATAATCATCGGCACCTAGTTCCAACCCTGTAATTCTTTCTGATACGTCACCTAAGGCTGTCAAAATAATAATTGGAACGTCTGAAGTTCTTCTAATTTCTCTTGTTACACCGTAACCATCCATTTTTGGCATCATAACATCAAGAACTACTAAATCCGGATTGTATTTGTTAAACGCTGCAACTGCTTCTTCACCGTCTTGAGCAGTATAAACATCATAACCTGCCATTTTTAGACGGGTTTCCAAAATACGTCTTATACTGGATTCATCATCAGCCAAAAGAATTCTTTGACGATCTTCTGTTTCATTAGACATTTCAATATTTTCTGACATAGTCTTTTCCTTACTTACTTAAAAAAATCTTACACAAATACATTATAAAAATATTACGTTTTGTTTATTTTCTTATATTTTTATAACATTATGTTACACTAAGTTACGAAAAATTGCAAGCATGTATTTTAGATTTTTGACAACTTATTCTCAACAATTTGTTTAAATTTTTCTAAGTCTTCTTTTGTGTCTATTCCAACAGGCACAAAATCAACAACAGAAGTTTTTATTTTCATCCCATTTTCTAAAGCTCTTAGTTGTTCAAGGCTTTCAGTCTTTTCTAGTGGAGTTTGAGCAAGTGTTGTCATCGCTTCAAGAGCCTTTCTTTTATACCCGTAAATTCCCAAATGACCATAGAAAGTTGCAATACCTGAGTTTCTTTCATAAGGAATTTTTGAACGAGAGAAATACAATGCAAATCCATTAATATCTCTTACACACTTGACAAGATTTGGGTTATTAATTTCTTCCTCATCTGTCAAAACTCTCACAAGAGTTGAAATATCAGCCAAATCATCTTCTTTTACGTTTTTGATAACTTCGTCAATACTTTCAGGTTTAATTAGTGGTTCATCGCCTTGAAGATTGCAGATATAAGAGATTTCCGGATGTCTTGAAACAACTTCCATAATTCTATCAGAACCGCATTTGTGGTTAACAGATGTCATTTCAACTTCACCACCAAATGATTTAACTTCATCAAAAATTCTTTGGTCGTCAGTTGCAACAATAATCATATCAGCAAGTTTTGACTGTTGAGCTTTTTCATAAACCCAATGAATAACAGATTTGCCTGCAACTTTTAATAGAGGTTTCCCTTCTAATCTTGATGAACCGTATCTTGCAGGTATAATTATTGCAGTTTTTGACATTTTTATTCTCCTTATTTAACTATTTATCCATTCTGTAATTTGTTTGTGATGAAAACCGACTTCCATACTATATTTATTTTCGTCTTTTATAATTTCAAAATAAGAAAAGAATCCTTGTTTATAGAAATTGCATTCTTCTCTTTTAAAAACTTCTGCATACTTATTTAAAAAAGTTATAATAACACTATCTGAAGTTAAATATATTTTAAATAGAAAAGGTATTTTAGAGTAAAAGGTTTTAAAACTATTAAATTTTCTATCAATAATATTCTCTGTTTGATTACAAACTGAAACATAATTAACAAAAAATGATTTTCTAGAGTTTAAGATTAATGGCTTTACATCATCATAACTTAACGGAAAATATTTTTTAGCTAAATTTTCAAGGACTGAAATTATAATAAACAATATAAAATAAAATGCCAAAAACCAAATCAAAAGAAAAGTGAATTTTAACATAATTTACTCCACTACACCCTTTTTACAACAAATGATGTCCATTGGTCTTGATGAATTTCTTCAACAAGTTCTAAATTCTCTTTTTCATAAGCATCAATAACCATTTGTTTCTTTTCGTCTAAAATTCCGCTCAAAGACATCAATGCTCCGGTTTTCATAAGATTTTTAAGGTCGCCCATAATTTCAGCCAAGACAAAATGCAAAATATTTGCACAAACAAAGTCGAATTTGTCTTGGACTTTATCGGCTGTCCCAAGTTCAAATGTTGCTTCAACATTGTTTTTCTTTGAGTTTTCTTTTGCAACTTCAATAACTGTATCATCTGTATCGCATCCATAAACATAAGATGCACCCAGTTTTTTTGCTAAAATTGACAAAATTCCTGACCCCATGCCGATGTCAGCTACTTTGTCGCCTTTATTCATATATTTTTCAAGGGCCTTCATACAAAGTTGGGTTGTTTGGTGGGTGCCGGTCCCAAATGCACACCCTGGTTCAAGTTTAATAATAACTTCGTTATCTTTTGGTTTGTAGTCTATCCAATCAGGAACAACAGCGATTTTATCTGTAACATGAGTCACATCCCATTTTTCTTTCCATTTTTGTGACCAATCCTCGGATTTTTTTTCTTCCAACTCAAAATCCCAAGAGCCAAGCTCAAAATCTGTCAGCCCTCTTGATAAAAATTCCTCTCTGTACAAATCTAAAACATTTTCAACATCATATTGCATATCTTCAAGAGTTGTTGAATCATCATCTTTTAAGAAGATTTTTAGTGTTCCTTCTGTTGTTGAAACCATTTCTAAATCTTTATAGGTTTCTTCTGCTAGAACAACACCTTCACAATCGAAATTATCAAAAAAGATTTCTGCAATTAAATCTTCCATATCAGGATTAATTTTTAGCCTTAATTCAAAGTAATTTTTATCCATTTGTTTTCCTTTTTATAAAACAGTGTCGGGATTTTGTCCCGACAACAATTTTCATTATTTAGATTTTAACAATTAACCTTCTAAGAACGCACCCATTCTTCTGAATTTGTCATAGCGTTGAGTTCTCAATTCTTCACCACTCATGCCTGACAATTCGTTTAAAGCTTCAAGAATTGTCTTTTTCATTTCAGATGCCATAAATTCAGAATCTGTGTGAGCACCACGAGTAGGTTCTTTAATGGCTCCGTCAATTATTCCAAACTTCAACAAGTGAGGAGCTGTGATTTTTAAAGCTGTAGCAGCTTCAAGATTTTTAGCAGCATCTCTCCACAAGATAGAAGCACATCCTTCAGGTGAAATAACGGTGTAATAAGCATGTTCAAGCATATAAACTTTATTTGCTACCGCTAAACCTAAAGCTCCACCTGAACAGCCTTCCCCAGAGATAATTGCAATAATTGGAACGCCTAATTTTGCCATTTCCCTCAAATTTGTTGCAATTGCAGCCCCTTGAGCATGTTCTTCTGCACTAATCCCCGGATAAGCTCCAGGGGTATCAATAATTGTCACAATCGGAATATTAAATTTGTTTGCATGCTTAAAAAGTCTTAATGCTTTTCTGTAACCTTCCGGTTGAGGCATACCAAAATTGTATTCAAGGTTTTCTTTTGTAGATTTTCCTTTCATTGTACCTATAATCATAATTGGTTTACCGTCTAACTTCGCTAAACCGCCAACGATTGCTCTATCATCTGTACCAACATGATCTCCGTGAAGTTCTACAAAATCTGTACACATAAGATTTACATAATCCAAAAATTTTGGACGTTCAGGATGTCTTGCAATCTGCATTTTTTGTGTAGGGTCAAGATTTGCAAACAATTCCTTTTTGTAATCTTCTGCTTCTTGTTCTAATGTTTCAATATCTTTATTCAAATCCATGCCGGACTCCAAACTCATTTTTTTTAGTTCCTCAATTTTTTCTTGAATTTCCAATATAGGTTTTTCAAAATCCATAGCTGTTGCCATCAGTCTTACTCCTTATTCATGCATTGCTAAGATATTAGCTAATGTGGCTTTTAAATCTTTTCTGGATGAAACAACATCGACCTGTCCGTATTTCATTAAATATTCGGCTGTTTGGAAGTCAGCCGGAAGTTTTTGCCTGATAGTTTGTTCAATAACTCTTCTTCCTGCAAAACCAACTCTTGCACCTTGTTCGGCAACAATAATATCACCCAAAGTTCCAAAACTTGCAGTAACACCGCCAAATGTAGGGTCTGTGATTAGATTGATGTACAGCAAACCTGCTTCATCAAGTCTTGCACATGCACAAGAAGTTTTTGCCATTTGCATCAAACTCAAAGCACTTTCTTGCATTCTAGCTCCGCCTGATGAAGTTACAACTAATACAGGGAGTCGAAGTTCAATAGCTTTTTCCATTATTCTTGTAACTTTTTCACCAACTACACTACCCATTGAACCGCCCATAAAGTCAAAATCCATAACGGCAGTTGCTACTTTGTGACCGTCAATTGAACCAACACCGGCTATAACAGCATCATCCAAACCCGTTTTCTTTTGAGCGGCAGCAAGTCTGTCTTTATAACTTTCAGTATCTACAAAATCCAAAGGATCTGTAGGTTTTATATTTGTAAACATTTCTTCAAATGAACCTTCATCAAATAGAAGTTTAATTCTTTTTCTTGCATTTATTCTAAAGTGATAATCACAAACAGGACACACCATTTGGTTGTCCTCAATATCTTTTTTCAACAATTGAGCGTTACAATGAACACATTTTGTCCACAAATCAGGATTTGCTTCAATTTCAACTCTTGCTTCCAATGCTCTGCGTTGAATTTGTGCCTCTTTACGCTTTTCAAACCAATCTTGAACTGTCATATTATATACCTTCTTATATCCCTAAAGATAGAAACAAATCTATCCATCAATCCTATTATACATAAAAAATCCATCTTGGCAAAAATGGGTTAAGATTGTTACATTTTAATATTTATAATCCTTATAAAGTGACTTCAATTTAGCCATACAATCACCACCATAAGTATAATAACCTAAAACTTGTTTTGATTTTGGGGCAATTTCGACTTCCCCTTTACATGAACCAAACACATGCGTTTTTACTATTATTGGCTCACATTTTCCTTGTAGATATTTTTGTTTTGCTTTTTTAATATTTGCTAAACATTCTCCATAAGCATCCTTACCCAAAAATTCATCTTTAAAATCATTACAATTTTCTTTCGGATTATACACATCACGCAAACTATAATAAGAACCGTCAGGTTCAGGACAGTAATATTGACTTGCACAATAACCTGCACCGCACACTGATAATAATAAAACTACAGTAATTATATATTTTTTCATTATTTATCTCCTATTTATTTATATCTCTGTAATGCTTTCTTATCTGTTCTGTTAACTCGTTCGGAATTTTAATATTTTGCAGAGCCATGTGATATTTTCTCAAGTTTGCAATTGCTTCTGATTCTTCAAGCAAATTCCGTTGTTCTTGCGGTGCGATATTATCTTTAACCTTTTCAAATTCTGTTTTTGTTTGTTTTGAAATAATTTTCGCAACAACTTCATCTAAATCACTTCCGCCAACATCATATTTTGATGCAATTTCAGCAACTGTTTTACCTTGAGGAAAAGTGTAAAGCCAATTTACTGAAAGCCTGTCTCCTTGTCCGACATGCATAATCCCCTTTTGGTGAGGGGTGTACATAATATCTTTTTTGAACGGGCTATGACCTAATCCGACAGCATGCCCGATTTCATGCAAAATAGTATGGTAAACTTCTTCCTCATCCATATAATCCGCATGAACAAGCCCTTCTGTTAAGCCGATAGCGACTTCTGCACTGAATAACCTATTAGATTTGTCATATTGAAAATAACAATGCCCAAGAGCTTGGCGTTCAACTCTTTTCCAATCAATGTTAATATTTGAAGAAAGCAAATTATCCACAAGAACAAAAGAAACTTTACCGTTAGAAACTTTATGCCACTCATCTAAAGCTTGTATTACATATTGTCTGTATTTCAAGTCCTGCCCGCGTTTTGAATAGAACTTCATTGGAGCAATATAGACCTTCAACGGCATAATATTCCACCTCATTAGGCGTCCGTTTTTTACAGATTCTTGTAAATATGTTTTCTTCTCCATATTTTTATTGTATAATAAAAGGTACAAGAAAAAAAGTAAGATATTAAACAGACTAAGGAGAGAAAAACTATGGGTATGGATTTAATGAATATCATGAAACAAGTTCAAAATGTTCAAAAAAAAGCTGGCGTTATTCAAGAAGAACTTGCGAATTTAGAAGTTACCGGAGAATCAGCAGGTGGAGCTGTTAAAGTTGTTTGTGACGGTCAAGGAAAATTCAAATCAATCACAATCAAACCGGAAGCTATCAATCCTGAAAATCCTTCTGCAGTTGATTCTGAAACAGTTGAAATGTTAGAAGACGTTATTTCTTCAGCTATCAAACAAGCTAATCAAAAAGCTTCTGCTGAAATGGAATCAAGAATGACTCAATTGACAGGCGGATTGAAAATTCCTGGATTGTTCAAGTAATTAGAACCATTTAAAAACTCTCATCCAGTATCCGGTCTTTTTAAGATTTGGTGAAGGATGAGAGTTTTATTTAATATGAAAAGAGAATAAATAAAATGATATATCCAAAATCAATAGCAACGTTAATAGAACAGTTTCAAAAATTTCCTTCTGTAGGTCCAAAGTCAGCTCAAAGAATGGCTTTTCATTTGTTAAGAATGCCTATGGAAGAAGTTGAAAAATTTGCAAAAGCAGTGATTGAAGCAAAACAAAATACTCACACTTGTGAAGTTTGTTTTAATTTGTCTGCAACAAGCCCTTGTGAAATTTGTTCATCAACTCAAAGGGATAGAGGGACAATTTGTGTTGTCGCAGAAACTAAAGACCTTATTGCTATTGAAAAAACAAACGAATTTAAAGGATTATATCACGTTTTGCAAGGTCTTATTTCTCCAATGGACGGAATTGGGGCTGATGATATCAGAATAAAAGAACTCTTAAACAGATTAACTAATGATGAAGTTAAAGAAGTCATTTTGGCATTGAGCCCGTCAGTTGAAGGGGAAGCTACAAGTCTTTATTTAACAAAACTAATTAAACCGTTCGGAATTAAAGTGTCAAGAATTGCCTTTGGATTACCGGTTGGTGCTGATTTAGAATATGCGGACGAAATTACTATAGCTAAAGCAATTGAAGGAAGAAGAGAGATAAATTAAGCTATTTTAACCTAACAGCTTTTTTGAAATATTCAGAATCAGTTTTTGCAAGGTGAGTACAAGCAATTCCGTTATGAATATCATTTGAGTTTTTATCACAATACTTGCTCAAATCGGTAAAAGAAGTTCCTTCGTCCCCCATTGCAACCATTCGTCCATCTACAATCTGAAAAGTAAACAAATCAACACCCCAACGATTTGGACCATTGTTATATCCGTTTAAATCTACAGAAATCCAATTTCGAGTTCCTACAGGAAAATGAGCTTCGTCCCATTCTAACAACAAAAGTGAACCATCTTGAAGAGCATACTGTCCATCATCAAATACATTTTTTGATGCGTTAACCTTGCCACTATAAGTTTTATAAGCTTCATTGCCCCAATAGAAAAAAGGATCATCCGAATTTACATTCCCCGTGCCAGCAGTAGAATTTTTAAATGTAGCTCCTGGGAGATATTTAATTAAATTTTTTGAAAGAGTAGTATCTAAAATAACATCGTCATTTTCAATCAATTTCATCATTTGCGATAGTGTAGAATAAGATTTCAAAAATTTTGAACGAAGAACACGAGCCTTATTATTCACAATAAGATTTGGGATCGTTATTGCGGCTACAATACCGACAATTCCTAATGTAATTAAAACTTCTGCTAACGTAAAACCTGTTTTCTTTTCATATAAATTCATACTATCTCCTTAAATTTTTATTGGCTCACAGCCAATTTAATTAATCAAGATAATATTATAGATTAAAAAATATGTCAAATGATTTTTACAAAAAGTTGGGGAAAAAGATTTTTAAACTAAGGAAAGAAATGAAAATTTCAAGAGAAAAATTCGCCGAAGTTGCAGAAATTAATGATTACTATTTAGGTGAAATCGAAAGAGGAGAGAAAAAAGCATCACTTGACATACTCTTTAAGATTTCAAAAGTTCTAAAACTGGAAATTTACGAACTTCTCCACTTGTAAAATTATTACAATCATTCGTATAATTGCCTCAAATAAAAAAATAATATAAAATCCTAATATGACATTGTTAGAAATTAAAAATTTAAATGTTGTTTATAAGTCAAAAAGAGGGCTAATTTCTAAAGAACAAACTGTCCATGCAGTAAATGGAGTATCTTTAGATATTGAAAAAGGCGAAATTCTTGCTATTGCAGGAGAATCCGGTTGCGGAAAATCAACTTTGGCTAAAGCAGTAATGAAACTTGTTCCTGTAAAAAGCGGAGAAATTCTTCTAAACGGCAAAAATATTTTAAACCTCAAAACAAGGACTGAGATAAAGGATTATTACCAACATGTTCAAATCATATTCCAAAATCCGTACTCCAGTCTAAATCCCAAAATGAAAATCGGGAATATTTTAAAAGAACCGCTCGAAATAAATACGAATTTAGACAAAAAAGAAATAAATAAAATTATTGAAGATAAAATAAATAAAGTCGGTCTGGATAATAGCGTATTAGATAGGTATCCGCACGAATTTTCAGGGGGGCAAAGACAGAGAATTGCAATTGCCCGTTCTTTGATTTTAAGTCCTGAATTTATAATTGCAGATGAACCAGTAAGTGCACTGGATGTTAGTATTCAAGCTCAAATTATAAATCTTCTAAAACAATTAAAAGATGATTTTAATTTAACATTTTTATTTATCTCTCACGATTTGAGTGTAATCAAATACTTGTCTGATAGAATTGCTATTATGTATTTAGGCGAAATTGTTGAAATCGGGAAAACCGAAGAAATTTTTGAAAATCCTAAACATCCGTACACTAAAGCATTACTTAGTTCTGTACCGGAATTAAGTCCTGAAAATAAAAAAGAAAAAGTAGCTCTTCAAGGAGAACTTCCGTCTCCGGAGGAGCTACCAAGTGGCTGCAAATTTCACACTAGATGTCCTTTTGTAATGGAAAAATGCAAAACAGAATGTCCACTCGACATAGAAATATCTAAAACCCACAATTGTAAATGTTTTTTAATAAAATAGCAATAAAAAAATATTCTTGTTTTATTATATATAGTTATGAATATTAAAATAAATCATTTGATGACACATTTACCACTTTCTGAGACAAGGGGAACAGTTCAAGAAAGATTAGCAAGAACTATTCAAAGAAACGATAGAGCCTTTGAAGGTTTGAAAAGCTGCTTTGAATATGGAAAAATGAAAACAGGAATCTTTAAAGATATTCTAAAAAAGAATTCCAGTAAAGAAATTAGTATACAGATAGAAGATAGTCCAAGTCTTACTACAAGTACTGCATATTTTCTAAATGCAACTCCTGAGGGAATTCCAACGATTGAAGGATATACAATGAAAGTTCCAGTCGAGTCATTTACGAGAAAAATAGAAAAAAAATCTATAAAAAGTTTAATGCAAGAAGCTTTTACATATTTTTATACAATTTCTAACCCCAAATTGATAGCTAGAGATATAAAACTTTTGAATAAAGGCTATGATACTAAAGAGTTATCGAAGATTATAGACGAAAGCACCTTTTCTACAAAAGGAGTTTCAGAAATAGAAATTGATAGAATTTTAGCAGGCAGAAGTGCTCAAGAAAAAATTGACTTACTACAAAAAACAAGATATTATTGGCAACAATGCTTAGCCCATGTAGAAACATCTGTAAAATATCAAGTCAGAAATAATAAATTGGTTAAATTAAAAAAACTGAGAAAAGAATATAAAAAATACGAAGAATTTAATTTACCACAAAAAATAGCCCTAATAGAAGAAAAATTAGCAAGTATCATAAAAAATGAACGTGCTCAAATGGCTAACAATAGATAATTTTTCTGTGCTATAATTCTTCTATGGATAAAAAAGTTATCACAACAAACAGAAAAGCCTTTCATGACTATACAATTTTTGACAAATTTATAGCCGGAATGGTTCTAATGGGCACTGAAATCAAATCAATCAGAAAAAATGCAATAAATTTGAAAGACAGTTTTTGCAAAATCGAAGATAATGAAGTTTTTCTGTACAATTGCCACATTTCACCATACGAACAAGGAAATAGATATAATCATAAAGCAGAACGAACAAGAAAACTGCTTTTAACTAAAAAAGAAATTTTAAAAATTCAATCAAAAATAAAAAAAGATGGCTATACAATTATCCCTCTTGAAGTTTTCATTGAAAAAGGATTTGCCAAAATAGAAATCGGACTTGCAAAAGGTAAAAAACTTAACGATAAACGAGATGATATAGCCAAAAAAGACCAAAAAAGAGAAATGGATAGAGCAAGAAAGAACAGCTACTAAGTCTTTCTTTTTTTTCATGGTATCCGTTTAACGCAAGCCGTAAAGAGCCAGTACAAGATAACAAACTCTTTCGTGTTTTTCTTTTTTGTTAAAAAAAGAAAAACACGAAAGATTAAATGGTTCGAGTCATCAGGGGCTTTGCCCCGAACCCATTAAAAGGACTGTCATTCTGAAAGCTTAGAAAAAAAATATATAATACATGTCATTACGAGGAACGATATTAAACAAGGAGTGCAAAGGTCGGTACGAAGTGACGTAGTAATCCCGAACAATTTAGATAATGGCAAAATTTGTCAGGGATTGCGACACTGGAGACTATTGTTTAATCTGAAAAACAATTTCTCAAAACCCGTTCGCAATGACATGAATAATAACAGTAGGTCAGTTTTATCAAGTCGACAATTAAATAAGCTGGATTGCTTCGCATTCGCTCGCAATGACCAAAGGCGTCATACTGAGGGCGACAGCCCGAAGTATCTATTAACAAGTCAAGTGTACATAGATTCTTCGCTTACGCTCAGAATGACGCTAAAGATAAAAACGGCAAAAGACCTATCAACTTATCCACTTATAGACTTATTGACTTCAAAAACGTAACGAACTTATTTCCTTATTTCCTTATTTCCTTTTCCCTTAAATACCCGTACGACGAGTACGCTCCTCGCAATAAACGAATACGGCTTCCACCTTTCATCCTCTGCTCGAAAACAAATGACTTACAAATCTCATAGCCATTGGTAGCATTTTGCCCGTACGGCGAGTACGCTCCTCGCAATAAACGGATACGGCTCCGCCTTTCATCCTCTGCTCGAAAACAAATGACTTACAAATCTCATAGCCATTGGTAGCATTTTGCCCGTACGGCGAGTACGCTCCTCGCAATAAACGGATACGGCTCCGCCTTTCATCCTCTGCTCGAAAACCAATGACTTACAAATCTCAAAGCCATTGGTTGCATTTTGCCCGTACGGCGAGTACGCTCCTCGCAATAACGGATACGGCTCCGCCTTTCATCCTCTGCTCGAAAACCA
>CAKUZW010000008.1 GCA_934718135.1 uncultured Candidatus Melainabacteria bacterium | reverse complement strand
GATACTGATACTGATACTGACACTGATACAGATACTGACACTGATACTGATACTGATACTGACACTGATACAGATACTGACACTGATACAGATACTGACACAGATACTGATACAGACACTGATACAGACACTGATACAGATACTGATACTGATACTGACACTGATACAGATACTGATACTGACACAGACACAGATACAGATACAGATACTGATACTGATACAGATACTGATACAGATACTGATACTGATACTGATACAGATACAGACACAGATACAGATACTGATGACGATCCTATTATCACACCAGATGAAAATGGAAGTATCACTTACAAACAAAAAATCAATGACAACAATGTTGACTCAATCGACAAACGTCAATATATGAGATTCAATGTAGCAGATAGCAAACTACCTGTTAGCTTAGAAAGAAGTAACCAATTTGACGGACTGATTGATGTATCAAGAGGTGGTATCGCAGTTAAACATGACAACACCTTAAAAGTTGGAGATGTTGTTCCTGTACACTTAACTTATGGAGACTTAGATATCAATGCAAATGTTAAAATCGTAACAGCAACAACAAGTAGAGCAGGTGCAATGTTCGTAAACTTAGACCAAGCAACCGCAAATAAACTACTTTACTTAAACATCTTGCTTGAAGATACTACAAACATCTCTTTTAACAAATAAAATTAAATAGCAAAGACCATAAAACCTCCGATGAAATATTCGGGGGTTTTATTTATGAAAAATTTTTCAATAATTACTTAAATTCTTTCAAATATCAAAAAATTTTATTCAGGCGTTTTTATATAAAAAATATTGTCATGCTCAAAAAACGTTACAAACACTTATATTTCCAAATTTAGCAAATAAAATATAAGTAAGGGATAAAATTTGAAAGGATTATGGATATGAATTCAATAAAGAATAAAAGAACAGTTTCACTATTTCTTGCAACTTTATTTATTTGTAACCAAACGACACTAATATCTGCTATGGCTAGTGAAATTACCGGAGTCAACGGCAATAACGGTGTTTATAACATTAACCCAACCGCAATGATTAATGGTTCTGATATTGGCTATAGAAAATATAAAGATTTTAATTTGGATAAAGGAGATATCGCAAATCTGATTTACCAATACGGGAACCGTGATGTTGAAACCTTTGTAAATTTAGTTGATAACAAAATTAACATCAACGGTGTCGTTAATTCTATGCGAGACGGTAATTTCTACAACGGGAAAGCAATTTTTGTTTCTCCTAACGGTATGGTTGTCGGAGCTTCAGGTGTGTTAAATGTAGGTTCTTTAAGCATCACAACGCCAACACAAGAAACTTACAACTACTATAAAGCAAACCCAAATGCAGATTTAACAAATTTATACTCTTCTAAAGGCAATAGCACTGTAACAATAGACGGCCGAGCTTTTGCAACAAACAATATTGATATTACAAGTGGAAATATAATCGTTAATGGTTCAATGCTTGCAGGAACGGGCAATAATTCAGTTATTACAAATAATTCTCAATCGGATGCATTATTTAATACACTGGTTAATACTCAAAATATCCATGAAGCAAATAATTTCAACTCAAGAAACGGCAATATTCAAATCTCGTCAGGCATTGGAACCGCTATAACAGGCAATATGCAAAATCTTGGCAAAGGCAACACAACAATTATAAATGACGGAACAAACGGAATTTTAATCAAAGGAAATTCAACAAATCACAATGGTAATACATTCGTGATAAATAATGCCGGAGAAATCAACATTCAAGGAACATTAAAAAATGAAAATGGAAATCTTGAAGCTACAAATAACGGTACAACATTTACAACCTCCGGAACCATTACAAATTCAGACGGAAAACTTGCACTATTAAACAACAATGGAGCCTTAGATATAACTAAAACTGCAAAAGTTTCAAATACTGGTGCAGGCACTACAAACATTGAAAATCATGGGATAAATGGAATAAATGTTTATGGAGGAATTACTTCTGAAGGCGACCTAACAATGACAAACACAGGAGATAAAGGCATTCTTGTTGATTCTTCTGCCAGAGTTAACGGCAACAACAACATCTCTATTTCTAACAATGCCGTTGGTGGGACTAATATCAAGGGGCTTGTTAATGCAGGTAAAGATGTTAACATTTCTAACTCAAACTCTAACGTTGTTATTGGTGACAACACAGAAAATAACAATTACATTTCTGCAGGTAAAGACATCAATATTTCTGTAGATAACGGTAACATTCTTAACTATGGAGTTGAAAAAACTCTTCTTGCAGCAGATGGGAATCTTAACATGAATGTTACTAATGGAACCATTGGTTCTTCTGTTCAACAAACAGGTGCCAGCAAAAACAGCACAGGTATCGGACCAAAATCTCAAGGTACTCGTGATTTTACAAAATCTATCAACGGGAACATTAAAGGCAAAGTTAACGCTTCGACTACTGACAAAGCGAATACTGGAAATGATTTAGTTATCAACTATGCAGCAATTGATTCAGATATGAACATTGACACCATTAAAGCAGACGGTAGGGTTATTCTTACCGTAGATGATTCAAGTCACGCAAAAGGCGGAGAAGCAACAGGAGTTCAATACAATATGGTGAATGCATCTACTGATTCTTCTAAGACGAATGTTATTGGTAAAGGTATTTCTTTAATTTCTAACGGAAGTATCGGGACTAAAGAAAACAAAGTTACTTTTATTCAAACTGATGCAAATAACTACAAAATGGATGCATTAGCTAACAACAACATTTATTTAAAAGAAAACAGTTTCAATGATGCTAATTATGGAAGAGACAAAGAAGTTACCACAAACACTGTTTCTACTATGATTGCGAGAAAAGGTGATTTAGATGTTGAATTTGCAGGGAACACTGAGATTGAAAACATTACGGCAGAAGGGGATTTAAAAGTTATAACAAGAGGTAAGAATTTACACATTAAAAATTTGGGACATATTGAAGATGCTGCTGTTATTCCGCAAGATTATTTTGGACCGAGAGATTACGGGACACAAGATGGCGGATATATGGGAGATGATTACAAGAATGAAGCTTTACCGAACAATGCAATTGTTAAGGCTTTAGATATAAATCACAATATTAGACCGACTACTAATATTGTTGACGGCAAATATGAAGGAATGGCTGATTCTACTGTTAGAATTGACAATGCTGTTTTAGACAAAGGCAAGTTAGATATTACAGCAGATAATGTTTATGCTAACGGAGTTGCAGCACATTTCAAAGATGAATTCACAAAAGTTAAGGATGAGTCTACTAATAAGGTTATTGGGACTATTGATGGCGTTGAAGGCATTCCGACAGCACATGCAGTTAGACCTGATGATGTTACAGGTATTGGTAGAGATGAGACTGAACGTAACTACTATTATCCGCAAGGAGATGGGGATGGTAAGTTCAACGGAGTTGAATCAAATGTTGATCCTGATGATGATATAGTTGATGCTACTCCACTTGAAATTCCAGATGTTGAGCCGGATCCTGAGCCAAACCCACCGACTCCAGATCCTGACCCGGATCCTGATCCAAATCCACCGACTCCTGATCCTGACCCGGATCCTGATCCAAACCCACCGACTCCTGATCCTGACCCGGATCCTGATCCAAATCCACCGACACCTGATCCTGATCCTGACCCGGATCCTGAGCCAAATCCACCGACTCCTGATCCTGATCCTGACCCGGATCCTGAGCCAAACCCACCAACTCCAGATCCTGAACCGGATCCTGAACCAAACCCACCGACACCTGATCCGAAGCCAAATATTCCGGATGAAGATGGTAGTATAACTTACATTCAAAGAAAAATAGATGTTAGTAACGTTGATTCAATCGACAAACGTCAATATATGAGGTTTAACATTGCTCAAACAACAAAACCAGTAACAATGGAACGCTCAAATAGCGGAATAACAAACCTTATTGATGTTTCTAGAGGAGGAATTGCCGTTAAACACAACAATACCTTAAAAGTTGGAGATATCGTA
This sequence comes from uncultured Candidatus Melainabacteria bacterium, assembly GCA_934718135.1. Classification (GTDB taxonomy): domain Bacteria; phylum Cyanobacteriota; class Vampirovibrionia; order Gastranaerophilales; family Gastranaerophilaceae; genus Zag111. Next base: position 96,848 of record CAKUZW010000008.1, on the reverse strand, counting down.
CCTGTTCATCTGACATACGGGAATCTCGATATTAAAGCAGATGTAAAAATCGTTTCAGCATCTTCAACTAGAGCAGGTGCAGAGTTTGTTAATATAGATAAAAGCTTGGCTAATCAACTTTTATACCTGAATATAATGTTAGAATCAGATAATAATATGCTAAAAACAAAATTATCTACAATATAACTAAAAAAGCCCTTCATTCAAGAGGGGCTTTTTATTATCTAAGTTTTCTTCTTTGTAAATGTTTAGCATAAGCAGATCTTTTTGTTGGAGTAGCAACTTGTGTTTGAGTTTGATTTTGAGCAAACATTGAACCTGCGGATTGTAAGAAGCTCCCAAATTCTGCAGCTTTAGCTAATTTGTCACCTAATTTTTTAGAACCTTTTTCGGCTGTTTTTGCAGTTACTTCTTTAGAACCTTCCTTAGCAACTTCTTTGGCACCATTTTTAGCAACTTCTTTAGAGCCTTCTTTAGCAACTTGTTCTGTACCTTTTTGAGTGACTTCTTTAGCACCTTCTTTTGCAGCTTGTTCAGTACCTTTTTGAGTGACTTCTTTAGCACCTTCTTTAGCAACTTGTTCAGTACCTTTTTGAGTGACTTCTTTAGCACCTTCTTTTGCAACTTGTTCGGTACCTTTTTGAGCAGTTTCAGCAGCAGCCTTACTTTTTATTTTCTCTTTTGCTTTATCCAAAGCACCAGAAACTTCTTCATTAACACCTTTGAAGCCTCCTGCCATTTCTTTAGCACCTTTAACTGCTGAAGCACCTGACATAACAGCAGCACCGGCAGAAGTTAACGCACCTGCAATGTTACCTTGTGCAGCATATACAGCAGTTTTTGTAACATTAGCTGCAGCTTTTCCTACGTTACCAACAGTTTCAACACTGATACCAATTTTTTCAGTAACGCCACCTGCTTTAATCAATGCAGCACCGGCAGAAGCAGTTGGAGGATATGCTGCCATTGCTGTACCTGCAGTAATCATACCTTTACCAACATATTGAGTTCCTTGACCTGCCATTACTGCATAACCTGAATATTCATCAGCTTTATTTGCAATTTCTAATGCTTTATTTGATTTAACTTCAGCATTTTGAACGGCTTTTGTATTTGCTGCTGCAGTTTTTCTATAAGTATTCGCTGTTCTTGTTAAAACTTTTACTCTTTTATTTGTTGCAACTTGAACTTTATTTATTGTTGCAGAACTTGTAGAAATTCTTGCTTGATTTGAAGTTAATTTTGCAGTTTTAGATGTAATTTTTTGTTGAACATCATCATTTGAATTTAAATTTGTAACAGCAGATTGTACGCTATTTTGATTAGCAGATTGTACAACCGGTTGAGAATCATTTGCACCTAATGAAAGTTGTTCAATTTCAGCATTGATTGTTTCATTTTCTGCTGATAATTTTTCAATCTCAGCAGCTTCTTTTTGCATCAATTGTTGATTTTTTTGAATTTCTTTTTGACCATTTTGCATCAACTTCTTCAAGTTTTTGTCGTCTTTTTTCATTTTATTATTCAAAGACTTCATTTCAGAAGCTGATTCTTTCATTTGAGTAGTACTGCGTTCTGTTTCTTTAGTTGAAGAAGATGCATCAGTTTTTGCAGATTTAGAATTTGCTACAGAAGATTCGCTATCTTCAGTTTTATTGTCATTCTTTTTTTCTTCAGCTTTTTGGTTGTCTTCAGACAATCTTGAAGCAGTTCCTCTTTTGTTAATTTCTTGATGAACTTTTCCTAATTTTTTATCAACACTGTTTTCTAAAAATCTTGGAATATCAGAATTTTTCAACTCTTTCAATTCTGCTTTCAAATCTTGTAATTCACTATTAGAAACAGCAGTTAAATTGTCAAAATCATATTTACTTAAATCAATTTTATCTTCTTTAGAAGATTGAGTTCCTTCAGAATGAGAAGTATTAGAAGCTCCTGCAACGGCTTTTGTTGTATTTGCACTCAATACAGAAGTTGCAATTGAAGGACCTTGAATTCCTCTTGTTTGAACTTTCGCATTACCTTGATTAACAGAACTGATTGTATTTCCTACACTGAAAATAGAACCGTTCATTGTCATGTGTTGAGGTAATTTTTTAGAAGCAGCAGCATTTGCACCCTTGTTGCTTTTCATCAACTTGAGTAGCTTTTGAATATCTGTATTTTGATTTATACCGTTAATGCTCACTTCTTAAAGCTCTCCAAATTTTTAACTCTCTTATATATATAAAAAATTTTGAAACCGCCTAATTTCAACACTTTGAGATTTATTTACATTTGTTAACATTAACTTTTAGAATGAAAGATAATTTGCACTTAAAATTTCTTTTTGTTAAAATTAAATGGTAGATAGATAAGATTAGGGAGATTTTAATATGGATTTAATGAAAGGTAAAAAAGGTGTAATTTTCGGAGTTTCAAATACTCACGGAATTGCATACGGAATTGCAAAACAATTACACGATGCAGGAGCTGAAATTGCGTTCACTTATGCAGGTGAAGCTATGGAAAAAAGAGTTAAACCTATTGCTGAAAGCATGGGAGCTAAAATCATCATGAGTTGTGATGTAACAAAAGAAGATGAAGTAAAAGCTGTTTTTACAGAATGTGAAAAAGTTTACGGAAAATTAGACTTCGTAGTTCATGCTGTTGCATTTGCTAAAAAAGAAGATTTAATGGGTAGATTTATCGAAACATCTAAAGACGGTTGGGATACAGCATTAGGTGTTAGTGCATACTCTCTTGTTACAATTGCTCGTAACGCAGAACCTATTATGAATGAAGGCGGATCAATCTTCGCATTGACATATCTTGGTTCAATCCTTTCTGTTCCAAGCTACAATGTAATGGGAGTAGCTAAAGCAGCATTAGAATCTACAATGAGATTTTTGGCTGTTGACTTAGGCAAAAAAGGAATTCGTGTAAACTGCTTGTCTGCAGGACCTGTTAAAACACTAGCTTCAATGGGTATCAGTGGATTTTCAAAAATGCTTAAAGCTGCTGTTTTAAGAGCCCCAATGAAACGTAATGTAGCTCTTGAAGATGTTGGTAAAGCAGGTTTATATCTAGCTTCTGACTTATCTACAGGTACAACAGGTGAAGTTATCTATGTAGATTGCGGATGCCACTCTGCTTACGCGTCAGCAGAAGAAATGGATATCATTTCAAACAACGTTGAATTATAATTATTCTTTTTTATATTTGTAAACAACTTATAGCAAAACATACCCTCAACGAAATGTTGAGGGTTTTCTTTTTTTATAACTTTTTAAACTATCTAAAATGACAAAGACTGAACATCAATATCAATTTGAGTTTTTAACTCATCAATATTTGCAAATTTAATTTCAGGTCTAATCATTTTATTAAAGCTAATTTTTATATTCTTTCCGTATAAATCACCCCTAAAATTAAACAAATGCACTTCTAAAGTACAAATACCGTCATTAGAAACAGTAGGAGCAACACCAAAATTCGCCAAACCTTTATATACATGACCGTCATCAAGTTCTACATCAACATCATAAACACCATAAGGAGGTTCAATAATATCTAAAGGATAAATAATATTTGCAGTCGGATAACCTATTTTTGCTCCTAATTGTTTTCCTTTAATCACTGAACCTGAAACTGAAAACTTTCTGCCCAACATTGATTGAGCCATATAAACAGATCCCGTTTTAATATAACGTCTTATTGCAGTGCTACTAATCACATCACCATAAATTGATTGAGGAGGAGTTGCAAAATACAAATAATCAAAACGACCTTGGTTATCTGACAAAAATTTAACATCTCCGGATTTATCAACGCCAAAATGGTGATTAAACCCTGTTGATATAGCTTTTGGTGAAAAATATTTAACAAGAACATCTTCCAAATACTGAGATGGAGCCAAATGACAAATTGATGCAAAATCAAGTTCAAATACATAATCCACACCCAACTCTTCCATATATTTGTACTTATCTTCCAAAGTCAAAATATATTTAGGAGAAACGCCCTTGAAATAACAAAACGGATGTTCTTGAAAAGTCACAATGGCAGATCTAGTACCCGCTTCTTTTGCAAAATCAACAGCACATGAAATCACAGCTTGATGTCCAAGATGAACACCATCAAAAAAGCCTAGTGCTAATGATAAATTTGGAATTTCTTTAAGTTCTCGAATAATTTCCATACTATAATTATATCCTAAAAAAATAAAATGTAAAAAATGTTAACAAACTTAAATAATGACTATTTAAATAAGATTCCAACAATAGCTGCGGACATATAGCAGGTCAAAGTTCCACAAATCAAAGCTCGAACCCCCAACCTTGCTAAGTTTTTTCTTTGATTTGGAGCAAGTTCACCAATACCTCCAAGCAATATTGCAATTGAACCTAAATTACCAAAACTGCAAAGTGCAAAACTTGCAATCAAAAAGGACTTAGGACTCAAATGAACTGCTGGATTTGTCATATCCATATACGCAACCATTTCATTTAAAACAAGTTTTGTACCCATCAAACCGCCAACCGTAGTTGCTTCCTTCAAAGGAACACCCATTAAAGCCGCAAACAAAGCAAATATTTTGCCTAAAATCATGTTTAAAGACAAACTGTTTAAATCCATGCCAATGGAGGTAAGATTAAAATGAAGATACTTCACTACAAAATGTCCAAATCCACCCAAGAACCAGTCAATCATTGCAACTAATGCTACTAAAGCTAGTATCATGGCAACAACATTAATCCCAACCTTCATACCTTCTGACGCACCTGAAGAGATTGCATCAAAAACATTGATATGTGTTCTATGGCGTTTACTTACAGAAATTTTAAAATCTTTGCTTGTTTCAGGTTCGTTTACCTCAGGATAAACAATTTTTGAAATAACTAAAGCCCCCGGAGCAGCCATAATTGAAGAAGCTAACAAATATTGAGCAGGAATTCCCATTGCAATATAAATAGGCATTGTAGCTCCTGATATACACGCCAAACTACCTGCCATAGAAGCTAAAAGTTCAGATCTTGTAAGATTTGCCAAATACGGTTTAATCATAATTTGGGCAACTATTTGTCCAACAAAAGCACTTGCAACATTTGATAAAGCCTCAGCTCCGGACACATCTAACAATTTATTCATGCCTTTACCCAAAACAGCAACAACTCTTTGCATAATGCCGTAATAATAAAGGATATTAACAAGTATCATCATAAATACCATTGAACAAATCAATTGAAGTGCAAAAATTGAGCCTCCTGACGTAAAAATTTCAGTGAATTTATCACTCATTAAACCGCCAAATACAAACTTTCCGCCCTGAGTTGCAAATACCAACAATTTTTGAATAAACAACCCAATTGCCATAAACAATTTTTCACCAATTGGAACTTTAAAAACAAAAACAGCAAGTAACACTTGAAGTAAAAATCCCATTCCAACTGTTTTATAGTTTATCGCCTTACGGTTATTTGACATCAAATATGCTATTCCAAAGATAAATATAATACCCAAAATTCCTACAAATCTACTCATTTTGCCCCTTATATAAATAAACTGTTATTGTTTAATTATACAAAAAAAGAAGCCATTTGGCTTCTTTTTTGCAAAAATGTGATAAAAGTTAATGTAAAATTACATCCCACTTTTTGTAAAAAATCCGATAATTTTATCAAGCAGACCTTCAGATTCCTCACCCTCTCCAGAGGCAGCAGAATCAAGTTTGTCGAGTCTTTCCTTTGCCATTTTGTAATCAACCGGATCTTTAACAAGTTCTAAATATTTGTTATAAGTTTCAATAGCTTTAGCATTTGCCTTAATTCTTTCATAAGCTCTTGCCAAATTTTTAAGAGCCTTTAAATCCTTAGGATCAACTTCAACAATTTTTTCTAAATATGCAACTTGCATTCTGTAATCCCCAATTCCTTCTCTGAATTGAGCCAACTTTGCTAAAGCTTCTTTGTTTTTAGGATCACGCTTGATGATTTTTTCATAATATTCAGCGGCATGGTTAACTTCACCATTATCAGTAAGTAATCCTGCCAAAGTGAACATCAAATCAATATCATCATCACGCATTTGAATTGCATTTAAAAATTCATTAATCGCAATATCAATATTTTTGCGAAGAATATTGTATTTACCCCAGTTTACGTGAGCGTTATATTCATCCCCTTGCTCTTCGTAAACTAAAGCTCGCATTTGGTATGTAAGAGGTGAATTTGGTTGAATTTTATTATATTCATCAATATACATAAGAGCTTTTTCAAAATCTTTAGCCGAATAACAATATTGAGCCATTAGAGTAAAGTATTTTGGAGAGGTTTTTAATTCTTCAGGCAATGAATTCAATTTTTCATAAGCTTCTTTAACTTGTCCAATCTCAAGCATACATTGAATTTTTAATAGATCATCTTTTGTATATTCAATAGCTTTTTTAGCATCTCCGCTTTTTAAATAAACAGCAGCCAAAGCTTCATGAATTCTATCAGTATCAAAGCCTTTTTTAATAGCACGGTTTAAAGCGTCTATTGCACTTGAATAAGCTTCATCTTGCAAATAGATATCAGCCAATTGCAAAAATATTTCTTCGTGCAAATTGTCATACTCTAAAATCACATTATATTCATCAATCGCTTTCAAGTTTTGTCCGGCTTGACGATATAAGTTTGCAAGAGTTAAACGAGTCATAACGATTTGAGTTTCTTCAGATGCTGCATGAAGAGCTTTTTTAAAGTCACTTATCGCAAAATCCAATTTACCTTCAATTGAATTTTTGTTTCCTCTATAAATATAATATTTATATTTATCAGTATTTTCATAAATTGACATCAATTGTTCATAAGCAAGCGGATTTGTCACATCTCTTTTAATAATTTCATTATAATAACCTGCCGCTTCTTCCGGATTATCCAAAATCAAAGACAAGTGACCAAGTCTTTCTAAAAGTCCCAAATCATCAGGGCTTTGTTCGTAAACTTTTTTATATTCACGATAAGCATCTTCATATTGTTCGTTTGCTTCAAACTGTTCTGCCAATTGTAAACTCATTTATATAGCTCCTTTAATATCTCGATTCTATGCATAAACTATTATATCATTAAACCCCGGATTATTCAATCTAGTTGAATTTATTTTGAGTTTTTTGCATTCCATTATCAAAATAATACTCTAGTCCGGCAATAGAAGTTTTTAATACGGGTTTCAAAGATTCCAACTGATCTTTGTAGAAGTTTTGCAACACAAACGCTTCCGCAGGAACCGGCGGTTGAGGGCCGATACCAACTTTTAAACGTGCAATTTTAGAGGTTCCGACACTCTTTATTACAGATTTTATTCCATTGTGTCCACCATCAGAACCGTCAGGTCTAAATCTGATTCTACCAAGCTCTAAAGACAAATCATCATAAACAATAATAATATCTTCAACATCAATTTTATAATAATTCATAACAAGAGCAACTGACTCACCTGATAAATTCATAAAAGTGGTCGGTTTTATGAGCATTACATCTTCCATTCCGTACTTGAATTTAGTCATGAAACACTTTAGCTTCTTTTCTTCTTTAAAAGTTAAATCATTCATTATCGCCCATTTATCAACAACCATAAAACCTGCATTATGACGAGTGAAACAGTATTTTTCTCCAATATTACCTAAACCTACAACTAATTTCATATTATAAAGTTCCTTCATTATTTTATTGCTACTTATATTTAGTATTTTAACGTAAATAAATATTACCGTAATGGAATAGAAAGATTAAGCTTAACAAAATGATAAAAAATAACTAAATTAAGAAAAAATAATAAAAAAGAGGTAGAATTTATGAAAAATAAAATTACAGAAGAAAAAAGTTCACAAAAAGTTGCAAAATTTTTAGAGAAAAACTCTCTTCATAAAAAAGATTTTGCCGAAATGATAGGAGTTACACTATCTTATGTTTACAATCTTATAGATGAAACAATACCTTTTTCAACAAGGAGCACAACACTGGAAAGGATTGCAACAGTCATGGATATTGAACCGGAAGAATTTGAAGAATACAAAATTCCGCAAGAACCTATCCTAAAAGACGATACCATTGAACTGTTGAAAAGCATGTTACATGACAAAAAGATGAGTATTGTGACATTTTTAAAATCTTTCCCGAGGAAAAAGCGAGTTGAAATTGTCGACATGCTACGAGGAGCTTACCCAATTCCAATAGATTTTAAAGAGCTCAACACAATCGGACAAATTTTAGAACTTGATAAAAATGACATCTATAATATTTGGGAAGAACGTGTAAAACAAGTTCTTGAAACAAACGGAATGAATTTGAATAACAATGCAGCACTGATAAACTCAATGTTCGAATGTGCTAAAAAATATACTCAAATCGACTAAAAATCCGCCAATTGCGGATTTTTTTATAGTGATTAAAAAAATTATTCAAAAAAAGTGTTGACATTTAAAAATGTTCTTGTTATGATGAGTACACGCGGTGGATGTCACCGAGATAGCTGAAAGAAATATAAATAGATAATATGCGCTTGTAGCTCAGCAGGTAGAGCACTCCCCTTTTAAGGGATAGGTCACGCGTTCGAATCGCGTCAAGCGCAAATTTTTTATTATAAAAAGGGTTTAAAACCCTTTTTATTTTTGCCAAAATTTTATCTCTTGTCCACTAACAATGCACAATAAAAATTAAATTTTGCATCCATACACCATAAAAAGAAGCTAAATATCAGAATTTACGAAATATTCACTACCATTTTCAATAACAATTGCAGTTAATGGAGCATTTTTATATTTTCCACAACCGGTATCAATACAAATTTTATCATCTTGAACTTGCGGAGTATCAAATTCAGTATGCCCAAAAATTATTTTATATGGCAGATGATGTTTTTTATTATAAAATTCCGACCTGATATAAACCATGTCTTCTTCGCTTTGATCTTCTAGCGGAACCCCAATACGAATGCCGGCATGGATAAATAAATAATTCCCTTCAATATGATAGAATTTTAAAGATTTGAAAAAATCACCATGGACTTTCATTATATTATCAAATGAGCCGTAACTCTTAACCGTTGCATCTCCGCCATAATTCCAAAACAAATAATTGTAATAATCATCACTATTGGCATGCAACATGGCATATTCATGAGATCCGATTAAATAGACGCAAGAACAAAAATCACCAAGTTCAATTAATTTATCTACAACATCTTTTGACTTTGAACCTCTATCAATATAATCCCCCATAAAAATAAATTTATCATCTTTTTTGGGTGTAAGTTTATCTAATACGGCACAAAGCTTGTCATATTCACCATGGATGTCAGATATTCCAATCAATCTACTCATAACAGTAACGTATAATAAAAAAAGTTACAATTCAAACATTGGGGAATTGCAAAATAAAAAATTTAATATAATATAAAATTAATGAAGCATGTAATTAGAATATTTTTAATTGTATATTTGTTTTTTGTAACTCTAAGTGCAAATGCTATTGGGGTTAAATCTGTTGATATTCAATCTCAGATAAACACAATACAAACAGAAAGTTCGCAAACTTTATACATTGAAGGGAAATCTACTACCGCAAAATATATTGTTCCGGCAAATCAAAACGATGCTTCAGTTATTTTTGCATCTCAAAAAGAAGATAATAATTCGAATTTTTCAAACTTCAAAAATGGTATAAGTCCGGAAAATCATCAATTTTCACTTCTTTTAACTTATATCTATAATAAATCAGGTTTAAATTATAAAAACACAAACAATTATAACTACCCACAAACGGAAATATCACCTAATGCTCCGTAACTCTTTATTATTCTAAATTTTAGATTTGACCCGAAAATATTTAGGTCAAAATGCTTTGTTGTAGAAAAATTTGAATAATAAGGAGAAAAACTATGTCTGAATTAGAAAATACAAACGTGGAACGTAACATTGACCACAAACATTTTAATGAAAGCAACGGCACAGGAGTATTAGGTTCAATAATCTTTATGGGCGTTATGATTGTATTCATGATTATATTAGCAAAATTTGTACACTAAGGCTAAGAATACAATTTTAATTATTCATTCATTTATTTACGCCAATATATAGGCGAAGTTTAAATATAAACTTCGCCTTTTCTTTTTAAATACTGAATATAAAACAAATCTATGCAGCTTTTGCTTCTTTTTGAGGTTTAGCCTCTTGTTCTTTTTGCGGTTCAGCCTTCGGTGTTGTTGCATCTGCAACTTTTTGTTTAGATTTATTCATATACATATAAATTCCACCTGCGATAGCTAAAGCTCCAACACCAATTGCCAAAACAGTTTTAACAGTTTTTGAACTTGAACGATGCATTAGATTTTCTAATTCATCTTTGTATTCGCCAAGTTTGCCGATAACTCTATTCATAGGCTTTTTATTACGAGCTTCCCAACCTTTATCTGTTTCTAAAATATCATCCAAATAAAGTCTGTTAGCGGATTTGCCTTTATTGTACTCTGAATTGTTATGCCAATCCACAAGTTCCTCAATATTTTTCTTTGATTTAGCAACATACTGTTCATGGTTATCAGTGTATTCTTCAATCATTTCTTTAAAAATTTCACCTACTTGAGGAGCTTGGTGGTCAACCCTTGCCTGATCAATTTCTCTTGAAGAATTACCCCAAGTCAAACCATATCTTTCAGGACGACCTTCTACAACATCATTTGTTAAGAAGCCGTTAGAAGGGTTTGTATAATCCACAGGACCACCTGTTTTAGTTGAACCGTAAGGAGTACCTGCGATTTTACATTCAATTGGTGTTATACCATACATTTCACGGCGAGATGTGAATAATCCATAATGGCTGCAACCGGTAAATCTATTTGGAGTAAAGCCATCAATATACATCACATTGTTTTTGTAAATTCCACCGTCAAGTTTAGTAATTTCATTCAAATCATGTTTAATTGCCTTGAAATCGTCAGCATCTTTATTCCAAGGACCTGCACCTAACATAAGTTTAACTTTTTGTTTTGTTTCCGTAGGTACATCTTCTCTTTTCAAGAATTCTAAATAACCCTTAGTTGAAATAGGGAAACCTTTTTGTTCATCAGGTCTTCCAAAGCCGAATACCAAGATTTCACCGTCTTTAATTGGAGACAAATGACCAATTACATTGTGACCGTCACGGATTTGACCTTCGTTGAAGAACAATTTATTCAATTCATCTTGTCCTTTTTCACCTGCTTCCCAAATTAAATTGGTTAACCAACGTGCGTTCTTTTCTTTTGCTGCGATAACTTCATCAATATTTGAACCATTATACTGGAATGGAGTAAAGCCTGTAGCAGCCTCTTTAGTCAAACCGTTATCACCACGACCGAATTTTGCATCTTTTTGTTCAAAATGCATATTAGCAGGGGTTACACCATTACCAACAGATTTTGTTTGAATTGATGCAAAATCATCTGTAAGGAATTTAGCAGCATCCGGAGTTTCAGGGGATTTCATTTCACTATCAAACGTATGTGAAACTGTACCAACAGAAACATTTTGCGGATTAGCTTTAGATGATGAAATACCTACTTTTAAAATATTATAAGTTCCCGCACCATCTCTAAATGGAGCTAATACAGGATCTAAAACAGAATGTGCAATTGCTCTTTCTCTAGGAGACAAAGCTTCTGAGTCCATACCAAAATCTCTTGCTTTTTGCAAAATATCAAAATATGGAGAATTTTTTATTGCTTGTGCATCAGTTTCATCTCCAACAACAGATAAAAATTTGAATGGATCGCCTGTTGCACCTTGGTAATTTCTACCGGTATTATGGTCAATGATATGAGCCTTAACACCATCTACTGCAGTATCTCCCGCTGCTGACATATTTGCAATATGGTTTCCATAAGTATTTGCAATTCTATCGTGACAAAGTACACTTGCAGGGTTAAAGTGTCCGAACTCCTCAGTGTCCATTTGTTTGTGAATTGAATTTGCTAAAGATTTCATACCATCTGAATTTATGACTTCCGCATCAAACGGAACATTTCCCCAACAATCGTAAGAATAAGGCTTAGAAGCTCGTGCTAATTGCGGAGTATAAATAAAATAGTTAGGTTCACCCTTCAATTTGTTATAACTTGGATTATGTTCTGAAACTTTAAATAATCTATAAGGAACAGAAACCGTTTCGCCTAACTTTGTATCAGACAAATGGGAAACTTCCCCTCTTACACTGGTAGGTTCTAACAAACAATATTTTGATTGAGCTTTAGGCCCATTACCATTCGGGCGGCTCTGAATAACATAATCAATTTCATCTAGGGATACATTTAATTTTTTCGCAACAGATTCAATATCTTCGCCTAAATCAGCACTGTAAAAAGCACTTGCAGGCATTGTGTCTTTAAGTTCAGATTTTGGAATACCTTTATGGATTAAGAATTTATAACCACCTTTCGGGTTATTATGTTCCCAAAATGTCATAAAACTTCTTGCATCTACAGGTTTTGCTTCAACTTTACCATCCGCAAGTTTTACCTGAACTTTTTCATGCTTACGTAAACTTGCCGGTAATTCATAACCTACAACACCCTCTCCTCCTTGTGATGCTTCAGGAAGCCCTAAACCATTATTTTCAGGAGTAATTGAAGCAACTTGCCACATATTTTTCCCTGTAAAAGTTAACTGCACAATATTGGATTTTCTAACAGGCATGCTCTGCTGTTTGTTTTGTACAGAATTTGAATAAACTCCTCTTTGTCCTACCATTGAATAATTTTGAATTGAATTTACACGCATAAATGGCCCCTACCTTATCTTTAATTTTTGTTATAAAAACATGTCCCTATATTAATCAATATTTATAACAAACGTAAAAATTTTTTTGAATAGTCAAAGCAGAAAATATTAAGAAATATAACGGGAATAGAATAATTCCATTCCCGTTAAAATTTTATTTAATTAGCAGAAGGTTGTTCTTCCACCTGTTCTGTTTTCTTTGTTCGTTTGGCTTTAGCAGCTTTTTCAAAAGAAATTTTGCCATCAACTAAAGTTACTTTAATAGTATCACCTTTAGAGTATTTTCCTGAAAGAATTTCTTCTGCCAAACTGTCTTCCATTTTTCTTTGAATTAAACGTCTTAATGGTCTTGCACCATAAGCTTCAGAATATCCGGATTCGGCCAAATGATCCTTAACTTCATCAGATACTTCGATGTTCAATTCTTTTTCAGCCAAACGTTTGAACAAGTCTTTCAACATCAAGTCAACAATTTGTCTAATTTCTTCTTTAGATAAATGAGAGAATACAATTGTTTCATCAATTCTGTTCAAGAATTCAGGTCTGAACGCTTTCTTCATTTCTTCAGAAACTGTGTCTTTCAATTTTTCATATTTAGATTTAGACTCATCTTCTGATGTTGTAAAGCCAAGTTTTGAAGTATTAGTAATCATACTTGCACCAACGTTAGAAGTCATGATAATTACAGTATTCTTAAAGCTGATATGACGACCTTTAGAATCTGTTAATCTACCGTCATCCAAAATTTGAAGCATGATGTTGAATACGTCAGGGTGAGCTTTTTCAATTTCGTCAAAAAGAACAACTGAATAAGGTTTCTTTCTAACTAGTTCTGACAAATGTCCACCATCATCATAACCAACATACCCCGGAGGAGAACCGATAAGTTTTGCAGTTGAATGTTTTTCCATGAATTCTGACATATCAACTCTTATCATGTTATCTTCAGAGCCAAACATCGCCTCAGCTAAAGCCTTAGCAAGTTCAGTTTTACCAACACCTGTTGGACCACAGAAGATAAAACTACCGATTGGTCTGTTTGGAGCTTTCAATCCAACTCTTGCACGTCTGATTGCTTTTGAAATAGCAACAATTGCATCATGTTGACCGATTACACGTTTGTGAAGAGTGTCTTCCAATTTTAGAAGTCTTTCACTTTCTCCTTCTGTAAGTTTAGTAACCGGAACACCTGTCATCATTGCAATAACTTCTGCAACATTTTCTGCTGTAACAGTCGGTTTATTAGCTTCGTGTTCTTCTCTCCATTTTGCTGAAACTTCTCTGATTTGATCTCTCAAATCAGCTTCATCATCACGAAGTTGAGATGCTGTTTCAAATTCTTGATTTCTGATAGCATCTTCTTTTTCTTTGATTAAAGATTTTAATTGTTTTTCAAGCTCTTTACCCTCAGGACACATATTTGAAGCTTTTAAACGAACTTTTGAACTTGCTTCATCAATAACATCAATTGCCTTATCCGGTAAAAATCTGTCATTTACATATTTGCTTGACAATTTAACAGCAGCAACAATAGCTTCATCTGAAATTATCAATTTGTGGTGTTCTTCATATTTAGGTTTCAGCCCTTTGATGATTTCAATAGACTCATCTATTGAAGGTTCATCAATCATAACAGGTTGGAAACGTCTTTCAAGTGCAGGATCTTTTTCAATATATTTTCTATATTCATCAGATGTTGTTGCACCAATAACTTGAATTTCACCTCTTGATAGAGCCGGTTTCAAGATATTCGCAGCATCAATAGCACCTTCTGCTGCACCGGCACCAATCAATGTATGCATTTCATCAATTACTAGAATAATATTTCCTGCTTGACGAATTTCATCCATGATTTTCTTTAAACGTTCTTCAAATTCACCACGATATTTTGTACCGGCAACCAAAAGCCCCATATCCAATTGGATAACTTTTTTACCGTCTAAAATATCAGGAACCTCAGCATTAACAATTCTCAATGCCAAACCTTCTGCAACGGCAGTTTTACCAACACCAGGTTCACCAAGGAGAACAGGGTTGTTTTTAGTACGTCTTGCAAGAATTTGAATTACACGTTCAATCTCCTTATCTCGACCAACAACAGGGTCTAAACGTAACTCTTGAGCGGCAAGAGTTAAATCTCTACCGAATTCATCAAGACTCGGGGTTTTTGTTTTTCCGCTAGAAGATGAAGTAGAGCTTGAAGAACCTGAACTTGAACCACCTGCAGTAGCTTGCGGCTTAGATTCTCCTAACATCTTAATAACATTACTTCTAACCTTATTTAAATCAACACCAAGGTTTTCTAGAACTCTAGCTGCAACCCCTTCACCTTCACGGATTAAGCCAAGTAAAAGGTGTTCTGTGCCGATATAATTATGACCTAATTGTCTTGCTTCATCCCAAGAAAGTTCTAAAACCCTTTTAGCACGTGGAGTAAAAGGAATTTCTACAGCTACAAACCCTGAACCTCTACCAATAATTTTTTCAACTTCGGTTCTTGCATCTTTAAGGTTAACCCCCATAGATTTAAGAGTTTTAGCAGCAACACCTGTACCTTCACCGATTAAGCCAAGTAGAACCTGTTCAGTTCCAACGAAATTATGACCTAATCTTCGAGCCTCTTCTTGAGCAAGCATAATAACTTTTATTGCTTTTTCTGTAAAACGTTCGAACATTTTTGACTCCTATCTCTTCTTATAGAAAAATTATATACAAAAAACGAAAAAGTTTCAAGTTACTTAACAAAGATAAAAATCAGGACTCAAAAGATTACAAACCTAAATCTTTCAAGAATTTTTCATTATGAGATAATTTAAATGCAGATTCTTCTGACATAGGGTCAATAATACCTTTGCCAAACAATTCATCCATAATTTTGTTATGGGTGTCATTTTCAGGATCAGAAAGAGCAAGTTTTGTAAAATTATTTATATCGGTCTGTCTTTCGTACAAATTTAGGGCATGCTTAGACAAACTTTTTAGAAAAGATTTTTTTGCATGTTCTTGAAGAGTTTCCATAGGAGAACTCATTGGGAAACAAGAACTAGCGTCATTTTCAGCTTTCAATTGTTTTGCTAATTTTTTGAACATCACATCTCCCTTAGTTACTGATATTATACATTATTTCAAAATTATTGCAAATTATTATCAGACAAAAGCACAATATTCCTTCACAAACTTGATTATAATTTTTATTTCTATTAAAATTAATTTGCTTATTTAGTAAAGGAAAAGAGGGAAAAATGCTTGATATTAAACTAATTAGAGAAAATCCTGACAAAATTAATGAACTTTTAAAACGTAGAAACCCTGAACTTTCTATTGATGAAGTTCTTGTTATAGATGAAGAAAGAAGAAAAATTCAGACAAAAGCCGATGAATTAAGAGCCAAAAGAAAATCTGAATCTCAAAAAATCGGACAGATGAAAAAGAATGGTGAAAACACAGATGAAATTCAAGAAGATGTTCGTGTTTTAGGAGATGAAATAAAAGATTTAGAAGAAAAACAAACAGAATTAGACGCAAAACAAAGAGATATTCTTCTTCACATCCCGAATATTCCGGATGAAACTACTCCAATTGGGGCATCTGATGCTGACAACGTAGAAGTTTACAAATGGGGCGAACCTCGAAAATTTGACTTTGAATTTAAAGCACACTGGGATTTATGCGAAGAAAAAAATCTTGTAGATTTTGAACGCGGGGTTAAATTATCTCAAAGCAGATTTACTTTATACAGAGGAAAAGGCTCAAGATTAGAAAGAGCTATCATCAATTTCTTCTTAGATTACCACACTGAACAACAAGGTTACGAAGAAATTCTTCCTCCGTTTATGGCAAACTCAGCAACAATGACAGGTACCGGCCAACTTCCCAAATTTGCAGAAGACATGTATAAATGCGAAAACGAAGATTTGTACTTAATCCCGACTGCAGAAGTTCCTGTAACAAATATTTATTCAGGTGAAATTTTATCAGAAGATGACCTACCTAAATATATGACTGCTTACACTCCATGCTTTAGACGTGAAGCCGGTTCTGCGGGTAAAGATACAAGAGGGTTAATCAGAGTTCACCAATTTAACAAAGTTGAACTTGTAAAACTTTGCACACCTGAAACAAGTAAAGATGAGCATGAAAAATTGACAGAAGACGCTGAAAAAATGTTGCAACTTCTTGAATTACCATACAGAAGAGAAGCGTTATCAACAGGAGATATCGGATTTTCAGCTAACAAATGTTGGGATTTGGAAGTTTGGATGCCTTCATATAATGCTTATAAAGAAATTTCAAGTTGTTCAAACTACGGAGATTACCAAGCAAGAAGAGCAAATATCCGCTACAAAGAAAAAGCTACAGGGAAAACAAGATTTGTACACACAATTAATGGTTCAGGTCTTGCAGTTGGCAGAACATTTGCAGCTATTGTTGAAAACTATCAACAAGCTGATGGAACTATCATTATTCCTGAAGTATTAAGAAAATACACCGGATTTGATAAAATTTAAATAATTTTCTATTAAATACAACACAAAAAACAGGTATCTTAAAGCTAAAAAGATATCTGTTTTTGTTATGAATTCATTTTTATTACAAAACTATATACGTCTTGCAAGTTTTTCGGATAAATCATCTGCCTTTTTACAAACCTTTTCAATAAAAGTTAATGGATTGCGGAATAAATGGAAACGACCCTCTCTTTCTAAACTTGTAAAAGCGTCATGGAATAACAAATCTTTAGGAATAATATAAGCAAATAGTCTTGTTGAATTTTTTCTTACATAAAAAGTAATATCAACATTTTTATTATGTTTTTGTTTTGATGTTAATTTGTTGAATTTGCTTATATCACGAGAGTTTAATCTATTTAGAATAGTATTTGTAGCATTTGCATTGTAATATACAGTTCCAAAACTCGGGGTTGAGGTTGTAGAATTGTTAACTTTCATTTTTTCCTTCTTCAATTTGCATTTTTACGTTTCTATTTTAAATCTCAAAAAATTTATTTTTGCTAGATTATAAAAAAAACTTAATAAATATTAAATTTTACACTTTTATTATACACCAAAATATGGTATAATAGATAGAGAATAGCTTTAAAAAGGACAGAAAATGAGTGAGTTTCCATTCGAGTTGGATGATTTCCAAAAAGAGGCGTGTGAAATTATTGACAGAGGAGAAAGCGTTGTTGTGTGTGCTCCAACAGGAGCAGGTAAAACCGTAATCGCAGAACACGCAATAAATAATGCACTGAACCAAGATTGCAGGATATTTTATACAACGCCGCTAAAAGCTCTTTCAAACCAAAAGTTCTATGATTTTTGCGAAAAATATGGTTCTGATAAAGTCGGGCTTTTGACAGGTGATACTTCAATAAACAGAAACGCTCAAATCGTCATTATGACAACGGAAGTTTTCAGAAATATGCTATATGGCACAAACTTTGGAGCTGTAGCAGATAACCTTAAAAATGTTCGCTATGTTGTTCTTGATGAAGTTCACTATATGAATGATGAACAAAGAGGTACTGTTTGGGAAGAAAGCATAATTTATTGTCCGACAAATATTCAAATTATTGCACTATCTGCAACAGTTGCAAACTGCGATGAACTCACAAATTGGATTAATACAGTTCACTCAAAAACAAAACTCGTTAATACAGACTTTAGACCTGTGCCATTGAGATTTTTCTATTTTGACAGTTCTCAACCATACAAGCTTTTACCGCTTTTGACTCCGGACGGAAAATTAAACACAAAAATTAAACCTGAAAAACCACAATGGGCAAAAGGCAAAGATAAAAGGAAAAAGACTTACGTAAAACAAATTATCCAAAATTTAGCAGATAATGATATGCTTCCCGCAATTTATTTCACATTTTCAAGAAAAAAATGTGATGAACAAATGGAAAAATGTTCAGGGCTTGGTTTAAATACCCGGAAAGAACAAGAAGAAATCAAAGCATTCATTGATGAATTTATCGCCGAAAATCCTCATCTATACGGCAACAAGCACATTGAATATTTAATCCAAGGAGTTGCATCTCACCACGCAGGTTTACTTCCTGCTTGGAAAAATTTAGTAGAAAAACTATTTCAAAAAGGACTTATTAAAGTTGTATTTGCGACAGAAACACTCGCAGCCGGAATCAATATGCCTGCAAGATCAACGGTCATAAGTTCAACAAGCAAAAGAACCGACTCCGGTCATAGAATGCTGACGGCAAATGAATTTTTGCAAATGTCTGGACGTGCAGGAAGAAGAGGAATGGACGAAGTAGGTTATGTAACTATTGTCGGAACATCATTCCAAACTCCTGATGAAGTAGCAGAACTTGTACTAAGTGATTCAAATCCGCTAGAAAGTCGCTTTTCACCAAGCTATTCTATGGTTCTTAATCTGTTACAAAGATTTAGCCTTGATGAAGCTAAAGAGCTTATACTGAAAAGTTTTGGCTATTACTCTTCAGATTATAGATTAAAGCCGATACTTGACCAAATTGAACAATACGAAAATGAAATAAAAGCTAGAAGTTTTGTCTGCCCAAGTCATTTGACAGATGAAAAAATGCACGAATATGACAAATTAAGATTTTTATATGTTCAAAACAGACAAACCTATAAAAAAATCGTTCGGCAAGAAAAAGCTAAACACAGACCTCTTACCCCTGAAATTATTGAGTTTGGCAGAAGAAATAAAGCAGAGCTTCAAAAATTACAAAGTTTTGCATGTGACCAATGTAAACACTACAAAAAACACTCAAAAAATATTGAAGTTCTTGCAAGATTAGAAAGCAAAAAGAAAAAATTAACAAAAGAAATCGAAAAACAAAAAGATATCTATTGGAATAAGTTTTTAGCTCATCGTGCAGCACTACAAGATTATGGATATTTAGAAAATGATTACCCGACAGATAAAGGTAAAACAACTTCTCAAATCAGATCCGAAAATGAGTTGTTCCTTGCTGAAATCATTTTCTCCGGAGTTTTAGAAAACTTAACTCCATCACAACTTGCAGGCGTAATTTGTGCCTTAACAACAGAAGATTTAAGAATTGAAATTCCATATATTCCATTTTCTGAACCTGTTCGAAAAACACTTAACCAAATCAGAAATATAAAAAGGAAACTTGAAAAAGTTCAATCAAAATACGATATTGAAGCTCCACTATACATCAATCCTTATTTCAGCTCCCTAATTGAACTTTGGGTTGAAGGGGCTGAATGGGAAACCGTATCAGAACAAATCGAAATCGGAGAAGGTGACATTGTCAGAGCTTTCAAACGAGTAGTTGATGTCCTAAGACAACTTACAACAATTGATAATATTCCGGAAAGCTTAGTATTCACCGCAAGAGAAGCCATTGAAAAAATTCAAAGACCGCCTGTAGATGTTGAATAATTGAAATATTTAGTAATATTTCCTTTCTCAAAATTGACATCAAAAATTCTTTGACGTTTAATAAGTGTATAATATACGTTTATTAAATAAGTTTTAGGGAAGGATATTAAGATGATTAGAGGAATTACAGTTATCCCATTTGATAGATCAAGAAATTGTTGCACAAATAAAAGAAACGCTTATGCAAATGTAAATATAGGAGATTCAATAACATTTACATCCAAACAATCTCAAATAGACAGTTTTGTAAATAGTGCATTTGATAAAATAAACAAATCAAGAAAAAATACACATGGATTTTTTGCAGGTTCAATAGGAAAAACTAATTATAGCCTGCAAGAAAAGGAATTTGGCAAATTGGCTGATTTAAGCATAACAAGAGGAAATGAACATACAACTTTTGAATTGTCAAGATCAATCAAAACACCAAGTTCAATTAAAGAAAACAAAGAAATGAATAATTCTAAAGGTTTGACTCAAGTTGTAGAAAGATTTATCGCAATGATTAAATAGATCTTGGAAAAAGGTCCGTTACAGAAGGTTTTAAGTCACTAGGGCACTGCGGCATTAAGGTATTTATATTTTTATTAATTGCGTCATTCTGAGTCACGCAAGCAGAAGATGTAAGGTGGAGTCGTATCCGTTTAATGCGAGCGTGAGGTAGCCCGAAGGATCTATGTACAAGAAAATAAATGCTTTTGTTCACTTTTTCTTTTTTGTTTCGAAGAAAAAAGAAAAAGTGGAACCGAAAAAGAAAAACACGAATGATTAAATGGCTCGAGTCATCAGGGGCTTTGCCCCCGAACCCCATTAATAGGACTGTCATTCTGAAAGCTTAGAAAATTTGTGTGAAGAATGAGCACTAAATTTTCTTGCTATTCAGAATCTATCAATGTTAAAAGTCTATAAGTACGTTAAAATATTTTGAAAAATAAAAATATAAAGAACTTAGTGCCCTAGAGCCTTAATAGCTTCTGTAATGAACTTATTCCCTCCTCCCTTATTTCCTTTTTCCTTTAAAATTCTTATTTCCTTGCCCCTTGTTCCCTCAACAACAAAAGTGTACATTTGCCACTATTTAGATTTGTAAAACCCTTGCTATCAAAAGGATTGAAGTATTTGTAAAAATATGTTACAATAATAGTAGGAACACCCTATTTGCCCTCATAGGTCTCTGACGAGTGTTATTCCCCACCCCACTCTAAAAACAAAAAGGTATCCAACACACAAAATCAGGTGATACTATGGATACGCTTCTTGAAAAAAAACAAATACATTTACCGTTCAGGACTTGCGAATACGCCTTAACTCTTTCGCTTTTTATAACTTTAGTTCTGACACACACAATTTTTATTCCTCCACTATTTGCAAGTGATTTGATTGCGAATAATAATATCCAAACCCCAACTTTAAAAGAAATGAGCCAATATATTCAAGAAGAGATGAATCCACAACTTAGACAGGAGAAATTTGATAATAAAATTAAAGCAAAATATAAAGGATATGTAATCAATAACGTTGATACCGGAATAAAACATATCAAAATGGTGAAATACTACCATGGTCGGCCGGTTAAAATCAACGTTGTTGAAATGAATAACAAAGTAGCTACAAATTACGAAGTTAAACCGGCAATCGCATCAACGACTCTTCCAAACAAACGTACAGTAAGAAATATTGCCCAAAGGACAAATTCTATCGTTGCCATTAATGGAGGATTTTTCAAACCTCAAACAGGAGTTCCTTTAGGCACACTTATGATAGATGAAAAAATTTATACAGGTCCAATTTATGATAGAGTTGCACTTGGAATATTTAAAGACAGATATGATGCAGGTAGAGTCCAACTTGACGGGACAATTACCGGCAATAATCAAGTTATTAAAATAGATAATATAAATCAACCAAGAATGTTATCCTCATATATTTTAGCTTATACAAGGGATTGGGGAAAATATGCACCTGCTTCACCGCAATATGGTGTCCAACTTCAAATAGTTGGGAACAAAATTACTGCTGCTTCTGCCAATCCCCTTTCCATTCCTGAAAACGGCTACGTCCTTGTTGGTCCAAAATCCAAATTAGGAAAACTATTTGGAGCAGAATATGTTGATGTTGAAATCAAGACAAATCCAAAGTGGGACAATGTTCAGCACATAATAAGCGGAGGCCCATACTTAGTTAAAGACAGCCAAATTTTTATAGATATGACCGCTCAAAAACTTCAATCAATCGGAGGCAGAAATCCAAGAACAGCTATTGGATATACAAAAGACAATGACTTAATCCTTATCACTGCAGACGGAAGAGAAGGAAGTTCTGTAGGACTCACACTCGTTGAACTTGCAAACCTTATGAAAAGTTTAGGTTGCACAAATGCAATCAATCTTGATGGAGGAGGTTCAACCGTCATGTATGTAAAAGGACAAATTGTAAATAAACCACACCAACCTGGAGGAATCGCACTATCAAATGCTCTTGTTATTTCTAAAAAATCTACAAATTAATATTTTAAAAACATTTGCTCAAATTGGAAGAATTCAAACGTTATACCTCTAAAATTACTTAATCCAAGGATAATCGTCAGGAATTTTCCAACCGTTTTGTTTAATTAATTGGGTGCACATATGACGATCAGTTCTGTTTGTTTGATAACAACCACCTGCATAACTCTTATCTTGCCCAAATCCATACTTCAATTTATTCACATCCGTGACATAATAACTTCCGGGGAAAACAGCCTTTTGACTAGGTTCATACGTATATAAAAAAGTATTTTTCCCGTCAAAACTTTCCGGCTTACAAGATTTATCCTTCGCTTCCAAACAATAAAAGAAGTAAATATTTGAACCAGCGTTAGAAATATAAGCAACAAAACCCGTACCGTCATGAAAAATAATTTTATAGTATCTATCACGAATCACTCCCCCATCATAATCTCCCTTTATATATTTCATAAGATTTTCATCAAACCATTCTTTCAAATACGGTCCTTTATCAACAACGTCTTCTGGAGAATTGAACACTAAATCATCATTTTCTGCAATCGACATCCTCACTGCCTGATTTATTATTGAATCAAACTTAACCAATTTTGTTTCCACGACATGTCTATGGTATTTCGTTATCAAACTCGGAATAGTCAACGCTGCAACCACTCCGATGATTCCAAGGGTGATTAATACCTCTGCTAATGTAAATGCAAATTTCACCTTTGTTGGTGACAAATCTACGTGCGTAGCACCTTCAGCAAGTGTAAAAGCCGTCATTCTGAGCCGCACGAGCTTAAGCATTAAGGCGAAGCCGTATCCGTTTAATGCGAGTGCGTTTGGCGAAGAATCTATTTTCTTTTTAAGGGACAAGGAAATAGGGAAATAAGGGAATAGGTTCGTTACAGTTTTTTCGTCATTGCGAGCGAATGCGAAGCAATCCAGCTTATTTTTATCACTTACAAATTCAGGTGAGGTTTTAAGGTTCGTATTTGTACTTAGATCCTTCGGGCTATCGCCCTCAGGATGACGCCCCATGTCATTGCGAACGGGTTTTGAGAAATTATTTTTCAAGTTAGACAACAATCTCCAGTGTCGCAATCCCTGACAAGTCTCACCATTTCCTAATTTGTTAGGGATTACTACGTCACTTCGTACTAACTTTTGCACTTCTTGTTCAACATTGTGACTCGTAATGACATGATTTTTATTTTTCATACTTTATTCCTTTCTTATTTGTTACTACTAAATTGGATTAGGGTCACGTCACCCTGAACAGCACGAGCGGTAGCGACGTGCGTGATTCAGGGTCTATCCATTTGATTGGTTAATAAATCAACATTGATAGATTCTGAATAGCAAGAAAATTTTATACTCATTCTTCCTTACAAATTTTCTAAGCTTTCAGAATGACATAAATAATTTAACGAACTTATTCCCTTAAAAAATTCTTTCATTTTTATTCCTCTCTTTAAATTACTTATTAGCTTTATTTTCTTTTCTATTCCTGTTTTGACCAAAATAACGCTTAATAAGTCTAAATTAACACTTATTAATAGTTATGTCAAATTAATTACGCTTATTAATTCCTTATATAAGACATTTATTTAAAATAATATAATTCAGAAAGGTAGATTATGATAAAAGAACAACTTGGGAAAAGAATATGCGAATTAAGAAAACAGATGAACATTTCTCAAGAAGAACTTGCAGAAAAGCTTGATATTTCCCAACGTTCGCTCAGCAAAATTGAAACAGGACAAAATTTTGTCAAATCAAATACCCTTGAAAAACTACTATCTGCATTTAACATCTCTTGCACAGAATTATTTGATTTTGAACATTTAAACACATCTGAAAATTTGTTAGATGAAATATATAAACATTTGGAAATCATCAAGAAAAACGACTTTCTTGTTGTAATACTTTATAAAATTACAAAAGCTCTATCTCAAAAATAACCAAAACTTTTTGTTTAATATATAATTTCATGTATGAATGATATTTTAAATAAAATTAAGGGAACTGTAGTTGTATCTGTTCAGGCTATGCCTAATGAACCGCTTTATTTGGAACAATGTATGATTGCTATGATGAAATCTGTTGTTAATGGTGGAGCAGGAGCACTTAGACTTGCAGGGGTGAGAGATGTAAAAAACGCGAAAAAACTTTTCACTATTCCTGTTATTGGAATTACTAAACCTAATGTAATTCCTAAAAATTACAAAGAATTGGTTTATATAACTCCTACAATTAAAGATATTTTGGAACTTGTTGAAGCGGGAGCAGATATTATTGCAACTGATGGGACCCAAAGAAAAAGACCAAACGGAGAAAAACTTCAAGATTTAATCAAATATATTCATATAAATAAACGTCTTGCAATGGCTGATATTTCAACACTTGAAGAAGGGGTAAAAGCTAAAGACTTAGGAGCAGATATTTTATCTACAACACTTGCCGGTTATACTTTAGAATCGGCAAATTCACCGGCTAATGAACCGGATTTTGAACTTTTACAACAACTTGTTGAACAAACAAATCTTCCTGTTATTTTAGAAGGCAGAATTTGGGAACCTTGGCAAATCGACAAAGCATTTGAACTGGGGGCTCACTGTGTTGTTATCGGTTCAGCAATCACAAGACCACAACTTATCACAAAAAGATTTGTATTTAGAAATAAATAATTATAATAATAAAATAGGGGAATAAATAATGAGAAAAGCTCTAGCAATAGATGTTGGCGGAACAAAAATCTATAATGCAATCATTAATGAAAATGGTGAAATTATCAGTGAGATTGAAAAACATTCAACACCTAAAACATTTGAAGAAATTAAACAAACATTCATTGATATAATCAAAAAAAATGAGAAAGATGTTGATGTCGTTGCATTTTCAACATGCGGAGCTGTAAACAATCAAAATACCGAAATTTTAGGTTCTACAGGAAATATTGCGAAAAATTACCCGCAAATGCCGTTTTTAGAGCTTTCAGAAAAACCAGTATTTGTTGAAAATGATGCTAATTGTGCAGCATGGGCAGAACATGAAATCGGAGCATCTAAAAATTGTTCAACAAGTGTTATGATTACCCTTGGAACAGGTGTCGGTGGCGGAATTATTATTGATGACAAGCTTTTAAAGGGTCAAAATGGTGCAGCAGGAGAAATGCATTTCAAAATGTATTCTGACAAAAGAAGAAAATGTACTTGCGGTTCTTGGGATTGCTTTGAAATCTATGCATCAGGTACCGGATTAAAAATTTCAGCACAAGAAATGCTAAACAATCCAAATGTCACAACTTATGACGTTATGGATGGAGTAAAAAATAACGAACCGAAAATGCTAGAAGTTTACCACCGTTGGGAAAACGATATAGCAAACGGAATTATCGGACTTGCCAATTTATTTGACCCTGAATGCGTGGTTTTATCAGGATCTTTGGCACAGTTTGTAGAAACCGATAAGATTGAAAAAATTGTAAATGAAGAAATTTGCACAACCCCGACAAAAGTTGTTAAAGCAACAGCAGGAAACTATTCCGGCATGATTGGTGCAGCCTTATTAGCCCTTCAAAAAGGAGCTAACTAATGGGGAAATCAAAATCAAGAATATTCAGAAAGGGAATTAATGACCAAATTCCACGCATCAGCAGAGTTGATGCAATATCTGAAACCGTTAAACATCTTGAAAACAACCACAACGCTGAAGCAAAAAATTTGATAACAATGTTTGGCTTAACAGCAGAAGAAATTCTTGAAGCAGGTGGTAGCTACGAAGCGGTTGTTGCAATGAAAAATATATTAGAATAAAAATGGGATTTATAAATAAAACAATATTTTGGTTAAAAAATGCAAGGTTATATTCTGCACCAATAACACTGCTAAGCTGGCTTGTAATATTTATTTTCACTCTAAAACATGGCGGAAATATTTTAGCAGGAATTATTTCACTCTTTGGAATAAGCCTCGTTCACCTTGCAACAAACCTGATTGATGATTATATTGATTATAAAGATTTGCAAAAAGAAAATAGATTTATAACCGCAGGTAGAGATTGCAAATGTGCATACATCCGTTCAGGAGAAGCTACTACCAAAGATTTACGCAACGTTATTTTAATTTTTCTATCCATTGCTGCATTTTGCGGAGGAATATTATTTTTCTTCTCAGGTCCGGCAGTATTTTGGCTAGCACTAATTGCTCTTTTTATTGCTCTAAGCTATCCGCTTTTATCAAGTAGAGGGTTAGGCGAAATAGCAGTAACTATTGCTTATGGACCATTGATGTTTGAAGGAGTTTTTTATGTTATGACCAAAAACTTCTCACTAGATGCGTTTATCCTATCAATGATTTGTGTAATGTTTGTAAACACCATTTTATATTCTCATATGCTTATGGACTATGACGGAGATAAAAACGCAAATAAAACAACTCTTTGCACAAAATTTAAAAATAAAGATAATGCATTAAAATTAATATTATTTTTCTATGGATTTAGTTATATTTTATTGGGATTTTATATTTATAAAACAGGAAATTATTTATATCTGCTAAACTATATTACAATTCCACTTGTTATAGATTTATATAACATGCTAAAAAAATATAACCAAAACCCAATGAGTTTACCCAAAGTTCAGTTTTGGCATCAACCGTTAGAAAATTGGGATAAAATCAAAACAACATCAAACGCACCATTTTACTTAAGGTTTTTCTTTGCAAGAAACATTTCAACATATTTCATGCTTTTAACCTGTATTGCAATAATTTTTGGCTAAAACTTTAACTTATTTGGCAAAAGTATGAAAAATCATAATTTAACCATTTAATTTTAAATTAGAACCTTTTACCACTGTAGTTTTATTTATAAGTTCTGTTAAATCATTAAATTGTTTCATCTTTTCTGGTGACATCTTTTTAAGATCTACGCCAAAGGAATCGCAAATGTTTGATAATAGCTGTTTTCCACTATTATTTTTCATATAATTTAGATGAGAAACATCAATGCTTTTTAGCATCGGCTTCTTCGCCAAATAACCTGTTGGACTTACTAATATTTTCATAAAATTCATAGTCATTCACCTTCTAAATATAATAACAACCTACAAATATATAAAGTATCATAGTAAACAAAAATTGCTAAATTTTATACTTTAAATTTACATAACACACAACAAATCATTCTGTTTTTCATGCTTTTAACATGTATTGCGATAATTGTTAATTAAAACTCTTCCATAAGCATGTCCTATTAAAATTTCAACTAAATAAGCATGGTTATGGCATGGACTTTACTTCTGAAATTACAAATATTAAGAAATGTTAATTTGAATTATCATGCTACAAATCAATAAAATCAACACTTTTCAAAATTATATATAATTCGTCAATACAAAAATAGCACTTTTTTATATATAAAATCCTTTATATATATGTAAGCGATTAGACGACAACATGATAAAAAGGAGAATATATGGCAAGAGTATTGATTTCAATGCCTGAAGAATTTTTGAACAAGATTGATCAGGTTGCAGATGGTGAAAATCGTTCAAGAAGTGAACTGATTAGAGAAGCATTACGGACTTACATTTACAAACAAAAAATCAAAGAATCAACAGGAGCTCTTCAAAATGCTAATATACTAGAGTCATTGTTGAGTTAATCAAGCGGCAAGGAAAAAGGCGAACAGATTTGGGAAACACTATATAGAAGCTCTCGATACATTTTCGGGAGCTTTTATTTGTATTTGATAATTATATTTGTTATATAATTATGGTGTAGGAAAAAGAAAGCTAAAGGAATAAAAAATGTTATTAGAATTTTTATATTCAAAAATCCACAGAGCAACAGTTACAGATGCAAATCTTAACTATGTAGGTTCAATCACTATTGATGAAACTCTTTTGAAAGCTGCAAACATAAAAGAATGGCAAAAAGTTGAAATTTTAGACGTTAATAACGGCGAAAGATTTCAAACTTACGTAATCAAAGGAAAAGCTGATTCAGGTCAAATTTGCCTAAATGGAGCAGCAGCAAGAAAAGTTCAACCTGGAGATAAAGTTATTATCGTAACTTATGGACAATTTGAAGAAAAAGAATTACAAAACTTCAAACCAACAATCGTTATTGTTGACGAAAATAACAAAATCGCAGAAAAAAGATAGAAATGTAAAGTTTCTTAACTATTAAATATTTTTGAAAAAATGCCTGAAAATTAATTTGAGAAAATTAAATCAGGTATTTTTTTATAAAAAAAAGATTTAATTATTTTATCTTTAGAAAAAAATCAACCAGATTTAATAAAAATTTTAAAAGTAGCAAACACCCTTTACATAATCTTTACACACAAAAACTTGACCTTTTTTGATAAAGTTTCTATTCTAGTAAAGTAATCTTTAAGAAATAGATTTGAATGACACAAGAAAGAGGTTAGTATGACAGAGTTCAAACACGTGAGATTAGACGGAAAACAATTCACAAGAGAAGAAGTAAAATCTTTAATCAAAGAATACAATATCAAATTTATCAAACTTCAATTCGTTGATATTAACGGACAAGTTAAAAATATGTCTATACCTTCAGAACAAATTGATAAAGCATTAAATAATGAAATAATGCTTGACGGTTCATCAATTAAAGGGTTCAGAAGCATTGAAACTTCAGATATGTTTTTCCATCCTGACATCAACAGTTTTCAAATCTTGCCTTGGAGAAATAAAGACGGTATAAATGCCGCAAGACTTATCTGCGATATTTACAATTCAGACGGAACACCATTTGAAGGATGTCCAAGATGCAACTTGAAAAGAGTAATGGAAGCAGCAGAAAAACTTGGTTTTTCAATGAATGTCGGGCCTGAAGCAGAATTTTTCTTATTCTCTAAAGATAAAGACGGAAAGGTTACAACAGACACTCAAGATAGTGCAGGATACTACGATGTAGGACCGGAAGATTTGGGAGAAGATGTAAGATCAGATATTGTTTTAACTCTTCAAGAAATGGGATTTGATATTGAAGCTTCTCACCACGAAGTTGCTGACGGTCAACACGAAATTGATTTTAGATATGCAGATATTTTAACTGCTGCCGACAATGTTACAACATTCAGAATTGCAGTAAAAGCAATTGCCGCTCAACACAATTTACATGCAACATTTATGCCAAAACCGATTTTTGGAATTAATGGTTCAGGCATGCACTGTAATGTTTCATTATTCAAGGACGGCAAAAACGCATTTTATGATGAAAAAGCTGAATATCAACTTTCAGACACTGCAAAATACGCAGTAGGTGGAATTTTAAAACACGTAAAAAGTATAACTGCAATTACTAACCCTGTTGTCAACAGTTACAAACGATTAGTTCCGGGTTACGAAGCTCCGGTATATTTGGCATGGTCACTTGCAAACAGAAGTGCTCTAGTTAGAGTTCCTGCAAAACGTGGTATTTCAACTCGTGTTGAATTGAGATCTCCGGATCCTTCTTGCAACCCGTATTTGGCATTTGCAGCAATCTTAGAAGCAGCTCTAGACGGTATCAAAAACAAAATTGACCCGCCTGCTCCTGTTGAAAGTAACATCTACAAATTAACAACTAAAGAACGTAAAAAACAAAGAATTGACTCTCTTCCGGGTAGTTTATACGAAGCATTAGAGCTTATGGATAAATCATTAGTAGCGAAAGCTGCTTTAGGAGATCATATCTTTAATGAATTCATGACAGCTAAGAATAAGGAATGGGATTCTTATAGAACAGATGTTTCTCAATGGGAATTAGACAGATATTTAGAAAGATACTAAATAAATGTGACCCAATCGTTAAAAAAAGACCTCGAATTGAGGTCTTTTTTTATATTTACACTTTACTTATAAAATATTTTTGTGCTAATATATTGAAGTATCAGAGATGGGCCTATAGCTCAGTTGGTAGAGCAGTTGACTCTTAATCAATTGGTCGTGGGTTCGAGTCCCACTGGGCCCATTTTTTATTTAGTTTAAGTGAGTGTTTTAGTTTAAATAAGAGGGGGATAAATGGTTTGCACATTGGATAAAAATAATGTTACTACTATCAGAAAAGCACTAAAAGCTTTAGGTAAAAAGAATTTTGTATTCATTATGCACAATGGAAGTTTTCCGGCTGCAGCAGGAGAAAACACAGGTTTTGGTTCGATAAATTCTAATGGAGGAAAAAATTTTATCAATTACGCATCTGGTCTTTTTGATGCAATCCAAATGGGACCGGCAGGAAAAACTAAAAAATCAGATTCTTCTCCTTATACAGGAACAATTTTTTCAAATAATCCGCTATTCATTGATTTGAAAGAATTAACAACCAATAAATGGCACAAGATTTTATCAGAAAAAACTTTCAATGAAATAGTTGAAAACAATCCAAACAAAGGTAAAAACAGAACAAGTTATTCTTATATTACGGTAAAACAAGCTCAAGCTCTTATGGAAGCTTACGAAAACTTTATAAAATTAAACGACCAAAAACTAAACAAAGAGTTTGAAACTTATAAATTAGAAAACGATTCATGGCTAGACAAAGATAGTTTATATGAAGCTTTTTCTCTTGAAAACGGTTCGGATTATTGGCCGAATTGGAAAAACAAAAAAGATAAGGCCATATTTAATCCAAAATCAAACGAAGAAAAAATCGAATTCGCTAAAAGAATTGATGAACTTTCTAAAAAATACACTAAAGAAATTGATGAATACAAGTTTGAACAATTTGTTTTATACAAACAAAATTTAGAAACAGGAAAACTTGCGGATTCTAAAAACATCAAAATGATTGCAGACAGACAAGTAGCATTCTCAGATAGAGATTGTTGGGCTTACCAATCATTATTTTTAGAAGGTTGGTGCTTGGGTTGTCCTCCGGACTATTTCTCAAAAGACGGTCAGGCATGGGGATTTCCTGTTGTAAACCCTGAAAAGTTATTCAACGCTGACGGTTCCCTTGGTGAAGCCGGAATTTTGATGAAAAACTTATACAAAAAAATGTTCAATGAAAATCCTGGAGGTGTAAGAATTGACCACATTGTAGGTTTAATTGACCCTTGGGTTTACAAAGCAGGTAAAAAGCCAATGCCTGAACAAGGTGCAGGCAGATTATACTCTTCTCCTGAACATCCAGAACTAAAGAAATATGCAATTGCAAAACTTGAAGATTTAGATACAACTCTAACTTCTGATAAAGAAAAAAGAGTAAAAACTCTAACAGAAGAACAAATCAAGCTATATGGCAGATTTATCGAAAAAATCGTTATTGCGGCAGCAAAAGAAGAAGGATTAACTAAAGATGCTATTGTTTGCGAAGACTTAGGAACTTTAACAAATCCGGTTGCAGCAGTTATGAAAGATTACGATTTACTTGGAATGAAATTAACTCAATTCACTGTTCCAACAGAAGAAGACGACCCATACAGATGTAAAAATATTACTCCTCGTTCTTGGGCTATGATTGGAACACATGACAATCAACCGGTTACAGTTTGGGCAAATTCTTTAATTCATACTCACGAAGGTTATTTGCACGTTAAAAATTTAGTTGATGATTTGTTCGCAGAAGAACCAAATAAAGATGAAATCATTGTAAAAATGACAAATGATGCAGAATTCTTAAAAGAAACAAAACTTGTAGAATTGTTTGCATGCAAAGCAGAAAATTTACAAATCTTCTTCACTGATTTCTTCAATATGAAAGAAACATACAATGTACCTGGAACTTCTGGAGACAAGAACTGGAGTTTAAGACTCCCTGACAACTACAAAGATATGCAAACAATTAATTTGCCACTTCTTTTGAAAAAAGCTATAATAGCAAGAGGAAAAGAATTCGCAAACAAAAATAAAGCATTGATTGAGGAGTTAGATGAAATACAATAACAAATTTCTTAAAGGACTACTAATATTTGCAGTATTGATTTTGGGGACTTGCCAAATCAGTTTTGCAGACATTACAACAGATGCAAAACTTCAATATAACAAGGGTATTGATTATTATCAGCTAGGTCAGTTTGAAGAAGCGGCATCATGCTTTAAAAAGGCAACTGAATTAGACCCAAATTACATAGATGCATACTACAATTTAGGTTCAATTCTTGAATATCTTAAACAGGATGAAGCGGCTCTTGCAGTTTTCAAACAAATTATTCTAAGAAAACCTGACGATTACGAATCTGTTTATAAAGCAGCAGCATTGAGTAAAAAGTTGGGGGAGCTCGATAAGGCAAAGATGTATTTGACTCTTATTCCGCAAGATACACTGATTGGAGCAAGAGCAAAAGAACTTGCAAGCTCAATGAATACGGATATTCCGACAGCAAAAGCCGAACAAACTCAACCAAAAACATATATAGAAGCGGCTCCTCAAAATGACTCAAACGGGATGTATAATGATATCTCAAGTCCGACAGGTGTTGTTACAGACAATAGTGGAAATCTTTATGTTGCAGGATTTTCAGACAATACAATTTACAAAATCGGACCGGATAATAAAAAAATTGTTTATATAAAAAGTCAAAAAATTGACGGACCAATCGGACTTGCAATAGATTCTTCCGCAAATATTTATATTGCAAATTACAACAAAGATAATGTTCTAAAAGTTGACAAAAACGGTGCAATTACAGAACTTATTTCAAACATCCAAAAACCATACTGTATGTCAATAACCGGGGATTTGCTATTCGTATCTTCCCAAGGGAGCAACTCCGTATTACGCTATAAATTAAATAGATAATATCAATTATTATTTCAGATAAAATAAAATTATCTATATGACTTAATAATAAGATGATATAAAAATAATCAAATTCTCCTTAACATTTAGTTAAGGAGAATGTTATGAGCGAAAATAAGCTACTTTACAAAAAAATGCCAATAGAAGAACTTGTCGTTCTCTCTCAACAAGAAGATTTTAAAGCACTTGAAGAACTCATAAGAAGAATTCAAAAAGATGTTTATGCAACTCTAACATATATGACAAACAGCAACAACAATATTTCTGATCTAACACAAGAAGTTTTGTTAAAAGTAGCAAAAAATATTCACACTCTCAAAAATCCAAAATGCTTCAAAGGTTGGTTGAACCATATAATAACAAATATAAAGCATGACGAATTCAGAAAACAAAAACGAACTCCCGAAACAATTTCTATCGACTACACTTGTGAACCGTTAGATATAAATTTCAAAATTGAACTACCGGATCAAAAAAGTAAACCAATTGAAAAATGTATAACAACAGAATGTGAAAAACTTATAAAATCTGCAATCAGAGAATTACCTGAAACATTTAGAATTGCCATAATATTGAGAGAATTTCAAGGTTTAAGCTACGAAGAAATAGCTCAAACCACAAATTCAAACATTGGAACCGTCAAATCAAGAATATCAAGAGCAAGAATTAAATTACAAGAAGTTCTAAAACACTACATTTAAATAAGGAGTTTTATATGAATAAAGATCTAACCTGCAACCAAGTTTCAGCACTAATAAATTTTTATATCGAAGGAAAATTAAACCCAAGATTAAAAGAATATGTGGACTTACACCTTGAAAAGTGCCCGATTTGCAAGAAGAAAATTGAAGATTTAACAAGGATTTTGAACAATTTCAATGAACTAAAAAGAAACATATCCGATAATTCGGAAGATAAAAACGAACTTAATACCGAATTTAGAAGAAATCTTTCTGCCTACGTTGATAATGAATTAAATTCAAACGAAAATATAAAAATCAAAAAAATGGCTATATCAAATCCTATGGCAAGAAAAGAACTTGAATCAATGTATAAATTCAAAAAAGTTCTTCATTCAGCTTATGAAAAAACAAAAAGCGAAACCAAATTCGATTATTCGAAAAATATAATCTCACAAATTCAAGAATTTCCGGATTATTCAACCAACTATTTTTATAAACTTGCTTGTGTTTTTGCAATAATCATTGCAGCTATTATTGGAGGCTTTATATACCTATATCTTTAAGGAGGAACCGGAAAATTTGTTGTAAGCCAAAGATTGAAAATCGTTCATCCTTGCAATATTTTTTTCAAACACAGGTTTCTGACCGACAACAGCAGATTCCTGCTTTTTGTCAGTGCCATTCATTTTACCAATTAATGTTTTTTGACGGTGAGCCGCAATTTCATTTCTTAAAAGTGGAGTTACAATGTTACATGACAAAATAGAACCCGCCGTTGTCGCCACAACATCAACACCATCTCTAAAGTCTGTTGCCTTATCTAAAACATCCGGAGGCATTTTGACATCTTTAAACAAATTAAAATCAGTCTTTCCTATTTTATCTGCCAATTTATTTTTGGATAGAAAATCTTTAACAACTTTTGGAGCCCATTTGCCTGTCGTTAAAAGTTTTGAGGCAACAGACTTAAAAGATTGAGTAATCAAATAGAAAGATGCAATATTAACACCCGCATCAGCAATTTCTTGCGGAATTAGGAACATTTTTTGTTCTTTAGGAATCTTGTCATTTATAACAATTGCCACAACTTGAGCCGCTGATGACAAAATCCAACCGATTACACCGGTGTGAACCAACATTTTACCTATATCATCACCATATCGACCAGCGATATAATCTTTAGCTTTCATAAACAAAGAAGGCTTAACCATGTTTTACCTCCTTGTTTTTCTCCTCTGATTGGGGTTGGTTATTAGAAGAATTTTGGTGAATTCTATCAATAAATTTGTTGGTTAAAAACTTGGTCAATGGAGCATCAATCAAGAAATTCGTAAACATCATAACAACAGTCGCCAATATTGTCCCCATTGCCTTTTTATATTTATTCAAATTAGCACACAAACCGGGGCTTGGGGTAAACAGTGTTCGAAGATTTTTAAACTTCATATTCGGTGTGATTTCACTAGGAAGTTTTGTAAATGCATTAATAGCATGGATACAACCGGAACGAATAAGAACACCGGTTGCTGTTCCTGCGATAATTTTGGCTACAGTTCTAGCTGCTGATATTTTTCTTGTATCTTCGTCAACTTTTCTGTTATGTAAATCAATAAACGGTTGTGACATTAGGGCTGAAACACCCAAAATCAATCTATTTTCAGGAGAAGAAACTTTTTCACCAATCCACTTCAATGATTTTAAAGCTCTTTCATTAGAAACAGTCATGCTCGGCATAATATTAACAATTCGCTGAGTCATATTTCGAGATATTGAGTTTGAAACAGAACCTATTGACATACACACATTCCTACCCATAATCATAAAAATAATAAAGGGAATTAATTGCCAAATTTTGAGGTAAAATTTATAAAAATTTACAATAAATGAGGCACAATATGAATTGTACCTCAAAAATAAAAATTATAAATAAATGAATTACAAAATTGCACCTTTAGGCACAACGGTAACTCCTCCGGCTGAAACATGGAAGCCACGTTTCAAATCCTCTTCTCTATCAAAACCGATTTTTGAATGAGGAGGAATAACTACATTTTTATCAATAATCGCTTTTCTGATTTGCGAATATCTACCAACTTCAACGTTCTCCATCAAAATACTATCTGTAACATTAGAATAACTGTTAATTCTAACTTTTGGAGATAATACACAATGTGATAATCCGCCACCGGAAATTATACAACCTTCAGACACCATAGAATTAGTTGCCATACCAACTCTATCGCCTTCTTCCCAAACAAATTTTGCAGGCGGATAATTGTAATTAAAGGTTCTTAAAGGCCATTCTTTTGAATACAAATTCAATTCCGGAGAATAAGCAAGTAAATCCATGTTAGCTTGCCAATAAGCATCAATACTTCCTACATCTCTCCAATAACCACGTTCCGCAGCACTCATTCCAGGGAATGAATTATCCGCAAAATTATAAACATAAATATTCTTACCTTCATCCAACAACATCGGAATAACATCTTTACCAAAATCATGATTTGATTCAGGAAGCTGAGCATCACGATTTAAAGCATCAAGAAGAATCTCTTTATCAAAAATATAATTTCCCATAGATGCCAAACACAATTCAGGATGACCCGGAATAGATTTTGGAGTATGTTTAGGTTTTTCAACAAAATTCACAAGTTTCCAATTATCATCAACTTCCATAATTCCGAATTCTGAAGCCTCTTCAATTGGAATAGGAATACCGGAAATTGATAAGTCCGCATTCTTTTCTTTGTGGAAATCTAACATTTGAGAAACTTTCATTTTATAAATATGATCACCACCAAAAATACAAACATATCGAGGATCTTCATCTGTTATATGAAAAATGTTTTGATAAATAGCATCCGCAGTTCCACGATACCAATCATTTCCAATCCTCATTTGAGCCGGACACAAATCAACATACTGATCCAAAAACGGAGATAGTGCCCAACCTCTTGTGATATGTTTATTTAATGAATCAGATTTATATTGAGTTAAAACCTTGATTTTGTAAAAACCGGAGTTTATAAAATTATTCAATACAAAATCAATAATTCTATATCTACCGCCAAATGGAACAGCAGGCTTCGCTCTGTCTTTCGTTAACGGGTACAATCTTTTACCCTCACCACCTGCCAAAATCATAACTAGTGCATTGTCAACCGTCATATTTAACCCTCTCTCAACTATATATAAATTATATAATAAACTTTCAAAAAGGTCATTAATACTAAATAACTAAATTTATTTATAGTATGGATAATCTTTGCTAAAACTCCAGTTGTCGTATTCCAACAATGCCGAGCAATAGTAAGGTGTAGTTCTACATAATTCCAAGAATTTTGAACGAGAATTTTCTTTTTTCTGCGACATGCTTCTATATGCACAAAAACCAATATCAGGACACCAAATGTTTCCATTATCTCTTCCGCAAAACAAAAATCTAAATCTGTCATAACCTTCTTTATTTGGTTTACTCAACCCGTTTACATCATAGATAAAATCAATACAATCACCCCTGTAAATGCGAAATAATGTTCCATCTGAAAAATAATAAAAATTACCGTTTCGAGATATTTTTATAAATGGTGACAAATATTTTTTAACAAAATCATTAACCTCTAACGATTGATCCCAATCATTTACAGGCCCAAATTCCTCTTCCGCAGATATCAGAGCTTGACGCATTGTTGAATTGAACTTTTTTAATTTTACGGTGTAATCTCTATGTCTGATATTTGTCATTAAACTTGGGATTGTCAGTGCTGCCACAATACCTATTAGCCCAATTGTAATTAATGTTTCTGCCAATGTAAAACCTAATTTCTTCTTTTTCATGCTGCTCCTTAAAACTAAAATGTGATGTATTACTTCATAGTATAAACAATTATAATTCAAGACAATAAAAATATGCAAAAATATGAAGTAATGTATCACAAAATTTCTTTTGAGATAAAAAAATTACGAAAAGAAGCAAAATTGTCACAAGAAGAATTGGCAGAAAAACTGAATTGCTCACGAGAATTTGTGAGCAGGGTAGAAAATAATAAGGAAAAAGTAAGCTTAAAAATGCTTTTTACCTTATCAGAAGTTTTTAATGTATCACCTAAAGTATTTTTTGATTAGTTTATATTATTTTAAAATCGTTTTTAATTCATTGATAACCACATCCAAAGCACCTTGTTGGTCTTGGAAAATAGTTTCACAATCCTTGCATGCCTGTTGATAAAAATTATTATCTGACAATAATTTTTCGATATAATCAGACATTTCTTTTGGAGTTTTAACAATTTTACCGGCATGAGAACGAGCTAAAAGCCAATAAATATCTCTAAAATTGTGAATAGAAGGCCCTGTTATTGTAGGTTTTGAATACACTGTTGCTTCTAGGGGATTATGCCCGCCAGTTTTGTTAAAACTACCGCCAATAAAGGCAAATGAACATATTGAATACATTTTGCTCAATTCACCCATTGTATCTAAAAGAATTACATCATTATTTTTAAAAGTATCCCCTTTAGAACGGAAACCATAATTTAAATTCAGACTATCAAGAATTTCAACAATCTTAGGCAATCTTTGTGTATGGCGAGGAACAAGAAGCAATTTTATATCTTTATAATTTGCAAGTTTTTCTTTAAAAATAGATAAAATAATCTCATCTTCACCTTTATGAGTGCTGCCCGCAATAATTACTCTAAAGCCGTCTTGCCCCAAATCAACAGTTTCATCAGATTTTTTTACATCAAACTTCAAATTCTTCATAACAGAAGTTCTCTCCGGTGGAGCTCCGATTGATAAAAGTTTTTTCATATCTATATCGCTTTGAGTAAGAATTTTTGTATATTTTGAAAGGACATGCTTAAAAAATAGTCCCAAAAATTTGTAAAGTGAATATGTAGAATCAGACATTCTACCATTGATGCAATACAATTTTATATCTTTTCTTTTACAAGTAAATGAAAAAACAGGCCACAATTCTGTTTCTGCAATCAAAACAACTATCGGTTTAATTTTACCTAAAAAAGAATCAACACAATATGGAATATCAAAAGGGAAATAAGTTATAAAATCTGCAACTTTATCAAATTTTTTATGAGCAATTTCTTGCCCTGTTTTTGTTCCGGTTGTTACAACAATTTTATAATCAGGGAAAGTTTCTTTAGTTTTTTTTATCAGGTTTTCCAAAGCTATAACTTCGCCCACAGAAACGCCATGGAACATTATAACCTTATCTCCTAATTCAGGATTGTTGAAAAATCCCATTTTTTCTCTCCAACCGTATAAAAATTTGCCGTTGAAAACCCTTACGACATAATAAAATGGCAAAAGAATAATAAATACAATCGTTGAAAGCAAACCATATAAAAACAATTCGCTAAACATTGAAATAATAATTAATACTAATAAAATTAAAATAATTGAATATATAACCATAATAAAAGAATTATACAACAAATAGTATAACATGTTGACAATATACACAAAAATTTATAAAATCAGAGTATGGCAATAGCATATCTTGGATTAGGCTCAAATAAAGGTGACAGAATCGGCTATGTTCAAC
Source organism: uncultured Candidatus Melainabacteria bacterium (assembly GCA_934718135.1). Classification (GTDB taxonomy): domain Bacteria; phylum Cyanobacteriota; class Vampirovibrionia; order Gastranaerophilales; family Gastranaerophilaceae; genus Zag111. Next base: position 57,177 of record CAKUZW010000008.1, on the reverse strand, counting down.
AAGCAGCAAGCTTGTTAGGAATGGACGAAAAGATTACTATTGTCAGAACATCTGCATTCTATGAATCTGAACCTTGGAATATGAGCACACAAACTTGGTTTGTTAATGCTGTTGTTGAAATTAAAACACAGTATTCTCCAAAAGAATTATTGGAAGTTTGTCAGAAAATAGAAAGACAACTAGGTCGAACACCTCAAGAAAAAGGGGCTTATAAAGACCGAACTATAGATATTGATATTTTATTTTATAATAAAGAAATTATTAACGAGGAAAACTTAACTATTCCTCACAAATATATGCATCTGAGAGCATTTACACTTGTTCCTATGATGGAATTAAATTCTGATTTTGTACATCCGGTTTTGCACAAGACAATAACCGAAATGCATAATGACCTTGAAAACCCTGAAATGGTATTTTTGTATGGAACAAGAGTCGATTTTTAATAAAACAATTGCAATAGTTGGATCAGGTCCCGCGGGTTGCATTTGTGCAAAGTTTTTGCTTGAAAAAGGTATTATTCCTACAATTTTTGATAAGGGAAAATATTTAAGAACAATTCTTCCTACAGGTGGCGGGAGATGTAATTTAGCTCATTCAGAATTTGATTTTAGGGAACTTGCCAAAAACTATCCAAGAGGAGAAAAGTTTTTATACTCCGTTTTTACAAAATTTGGGACCAATGACACTTTAGAGTTTTTCAAATCAATAGGAATTGAAACTTACACCCAAGATGATAATAGAATTTTCCCAACTTCAAATTCTTCAACAGATGTTAGAGATAAAATCTTGAAATCACTCAAAGGTTGTCGTTTTGTTCAAGAAAAAGTGCTCCTAATTGACAAACTTGATAACTGCTACAAAATAACAACCAATAAAAGTTCTTACGCATTTGATATTGTAGTTGTTGCAATTGGCGGGCATGCAGGAATTGATATTCTCAAAAATTTAGACTTAAAAATTGAACCTCAAACACAATCACTTGTCGGACTTGTTACGGAAGAGAATTTTGCAGACATATCAGGAGTTTCAATTAAAAATGTCAAAGCGTTAGGAAAAGATTTCAAAAACGTACAAAATGATGATATTATTTTCACACATAAGGGGATTTCAGGCCCTTTAATTTATAAAATATCATCAATTTATGCAAAAAAACAAATGCCATACAAATTAACCTTACAACTTGTAGAGCCTTTTGATTTGCAATCACTGTTAGACAAAAATCCACATAAAGAGATTAAAAATTTATTAGGGCAAAATCTACCAAAATCACTTGCAACTTGGCTATTAAAAAGTCTTGAAATTGAAGAAGATACCCCTTGCCATAAAATCAATGGAAAAATTAGAGATAAGATTTTGAACAAACTCACAAATTTTGAAATAAATGTTAAAGCTAAAGTCCCTGATAGTGAAGTCGTAACTTGCGGTGGAGTTAGCCTTAAAGAAATAAGTTCGCAAACAATGGAAGCAAAAAACTATCCAAACCTGTATTTTATTGGAGAAATTCTCGATATTGACGGATTCTGCGGAGGATTCAACTTGCAAAACTGTTGGTCTACAGGCTTTGTTGCAACTCAAAGTATTCTTATATCTTAAATGGATAGTCAGAAGGAAATTTCCAATTATTCATCTGAATTAATGCCGTACAATATGCAGGAGTATGCGTTGCATCTTTTCTACATCCTATATCACTCTTTGTCGTCAGCATTTCTTTTGTACCATCCCAACCCCATTTATATGGCTGAACACCTTTAGGAACATATTTGCACGCTAATGAGTTACAATCACCATTAGAGAAATAAAAACCAAAAGATTTTATACCCTGCCTGGCATCAATAGAAATTTTGTCATTTTTTTCAACTTCTCTATAATCTGATGCGTTAGGGAAAAAATACCAACCGGTTCCTGTAATAGCAACTAAACTACCATCGGGGAAATAAACTTGAACACATCCGTTAGAATTCGTAACAACCTTTTTAACATCCGATTTAATATAAGGAACTAAGTATTTGTTTATCCATGGTAAAGCCTTTGCATTTTGAGTATTATTCCCATTTTCATCTTTTTCAAACCCTGAGCCAAGTTCATCCCAACCTTCCATTTCGCCATAATCATACTCAGCAAGCTTAATTGCCTGATTTACAGTAGTATAAAATTTTACCAACCTTACTTCAATAACTTTTTTGCGATATGCACTCATCAAACTTGGAATAGTCATCGCAGCAACTATGCCGATTATACCAAGAGTAATGAGGACTTCTGCTAATGTGAAAGCCGGTTTCTTTTTAAAGTCAATTGTCTTATAAGAGGATAAGTCTATAAGTCCTTTATACTTTTTATTAATCATGTTTATCCCTTTGTTCCTTATTGCCTTAAAAATTTTCTTCATCTATATTCCTTTCTTATTTTATAAAACATTACATTGTGTAATTAATTCTTCTCATAATGTTTAGTCTACTATATAGAATAAAAAAGTCAATATTGTAAAATACAAAATATGTATGAAAAGGATTTGAGTAAAATAGGGAGCAATATTAGAGCAGAACGAGCAAGAAAAGGATACTCGCAAGAAAAGCTTGCTGAACTTGCAAACACTACTCGGCGTTCAATCAGCATGATTGAAACAGGCTTACAAAATCCTAAAATTCTTTTATTACTTGATATAGTTAATATCTTAAATATTGATATAAATAAGGTTCTTAAATAGTCTTACTGCTTGTATTTATTTACCCCCGTACTATAATTATAGTGTTAGTAGTTAGAGGGATCCACCTCGAGGGTAAATTTGATATATAAGGGTTTTTATATATAAATTCGGTTTACCCCTAAAAGGATAGAAAGAAGAAAATGGAAAAGAACAACGAAACTTTGTCTATTTTAAGACACTCAACATCACACATCATGGCACAAGCCGTTCAGAGCCTGTTTCCATCTGCAAAGTTAGCAATAGGACCGGCAACCGCTGATGGTTTTTACTACGACTTTGATTTAACCGATGGTCATGCTTTCACTCATGAAGATTTGGCTAAAATCGAAGAAAAAATGAAAGAAATCATCAAACAAAATCTTACATTTGAAAAATATGTAATTCCTGATGTTGACAAACAAATTGAAGAATTCAAAAAAGAAGGTGAAATCTACAAAGCAGAACTTCTTGAAGAACACAGAAACGACAACCCAACTTTGTACATCACAAAAGACAAAAACGGAAATGCTTTATTTAACGACCTATGTGCAGGTCCACACCTTCCAAATACATCATATATTAAAGCAAATGCCTTCAAATTGTTAAAAGTTGCAGGTGCATACTGGAGAGGCAATGAAAAGAATAAAATGCTTCAAAGAATTTATGCTACTGCATACTGGAATAAAGAAGATTTGCAAGCTTATTTAACATTCTTGGAAGAAGCTGAAAAACGTGACCACAGAAAATTAGGAACAAAACTTGACCTATTCTCAACAAGAGAAGAATTAGGCGGAGGACTTGTTTTGTGGCATCCAAATTTGGCTATCGTAAGAGAAGAAATTGAAAACTACTGGAGAGAAGAACACAGAAAACGTGGTTATGTAATCGTTAACACTCCACACATCGCAAAATCAAAATTATGGGAAATCTCAGGTCACGCAGACCACTACAGAGAAAACATGTTCTTTATTCAAAAAGATAATGATTCAGATGAACAATTTATCTTGAAACCAATGAACTGCCCATTCCACATTTTGATTTATCAAGCAAACAGATATTCATACCGTTCATTGCCGCTAAGAATGGCTGAACTTGGTACCGTTTATAGAAAAGAAAAATCAGGTGCGTTGTCAGGATTAACTCGTGTTCAAGGATTCACTCAAGATGATGCTCACATCTTCTGTACTCCGGAACAATTAGTTGATGAAATCAACAGAATTATTGACTTTGTAGCAGATACTCTTGCAATCTTCAATATGAAATTTGAAGTTGAATTATCTACAAGACCTGAAAGTTTCATTGGAGAAATCGAAAACTGGGACAAAGCTGAAGCAGGTCTGAAAGAAGCTATGGATAGACGTGGAATGAAATATGACATCAACGAAGGTGATGGTGCATTCTACGGACCTAAAATTGACTTCAAAATCAAAGATGCTATCGGCAGAACTTGGCAATGTGCTACAATTCAGTTAGACTTCAACTTGCCGGCAAGATTTGATATTAAATATCAAGATAAAGACGGTCAATTGAAAACTCCATTGATGTTACACAGAGTAATCTTTGGTTCAATGGAAAGATTCCACGGTATTTTGATTGAACACTACGCAGGAGCATTCCCAACTTGGCTTGCTCCAACTCAAGTAAACATCGTTCCTATTTCAAATGAAAAACACATTGATTTTGCTGAAGAAGTTTACAGAAAAATGCGTGATGCAGGTATTCGAGTAAATCTTGATGATAGATCAGAAAGCATGAACTACAAAATTAGAGAATCACTTCAAGATAAAAAGATTCCTTATGTTTGTGTAATCGGGGACAAAGAAATTGAAGCTAACTCAGTAGCTGTTAGAGCTCGAGCAATTGGTCAAGTTGGCACATTCAGGGTTGATGAATTCATTGATATTATTAAAGATGAAATCAAAACAAGAGCTAACGACTCTTTTGCAAAAGGTTTGAAAGAAAATAAATAGAAAACTTAGCAAAAATAAAAAGCGAGCGATAAAATAAAAATTATCGCTCGTTTTTTATCGTTATTTTGAATATAATCGAAAAATCTATTTTCAAGTGTTTATAGTTCCTTCGGGCACTTCACGCTCACATTAAACAGAACAACTCACACCACAAAGTTTAAGCTCGAGTGTCCTCAGGATGTCCAACACACTTATTTCACTTGTGCTCTATCTACAAGTAATTTGATAGTATATTTTTCACATAATTTTGAGTTTCTTTATATGGTGGAACCCCTGAATACTTATCAACTGCCCCGGGACCGGCATTGTAAGCAGCAAGAGCAAGAATAACATTTCCATGATATTTATTTAGCATTGATTTAAGATATCTTACTCCACCATCAACATTTTGGGCAGCATTGTATGGGTCATTAACCCCCAATGCTTTAGCTGTTGACGGCATCAATTGCATCAATCCTTTAGCTCCGGTTCTAGATGTTGCATTTGGATTAAACCCTGATTCTTGTTTAATTACAGCTTGTACAAGTTTTTCATCAACACCATGTTTTTGAGCAACTTTGTTTATCATACTAATTAACTGTGATTTATCACTATATAAAGATGTTTTATTTGAAAAATCTCTTCTTGAGTCATTAACTTCTTTTATCGCATTTAGTAATGTAGAATTGGTAATTCCATCTGCGGAAATATCTCCACTATCATCATAAATGCTGCCATTTACGTTTAACGATTTTGGATTTAGTAATAAGGAACCAAAATTAGATTGAGTCGCACCTGATAGGATTTTCTCAAAAGATTCAACATTATTTTGTCCCGGAGGATAAATTGTATCAAGCGAACTTGCTTGAGTTTGATTTTGAGGATTTAATTGCCTATCGACACTTTTTACATAATTATTAATTTGAGCAGTACGCTGCATAGCTGCTGCTTTGCCACCCGAATTTAATAAACTTTGAATCATTTCTGAGAACATGCTCTCAACCTACCTCCCGTATACATTATTATTCTACTCAATAGTTGAAATTAATGTATCCTCCACATGGTTTAATGACGGAAGTAGATTTGTCAATTTTTATTGGATAAACATGCAATCACCATAACTAAAGAAATGATATTTTTCTTGAACAGCTTTTTTGTATGCTTCAAAAATAAAATCTTTTCCAGCTAAAGCACTAACAAGCATCAATAATGTTGATTTTGGCAAGTGGAAATTAGTTATCAAATTATCAATAACTTTAAATTCATATGGTGGATAAATAAATAACTCTGAATGGTCATGACAAGCCTTTATGCAACCGTATTTTCGATATGCGGTTTCAAGAGTTCGAACGGTAGTTGTCCCAACTGCAACAATTTTTTTACCGGAATTTTTTGCTTTATTTATTGCATCTGCCGCTTCTTGAGTTATTTCAAATGTTTCAGAGTGCATTTTATGGTCTAAAATATTTTCACATTTCACAGGTCTGAATGTCCCGAGTCCAACATTTAAAGTTACATAAATAATTTCGACACCTTTAGCTTTTAGTTTTTCTAAAATTTCTTTAGTAAAATGCAATCCTGCAGTTGGAGCAGCAACAGAACCTTCATCTTTAGCATATACTGTTTGGTATCTGTCCATATCAAATTTTTTGATTTCATCTGATTGCATTTTTCTCTCAATATAAGGAGGAAGAGGAATATTTCCAACACGATGCAAAATTTCAAATAAATCCCCTGAATATAAAAGTTCAACGAGCCATTCTCCTGCTTCTTCAAGTCGTTTTATAGGTTTTACGCTCAATTCTTCGCTAATTTTAATTATTGTATCCGGTTTTACCCTTTTTGAAGGCTTGATAAGAGCAGACCAAAAAGTACCTTCCTCATTGTCATTTTCAACTTTATTAAGTAAAAATACTTCAATTTTGGCACCGGTATCTTTGTATCCATAAAGACGAGCCGGCAAAACTTTTGTATTATTTAAAACTAATACACAATTCTCATCTATATAATCAACTATGTCAAAAAAGTGTTTATCTTCAATTGTGTGAGTTTTTCTATCAAGCACTAACATTCTGGCATTTTCTCTTTTGTCAGAAGGCATTTGAGCGATTAGTTCTTCCGGTAATTCATAATCAAATTCTGATATATACATTCTTATTCCTTTTTCTTTAATTATACACAAAAAATGACTCCGAAGATTAAGTATTTCGAAGTCATTTTAATATCTCGTGTTTATTTAATTATTTCTTTTCGTCAACTTTTTTAGCATTTTTCAATTCTGCATCTCCAACTGCTTCTTTCTTTTTTGCTTGTTCTTCATCAATTTGTTTATTGATAATAACTGTTTGTGCAATTTGGATAATATTGCTTGTAATCAAATATAACAATACACCTGCAGGAATTGGGATTATCACAAATGTTGCAATAATCATCAATGGCATAAACGTTCCCATTGATTTTTGTAACGCTTGTTGAGTCGGGTCAGCAGCATCTGTTTTGTTCATTGACATCATTATTTTTTGAGAAATGAACATTGTTACTGCAAATAGTACAATTAAGACAATAACATCCCAGTGTAGTGTTTTGTTCACAGGAACTGTTGGAACACTCGCTCTCAAATAATCACCATCTCTTGTAAATGTTACTGTTTCATTTTCTCGAATATTGCTGTTTGTAACCGTTAAATCTGCTTTTTCAATTTTTGCAAGTTGACTGAATTTCAACTTAGAAATGCCATTCAAACTAACTGCAAAATCAACATCTTTTCCTGGTTCTAAATCACCTTGAATTTCAAGAGCTTTAGGATCAACTTTAACATTTTTAAGTGTTTCATCAGGTAAATATATTGTAGCCGTGTTACCTAATAAGAAAGTATCACCTTTAGCAGCTCCGATTTTTCCGTCATTTGAAATTCCGGCAGTTGCTCTCATTGTTGTTGCCAAACTCTTGATGAACAAGAAGTGTTGATCCCCTGCAACTTGAATAAATTGAGGACTAATTAACGCTGAATACAACAAAATGAAAATAGGCATCTGAATAAGTAACGGCAAACATCCGCCCATTGGATTGAATTTGTGCTCTTTGTAGAACTCCATCATTTTTTGTTGCATCATTTGCGGATTGCTTTGATATCTGTCTTGTATAGCTTTCATTTTTGGTTGAAGAGATTGCATCATCTTCATAGAACGTTGTTGTTGAACGTTCAAATGCCACATTGCTCCTCTAACAATGATTGTTAAAAGAATAATTGCTAAACCGTAATTTCCTACAAAATGAGCTAACAAGCTTAAAAATTTTATAGTTAATGAAATAAAATCCACTTTTTCTATCCCTCATCTAACTTAATAACAAATCTGTAAATTCAGACTACTTAATCTTAGCATAGGCAAAACTATTAAGCAAGTTAAATTAAAACCTAAAATATATAAACGGATTGTATGTTCCTGAAGCAATAGCAGAAACGGATAAGATAAATAGAAATACAAGCCATGCATTTATTGCTATTTTTGCATAATTATTTTTTACATAAATCATATTTCTAAAAATCGGTGTACAGCATATTATACCTACAATAAATACAAGAATTTCAATCCACCCTATAAAAAATGTAGCCGGATAGATTGAAGAATTTAGTTTCAATATTCCAAGCATATTTTGAATGTATTTTAATGAATAACTCAAATTGTCCGACCTAAATATAGAAAGAGCAATTCCCAAAGTGAAGATAAAATATATACGTTGAAGTGTTTTTGCCCACAATTGAGGATGTGTTTGTTCAAAATTTTTGAGTCTTATAAGTTTTTCAAATACAATAACAAGTCCATTTAAAACACCCCAAACAATAAAAGTCCAATTTGCCCCATGCCAGAGTCCTGTCAAGAAAAAGACAAAAAGAAGTTTTAGCATGCTGCGATATCTTCCGCCTTTGAATGGAAGATTGCAATACACATATTTTTTGAACCAACTGGTTAAGGATATATGCCACTTTCTCCACCCTTCAGAAAATGAAATAGAATACCAAGGGTAATTAAAGTTTTCTTTGAATTCAAACCCGAAAATCAAGCCTAAACCGATTGCCATATCAGAATATGCACTAAAATCATAGTATAATTGCATTGTATATGCTATCGCACCAAACCAAGCAATCCCTGATGAAAAACTTACAGGTTCTAATATAAATATTTTATCAACTACAGAACCTAAAATATTTGCAATCAACATTTTTTTAGCTAAACCAATAACAAAACGTTTTGCACCTATGGTTATTTTTTCAGAAGTAATTTTTCTCTCGTCAATTTGTCCGCAAATATCTTGATATTTGATAATCGGCCCAGCAATCAATTGAGGGAAAAATGTTATATATAAAGCCAACTTGTACAGACTTTTTTGTGCTTGGCTTTCACCTTTATAAACATCAATAATATAAGACAAAGCCTGAAAGGTATAAAAAGAAATACCCAAAGGCAAAATAATATTCAACACATCAAAATGACTCTTGAAGATATTATTGATATTTAGGATTATGAAATTTAAATATTTGAAATAAACCAAAAATCCTAATGTTGCACAAACTGAAAGCCAAAGAAAAATTTTTCGGTGTTTAGGATATTTATCAATGAGAATTGCACCCAAATAACTGATAAGAATTGTTGATAGCATTACCAACAGAAATCTTGGTTCGCCCCAAGCATAGAAAATAATACTTGCTATTAGCAAAACAATATTATGGTATTTTTGCGGTAAGCTTAAACAAATGATAAAAAGAATCGGTAAAAATACAAATATAAATGTCATTGAACTAAATAGCATTATTTCTTCTCACTTTCAGGATACATGTCAATTAACCAATCCGCACTATCTTGATATAAAATAACAAACATTATATCCGGTTTAAATTTTAGGATTATTGGTGCAAATGCATTCATATCCAAATTTGATTTTCTTGGCGGGTCGAAATCTTTATCATTACCTCTATATTTCATTATTTTATAAAAACTTGTATCTAAAAAATAACTCATATTCTCTTGAAAAGAGTCTCCCAAGATAAACAATTTATGTTTTCCTACAGGATTTGTTAAAAGTTGATGCGTTCCCCAATCATCTTCAACCGAAATCTTGTCTATATATTTGTAATCGTAAAAATTATATTTAGTAGACAAGAGTTTTGGGTAATAGATTAATGTTCGATTATAATACTGCCCTTCATCAAACTCATCTCTTGCAAATCCGGATCTTGTTAAGTTGTTTTGGGATTTTTTATAATCAGATAATTTTACAATATCCAAATCAGGGAAATCTTTTTTAGCTTTGTCCATAAATATTCTATAGAGTTCGTAAGCCCCAAAATCTGTAGCATGAGCATCGGTTTTAAAAAACACATAGTCATGTTTTTTTGCGTCTTCAAACTCTTTTTCAGGATAAATAATATCTTGACCTACAGGACTTTTTAGAACTTGTTCTGTTATTTTGTTGAAATTAGTATCAGGAGTTTTGAATTTATTTTTATCAAATTCTCTATAAACAATTTCCTTTTGTGGAACGACCATAATATATAGTTTTATATTATTTTGAGTGCAAAATTCTTTTAACTTTTGAACGCTTTTTATTATTCTAGCTAAATCTTTTTTACTATATTTCACGAACCCAAAACTGTTTGTGTTTGTAAACATCCACCCTGTTGATTTATAAAAATGCACATCGGAAAATTTTACATAATCTCCTGACAGTAACAAATTCAAATTGTTATAAATGATTATAAGTTCATTTCGACCAAAAAATCTATCGTTGAACCAGCTTTCAAAATCTTTACCAAAATGGTAATTAAATTTGTGCTGTGGAGTTTGAAAATTAGGAAATCTTGCCAAATTTCTTTCTTCAAAATCCGAAGATAGACTTGAACTTATGTGGCTCATCGGGATGAATAAAAATACAAAAAGAATAATTATAAAAACAGAATTAATTACTTTTGTTTGTTTGATAAAGTTAAACAACTCTTTATGTTTTACAAAAATAATATATGAAAAAATAAATATAATACACATTAAAGGAATATTTACAGAAAATGTATCCTCATCCGAAAATATCCATGCATAATTTGTTGTGCATAAAATTAAAACTGAAAATATCATTGCAGGCATGTTAAAATTTTTCATACCTATTAGTATAAAGCGGATTAAAATTTGGGCAATTTATTAAAATTTTAAAATTTGTAAATATAAAAGACCTTAATTAGCAAAATTAAAGATTTAGAAACTTAAAAAAGATTAAAATATGGAGTATAAAATGGATTCCCTACAATCACAATTCCAAAATAGCAATATTTATAAACCCTTTAATTATATTAAACAACCGGATAACAAAATTGCGGAGCACAAGGAGAAGCTTAATACAAAACCCCAATCAGACAACTTCGTAAAATCGGATGCTATAAAGAATAAAGAACAAAAAGAAAATAAGTTATCTAAATGGCCTTGGATTGCAACCGCAACCATAGCAACTGCAGCAACTTTAATTTCTGTAGGGCTATTAGTTGCCAAATATCGGAATTCTAAAGCAACACAACTTGCAGAACACATTGATTTTTCGCCAGCAAAAACTCTGGAAGAAGCTATTGAATTCGGGAAGAAAACTTTTGGTATAGAAGAATATTCAGGCTTTGAAGCAAAAGATACCGATGTTGTTAATTTTATTAACGAAGGCATAGTAAATACTTCAAATTTTCTTAAAGGCAAAATAAGACTACCTAAAAAGATTCAGTATCGAGAAGCTGGAACAATTAAAGCAGGTGTCGTAACTGAAGGAGAAAATAGCGGACTATTTGTCTTAAACAAGAATATTTATAGTAATATTGATAATACGATTAACCACTGTTTCTTTAATTTAGAAACTTCAAACACCGTTTTCTTGGTAGATTGGGATACTAATAAATGGGATTATAAATATAGTTCCCTTTTTGAAAAAGAGGCTATTGAACCATTTATTCAAGAAGTTATTAAGTTTAAATCAGGGAAATATACTACATATAAACAAAAACTTTCGTTGTTTAATTCTGTAAATAACGCAATTGAAGCAGTAAATTCTATAAATAGACCATTAAAATATATAAAAAAATTTTTAAGTAAAGAAGAGAATAAAAGTATTTGTAGTGAACTCAATATACCAACAGATATCGAACAAATTAAACAAATGTCAACAGAAGAACAACGTTTAATCATAAAAAAAATTATAAAAAATACTAAAGATAGCATAAAACTTGATTTTGATATGAATGCAGGGAGTCCATTCTCCACTATTTACCACGAACTTGGTCATATACAAGATATGAAACCTCGTTGTTTAACAACAGATAAATTTGATTTTGACTATTCTAAATATCCTAAAGAGTTAAAGGATTGGGTTGATAATAAGGAAAACATGGAAATAGCAGGCAGTATTTCAGAATATGCAACTCATGGTACGGGAGAATTTATTGCAGAGTTTTTTGCAAAAATTGTATCAGGAGAAACAGTTTCAAATGAAGCAAAAGCCCTATATAAAAAGCTCCGCGGCCCCAAAATCCCTCTAAATGAATAGTTCATGGTTTTAAAATATGCAAACTATAAACCTTTAACAGATAAACCTTAATCTTTTTGATTATTAACCAAAGACTCTTTTCCACTCTGCGACACTTTTTGCTATTTGTTTTGCATAATCTTTCATTTCGCTTTTGGAAATATATATCGTTTTTGAAAAGTCATCTAACCAGTTTAATACTTTATCTAACTTTGTTTCTTTTAGACTTGGAGAGTTTGAAACACGAATAATGTCATGCATATTTCGAGGTTTTATTTCAGGATAACATAGAATATTTGACCTTCCAAAGCGAACAACTGTTGGTTTTGAAGAATTAACCTTTGATTTTTTAATATCTTTCAAATCTTTTAATGTTATATTTTGCAGTTTTATTTGTTGAATTTTCATAAAAATTATCCCTTTTCAGAATTTATCCTGAATACTAAAAAAAGAACCCTCAAGGGGTTCTTTAATTTAAATGGTCGGGATGACACGATTTGAACGTGCGACCCCCTCGTCCCAAGCGAGGTGCGCTACCAAGCTGCGCCACATCCCGATACAGGGGTCATTCGCTTTTTGCGAACAAGTTTATTCTAGAATAAAAAAATTTGTACGTCAAGCTCTTTTTTTATTTTTTTAGTTTTTTACATTATTTTAATAATTTCAGCTTTTAAATATTTGTATGATACAATAATATGTATTATGGTTAGGCTAATAAATAAAAACAATATCGGACAATTGACCAGTGTTGCATATTCTATTATGAAAACACAAGAATTTTTTACATATATGGCCGAATTTAATAATCCAAATCTGACACCTTGTATATATGTAATGTGGCATGAAAACCAATTTTGCCTACACGGATTGCCAAACAGAAATAAGATAAACATTCTTATCAGCAACTCTCTTGATGGAGAAATTATCGCAAGAGTGTGTGAAAAATGGGGCTTTCAGACTTGCAGAGGATCTTCACAACGTAGAGGTTCTGTTTCCGCAACTTTAAAAATGATTTCAAAATTAAAAGAAGGCGAAAATATAGCAATCATGGTTGATGGCCCGAGAGGTCCTTTACATGAGGTGAAATCAGGAGCTATTATATTGGCAAAAGAAGCTAACGTACCAATTGTACCTGTTCATTGGTATTCTCCGGAGTTTACTTTTGCAAAATTCCCTTCTTGGGACAAGATGACATGCCCGATAGGCCCTTGTCATTTGTTAAATATTTATGGAGATCCAATTTACGCAAATGAGAAATCCGAGAAAGAAATTGCTCAAGAAATAAAAGAGTCTTTATTGAATTTGGCTCAAATTGCACCTGAAAAATATAAAGAGGCAAAAAAATTAAAATTATGGAAGAAAAAGAAATAAAAATATCAATGCTTCAAATGTCATCAGTAATTGGAGATGTTGAAGCAAATTGTAAAAAAGTTCAAAATATAATTGAAAATACACAGGATTTTTGTACGGATGTATTAGTTTTGCCGGAAGTTTGGACTGTTGGTTGGTCATGCTCTCATTTTCAAGAATCTGCTCAAGATTTAAAAAATAGTAGTGTAATTGAATTTTTATCTTCTATTGCTAAAAAATATAATATTAATATTATTGGTGGTAGTTTTATCACAAAATCCGAAGACAAATATTATAACACCTGTCCTGTAATTGATAGAAACGGGAATTTAGTTGCAACATATTCTAAAAATCATTTATATTCATATTATGGATGCGATGAGGGTAAATATATAACTGTGGGCGAATCTCCTGTTATGGTTGAACTTGACGGTGTTAAATTCGGACTAACTGTTTGTTATGATATAAGATTTCCTGAAATTTATAGAGCTTATAGAAAAGCAGGTGCAGATATATTAGTCAATTGTGCGGCATGGGGCTCTAAAAAGCCTATACCTTGGGAAGTTATGACAAAATCCAGAGCTGTTGAAAACCAGTGCTATATGGTTGCACTTACCCAAAGCGGTTATATAGAAAATGGCGAATATAATTTAGGTGAGTCAAGAATAATTGATTATAAAGGAGAAGAAGTTTCTTCTATAATGCGGGGAGAGGAAATTGTCACTGGGGCACTTGACTTGACTCCAATGTATGATTTTAGGGCAAAATGTACGGTATTAAATGATATTAGGGATAAATACGAGGTGAAAGTATTATGCAAAAGATAGTAGCTTTATTTATTGCTTTTTTTGCAACTTTTTCGGCTGTCAGTGCTGAAACTATAACCAAAACAATTACATCATTAGGTGTTAATAAAAGTGCTGTTTCTGTGTCAATTAAAGATGTGAAAACAGGGAATGATATTTATTCCCTAAACGAAAAGGCACCAATGTTACCGGCATCAACACTTAAACTAATTACTTCTTATGCAGCGTTAGATACCTTGGGTAAAGATTATAATTTTTCGACAAAATTATATAAAAATACGAATAATGACTTGTATTTGAAACTCGGAGCAGATCCGTTTTTAACAACATCTGATTTATCATCACTGTTTGCTTCGGCAAAAGAAAAAAATATTATATCTCCTAAAAATATTTATTTAGATGCAAGTATTTTTGATAATGTAGAATGGGGCGAAGGTTGGCAATGGGATGATGATTTAAATCCTTTAATGCCCAAATTCAGTTCTTACAATTTGGACGGAAATTTGTTAAAAATTGAAGTAACCCCAACTGTAAACAATACTCCGGCTTCAATTATTACAAAGCCTTTTTATCCTTTGACTTTTATGAATTTGGTTAAAACAAGTTTAGCAGATAAAAATTCTGTTAAAATATCCAGAAATAACAGTATTGCACCAAATGTGTTGACAGTTGAAGGCGTTGTTTCGAAAACCGAAATTATTAAAATCCCGAATAATAATCTTCAAAGATATTTTGTTTTAAGAATTGAAGACATTTTAAGAGATAAAAAATTTGATTATTTCAAACCGATAACGAATGCTTCACTTCCTGCAAAAAACATTTATTTAGTGGAAGAAGTTAATCATAGCGTTGAAGATATTCTTTCTTCAATACTCAAAAACAGCAACAACCTAGCTGCTGAATCTATGTTCAAAATAGCAGGCAGTACTTGGGCAAAATCACAGGGAAATATGAACAATTCTCGCGATATGCTTAATGCTTATTTGAAAAAACTTGATTTAAATACGGATGATATCAAAATCGTTGATGGGAGTGGGGTTTCTAAAAATAATATAATGACCTCAGATTTTATGACATCATTTTTGGTAAAAATATCAACTGATGAAAACTTTGAAATATTCAGTTCTTATTTGCCAACCTCAGGAGAGGGAACTTTAAAAAACAGGATGTTGTATTTTAAAGATAATTTGAGAGCAAAAACAGGAACCTTGTCTGATACAAGTTCAATCGCAGGATATATCTCATCAAGAAAAGGTAAAGTTTACGCATTTGATATCATGATAAATGACGCTAAAACATCTCCTGCTGATAAAAAGAATTTAGAAGAACAAATTCTAAGAAATATCTATATGTATTACTAATATAAGGAATTCGAAAGTATGTACGAACCGGAAGTTACCATAATAACACCAACTTATAATATCGTAGATAATAACCAAGCAGATGATTTCACTTTGCTTGTAAATCTTTTAGCAAGGCAAACTTATCCTTATATAGAACACCTTATTATGGATAATGCATCAAAAGACGGAACGGTTGAATTTTTAAAAGAGTACAAAAATAGCGGATATATAAACTTTTTCTCAGAACCTGACAGAGGAAAATTCGATGCAATGAATAAGGGGATTATGAGAGCAAAGGGTAAATATGTTGCATTTTTGAGCTGTGATGATTTTTACCATGACATAACAGGGATAACTGATATTGTTAATTTAATGGAAGCAGAAAATGCTGATTTTTGTTATTTCCCTGCTTATTGTATTCATCCTGACGGGTATGTATTTTTATTCACACCTGCAATATTAAATACTTTTCAAGTTAGTCCATGCTCAAGGCAAGCAATAATTTTCAAACGTTCAACTCTAGAGAAAATAGGATTATTTGATGATAAATTCAAACTCTTGGCAGATTATGACTTAATGATAAGACTAGTTTTGAGTGGTTGTAAGGGAATCTTGTTTGACGGAAATATTTTGACCTATAAATTGGGTGAGCAAGTATCAAAACATACAACTCAAACCGAAGCTGAATGTAGTCATATCTTCTATAAAAACTATAGAACTATGTATCAGATGACAAACGAAGTTCTTGATAGAATGGTTAAATTGTCTGAAATACCAAAACCATTGCTTGATAAATTAGCATTAAAATTTCCGGAAGAAGATAGAACGCTGTTCTATGAACGATACCAAAATATGTATAATTTGAGGGTTGAAGCAATGAGAAATGTTCGAGAACAAGAGAGAAATAATAGGCGATAAGTGTTAAAAAACTTATTAAATGTTTGCAAAAAATATTTTCAAGTTTATAATTAGAATAAGATAGTATTTATATTAGAAAGTTAGGAAAAGATGAGTGAACAAAAAATAGCAGTATTAGGTTGCGGACTATGGGGACGTAATATCGTTCGTAATTTTTATAATTTGAACGCATTAGGAATGGTTTGTGATTTAGATGATGAAAATATCGCAAAAGTTAAAGAACAATATCCGGGAGTTAAGACTACAAAAGATTTTCATGATATTTTGAATTCAAAAGAAATTACAGGTGTTGTTGTTGTAACTCCTTCTCATACGCACTTCAAATTCGTAAAAGCAATGTTAGAAGCCGGAAAACACGTTTATGTAGAAAAACCTATTTCGACTGTTGCTCAAGAAGCTAGAGATTTGGCTGATTTGGCTGACAGTAAAGGGCTTGTTCTAATGGTAGGTCACTTATTACTTTATCATCCTGCAGTAAACAGATTGAAAATGTTGGTTGAAGAAGGAGCTTTAGGTGATATTGTTTATGCTCAAAGCGACAGATTAAATATCAATTATTTCAAGAATGATAGAAGTGTAATGTGGGATTTAGCTCCTCATGATGTGTCAATGATTAGTTATGTTTTAGGCAAAAATCCGGAACATGTAATTTCTGCAATCGGATGCTCTTCTGACAGTAATGATATTATGGATATAACTCATATCGGTATCAAAATGGAAGGTGGAGCTATTGCTCATATTACAGATAGTTGGATTACTCCTAAAAAACACGTTCAACTTTTGGTTCGAGGCACTAAAAAAACAGCGATTTTGGATGATACAGTACCTGAACATAAATTGACAATTTATGACAACTTTAAAGCAGGAAGCAGTGAAAATATTCAGCTTGATTACTTAGAAATTGAGCCATTAAAGCTTGAATGCCAACACTTCATCAGTTGTTGTGAAACAGGCAAAAAAGCAAGATCAGACGGAGAGAATGGTTTTATCGTCGTAAGCATTTTGGAAGAAGCTGAAAAAATTATGCTTGGAGATAGAGCTAAAAACTTAGATAATGTTGATTTTGCATTATCAAGAACTAAGAAATAGTTTTTTTAACAACGCAAGACTTTAAAATGCCTTGCGTTGTTGTTTTATAAATTACAGTAAGGGAGATTAGGGAATTATGGATATAAAAAATAATACAGCAAATATTGTATCAATATCTCGTATTTTTGTTGCGTATATTGGTATTGGTTTGTTATTTGTTAACACTACTTGGGCTTATGTTACAGCAGTTATTCTAACAGCTATTGCTTTTGCAATGGACGGTGTTGACGGATATATCGCAAGAAAATATAACCAAGCTTCAGTTTGGGGTTCTGTTCTTGATATTATGGGAGACAGAATTGTTGAAGCTTCATATTGGATTGTTTTTGCAGTTTTGGGCTGGTTAAATATTATTTTCCCATTAATTTGTGTAGCAAGAGCATTTACAACAGATAGTATAAGAAGCGTAGCCTTAACAAAAGGAATGACTGCATTTGGTGAAAAATCAATGCAATCAACATCTTGGGGCAAATTTATTTGTGCTTCAAAGTTTATGAGAATAAGCTATGCGGTTGCTAAAGTTGCGGCATTTATTCTTCTTATTATTGCTTATGTTCCGGGGTTATGTTCTTGTATTGCACTTCCATTGAGAATGGTTGCGGTTGCATTTGCGTGGGTTGCAATTATTTTCTGTGTAGTTAGAGCAATCCCTGTAGTTGCAGAAAGCGGGAAATTATTCAAGAAAGATGCGGAGTAATTAGCATTATGGCAAAGTTAAACATCGTATTGTATGAACCTGAGATTCCTCAAAACACAGGAAATATTGCAAGATTGTGTGCTTGTTGTGGAGCTAGTTTGTATTTAATAGGTAAATTAGGATTTTCACTTTCAAGCAAATATACCAAAAGAGCCGGTCTTGATTATTGGGATAGCGTTGATATTCATAAACTGGAGTCTATGGACGAGTTGTATAATGAATTTCCTAACGGAACATTTTATTATTTAACAACTAAAGCAGACAAATTGTATACAGATATTGAGTTTAAAGATGGTGATTTTATCGTGTTTGGACCTGAAACAAGAGGGTTGCCTGACAAATACGTTAAAGATTCTCATGCCAGAACTATTCCAATGAAAGAGGGACAACGCAGTCTTAATTTATCCAATTCCGTTGCAATTGTAGCTTATGAGGCAATAAGGCAGAATGGATTATAAACTTCCAAAAAGATTTGAAGTATCAAATAAATCGACTTACGGTAGAGTCTTGAATATTGCAGGCTCTGATTATATGCCAGGAGCGGCATATTTATCAAGTGTTTCAGCACTCAAAATCGGTTGTGGGTATTGTTTTTTGTGTTCAACAGAAAGAGTCATAAATGCCGCTGCAGCCCAAACTCAAAATGTAGTTTTCCTTCCATTGAAAGATTTGGAAAAAAGTTTGAAAGATAATTCTTTTAATGTTATTGAAATCGGATGTGGATTATCTCAAAGTGATGAAGCTAATGAAATTTTAAATACAGTTATTCAAACATTACCAAAAGATAAAATTGTATTATTTGACGCAGATGCATTGAATTTAATCTCAAAAAATCCGCAATATTTTTACTCTAAAGGTTTTACAAATACTATATTCACCCCTCACCCTAAAGAAGCTGCAAGGCTTTTAGATTGCACGGTTGAAGAAGTGCTTGAAAATACATTATCCTCCGCTCAAAAAATCTCAAAAATTTATGGTTGTGTAACGGCCTTAAAAACTCATCGAACAGTTGTAACTTCTCCAACCGGACAAAATTACATAAATACAACCGGAAATAATGCGATGGCTAAAGCCGGCTCAGGAGATGTACTATCTGGTATGATTTCAGGGCTTTTGGCTCAAGGTATGGATTTGTTTGAAGCTTCAACATTAGGAGTTTATCTGCATGGGCTTTGTGGAGATTTGGCAAAAGAAGAGCTTACCGAATATTCAGTTATGGCTGAAGATTTGATAAGCTACATTCCTTTATCTATTAAAAGATATACTAAATCATTGTGTTAAGATGAGCTTCTTTTTCAGGAACTCCATGAGATAAAGCATAAGATAAACTATCTGATGCTGCAACTTTTCTACCATTTAATTCGATAATATCAGATGAAATTGCAGAAAATGGACTTGTATATCTAGCTTCAGAAGATTTTGGTACAACTCTATGGTTTACAGCTTCCATCATTGCATTTTTTGCAGCTTCAATTTCTGCTTTTGAATACATTTTTCCTGCACCTAGATATTCATATCTATCAACTACTGCGTTCAATCCTTTTGTAATCATTCCTTCTCGTCCTGCAAATGAAACGTTGCTAATCATTTTTTTTCTCCTTGTACTTAAGTTTTACTACCTTTTTGTTACTCTATATAATTACACTTGTTGTTATAAATAAATAGCCCAAACGGGTAATTATTCTCTATTCATCACTCCCCACTTGAACTATTTTTAAACGTTTAATTTATTTATAATATCTTTTACTTAACTTTCAATCTGTTGCATAATCTCGAATGGTTTTTCAACAACCTTCATCGCTTTTCTTGTGATTATACCTCTTTTTAGTTCGGTAAAACTTGCACGTTTTGAACTAAATTTTTCTTTAAGAAATTCATAAGCAACTTTTGGATCACATTTTGTACCGCAAGTAAATAAATCAACTGCAGCATACCCAAGTTCCGGCCAAGTATGGATTGCTAAATGACTTTCTGATATGATTACAACCCCTGAAACACCATACGGACTAAACATGTGAAAGCATTTTTGCACAATTGTTGCACCGCATTCAAGTGCTGAATCTATCATATATTTTTCAACCTTATCAATACTGTTTAGGGTATTAGGGTCACATTCAAAAAATTCTGCTAATACGTGTTGACCTAAATGAATTTCGTCTAAGTCAGAATTTAATTGAAACATATCTAAAGGTGAATCTGTCAATTTATCAATCTCCTTACTATAAATGTATATTTGCTATTACTATTAAATAATATAATAAACAAAATATTTTTTGCTCAATTTGTATGAATATTTTTTAGGCTAAAATTTAATAATCGTCATAACTACACTTATACAATCGTTTGCAACGTTTTATATATATTAAGATTTATTAATATTATTTTCAATTAGTCTTATTTATTATAGAATTCGGGTATGAATAATAAAATTTTAGTAGTAGATGATGATATAGCGATTAATGAGCTTGTTAAAGTAAATTTAGAACTATCAGGATATAAAGTATTTCAGGCTTATGACGGAGTTAAAGGTTTTGCTCTTGCCAAACAGGAAATTCCGTCTTTAATCATATTGGATGTCATGATGCCTGATGTTGACGGTTTTACGGTGGCAAAAAGAATTCGTCAAAATGAAGAAACTAAAGAAATTCCGATAATTATGCTAACAGCTTTATCTCAACTAAATGATAAAATCAAAGGATTTGACATCGGGGTGGATGATTATTTGGTTAAACCTTTTGAAGTTGAAGAGTTGTTGGTTCGAGTTCGTGCACTATTAAAACGCTCAAATCAAATTCCGGAATCCGCTTCAACCAGAGATTTACTTACATTAGGTAAAATTACTCTTTTACCTGAACTGTATAGCGTTAAAATTGGAGATAAACAAACAAAATTAACTCCTATTGAATTTGATATTTTTAATTTATTATTCCAAAACCACGGGAATATGGTATCTTCTGCTAAATTATTAAAAGAAATTTGGGGATATTCTCCGGATGATGATATTGAAACAATAAGAGTCCATATCAGACATTTGAGAAGTAAGATAGATAAAATTTCTGACGGGAAAAAATATATAGAAACCATTTATGGTGGCGGATACAAATTAAATATCTAAAATATCAATAAAAAAAATAGCACTAAAAAAGAGCCCTTTTTCAAGGACTCTTTTTATATCTTTAAAAATCAAACTATGCTTGAGCTTCTTCTGTTTGAGCAGCAGCTTCTGCAGCAGCCTTAGCAGCTTCTTCTTCAGCTTGTTTTTTAGCTAATGCTTTTTTAGAAAGCTTAACTGTTTCTTTTTTAACATAGTTCAATGAACCGTCATCATTACAGTTTTTGATTAAGTAAGCAACTGTTTCTGTAGGTTGAGCACCTTTAGAAATCCAATCAAGAGCTGTTGCTTTATCCAATTTCATAACTTTAGTTTTAGGATTGTAGTGACCTAACTCTTGAATTGGTCTACCTTCACGTTTAGTTGTTGAATTGATAACAATAACTCTGTATGTAGGGTTTTTCTTAGCACCTAATCTTTTTAATCTGATTTTTAACATTTTTCTTTTCCTTCTTTTTTATTTGTTTTACTGTTCGATAACCCAACCGCCGCTTGTTGATTTATCTAGATAGGGTTAAAGAGGAATTACCCCACCATACCTAAATTTAACCATGAATACATTTCTAGTGCAAGCATTTGTTAAAAAATGTGGCAAATTGTGTGTATTATAAGGTTCATTCTTTTATATTAGTTGCTTTTATTATTTTTTGCGATAAAATTTGAAAAGAATGCATGTATAGAAAATAAAGGATATTAAAGATGAAATCAACATTAACAAAAAAAGAAGACAATTTAGTTAGTTTAAATATTGAAATTCCTGCTAAAGAAGCTGATTCAGCTTACAATATGGCAGTTAGCCGTATTTCTCAGCACATCAATATTGACGGATTTAGAAAAGGTAAAGCTCCAAAAGCTGTTGTAGAAAGACATGTTGGAGTTGACAGAATTAAACAAGAAGCATTGGAAATCGTTCTTCCAAAACAATTGAACCAAGCAATTTACGATAACAAATTGGACGTAATTTCTCAACCTGCAATTACTGATTACAAATTTGAATCAGGTAAAGATTTAGAAGTTACTGTTGAAATTGAAACAAGACCTGAAGTTACTTTGGGTGAATTCAAAAACTTGTCTGTAAAAGCAGAAGTTCCTGCTAAAGATGATGAAGCTTTTGATAAAGCATTAAACGGATTTTTAACTCAACATGCTTCAATGGAATTAGTTTTGGATAGACCTTCAAATGAAACAGATACTGTTGTTTTTGATTTTGACGGAACTTGCAACGGGGAAAAAATTCAAGGCGGATCAGCTAAAGGTTATTCTTTAGATTTGGCCCATTCAAACTTCATTCCTGGATTTGCTGAACAATTAGTTGGTCACAACATCAAGGATGAATTTGATATTCAAGTTAGCTTCCCAGAAGATTACCATGACGAAAAATTAAAAGGCCAACCTGCAACTTTTGCTATTAAAATTAACGAAATCAAACAACGTGTTCTTCCTGAACTTACAGATGAATTTGTTAAAGAAGTTAGCAGATTTTCAACTGTTGATGAATTAAAAGCTGATATTCAAGATTATATTGATCACCAAAGAGAAAGCTTGAAAAAATCTGCTGCAGAAGCTGCTGTTTTCAAATTAGTTGTTGAGTCAGCAAATGTTGAAATTCCTCAAAGAATGATTGATAGAGAAGTTCAATCATTACAAGCTGAATATCAACAAAGATTAGCATACCAAGGTATGGATTGGAAAGGTTTCCTTGAAGCTCAAGGCGGCGAAGAAGCTTTTGCTAAAACATTACAAGAAGATGCTAAAGCTAGAATTAAAAATTCTTTAATCATTGATAAAATTGCAAAAGAAGAAAAAATTTCAGTAGAACAATCTGATTTTTCTGAAAAACTTTCTCAAATGGCAAGCGTATATGGAGTTGAACCTCAAGATATGTTGAAACAATTCAGCCAAAATCCGGATTTCTTAGCTTCATTGTCACAACAAATTATCAATGACAAAGTAAGAGATTATTTAGTTAAAAATAACAACGTGGAATACGTTGAAGTTGCTCAAGACAAAGAAACTGTTGAAGCATAATTAAATACGAGTATAATATTAAAATAAGAAAGGGAATTAAATCATGAGTTTTGTACCTGTTGTTGTAGAACAATCAAGCCGTGGCGAAAGATCATTCGATATTTTCTCAAGATTGTTAAGAGAAAGAATTATCTTCTTGGGAACTGCTATTGATGATATGGTAGCTAATTTGGTTGTAGCACAGTTATTATTGTTAGATAGTGAAAATCCGGAAAAAGATATTATGTTATATATCAATTCTCCAGGAGGTAGTGTAACAGCAGGTTTTGCAATCTATGATACTATGCAACACATTAGAGCAGATGTTTCTACTATTTGTTTAGGACAAGCTGCTTCTATGGGTGCATTCCTACTTTCTTCAGGGACTAAAGGTAAGAGAATGGCTCTTCCTCATTCAAGAGTTCTTATTCACCAACCTTTAGGTGGTGCTCAAGGTCAGGCGACTGATATTGAAATCCAAGCAGCTGAAATTATCAGAATTAAAAAATCATTGAATGATATTTTAGCTGCAAATACCGGTCAATCTCTTAAGAAGATTGAAAAAGATACTGATAGAGATTATATCATGACTCCTCAAGAAGCACTTGAATATGGTATGATTGATAAAGTTATTTCTCGTGACGCTATTAAATAATCAATTGGAGATAAAATAAAAGATGCCAAAGCACGATGACGATAAATTAAAATGTTCTTTTTGCGGAAAAACTCAAGATCAGGTAAAAAAACTTATTGCCGGACCTGAGGTTTATATCTGCGATGAGTGTGTTGAACTTTGTAATGAAATTTTAGATGAAGAATTTTTCGAAGCTAAAGACAAAGAAGGTTCAGCAAACGGTGAAGCTCCTGAAAAAGAAGAAAAACCTATTCCAAAACCTCATGAAATAAAAGAATATTTAGATCAATATATTGTTGGTCAAGATGATGCTAAAAAAGTATTGTCCGTTGCTGTTTACAATCATTACAAAAGATTGAAACACAATAGAGAACACAATAAGGATTCTGTTGAAATTCAAAAGTCTAACATTTTGTTAGTCGGTCCAACAGGTTCCGGTAAGACATTACTTGCTCAAACATTAGCAAAAATGCTTGATGTACCATTTGCAGTAGCTGATGCGACAACATTGACCGAAGCAGGTTACGTAGGGGATGATGTTGAAAACATTCTTCTTCGCTTGTATCAAAATGCCGAATTTGATTCTGCAAAAGCTGAACGTGGTATTATTTATATTGATGAAATCGACAAAATTTCAAGAAAGAGTGAAAACACATCAATTACAAGAGATGTTTCAGGTGAAGGTGTACAACAAGCATTGTTGAAAATGATTGAAGGTACAGTTGCTCACGTTCCTCCTCAAGGTGGTAGAAAACATCCTCATCAAGAATTTATCGAAATTGACACAAGCAATATCTTGTTTATCGTAGGTGGAGCATTTGTCGGTTTGGAAAAAATTGTTGACGCCAGAGCAGGAGAAAGCAATTCGGTTGGTTTTGGTGCAAAAGCAGCAATGTCACAAGCCGAAAGAGAAGCAAATGCAGTTAAGTTGTTGAAGAAATTACAACCTGAAGATTTGTTAAAATTCGGTTTAATTCCTGAATTTATCGGTCGTGTTCCTGTTTATGCAGTTTTGGATCAGTTGAATGAAAAAACTTTAAAAATGATTTTAACTGAGCCTAAGAATGCAGTAATCAAACAATACCAAGCATTATTAAAAATGGATGGTGTTGATTTGGAATTTGAACCGGAAGCAGTTGATTTAATTGCCAAAGAAGCTATCAAACGTAAAACAGGAGCTAGAGCACTACGTTCAATTGTTGAAGAAATAATGCTTGACGTTATGTATGACGTTCCAACAAAAGAAAACATTGATAAGTTTGTTGTTACGGCAGACATGGTGCGAAACAGAAAAAATGCCGAAGTTGTTCAACTTCCTAAAAAAGATGAACAAACAAAAGAAATCAGTGCATAAAGATATGCCTCTTATGAGGCATATCTTTTTTATATCGGAGAATTTATGTTTAAGTTGGATAATGATGAACAAATTTTGATAAAGTCAGAGAATACTTTATTTTATTTTTATATATCTATAGTGTCGGTTGCATTTTTTTCATTAATTTTTATTTTGAATTTTGATATTATATCATTGTATGACTTTCTTCTGGTCTATGTTATCGCTCCAGTTTTTTTCCTAATAATTTTATTTGGATTCTTTTTTAGTTATGATTATTCGTTTAATAGCTCAGTATATCTGACAAATAAGAGATTCGTTTTTTGCAAGAAGAATAAATTTTCAAATGTGAAATTTAGCGATGTTTCTTGGGTGTCTTGTCAAAATAATTGGTTTATTATAAAAGATTGTTTTGGAAATAAACATCGAGCGATAGCAAAAAATGCTCCTCTTATTCTAAAAGAATTTCTTACTATTTATCCTCAATATAATCAAAAAGAAAAAGAACAAAATCCTATTATATGGATTTTTATTATATTCCTAATTTTTGTATTTAATAAATATGGGCGACCTTATTTAAAAAATACGCCATCTCCTTATATAAAAATTTCGACAGATAATTACATGTCTAATATGCAGAATAAGATAAAACATAATTGGCAATCTAATTTATGTGTTGGAGATGAAGAAGTTGTTGCAAGTTTTTCAATTTTAGAAGATGGTAAAATTTCCAATATTAAAATCGTAGAAAGTTCAGGTAGCAAAGAACTTGATTTATCTGCAGTGGATGCACTAAAACAATCCTCTCCTTTTTTAGCTTTACCTAAACAGTTAAAGAAAAAGAAAAATTCAATCGATGTAACATTTACATTTCAGTGTAAGTAAATGTTAGAATATTTGTCAAAGCCTGTTTTTTATGCGAAAATTATATAAAAGGGAGAAATGTTGGATATGGGAGAGTCAAAGACTTTAATACTGATAGATGGACACGCATTAGCGTTCAGAGAATATTATGCACTGGAAAGAACAAATATGAAAACCAAGGATGGAACTCCGACTTGGGCTGTATATGGTTTTTTCAAGGCGATTTTTGATTTATTAAAAAATAAAGAGTTAGCTCCAGATGCTATTGGTGTTGCGTTTGACGTTTCTCACCATACTTTTAGAACCGAAAAATACACTGAATACAAGGCAAATCGGGAAGCAATGCCTGACCCTATGCGAATTCAAATGGGTTTAATTTATGAAGGGTTAAAGGCGTTTAATATCCCAATATATACAAAAGAAGGCTTTGAAGCTGATGATGTAATTGGTACAATCTCAAAAAGAGCATGCGAACTTGGACACAAAGTTTTGATTTTGACCGGAGATCAGGATTCATTCCAACTGGTAGATAAAAGCGGTTGTGTTAAAGTCATAATCCCGTCTAAAGGAGAACTTGTCGAGTACAATTGGGATAAAGTTTTTGAAAAATTAGGAGTTTATCCAAATCAAGTTATTGATTATAAAGCTCTTCGTGGTGATACATCTGATAATATTCCAGGAATTCGTGGAATTGGTGAAAAAACAGCCGTTAAATTGCTTTCTGAATTTCAAACAGTAGAAAATGTATTGAATAGTGTTGACAAAATTGCAGGAAAAGCACTAAAAGAAAAAATCCAAAATGGGAGAGAACAAGCCGAATTGAGTAAATATTTGGCAACTATTGTTCGTGATGTTGACATTCCGTTTGACTTTGAAAAAACAAATATTGAACTTCCGAATATTACAGAAGTTACTGAATTTTTGAGAAAAATGCAATTTTATGCCTTCTTAAAAAATATTGAATTCATTTTAAAATCTTTTGATAAAACCGGAGCTGAAATTATTCCGCAAAATAATTCATCTGAAAATTTACTAGGAGACACATCAAACGGGCAATTGGGGTTGTTTGCTCAAGCTGTTCAGAGTGAAGTTAACAAAACTGATATTTCACAAACAGCAAAACTTATTACTGACACTCAAGATTTTGAAACTCTAATTAAAACCCTGTCAAATCAATCTGTAATTTCAATGAAAGTCTTTGCAGATGTAAAAAATGCGGTCAATTCAACGATTTTTGGTCTAGCATTTGGAGTAAATGAAAATTTCAAATTCGATAATTCACTAAAAATCCAAATGGAATACTCAAAAACTGAAGCTTTTTACATTCCGATTTCGCACAATATCGAAAACCAATTGAAATTAGATTTTGTTATTGATCAGCTTCGCCCGATACTAAAAAATCCAAATATCAAAAAAATCACTCATGATATCAAAGTTGAGTACAATATTTTTAGAACTTGTGGTGTTGAAGTTCTGGGAACTGTTTTTGATACAATGCTAGCAAGTTATATCAAAGATACAAATTCCTCATCTGCTTTTGATATTCAGTGTATGGAGAGAATTAACCACATTTTGCCGACAATGGTGTCAGACAATAAAAAAGCGAAATTCAATGAATCTGATATTGAGTTTGTGAAAAATTATACAGGGGATGTTATATCCAGTATGTTTGAATTAACAAAATATTGGGTAAAAGAACTGGATGAAAAAGAATATAAAATTCTTCGGGATATCGAAATTCCAATGGCTCATGTTCTTGCTGATATGGAATTTGTCGGTGTTTCAGTTGATGAGGATTACCTTCGAAAGTTGACAAAAGAACTTGATAAAAAACTTTATTCTCTGGAACACAAAATTTATGATTTAGCAGGAGAAGGGTTTAATTTAAATTCGCCAAAACAAGTTGGACAAATTTTGTTTGACAAATTGCATTTAAAAACAAGAAAAAAACGTGGAAAAGCTAAAAATTCAACAAGTGCAGAGGTTTTGACTCAACTTGCAGAAGAATATGAAATTGCACGTTTAATTTTGGAATATAGAAAATATGCAAAATTAAAATCCACCTATACGGAGGCTTTGCCGGCTCTTATTGATAAAAAGGATAACAGAATTCACACAAGTTATAATCAAACAGTGACAACTACAGGTCGTCTATCGTCTTCAAATCCGAATTTGCAAAATATTCCGATTAGAACAGAAGAAGGTAACAAAATCAGAAATGCATTTGTACCTCAAGATAGAGAAAATTATTTAATTTTATCAGCCGATTATTCTCAAATAGAACTTCGCTTACTTGCTCATGTTTCAGGTGATAAACATTTGATTGAAGCTTTTAATTCCGGTATTGATGTACATACATTGACAGCTTCAAAAGTTTTTGAAGTACCGATAAATGAAGTGACAAAAGAAATGAGATACAAAGCAAAAGCTGTAAATTTTGGGATTGTATACGGTCAAAGTAAATATGGACTTGCCAAAGCTCTAGGAATTAAGGCTGATGTTGCAGAATCTTTTATCAACAAATACTTTGAAACCTATCCTGCAATAAAAGCATATATGTCAGATATGGTTGAATTAGTAGAGGAACAAGGCTATGTAGAAACTATTTTCGGGAGAAAAAGATATCTTGAAAAAGAAATCAATAGCCCAAATGCAATGATAAGAGAATTTGCAAAAAGGGCTGCTATCAATCAACCAATGCAAGGTTCTGCTTCTGATTTGATAAAACTTGCGATGATAGATTTTTCTAAAAAATTGAAAGAGAATAATTTATATTCTAAAATGATTATGCAAGTGCATGACGAATTAGTTGTGGAAGTAAAAAAATCAGAACTTGATGAGGTTAAAAAACTCGTTTTAGACTCTATGGAGTTAGGTCAACCGCTAAGAGTGCCATTACTAGTAGATGTGAATGTAGGTGAATCATGGAAAGAATCTTAAAATATTTTGTTATTAGTTTCGTTTTAATAATAACGGCGTTCTTACCGGCAAATGCTGTAGAGCAAATGAATTTGAGTACATTGATTACCGCTCAAAATATATCTTATGAAACTTGTACAAAAGTATTTAACACAGACAACGTTTCTTTATTATATTTGACAATAGCGGCAATAAATGCAAACAGGTTTACGATTGACGAAATCCAAACAAAATCAGGTTATATTTTGTTTACCGCAGTAAATAAGAAGTTCTTGGCTACGGTTGTTAATGTAAATACAAATCAAGGAATGGTAAAAATTACTCCTGTCGATAACAACTATTATTTTCAACCGGGAATTGTTTTAAATATTTTCAAATATATTGATTTGAATTTGAACGTTAAACCTGAAAATATAAAATTAAACTAAATAGTTTTTATTGAAATTAAAGATTTTTAGAGCATTTTTAGTCGTTTGTTGTTCAACTTCTTCAACAGAAATATTGCGAAGTTTTGCAATTTCTTGTGCTACATATTTTATATAAGCCGGTTGATTTTCTTTTCCCCTAAATGGAACAGGTGCAAGATACGGGTCATCTGTTTCCAATAATAAATATTCAAGAGGAATACTTTTTGCAACTTCTTTCGTTTTTATAGCATTTTTAAAAGTTACAACACCACCAAGAGCGATATAAATCCCCTCTTTAACACAAACTTTTGCAAATTCAGCACTTCCTGAATAGCAATGCAAAATAGCTGTGGAATTTTTGTTATATTTTTTTAAGATTTCCAAAGTATCAAGATGAGCTTCTCGAGAGTGAATATTCAATGGTAAATTCATTTGATTTGCAAATTCAATTTGTTTAATAAAAATCTCTTTTTGCAATTCTTTGAACGATTTATCCCAATAATAATCAAGCCCAACTTCCCCAATACCTACAATTTTTGGATTATTTTTGAGGATTGATTCCATATCATTTAATGTTTTATCAGTGAAAGTTTTTGCTTCTTCAGGGAAAATCCCGACATAGCCATAGACATCATCATACTGTTGAATAAATTTATCAACCTCGAAAATATCCTCCGTTGATGTTGACGGAACAATTGTCACTATATTGTCATTTTGAGCATTAAAAACTGCATCATCTATATTTGTATCCTTTAAAGAATTTACGTGCGAATGCGTATTTATAATTTTAACTTTTTCCATACCATAAATTATATCACGACAAAGATTTGTGTTATAATTTGGCTATGGAAGAGAAAAATTTAAAGATATCAATCGCTCATTTGTACCCAAAGTTATTGAATTTGTATGGCGATTTAGGAAATATTATTACATTAAAAAAACGTTGCGAATGGCGTGGTATTGATGTTGAAATTGAAGAAATCGGGATTGGAGATAAAATCAAAGACCACGATCTATATTTTATTGGCGGAGGTCAAGACAAACAACAAGAAGAAGTTGCATCAGAGCTTTATTATCACAAATCAGAACTCCATGAACAAAGAAATAAAGGTGCCGTTATTTTAGGCATTTGTGGTGGCTATCAACTTTTTGGTCACTATTATCAACCTCATGATAAAGATAAACTCATTGGTATTTCATTGATGGATGCTTATACTGTCGCAGGTAAAAAAAGATTTATTGGTAATGTTACTATTAAAACAGATTTTTTAAATCCAAATACTCTTGTAGGTTTTGAAAATCACAGCGGCTTGACGTTTCTACAAGGAGAAACAAAACCTTTAGGACGGGTTGTTGTTGGGAATGGTAACAACTCACAAGACGGATTTGAAGGTGGAAGATATATGAATGTATTTGGAACATATCTACATGGTTCATTGCTTCCTAAAAATCCTCATTTTGCGGATTATTTAATTGAATTGGCTCTAGAAAAAAGATACGGTGAGAAAATAAAATTATCACCGCTAGATGATAAATTAGAAATAGAAACACACAATTCATTAATCGGAAAGAATTATTAAATAACAAATCAGGCGGTCAATTTTCAATTGACCGCCTGATTTAATTATCTCTATGATTATTTATTTTAAATTATTAACAGCTTCAATAACTTTTTGTGCTGCTTCTTCCGGTTTCATTGGAACTTTTTCACCTGTTTCACGAGTTACAAATTCAACATTACCTTCTGTGATTGTTTTACCAACAGTTATTCTATATGGAAAACCAATAAGGTCAGCATCTTTGAATTTAACTCCAGGTCTTTCGTCTCTATCATCAAGAACTGCTTCAACACCATTTGCAAGTAATTCTTCATAAAGTTTTGTTGCAACTGACATTTGAAGTTCATCTTTTGTACTAACCGGTACAATTGTAACGTGATACGGAGCAATTGCTAAAGGCCATTTGATACCCCAATCATCGTGGTGAGCTTCAACGGCAGCAGCAGCAGTTCTAGAAATTCCGATACCGTAACAGCCCATAATATAAGGTTTTGCTTTTCCGTCAGCATCTAAGTATACAGCATTCATTGGTTTTGAATATTTTGTTCCTAATTGGAAAATATTACCAACCTCGATACCTCTTGTAACTTTTAGAGGTTTACCGCATTGAGGGCAAAGTTCTCCGGATTCAACAAGTCTGATATCTTCGTATTTAATTTCATCAAGTCCTAAATCTTCTAGATTTGCTCCAACTTGGTGAACATCGTTTTTGTTAATTCCGACAATGAAGTTTTTCATTTCTTTTACTGTGTTATCAGCAACAACAGGAATTCCTTTCATTCCTTTAGGGCCGATAAATCCAGGGATTGCATCAAAACCGTTTTGAGCCATAAGTTCTTCAATTTCACCAGATGTTGCAATTCTAATATCCATACCGCCAACAGCATTCATCAATTTTGTTTCTTCAACTGTTTTGTCTGCTCTGATTAGTGCCATTACAGGCTTTTTGTCAACAATATAAATAAGTGATTTCAAAATCAATGTAGCAGGAACTTTTAAAAACACTGATAATTCGTCTATTGTATGAACATTTGGAGTATCAATTATTTCATTTTTCGCAAAATATTCCCTGCCATCAACAACCGCACTAGGAAGTTTTGAAACAGCGTGATTTGAGTTTGCAGAATAATCACAATCATCACAGTAGAATACATCATTTTCTCCTGCATCAGTTGTTGTAATTACCATAAATTCGTGAGAAACACTTCCGCCAATAGCTCCTGAATCAGATTGAACCATTTTTGTTTCAAGTCCGCATCTTTTGAATATGTTAGTATAAGCTTTTGCCATATTATCATATTCTTTTTCAAGTTCTTCCTGAGAGGTTCCAAAACTGTATGCATCCTTCATAATGAATTCTCTACCTCTTAAAAGTCCAAATCTTGGTCTGACTTCATCTCTGAATTTAGATTGAATTTGGTATAAATTTGTCGGTAGTTGTTTGTAAGATTTTAAAACATCTCTTGCGATTGATGTTATAATTTCTTCATGTGTTGGTCCAAGGCACATCTCTCGATTGTGTCTGTCTTTTAAACGCATAAGCTCTTTACCGTAAGCTTCCCAACGTCCTGATTCAACCCACAATTCTTTTGGTTGAACAAACGGCATCAAAAGTTCTTGGGCTCCCGCTTTGTCCATTTCTTCTCTAACAATATTTTCAACTTTTTTTAGGACTCTCCACATTAGTGGCAAGTAATTGTAAACACCTGAGGTCAGTTTTCTTATATAACCGGCACGTGCAAGAAATTTGTGAGATACAACTTCCGCATCTGACGGGAATTCTCTCATTGTTTGCACAAATAATTTTGACATTTTCATAATAATTTTTTCCTCTTTTTATTACTCAATGTCTTTATTTTATCACAAAAAACAGGATGTGCTAAGAGTGTTGTGCTTTATTTCTTTTAAGTTCTTCTTTGGCTTCTGAAATTGGAATGGAGAGTGTTTGAAAGTTTCTTATTGCATCTTGCATATTTAATTCATAATCCGGATAATCATCAATTTTATTATAAATTTGTGCGGTTATATAATATAAGTCTCCGGTTTCTTCGCAATTAGAAATGGCATCTTGCATTATTGAAATCGCTTCATCATATTCTTCATCTTTAGTCAGCAATCTTGCTAAAATTTTATAAGCTTCAATATCTGTAGGATTTAATTCTATTGTTTGTCTTAAATTTTCTATGGCTCTTTCATCATCCCCTTTGTCGTGATAAATCACAGCCAAATTGAAATATGCCCAACTGTAATCAGGAGAAAGGGATATAACTTTTTCAAATTCCGCTTCGGCAGAATCTAAATCACCCATTTCTTTATAAATATTTCCGATATAGAAATGAGCATAAATATCTTCATCATTTATATCAATTGTTTTTTGAAAATAGTCAATTGCATTGATATAATCCTTCATTTTGAAATATACTAATCCAAGATTGAAATACGAATTAGAATCCTGATTATCATTTTCAAGAACTTTCTTAAAACACTTTATTGCATTTGGATAATCTTTTAGTTCAGTATCAACAAGTCCTAAATTGTAAATGGCATCAAAAGATTTTGGTTCAAGTTCAATGGCTTTTTCATAAGCGTCTTTTGCCTTTTGAAACTTTTTCATTTTTTCATAGACAATCCCGAGATTGTAATAAATCCCGTCATCATAACTGAACATTTTTGCCAAATAAAGAAGATGTTGCAGTGCTTCTTCATTGAATCCGCAATCCAATAAAAGCACTGCAAGTTGTCTTCTTGCTTGAAAATTTGACGAATCTTCTTTTATTATATTTTGAAGTTCTTCTATTTTATCCAGTTTAGACATATCAATCCTAAATCACAGGAACATCAATAGGTTCGGTCAAGATTACATTCAAAACTTCTTCAGATTTAAGTTGAACATCTTTACCAAGTCTTATTGCATCAGCTACGCTGTCATATACAAAATATCCTGCGGTTCCAAAAGCACCACCAAAAGCTGTAACAGGAACGATTACGTATTGCCAACCACTATCAGTTAAACCTTTACCCCAGTTGATTGATTTTGTAGTAACTTGACCTGATTTTTTGCAAGTTTGTTTCCACGCATCAAGATACCCTTTAGTAGAAGTAATTCCACCATCGTTTGTCAAATCAGCTCTTCCAACCATTGTAAGTGATAACGGTAATTGTCTGCCGTTCGGAGTAACTACGTGGTCAAAATCAAGATATAAAACAGGTCCTTTAGACATTCTTTTTGCAGGTGTAATTTTTTTAATGCTACCCCTAACAATTGAACCCATTGGTAAAATTACATCATCGTCTGCTTTTTGGTCAGTAACAAGCATTGCTGTAAATTCTGAACCTTTGCTTGAATATCCTGTATCAATCGGCGTTAACATTTTTAGTGCAAGCTTAGTACCGGCAGGAATTCTTTTAGTTTTTGCGTTTCCGTTAAATGGTGCTGCAATTGTAACTTGTGCTGCTAACATCATTGTCAAAACTAATGCTAAGATTTTATTTTTCATAACTTTATCCCTCTTCATTCTGTTTCGAAAGTATTCTAGCATATTTTTCCGATTTTGTTAACAATTTAAAAATTTAGTTTGCAGAACTTAATCTTAATCCTACAACACCAATAATAATGAATAAAATAGACAAAGCTTTTATCCAATTCATATTTTCATGGAAAAGAAAAATTCCGATAATTGTAACAATTGTTAATCCTACAGCCGCCCAAATGGCATAAGCAATCCCCATATCTATTGTTTTTAGAGCATGAGCAAGGGCATAAAAACTTGCTGCATAGAAAATAACAAATAAAACACTTGGAACTAAAACTTTAAAACCGTTTGACATTTTTAACATTGTAGTTCCGATTACTTCTGCTAAAATTGCTATTGATAACAATACTCCGCCAATAATTTTCTCCTTTTCGAGTATTTCTTATTATATTACATAAAAAAAAGAGTCTGATAATCAGGCTCTCGAATTAAGAATAGCTGGAAGTATGAAAAAGATTAATTATATTAAACAAAGTACAAACCTTTTTGCATATAAGACAGATGTGCAATTTGTTATTAACCGGTTAGGCGAGTATTTGTGAAAATTTGTATCTTGTTTGAAAATTAATATTTTGTATTGTAAAATTAGTTTATTCATATTGGATATGTAGTAAGTATTTTAGAAATTTGGAGATTAAAGTTATGGAAATTTTAGATAAGGCAGATATTGGTGTATTTGGCGGTTCAGGTTTTTACAGCTTTTTAGAAAACATTGAAGAAATCGAAGTTGAAACACCATACGGAAAAACTAGTGACAGTGTATTTTTAGGCAAAATCGGAAATCACAGAGTAGCATTTATGCCTCGTCATGGCAGACATCACTCTATTCCGCCTCATTTAGTTAACTTTAGAGCTAACGTTTGGGCTATGAAGCACTTAGGTTGTAAGAGAGTAATTTCTCCATGTGCTGCGGGTAGTTTACAAAAAGAAGTTAAACCCGGGGATTTTGTAATTTGTGATCAATTCGTTGATTGGACTGACGGAAGAAAAACAACTTTCTTTGAAGGACCTGTTGTTCAACACCCGTCACCTGCAGATACTTATTGTCCTGAATTAAGACAATTAGCTATTGATACAGCTAAAAAACTTGGTATCCCTGTTCATGAAACCGGAACTGTTGTAGTTATCAATGGTCCAAGATTTTCAACAAAAGCTGAATCTGCATTTTTCACAAAACAAGGGTGGCAAGTTATTAATATGACAGCATTTCCTGAAGCATACCTTGTTATGGAAATGAATATGTGCCCATTGAATATTTCTTTAATCACAGATTATGATGCAGGTTTGGTGGGAGATGTTCCTCCTGTTTCACATGATGCTGTTATCAAAGTATTTAATAATAATTTGGCGAATTTAAAATCTTTACTATTCACTATGATAGAAAATATTCCGTCAGAACAAGCTCATTGTGAATGTGCTAATTCTACTAAACTTGATTTATAATAGAGGTCATTTGAATGAAATTCGGTGCAAAGTTAGTCATATTTTTAGATAAAATTGTGATTTTATATATGTATTTTATATTAGGAGCCTGTGTTTTGTCATGGGTTCCTAACATAAATCCCGATTATCCGTTATTTCATTATTGGTTTGTTGCTGCAGGATTTTATATAATTCCTCCGTTTTGGGGCGTATCTTTTTCTCCAATAGTTCCAATGATAGTTGCAGGTTTGGCATCTATGGGGCTAAGAAAAATTTATGACAAATATTATGCAAAAGACGAACCTAAAATTATTGTAATGACTCCGGATGAATTTATGAAAAAAATGACTGAAGAAAAAGAAAGAGAGAATAAAAAAGATGATAGCAATTAAAATTATACAAGCTATTGCAAATTGTTTTTACATATATTTAATGATGATTTTTGTCAGATGTTTGTTGACTTGGTTCCCCGTAAATTGGGAAAATCCGATTTTGAAAGCTCTAAAAACATCTGTAGATTTGTATTTGGATTTGTTTAGAAAATTTATTCCTCCGTTTGGAATGTTTGATTTGTCACCAATTGTTGCAACACTTGTTTTGATTGTTATGAGAAATGTTGTTTTATATGGTGCAATTTTCTTATTTTCTGCGTTAGGATTGATAGGGAATTAGAGTGTATGAAAATTGTAATTTATGGAGCAACAGAAGTTGGTTGTTTGCTTGCAACTGAATTTTTTGAAGATCATGACATTACTGTTATTGATAAGGAAGAAAACAGAACTGAAGAATTTGATAAACTTGATATAAGTTTTGTACAAGGTAATGCTTCTGATATAAAAGTTCTAAAAGCGGCAGATATTATGAATTCCGATGTATTTATTGCATGTACCGCGTTAGATGAAGCAAATATTGTATCTTGTCTTTCCGCTAAAAAAATCAGCGGGATAAGGACAATTTGTTTTGTATCAAAAGAAGAGTACCGAAATGCAATGGAATTAAATAAGGCAACCGATTATTTGGAAGATTTCTTTATTGATTATGTTATTTGGCCGGAAGAACTTCTAACACAAGAAATTTTTAGAATTGTGACAGTTGCTCATGCTCTTGATGTTGAAAATTTTGCTGATGGTAAAGCAAGATTATTAGAATACAAGGTTCGCCCAAGTTCTACAATCGTTGGGAAAATGGTTAAAGATTGCGGTTTTACAAAAGATACAATTATTGTTGGAATAAAAAGGGATGATTTATTATTTATTCCAAACGGTCTGACTGAAATCAATGACGGCGACAAATTGATTTTTATGGGTACCTCTCACTCCTTAGATATTTTAGCCGGAACATTTTTCCATGAAAAAGAGCCTGTTAAAACGGTTTCGATTATTGGCGGCGGAAATGTTGGATATATGCTTGCAAAAAGCCTTGAAGATGTGAAAATTAAAACCAAAATCATTGAGATGGATTATGAAAGATGTGAATTTTTAGCTCAAGAACTTCAAAAAGCACTTGTAATCAATGGTGACGGAACAAATTTAAAACTTCTGGATGAAGAAGAAATTGGAGCAAGCGATGTTGTAATTTCGGTTACAAACAATGATGAACGAAATTTGCTTTGTTCTCTTCTTGTTAAACAGTTGGGGGTTAAACGTGTAATTTCAAGAGTTTCAAAAGTTGTAAATGTTCCGCTGTTTGAAAAAGTCGGAATTGATATAGCGATTTCTCCAAAAACATCTGCGATTAATGAAGTTAGAAACGATTTGGATGAAAATGATGTTGATATATTGGCAACTGTAGAACAAGGAGAAGCGGAAGTTCTTGAAATTTCAGTTCGGGAAGATTTTGATAATATCAAAATTATGGATTTAAGATTTCCGGCACCTGCAATTATTGGTGTAATTCAAAGAAAAAATCAGGTTATTATTCCTAAAGGGGACACTGTTATGAAAATTCATGACATTCTGATTATTTTTACAAAAGCTGAGAATGCTCAAAAAATTAAGGATTATTTTAAGGTAGTGTAGATTATGCGTTTAAGCTATATTTCAAGTGCATTGA
Organism: uncultured Candidatus Melainabacteria bacterium; assembly: GCA_934718135.1. Taxonomy (GTDB): domain Bacteria; phylum Cyanobacteriota; class Vampirovibrionia; order Gastranaerophilales; family Gastranaerophilaceae; genus Zag111. The sequence continues at coordinate 18,946 of CAKUZW010000008.1, read as the reverse complement.
GTTTAATATTGAAAGACATCGGGTTGGTTGCGTTTATCCCGATAATTGTTGCACTTTATTACCATGAACATCATGCAATTTTGCCATTTGCAACGGCAGGATTTTTGTCTTTGTTTTTAGGAATGTTATTGAAAAGACTAATCAAAAACACTTCAAATATGGACAGCTTAAACGATATTAAACGATCTGAAGCCTTGTTTGTAGTTACTCTTTCTTGGCTTTCGTTTGGATTTATTGTCGCAATTCCTTATTTATTTTACGGATTTAGTTTTGTAGATTCTCTATTTGAAGCTGTTTCAGGGATTACTACAACCGGTGCTACAATTTTTCAAACCTATGATTATCCTCATTCCTTACTATTTTGGAGGTCTTTCACTCAATGGTTAGGAGGTATGGGAATTATCGTCCTGTTCGTTGCAATTTTACCTCAATTTGCCGTTGCAGGCCGTCAAATGTTCTTTGCAGAAGCTCCCGGGCCAACCGAAGACAAATTTACTCCAAGAGTAAGAAATACAGCATCTGCTCTTTGGATTTTGTATGCAGGGGCGACACTAACTTGTATTGGGTGTTTGATAGCTGCCGGAATGCACCCGTTTGATTCTATTTGTAATTCACTTTCTACACTTGCAGCAGGCGGTTTTTCACCAAATCCGTTGAGCACAAACGGTTATCATTCAAACCTTATAAATTGGATACTTATTGCATTTATGTTTATATCAGGTGCAAGTTTTGTATTGCAATCTCGAGTTTTAACAAAGAGAAAATTGTCTTTATTTTGGAAAAGTGAAGAATTTAGAGTTTACACTTGCTCCATTTTAGTTCTATCAATTCTATTGATGATTATTTTATATTTTAAACAAAACTTCTCAGCATTTCACTCAATGACTGCAGCATTTTATCAAGTTTTAACCTTGTCAACTTCAACAGGGAGTGCAAGTGAAGATTTTTCACTTTGGACTTATGATGCGAAAGTTTTGTTATTCATAACGATGTTTATAAGTTCTTGCTCAGGGTCTGCCGGAGGTGGTTTGAAAATTACCCGTTGGATTTTGATAGGGAAATATATGAAGAACGAATTGTACAAAATTCTTCATCCAAAAGCTGTTTTACCTGTAAAGATTGATAATAAGGTCGTAGCAGCGGATGTTTTAAGACAAACTATATTTTTCGCATTCTGTTTCTTTGGATTGTGGGCTTTGACAGCATTACTTCTTACAGTTTTAGAACAAGACAGCCTTATTGGTTTGACTGCTTCAATCTCTTCAATCGGAGATATTGGGCCAAGTCTGGAACCTGCAATCGGGCCGATGGGTAGTTATGCCCAACTGAAAGATTTATCAAAAATTATAATTATATTCAATATGTTTATCGGACGTTTGGAAATCATTCCATTCTTAGTTTTGTTTAATAAAGATTTTTGGACTCTTAAAAAAGAAAAATAAAGTTTTAAAAATTTATCTCTCATGCTATACTTAGTTTGTAAATTTTTCAGGGAGAGGTATTTTATGTTGGATAGTATTTTAGCAGGTTTGATAAGCTGGATTGAGGGTGTAATTACGTCAATGGGTCCATTAGGAATTTCACTTCTTATGGCTATTGAATCATGTAATATTCCTTTACCATCAGAAGCCGTTTTACCATTTGCAGGGTATTTGGTAAGTAAGGGAGAAATGAGTTTCCATTTAGCCGCTATAGCAGGAGCTTTTGGATGTGTAATTGGTTCAATTCCTTCTTATTATATTGGTTTTTTCGGGGGCAGAAAATTCGTTGAAAAATACGGAAAATATTTCTTAGTATCAAAAAAAGATTTGGATGTTGCAGACAAATGGGTTGATAAATATGGGGATTGGGCATTTTTCTTATGCAGAATGTTACCTGTAATCAGAACATTTATTTCTTTACCCGCAGGAATTTTAAAGGCAAGAAAAAGAACTTTCTTTACTTTAACCTTTTTAGGATCTTTAATTTGGAGTTACGTTCTTGTATATGTTGGAGTTAAATTAGGGGAACATTTAGACCGTTTGAAAGCTATTTGGCATAAATTTGATGCTGTTATTATAATAGCTGTTTTGATTTTGGGCGGAATTTATGTTTGGAAACATATTAAACATTTTAAGGAAAGCTAAACAATGCCACATTTTTTTATTAAATCAAACCAAATTAGTGATAATAAAATATCAATTACAGATAAAGAAAATTATATTCATATTGCAAGAGCACTGAGAGCGAGAGCAGGTGAAAGTCTGTTGCTTATTGATGAAAATCAGGTTCAATATGAAACAACAATTTTGCAAATCACAAATTCTGAAATTTTGGCAGAAATTGATAAGTCCTACCAATCAAAGAGGTTTTTGGATTTTGAACTTTATCTGGCTCAAAGTCCATTGAGAAGTGATGCTCAAGGTTTATTGGTTGAAAAAGCAACAGAACTTGGAGTATCTGGAATTTATCCGATATTAACCGATAATTGTGCAGTGAATAAATCTGTTGCAGAAAAAAAAGTTCCAAAGTGGCAAAAAATAATGTATGAAGCATCTAAACAATGTGAAAGAGCGGTTGTTCCTGAGTATTTCGAGGTTTCAACTATTGAAAAAGTTATAACTGAAAATCATTTTGATAAAATAATTGTTTTTTGTGAAAGAATTGCGGATAAAACAATTCGAGATTCTTTTAGAGAAAACCCAATTAAAAAAGCTGAAAAAGTTCTTGTTATTATTGGACCTGAGGGAGGTTTTTCCCAAAAAGAATTTGACTATTTCGCAAAATCAAATTTCGAAATGCTAACTCTCGGGAATTTAATTTTGAAAGCAGATACTGCAGTAGTTGTGGCTTTAGGGAATATTATTTATGAATATACAAATTTTAACAGATAAAATAAGAAATGATGAAATTTTAAATAATATCGCAAGTTTTTTCCCTAATAAAATTTATCTTGTCGGGGGTTCTGTTAGGGATTGTTTAATGGGTAAAGATACCTATGATAGAGATTTGATTGTCACAGACGAAGATGCCGGAATTTTTTCTCAAAAAATTGCAGAATTTTTCGGCGGTAAATTTATTCCTCTAGATGTGGAAAATCATATTTACCGTGTTGTTTTATCGGATAAGTTGAACTATTTAGACATAACAAACCCTGTCGAAAATTCAATGGAAAAAGACATAAAACGCAGGGATTTGACGATTAATGCAGTCGCTGTTGACATAAAAAATTGTGAAATTTTGGATTTGGTCGGAGGGCTAAATGATATAAAAAATCAAGTCCTTAAAGGGATAGAGGATGAAAATTTTGTTGATGACCCACTCCGAATTCTTAGGGTTTTCAGGTTTTATTCCCTTTTAGGTTTTGAAATTGATGAACACTTACTCTCAATTGTAAATAAATACGCCTATTTAATAGAAAAACCTGCAAAAGAGCGTATTGAATACGAGCTAATGAAGCTTTTTAGCGGTAAATATACGGATTTATCACTATTAAAAATGGATGAATGCGGAATTTTGGAAAAACTTTTTCCTATTGTTAAAGAGTTAAAACAAGTTCCCCCAAATGCTCACCACCACTTGGATTTGTTTCATCACAGTATTGAAACGATAAAACAAGTTCAGCTACTTTATGATGCTTCTCAACCTGATGTAAAATCACACATGGATAAAGTTGATTTTGGTGGGTTTTCAAGGCTTGCACACTTGAAACTTGCTTGTTTTATGCATGACATCGGAAAGTTTTCAACTTGGACAATTGAAGAAGATACAGGCAGACATCGTTTTATTAAACATGATGATGTGGGTTCAAAACTAGCAAAACCAATATTAAAAAAAATGTGTTTTTCAAATAAACAAATTGAATACATAACTTTGATGATAAAAAAACACATGTATCCGACAATGGTTGTTCAAGCTCCTGAATTGACAGATAAAGTAATGATGCGATTTGTCCGAAAAATGGAAGATGATGCAATAGATAACATACTCATTGCACAAGCTGACAGATTATCTGCCCGAGGACCGGAAATTACGGATGAAATTGTAAACGAGAATATTTCAGCCTTAAATAAACTATTGCAATTCTATTTAAAAGCTCAAGAAACCCTAAAACCATTACCAAAATTGCTTAACGGGAATGAGGTTATGAAAATTTTGAACATTTCTCCTTCTCCAAAACTCGGACAAATAATAAATGCCCTAAATGAAGCTCAAATTAATGGAGATATTATAACAAAAGAGGATGCAATTTCTTTTGTAAAAAACTACCCGATATGATAGTTTTTCATTGAGCTTTTATGGTAAAATTATCTTAAATAAAAACAGAAGGGGTAGGGATATGAAATTACGTTTTGATAAAGGGAATGTAAAAAAGTTTGGTTTTATATTTGGAACAACAATTGTAAGTTTGTATTTGTTGTTTTTGCTCTTACCATTTATATTATCGCCAATAGCCAACTCCTATACTAATAAAATTCAAGACTTAATTAAAACATCAACAGGTTTTGATTCTAAAATCGAAGGACTTGGAATAGTAACAGCTCCTGACTTATCTGTTGGAGTTAAAGTTAAAAATATCGAATTAGCTATCCCTACAGATGATAACCCGTTTTTCAAATCTGATAATTTCAAAATAAGACTTGCTTTATTACCTCTACTTCTAAAAAAAGTTCAACTTTCAGGTGCCAGTGCGGATGATTTATCAGGTTCATTGGTTGTAAAAAAAGACGGTAGTTTTTTAGTTCAAGATTATATTCCAACATCAGATGACAATCAAAATACAATGACCGCCCTTCCTTATGGGCTAACCCTGTCTAATCATTTACCAAATATTAGAGTAAAAAAATACAAATTAACTTTTATTGATGCAATTGATAGTAAAAATTATTATCTAACAGGCGAAAACTTCAAAATTTCGAAGTTCATTCTTGATAAACAAATAAAATTATCTACAAATGGCAAAATAGTATTGGATAATGACGTTGTATCTAATTATGATTTAAAAATTAATAACAAAATTATGCCAAATATTCAGCTAGATGATTTAGTTTTTCCAAAAACTGTCTCCGTTGATAACAATCAATCTAAAAAAGAACAAGCACCAACAATAAATATTATTGATATTTTCAAATCTATAAAACAAAACGGATTACAAGCCGATGTACTGGCAGATATCAAAACATCAGGCACTCTAAAAAATCATAATCTTAACGGTAAATTAAATGTGAGTGCAATGTCTGTTGCGGTTAACGGGAAAAAACTTCCTGAAAGTTATGCAAATTTAAAATTTAGGGGAAATAAAACTGATATTGATTCAATATTTTTTACATCATCAGATGAAAATGAAAAGACTCAAATAATCGGTGATATTCATAGTGGCAAAAAGCCTTCAATTGATTTGACTCTTCGCTCAAACGCCAAATTCAATAATATTATCAGACTTGTTGATAGTATCGCTCAAAGTTTTGGATGTAATGATTTCAAAACACTATCAGCAACAGGCGGAATTGATGCTGATTTCAATATAAATTCTGATATGAAAAAAGTCTCATCAACCGGATATTTGAAAATTAACCCGTCAAGCTTGTCCTATGGATTGTACAACGTCTTGATTGATAAAATCACGGCAGATATTGATTTGATGAACAATGATATCAATATTAAAAAAGCCGGTTTTTCAATATTGGGACATCCTTTGAAGTTATCAGGCTCCATAAAAGCAAATTCTGATACCGATTTAAATTTAGTTGCTGATAAATTGTCCGTAAAGGGGCTTTTGGCTGCATTTGGTCAAGTTGCATTATTAAAAGATAATAATATTAATAATGGTACTTTGACACTAAACACAACTATCAAAGGGAAATTGACCGATTTGAAACCGATTGTAAATGCTCAGATAAATTCATTAGATATTTTAAATAAACCTTCAAATGTAAAATTATTACTATCAAATGCTTTAGTTAAGCTTGCTTGTGATAAAAAAACATTTTCAGGTGATATTGATGTAAATTCTCTTGCCCTAAAAACCCCGACCGCATCTGTTTCTGTCCCAAAGACAAAGATAGTTATGGATTCAAAGGATATCAATATCAAAAACTCTTATGTCTTGATAAACAATTCTAGAGTGGATTTGACAGGTCAAGTCAATGATTATTTGACAAATAAATTGAAAATGGATATAAAAGCAAAAGGTAATGTTGCGTCATCTGATATCGCCGCTTTTATTCCAACAGATGTTCGACCAATGTTCCCTTATGTTGGGAAATTGCCTGTAGAAATTGCGGCTACAGGAGATGCTAAAACTCAAGATATTTGCTTTAAAATGAGTGCGGATTCTAAAAATTATATTAAATTTGCAGATATTGATTTGTTGAAAAACAAAACAACAAAAATCCATACAGATATTAAAATTTCCGGTGACACACTATCTCTTACCAATTCAGGCATGTGGGCGGGGAAAACTCCGGTTGCAACATTAGAAGGTGGTATTTCTAAATTGACATCAAATCCAAAATTAAATATCATTATATCTATTCCAAACCAAATATCTTTCCCTATTTGGGGTATGAATAATTCAAATATTTCAGTCAAAGGAGATGCTGCAATTGTCGGAGATTTAAATAATCCGAAAATTAAAGGAAGTTTGAATTTCTCCGATATTTCAAGTAAAGATATGGATTTTGCGTTGACAGATTTGAATGCAAATCTGAATGGTGCAATTTTGAATGGTAATGCCACTGCCAAGAAGTTCAAATTTGGCGGAATAGCGGCTAATGATATCAATTCAAAATTCTCTCTTGTTGATTATACAAATTTCTACTTGTCTAACTTGAATGCTGAGGCTTTCGGTGGAAAAATTAACGGAAAAATCTCATATAATATTTCAGATACCTCTATAGGGGTTGATATTACAGGCAGTGGGTTGAATTCAACAGACGCTGTTTATGGAGCAGTTGGGATAAAAAATGCTCTAACAGGGATTTTAAGCTTTAGTGCAAAACTTGTAATGCGTGGCGTTACTGATAAAGACATAATGAATTCAATGCAAGGAAATGTTAATTTTGATGTCAAAGACGGTCGATTTATTGGCATTGGTCGATTAGAAAACCTTGTTATGGCTCAAAATATTTCTTCAAATTCGATTTTGAAAGCCGCTATTTCATCACTGTCTACACTTTCAACCGTTCAAGAAACAGACAGATTTAAAACGATTGATGGAAATTTAACTTTCGCAAACGGCAATGCAACTATTCAAAGTATAAAAGTTGCAGGACCATTGATGTCTTATTATGTCAAAGGAACATATTATCTATTGCCAAACAGTGCCTCACTCACTATCCTTGGACGATTGGACAGTAAAGTAGTTTCTTGCTTAGGCGTTTTGGGCGAATTATCTGCGGATAAATTGTTGTCCTATATTCCAAAATTTGGAACAATGACATCAAAAATTCTAAAACAATTAACTGCAGATCCGGCGAATGAAAATACTTCTTTAATTCCGGCTTTGACTAATGGAAGTACAACGTACAAAGATTTTAAAGTTATTTTTAATGGACCTGTTGAAAGCTCAAATTCGGTAAGAAATTTCAAATGGTTATCAACTTGTGACACATCTCAAATGAATTTGAAAAAAGATTTAGAAAGTGCCAAAGATGCTGTTAAATCAAACATCAATAATCAGGTTGAAAGTGCAAAAAACACTGCACAAAATGTTAAAACTAATGTTAATAAAATTGTAGACAAGCAAAAAGCTAAAGTAGAAGCAGCAAAAAAAGACGCTGAACAAACAAAAGCTGATATTGAAAAAGCTAAAGAAAATCGAGCTCAAAGTGCTGAGAATTTAAAAAATCTTCTCAATAATGCAATAAAAAATTCTCAAAATAAAGTAAATTCTACTCAAACAACGACATCAACAGCAGAAAAAGCAACAACTGTTGAGACAAAAGAATAAAACTTTTAAAGGCTCTTTACAAATTTAAACAACTGCCGTAATTGAAATTCATCCATTTTTTGAATTTTATCGGTGGTTGTTTCTCTAATAGTGTCAATATCTTCAAGATATTCATAATTAAAAAAATCTGACAATTCAACATTTAGAACTTTTGCTATTTTTTCTAATGTTCCAAGTGTCGGAAAATTTCTACCTGATTCTATAACGCTAATGGAATTTTGTTCCATATCAATGGTTTCTGCTAGTTGTTCTTGTGTTAATCCTTTTTTCTTCCTAAGTTCTTTTATTCGTTTACCCAGTTTTATTTTGTTATCCATATATGAATAATACTCTTATTTTTTTATAGATACCATTGAAATATTTTCAATAAAATATAAATAATTATTAAAATATTTAATTAATATTGAAAATATTTACGTATAATATGCTAAAATATTATTAAAAGCGATATTTTTATAAAAAATCTATAGGTCAATAAGAAATTTAAAGGGAATAGGGAAGTAAGTTCGTTACGTAATAAAAGAAAGGAAAGATTATGAAAAATAAAAAACATGTCATTACGAGTCACAATGTTGAACAAGAAGGAAAAAAGTCTACACAGAGTGACGTAGTAATCCATAATAAATTATACAAATAGCCAAATTCTTTTGTTCACTTTTTCTTTTTTTGAATCGATGTAAAAAAGAAAAAGTGGAACCGAAAAAGAAAAACACGAATGATTAAATGGCTCGAGTCATCAGGGGCAAAGCCTCCGAACCCTATTTAGAACAAAAAAGAAAGGATGTAAAAATGAAAGATAACAATAAAACGAATTACACCAATGTCACTCTGAACAGCACGAGCTCAAGCATTAAGGCGGAGCCGTATCCGTTTAGTGCGAGCGTGAAGTGCCCGAAGTATCTAAGTACAAATACGAACCTTAAACCCTCACTGGAATTTGTAAGTGATAAAAATAAGCTAGATTGCTTCGCATTCGCTCGCAATGACGTAATTAATAAAACCGTAAAGAACTTATTCCCTTATTTCCCTATTTCCTTTTTCCTTAAAAAGTTAAGGAGATTCCGGATCAAGTCCGGAATGACATTTATTAAACAATCTGCATTTACTTTAGCAGAGATATTAATAACCCTTGGCATCATCGGAGTTGTGGCAGCGATGACAATTCCAACGTTGATGACAAACATAAAAGCTCAAAAAATGAGAACTGCATTTTTAAAGCAATATTCAGTTATTCAACAAGTTTTCAAACAAATGGAATCAGATGATATCTCACTCGATCCTTCAACCTACGCAGCTTCTACATTTTATAAAACTTTTGCAAATTATTTGACAGGAGCAACACTTTGCACTTCGAGTTCAGATAATGAACTTTGTTACCATCGAGACAGTAATGTTTATAAAGGAATTTTAAGAAATTACCTTGATGACGGAAACATAGTAATGAAAGACGGAACTCTTTTAATGTTTGAAAATACTAGAAAAACAGTCCATACAAATGTTTTTATTACAGTAGATTTAAATGGTATAAAAAATCCGCCAAACGCTTTAGGGTTTGACACATTTACCTTTGAATTTAAGGATGGGGTTTTAAGAACAATGGGCGATAAAGATACCCAATACCAAGGAGATGCGTACTGTAATTTAGATAAAGTTTTGAATGAAACTAATACCTACTTTGCATATCATGGCATTGCTTGTGCACAAAAAGCCAAAGAAGATTCTGACTATTTCAAAAAACTTTATCATAAATATAAATAAAAGCTTATTATAATTGATTTTCGGGATATTGTAAACATATATTACAATTATATACTTTTTAACTAAACTTTTAGCAATTTTTTACTTCTAAAATACTTTATATAAATACCAAGGGGATTTATACAAGAATAGGAAAAATTAAAGGAGAAAAAAATGGCTAGAGTTTTAATTTCAATGCCCGAAAAATTTTTAGACGAGATTGATTCAGTTGCAACATCTGAAAATCGTACAAGATCAGAATTGATTAGAGAAGCATTAAGAACATATATGTACAGAAATCAAGTTAGAAATGGCAAAAAAGCAGTGACTAACGCCGAAATTCTTGATGCTCTGCTCGGATAAATAAGGTCAAGGTTGTTTATTTTTTAGGGAAAAATTTGGAATAGGGGAAAATGAATAATAAAGATTATCAAATGGTTACAGTATGTGATTACATGAAGATGCTTGACGAAGAAGTTAAGTATTTAAATAATGATGCTAAAGAAATCAGAAAGAATGTTGAAAAGTATTTGTTAAGTATGCGAAGAGCAAATACAAATGCTAAGATTTTAGAATCATTATTGGCATAAAAAAGGTATCAAAGAACTCGTTGGAGTTAAATTTTCTCAGGTAAATTGGTTATTAGAAAGTAAAATTAAAAAGAGCTTGATGAATGTTCATCAAGCTCTTTTAGAAGATTTTTGAGTGGTTATTGTTTCAAAAATTACTCAATAATTTTGTCAACAACACCAGCACCAACTGTTCTACCACCTTCACGGATAGCGAATCTCATACCTTCTTCGATAGCTACTGGAGCGATTAATTCAACTTCCATAACTACGTTATCACCAGGCATTACCATTTGACCTTCGAATTTGATTGAACCAGTTACGTCTGTTGTTCTGATATAGAATTGAGGACGGTATCCTGGGAAGAATGGAGTGTGACGTCCACCTTCTTCTTTAGTCAATACGTAAACGTTAGCTGTGAATTTAGTGTGTGGGTGAATTGAACCTGGTTTAGCAAGAACTTGACCACGTTCGATTTCAGTTTTATCAACACCACGAAGTAGAGCACCGATGTTATCACCTGCTTGACCTTGGTCAAGAGATTTTCTGAACATTTCAACACCAGTAACAGTTGTTTTCTTAGTAGGTTTGATACCAACTAATTCAACTTCATCACCAACTTTAACAATACCACGTTCAACACGACCAGTAGCAACTGTACCACGACCAGTGATTGAGAAGATGTCTTCGATTGGCATCAAGAATGGTTTGTCTAAGTCTCTAACAGGTTCTGGGAAGTAAGAATCCAAAGCATCCATCAATTCCCAAATTTTATCAACCCATTTATCTTCTCCACGTTTGATAGAAGGGTTAGCTTGAACAGCTTCTAAAGCTTTTAAAGCTGAACCGTGGATGAATGGGATGTTATCACCATCGAATTCGTAAGAAGAAAGAAGTTCTCTAACTTCCATTTCTACTAATTCTAATAATTCTGGATCATCAACCATATCGCATTTGTTCAAGAATACAACGATATTAGGAACACCAACTTGTTTTGCTAACAAGATGTGTTCACGAGTTTGAGGCATAGCACCATCAGTTGCTGCTACAACAAGGATAGCTCCATCCATTTGAGCTGCACCAGTGATCATGTTTTTAACATAGTCAGCGTGGCCCGGGCAGTCAACGTGTGCGTAGTGTCTATTATCTGTTTCGTATTCAACGTGAGCTGTAGAGATGGTTATACCTCTTGCTCTTTCTTCTGGAGCAGCATCGATTTCATCGAATTTTTTAGCTGCTGCTTGACCTGCTGCTGCTAAAACGCCAGTGATAGCTGCTGTTAATGTAGTTTTACCGTGGTCAACGTGGCCGATTGTACCTACGTTCAAGTGCGGTTTTTTACGTTCATACTTTTCACGTGCCATGAGATTAATCTCCTTCTTTTCTGTCTACTATATACTACTATTTATTTAGTATTCTACGATACTTTTAATTCTAACAGCTCATAAATTTTTGTCAAGGTTATAATGATAAATTGAAACATTTTTAGAAAAAGAAATAAATATTACAAAATGTAACAAAATTTTTGATTTTAAGCAATTCCTTCATTAAAAAAAACTTTATATAAGAAAGCGAGATTATGAAATTCGGAGGATGAAATCATGGGCAACGGTGCAATTGATGCTATCGGCAACGGATATAAAAAAGCTAGTACATATTTAACAGGTTTTGGAACAAAAGAAGTTCGGGACTTGAAAAAATTGTTATTTGGCAACAATGGTCAAGTCGCTTCAGGACACGCACCTGCACAATATACCGGTTCTGCTTTTGGGTATGGCTTTGCAGCATCTAACTCCCATACATTAGGTGGTACCAACTACTAATAATAAAACAAAATTTTGCATAAAAACTATGTTTGTAATAGACTTGTTCTCAGATATGTGAGGACAAGTTTATTATGTTATTAACAGCAGATATCGGAAATACAAATATTACCCTTGGATTATTTGAAAAAGGCAGATATATAAACGAATTCAGACTTGCATCTGACAAGGATTTGTCAGGTGAAGAATATGAAATTCTTTTAAAATCATTATTTAAAGACTATTCAATTGACGGATGTGTTATTGCATCTGTTGTTGAAGAGCTTAATATTAAATTTAAACGGGCTGTAGATAACGTTTTCAGAATAAAATCAGTATTTGTGGCATCAGATATCAATTTAGGAATAAAAGTTAAGACAGACAACCCCAGAGAAGTTGGAGCAGACAGATTAGCAAATGCTGTTGCTGCGGCTAATCTATATAAAGGAGCTGTTATCGTAATTGATTTTGGCACCGCAACATCTTTTGATATTATAAATTCAAACAGAGAGTTTTTAGGTGGCGTTATCGCTCCGGGGATAAATACTCAAATGAAATGTTTAAAAAATGCAACATCGAAGCTTCCGAAAATTGATGTTTCAATTTCAAAAAACGCAATCGGACACAATACAACAGACGCAATCCTTTCGGGAGTAATCAGAGGAACTGCCTGTATGGTTGACGGATTGGTTAATCAATGCGAACAAGAATTAGGCGAAAAAGCAACTGTTGTTGCAACAGGCGGATACTGCGGTTTGATTGCAAACTATTTAAACCGTCCATTTGATGATGTAAATCCGACATTGACCCTTGAAGGTTTAAAATATATTTATAAAATGAATACTTCGAATGTTAATTTGGCGATTAAATAATAAGTTTTTAATAAACAAAATGGCGGTCTTGAAAATTTCAAGACCGCCATTAAAAATACTAACCAAATTTTCAATTATGCAATATCTTCATAAGCCGCAGGATTATTTAACAAGTCATAATTGATTTCATTTTCATTATCCGCAATAGTAGCAGCAACAACAGCATCAGATGTGACATTCAAAGTCGTTCTGAACATATCTGTAATTCTTTCTATTGTGAATAAGAAAGCGAATCCTGCAACAAGTTGTTCCGGACTCAATCCCATACCATTCAAGATAAGTGCGATTGTAATCAAGCCGCCTCCCGGAATTCCTGCACAAGTACTTGATGCAATAATAGCTAAAATAGCAATTTGAACAATCAAAAATGGAGTTAAGTGTACTTGGTAAGCTTGAGCCAAGAAAATAACCGCAACCATTTGCAAAAGAGCTGTACCGTCAAAGTTCAAAGTTGCACCAAGAGGAAGAACAAAACTTGAAATCTTGTGAGAAATGCCTCTCTTCTCGCAACACGCAATAGTCAATGGCAAAGTTGCAGAAGAACTTGCTGTACCGAAAGCTACCATTACAGCTTCTGCAATTGCAGAGAACAACATTGGGGCAGATACTTTTGAAAAACATTTCAAGAAAATTGGATAAACAATAAACATTTGAATACCGAAACCAACCATTAAAATAAGTAAGTATTTTGAAATTGTTGCAAAGATATCAACGCCAAAACTTGAAACAGCACTTGCCGTAAGTGCGAAAACACCAGGAGCTGCAAATAACATAATCCAATCAGTAATTTTCATTGTTGCTGCAAATACAGATTCAAAGAATGAAACAATTGGTCTGTTTACATCACCAACCTTAGCCAATGCCAACGCAAACAATACAACAAATAAAATAATAGGCACCATATTGCCGGTTGCAAAAGCTTCAACCGGATTACTCGGAATAAAGCCTAAGAATAAATTCAAAATATTTCCTTGTTGCTGTTGCATAGCAGTTGCAACGGAAGCTTGGACTCCTGATGCAATATTAGATGAAATATAATGAGCTGCACCCGCACCCGGTTTTATAATTAATGCTAACGCACCACCTATCGCAACTGCAATGGTTGTTAATATTCCATAATATAAAACCATTTTTGTTCCGAATTTTCCAAGCTGTTTGTTATCTCCAACACTTGTAATCCCAATAATAATAGCTGATACAACAAGTGGAATAACAACCATTTGAATCAATCTGATAAACATTTGACCAACAAATGTCAAAATATTCGCAACTAAATCATTTGGATGTGCGTAAAGAAAAATTCCAACCAAAATACCGGCAATAATCCCGAAAAAGATATGCCAGTTACGCTTAATTCCCAAACCTAATGCGATAAGGATTTGCATGTGAAGCTTCATTTTAATCTATCCTCTTACTTCTACTATAATCTATATGACTAGCCTATTATACAACCTTTATTTAAAAATATCAAATGTATTATAAAAATTTGGTATATTAATAGGAAATTTATTTAAGTTTGTTTTTAACATAAATTTTTAAAGCAGGAGACTCTACAGTATCATCACCATAATGAGAAAATACGATTTTTCCTGAATGTGAAATTTTTATGAACGGCTTCATTGAATCTTTGCAAACTGATTTTGGTTCATAATTGTATTTATAAAAAGAAGAATCTGTGTCATTTAACAACAATACTTTTTTCTTATGAAAAGGCTTTTTATACAAAGTAATTTCATTATTTCTAAATTTTGAAATTTTTACAATTTTATAATCCGGAAAGAGTTTTGTAACAGACTCCTTGTTCAATTCTTTTTTGATAAATTTGCCATCTTGATATTTATATTTGTAAAACTTCAAATCTTGAATATTTATACCAAATAATTCACCTTTTTCGACAAAAGAAACATTAGTTTCAGGACCAATAGCTAATTCGCCATTATCAAAATAATATTCCTGAAAGCCTCCTGAGCCGATATAACTCTTGTTTTTCAATTGCAAATCACTATCAGATTGTTTTGTCAAACTCCAAGAAGAATTTGCAGGATTAAAGTAAACAGATTGAGTCTCTTTAATATAGTCATAAGCAAAAACATTTGACGAAGTTAACCCTAAAATCAACAAGGTCATCAATAATTTTTTCATATAAAATCTCCTTTTTGATTGGATGATAATATAAAAATAACTCATGTCAATTGATAAAAATCTTGTGTTTTTATAGCTCTAATAGAAGGAAATGTATTTTGTTATATAATAAATTTACTTGAACATTGAAAACAGGGTAAAAAAAGCCATTCGAAAGGAAACAAAGCCGACAATATTATTTAAGACCTCGGGCTAGTTCCCGACTAGAAAGGGGGTCAAATATGGATAAATTCAATTTGACATTATTTTTAATTCTATTGATTTTAGTAACATTAAAAAATGGCTCTCACTTAACAAAGTAAGAACCATTTAAGACCTCTACAAGGCTTTTGGTAGCTTAGGAAACTACCACCCTGTATTTTCATTATAACGCATTTTCCTTATTTTTCAAGCCTATAATTTAATCTTTTGTAAAGAAAAATTACGTAACATTTTTTATTTAGCAATTTTTCATTAAAAGAAAACTTTATATAATTGGGGATAAATAAAGGAGATTAAATATGGGATTATTATCTATTAAAGTTCTGTCAACTTTTATCAAAAAACCAGTGACACGATTTTGCCAGCAAACGTCGAATATTGTTGAAGAAGCACCAGTTCAAAAGTTAGTAAAAGGAAAACTAACATATCTATTTAATCCAAAAACAAATCATACTATTGTTAGAGATTCAAATCAAAAAATGTCAATTGTAATGAATGGACACTATCCAGAATCAAGTTTTATTCAATTTGGGCTTAAGCCTAATAATATTCAAGCTTTCGGAGATGCTAACGTTGACAAAGTTGTTAATGCAAAAACTATGACAATCTCTTCTAGAAAAGAAGGTCATGATTTTTGGCCAACATTAACTCAAGCCAATTCAGAAACACGACAACTTTAGTTTCGGAATACTAAACAAAAAGAGGTCTTATATATAAGACCTCTTTTAAAATTTACAATTTAGATAAAACATGCTGAAGCTTGTCGATTTTACGATTATCTGTACCTATACCACAAAGTAGCATTGTTGATTTGTCATTTGTTTTTTCGTCTTCAATATCAAAATCTCGATATAACATTTCAGACAATTCGTATCCGGAAATTCCCGAAATTTTGATTAGAATCTTAGTCGGATCATCTCCAAAAAATTCACAACCTCTACATTTAACTCTCATTTTATCAAGACGTGTAATTAAATGGTCAATTTCTTTTCGCCCTTCTCTAGAGTTCAAATATTCAATATTATTTTCAATTGATGCAAGTAACGGATAAGATGGAGATGTTGTCATAAACATATCAAGTGCCGGTTGAACATCTATTCCGCAATTACAATGCAATAATGCTGTCGGATTTAAACCACCTGCTGTTTTGTGTAATGATTGAACTGTAAAATCGGCAACATTAACGGCAGATAGTGGCAATTTATCTGAAAATGGATATAAAGCCCCATGAGCTTCATCTACAATTAAAAATGCATTATATTTTTCACATACATTTTTAATTTCTTCAATATCGGAAATTATACCCTCATAAGTTGGGGATGTAATTATTACGGTTCTGATATTATATCGACTCAAAAAGTAATCAATAACTTCGGGCTTAGTTTCTAACGGGACGCCCCATTCTTTATCTATTTCTAAATCGTAAGTTAAAGCTCTAGCTCCGGCTAACCTCACCGCGTTGAAATGACATGGATGAGAATTAGATGCAATTAATACTTTATCACCAACTTGAGTACAAGATAAAACAGCCGCAATAATTCCGCTGGTTGAACCGTTAGTTAAATATGTTGTAGAATAAGTATGATAAATGGTTCTTGCTCTGAGTTGAGCTTGTTTTAGTGCTTCTTGCGGGTTAAAACACTCAGTTTCAGAAATGTCACGCTTATACATTTCCCTCAATGGTTCATAAAGGAAAAACTTTTGTCCATGAGATGGTGTTGTATATAGAGTCTTATCTGATTTAGATTCTAATAATTTAACTAAACTCATTTATTTACTATCCTACTTATTCTTAATTTCAACACTACGTTTTGCACAGAACTGAGTCAACATCATTTTGTCATATTCTGAATTATAAACAAATTGACCTGAAACAGTAAATCCACCTTCATTTCTTTTTTCAATTCTTATCGGTTGGAATTTGCAAGAAACTGTTTTATCACCTGCCAAAGGAATAGTGATATCAAAAGAACCTTCTATATCAATCTTATCATCTGTTTTAAACTTCATACCACCTGCTGAGATATCAAGGGTTGAAATTTTATAACCACAACCTTCTAAAAATATTTCTAATTCATTAATAAATTTGATACGAGTATATTGTCGGCGTTGTAAAAATTTGTGTTTTGCAGGACTTGCGATAACGAGAGTTTTTCCATTGATTTCTTTCGCATAAGAATCGAAATAAAGTTTTCCATGCGGAGTTTGGGTGTAGAATTCACAATATGTATTTTTCAAAATATTATCAGGCTCAAAATCAAGTTCTAAAGTAAAATCTCCTGCTCTTACAGATGTAACTTTTCCTCTGTTTGCAAACTTAAAATTTTGCGGGATAACCAATATTTCCTGATTTTCTACAACTAATTCTCTCATACTTATCCTTCCTTAATACATATTAGTATATTTGGAATTATACAACAATATAAAAAATAATGCACAATGTTAAGAAAATAAAAAAAGCCCCCATTTTATAAAAGGAGGGCAGTTGAGCAATCAGAAGAGTTGAGGATTTACAATTCTATGATAAGGTTTAGAAAACCTGTTTTCATTAGGCGAAATATCAATTTATATGAAAAAATATTGCCATAATGTATAGGATAATTATTTTTTATGCTAAAATATCGGTGTCAAAAAGAAGGAGTTGTTATGAAAAAAAAATTATTAGGTATTGCAATCTTGAGTTTGTTAACCTCAAATGGAGCTTTTGCAAATTATATATATCAAACCCCAACAGCAGGCACGATGAATTTTTACCCGATGATGCAACATCAACTTGAAAAACAAGAAACTCTTGATTTTGTTAATGATCCGGAGAATTACAAACAAAAAAGAGAAGTAAAAGATGCTCAACTTGACTATGAACAAGGAAAAACTCAAAGTCCTTATTTCAAACCGACAAGAATGAATATTAATGCAAATCATCTAAAATCATCTCCTGTTGTTCAAGATACTAATATGGAATTTACCAAAGACGAGAATGGACAAATTCGTATTCAAGGAATTAAATAAAAGTAAGAGGTATTTATAATGAAAAAACTTATTATTTTTTTGCTTTTATTATTATGGGCGTATGCTACCTTCCGGGGATAAAAGTTGATAGTTTTTGGTTTGCTATGCTTGTTGCAGCAGCACTAACAATTGTGAATATCTTTATTAAACCGATAATTAAGCTTCTAACTTTTCCGATAAATTTATTCACATTTGGACTCTTTAATCTTGTTATAAACTTTGGAATTCTGTATGGGATTGCATATTTAATTCCGCAATTTCAGTTGACTAATACATTAAGTGCATTCTTTGCATCTATTATTATTGCAGTAGCTTATTGTATTTTGAAAAAGCTATAAATAAAAATAAAGACAATGAGATATAATTTTTTAGCCTTTATCTCAAAAAAAAACGACTGTATTACGAGTCGTTGAAAATCAATAGGAAAAAGGGAAAGGAAATTTATTTTATAATTTTGTTTAGTTTGTATTTTTTTTATTTGTAGCCAACTTATTCATTTGTCTTTCAAATCTCAAAGCCATTGGTAGCATGATGCCCATATGGTGAGTATTAAGCATTGAATGTTTTGAAACTTGATTCAACGTTTTTAGAAATTACTTTCTTAACGGCTTCGATTTCTGTTGAGATTGCATTTTCTTCTGTATCTAGTTGTTTCAATTTCAATTCCAAATTCTTATCTTGAGA
>CAKUZW010000007.1 GCA_934718135.1 uncultured Candidatus Melainabacteria bacterium | reverse complement strand
ACATTGTTCTTTCGAGCAGTTAGGCTCAAGAATCTAGCTTGTGAAGCAGTCATGCCCATGGCAATCCGTCCTTTCTTATATTAGTTCCCTATATTTTGGTTATCGGGAAGTTTTTGTAAAACTTTAAAGCATTTTAAAATTTATTTACTTTTCTTAACATTTACAATAAATAAAGTATCTGTATAATAAATATGGAGGGCAATAAGATGGCAAAAAAGAAAGATGCACAATATTTTTATGACGAAGGTGTTTTGAGATATGAAGGTGGGTTAAAATCTGCGGTCAATTATTTTGAAAAAGCTAGAGAACTCGCAAAAAAAGACGAAAACACAACACATGAGTTGTATGATAATATAAATGTCGCTCTGTATTGCTGTTATGGGAAAGTTTTAAAAGACTATGAAAAAGCACTATTCTATTTGAACAAACATATTGATTCAAATATACTCAATGAAAAAATTAAAAGAGCTATTGATATAAGAGCTAAAATTCAACAAGAGCCAGAAAAATATGATGAGCAAACTCTTTTAAAAATAGCAAATAACATAAGCGTAATGAAAAGAGAAGATGATGAGATTGCTTTAGCGTATATAAAATATTGTATTTTAACTCTAAATCCAAATAACGATGAAATATTTTATATTGGTGCAAAGAATCTATGTGGAAGCTATAATTTTGATGCGGAACGAAATATCAAAGAAGCAATAAAATTAAACCCTAAAAAACAGGAATATTATGACCTTTATTTTGATATTATTTGGCACATTATTTCTGATTGTGAAGATGAAAAAGAATCTAAAAAAATAATAAAAAAATATGATTCAAAAATTCGAGAAATTCTTAATAAATCCATTTTTATCAAACCAACAGCATTAAATTATTTAAATTTGGCAAATTATTACAGTTTGATTTTGCCATTCCAAAAGTCCTATACTTTAAAAATATCAAAAGAAGCAATCAAAGCTCTAGATAAATCAATTGAACTAGATGATAGAAACTCTTATATTTTTGATAGACGAGCTTATATAAAAATGGAAATTAAAGATTATGATGGTGCAATACAAGATTATAAAAAGAGTTTGGAGTTGTTTCCATTTGAAGAGCATAATTATGAATGTATTGCAGATATTTATGTTAAAAAGGGGGAAAAAGAAAAAGCTTATCAATATTTAGATGACGTGATAGCTAAATTTGTAGATAATATTGATTTCCAACTTAAACTGTATGATTTGAAAATAGATATTGAATACAATAATAAAGATAGTGAAAAAGTTTTAGCTGATTGTCAAAAACTTATTGATAACAAAGAAATCGCTGACATCGATAAACATTTTGCCTATGTTTTCAAAGCTTATGAACTTTGGAATGCAGAGAAATATGAAGATGCAATTGAAATCTTTGATTTTTGTATAAATATTAATCCAAATAAATCTCAAAATTACTATGATAAAGCAAATTGTCTTTGTCATATTCGCAAATATGAGGAAGCAAAAGAAGTTTTTGAAATGGCAGTTAATCTCTACAGATCAGAATATAATGTAGAACCTAACAATTATAATTTTGAGAAAGGGTTTTGCTATGAATTAGCTAAACAGGATGCCCTTGCTTTAAAATTCTACAATAAAGCGATTAAAAATGGAGAAAGTCGCTGGCGTCCTTATAGAAATAAAATCGGCATACTTGTAACCTCAGGTAAACCATATTTAGCTTTAAAATGGTGTGAAAGAGCTGAAAAGCTTTACAAAAAAGAGCTAGATAATGGATTTTATGGTAATAAAGGTATTGCTCTATTTTTTCTTGGTGAACACAAAAATGCAATAAAGAACCTAAAAAAATATCCAAAATATAAAGAAGGAAAAGTTTTGATTGCTTATTGCAAATATTTACTTGGGGATAAAGAGAATGCTCTAAAAGAAATAGAAAATATTTATAACAAAGAAAAATTTGATGTTGCTTTATGTTGTCTTGCGGTAATTTATACAACTAAAAAAGAATTTGAAAAAGCTCTTAAAACGTGTGACGAAATTCAAGAACAAGATTCCGATACCGATATCATTAGAGCATACATTTATAAAAAAATGGGCGATGACTCAAATTCCGAAAAGTATTTAAACCTTGCTGTTGAAAAAGACGAGAAAAAACGAACCAAAGAAAAACTTATTAAAAAATTTGAATACAGTTCTCAAGTAAAATTTGACGAATAAAATATTAAAAAATCCTTAACACCCCCTTTCTAATTTTATTTTTGCGATAGAATATTGTTATAAATATACAGATAAAGAAAGGGAAATTAATATGTGGGATTATACAGAAAAAGTTATGGATCACTATAGAAATCCAAGAAATGTTGGAACAATTGATGATGCTGACGCTATTGGAGTTGCAGGATCTTTAACTTGTGGAGACCAATTAAAAATATATTTAAAAATAAAAGACAATGTTGTAACAGATGCAAAATTTCAAACTTTTGGCTGCGGTTCAGCAGTTGCAAGTTCTAGTATGCTAACAGAAATGATTATCGGTAAGACAATTGATGAAGTTAGAAAAATTACCAATAAAGACATCGCAGATGCTCTAGGCGGTTTACCACCTGAGAAAATGCACTGCTCTGTTATGGGTTACGAAGCATTAGAAGATGCACTTAAAAACTACAAAGCTGAAGGTTATGTTGATCTTGACGATTTGTTAGGTAAAAGTGCTCCTAACAACAAAAAAGAAAAAATGATTTGTACCTGTTTCCAAGTTACTGAAAATGTAATTTGGGATGCAATTAAACAAAACGGACTAAAAACAGTTGAAGAAGTTACAAATTACACAAAAGCAGGCGGAGCTTGCGGAAAATGTAAGAGTGCAATTCAAGATATAATTGATACATATTACAAAAAAGAAAAAGAAGAAACTCAAAAACTTACTCCAACTCAATGGATTTTAAAAGTTAATAATGTAATAGAAACCCAAATTTCACCGGAATTACAAAAAGACGGTGGAGATATTGAATTGATTGATATCAAAAATAGAACAATTTTTGTTAAACTTAGAGGAAAATGTTCAGGATGCAAAAATTCAATGATGACATTGACAAATTTTGTAGAGCAAACACTTAAAAACTCTTTAGGTAATGACATTACAGTTGTTGAGGTAAATTAAAATGGATAGAAAATACATATATTTAGATAACAACGCCACAACAAAAGTTGATGAACGTGTTTTGGAAGCAATGCTTCCATATTTTAAAGAAGAATATGCAAACCCTTCAAGCATGTATGATTTTGCAAAACCTTCTTCTCGTGCAATTAAAGAAGCTAGAGGGGTAATTAAAGATTTTATTAATGCAAAAGATGAAAAAGAAATTATATTCACATCTTGCGGCTCCGAAAGTGCAAATACAGGTATTCGTGGAGTTTTAAATTACAACAAAAACAAAAAACATATAATTACAACAACAGTTGAACACCCTTGTGTTTTGAATGTATTTAAAATGTTGGAAAAACAAGGCTATAGAGTTGATTATATCCCAGTTAATTCAAATGGAGAGTTGGATTTGGAAGCACTTGAAGCTGCAGTAGATGAAGATACAGCACTTGTTGCAACAATGTGGGCTAACAATGAAACCGGTGTTATCAACCCTATCGGAAGAATTTCTGAAATTATAAAATCAAAAAATAAAGACACAAAATTATACGTTGATGCGGTTCAAGTAGCAGGTAAAATTCCAATTGACGTTCAAGCAAACGGAATTGATTTACTTGGTATTTCCGGTCACAAATTCCACGCACCTAAAGGAGTTGGTGTTTTGTATGTAAATTCTAAAACAATGATAACACCACTCATTATTGGCGGACACCAAGAAAGAGGGAAAAGAGCCGGAACTGAAAATGTGCCATACATTGTAGGTATCGCAAAAGCAGCAGAACTAGCTCAAGACAGTTTGCAATATGAAATGACTGAAGTTAAAAGATTGAGAGATAAATTGGAATCTAATATTATCAACAAAATCTTCAACGCAAGACTTAACACAAGTGTTACAAACAGAGTTCCAAACACTACAAATATCGGATTTGAATATATTGAAGGCGAACTTATTCTTCTTCACCTGTCTGATTTAGGTATTTGTGCTTCATCCGGTTCTGCTTGCACATCCGGATCCCTTGAACCAAGTCACGTTTTAAGAGCAATGAATGTACCATTTACTGCAATTCATGGTAGTATTCGTTGGAGTTTGAGCAGATTTACAACAGAAAAAGAAATTGATTATGTAATTGAAAAATTGCCAAGCGTAATTGAAAAAGTAACTTCAATTTCTCCATATCAAAAAGAACTTCAAGCTCTAAAAGAATTGAAAACCGGTAAACAAAACTAAGATAAAAGTCCTAGATTTTTATAAAAATTAGACTTTAATCCTAGATAAAAATATCAAAATTTCAAAATTATAAAACTCCTTATTTGTTGAATTGGTTTAACATTTTAAAAACCTTATTCTAACTCTAAGGAGTTTTTATTATGAAAAAAATAATTATTTTCTTAGGGATATTTGCAATTTTTTCTACTCAAAATGTTTTAGCAGCCCCAACAGCGACTGTTATTGATAAAATTGAAACTTCACTTTTCGGATTTACTTATAATAATGAATCCGAAACATCAAGACTTAATCGAATAGAAGAAAAAGTTTATGGTAAAACCTCGACTGCTCAAAATCAAACACGTATTGCCAAATTAAAAAAAGATTTATCAGCAGACCTTATGGGACAAGAAATTGAACCGAAAGAAGATACATTTGCTGATGCTGAAGACTCAATGTTATCAGCCAAAGAAGAAGCTGAATCTGCAAAAATTGACTATCCGATAATAAATGAACTTGAAAAACAAGTTTTTAATAAAGAATTTAAAAACCAAAACATAAAAACTCGTTTATCTAATCTTGAAACAAAAAAGCTAGGCAAAACATTCGAAAAAGACGACTTATCAACCCGTGTAGAGCGTCTAAAAGCTGAAATTCGCCCACAAACCTTTATGGACAACAAAATGGCAAAACAAGACAATGTATTTTTAGAAGATCCGATTGACCCAATGTCAAAAAATTACCACTTAAATCAATATGGAACACCTAATTTTGACTATGACGCCTACAATAGAAGAAATAGAACAATGAGTTATTCTCAAGACGATTTTGGGGACAATTTTGGGGACGACAGCAATTTTTTTTCCTCCAGCCCTAATGTGTTTAAACCTGACAAAACAATGAGTTTATCAAAAATCGAAAAAGTTTTATACAAAACTAAATACGAAAATGAACCAACATCTCAAAGACTTTCCAGAATTGAATCTAGCGTATTTGGAACAAATTTTGCAAACGATAGTGATTCAACACGAATTGAGCGTATCTCAAGTGCCATCAACGCCCAAAAATCTGCACAAAGATATGACAGCAACAAATTTGGTCAAAATATGGCAACAGCATTCCAAATAGGGACACTTATTCTGATGGTTTTAGCGTGCATTTTGTAAACAAAAACTACTTAATCCAAGGATAATCCGCAGGAATTTTCCAACCGTTTTGCTTAATAAGTTGTGCACAATAATGCCTATGAGTTGGGTATGCAGTAGTGTAACATCCGACAGCAGTTGAAGCCGTGTTATTTTTTAATTTGTTCACATCATTAACTTCATACCCATAAGGTAAAACAGCCTTTGTTTTTTGGTCATAAACAAATACAAAAGTATTTCTACCGTCATAGCTTTCCTGTTTGCAAGTTGCATCTTTAGCCTCTAAACAGAAAAAGAAATGAATTCTAGTATCTCTATTAGCAGGATAAACAACTACCCCCGTACCGTCAATGAAACTTATTTTATAATATCTATTATTAATAACTTCTCCATCATATTCTGCTTTCATAAATTTGAGTAAATTTTCCTGTAGCCATTCTTTCATATAAGGAGTTCTTTCCGAAACATTTTCAGGCGGAGAAAATACCAAATCATCATTTTCAGCAATAGACATTCTAATCGCCTGATTCATAATAGATTCAAATTTTATAAGCTTTTTCTCAACAACACTTCTGTGATATTTTGTCATAAGCCCCGGAATTGTAATCGCCGCAACTACTCCAATTATGCCAAGGGTGATTAATACCTCAGCTAAAGTAAATGCAGCTTGTTTAATAAATGTCATTCCGGACTGCGGATTTTGGCAAGAGCGAAACGATAGTGTAGCTCGTCCTGGGGAGGGCTGCGTTGAGCCAGCCGACCCGCCAATAATCCAAGAGAGGATCCGGAATCTCCTTAACTTTTTATTAAGGGAGAAGGAAATAGGGAAATAAGGGAATAGGTTCGTTACGCTTTTTAAGTCAATAATTCTACAAGGGGACAAGTTGATAAGTTTATTACGGTTTTTATTAACCATGTCATTGTGAGGAGAAATTTCGTTATTATTGGTAATTTTGTGCACAAAGCGACGTAACAATCCCTGACAAGTCTCACCATTGTCTAATTTGTTAGGGATTACTACGTCACTTTGTGTAGACTTTTGCATTTCTTGTTCAATATTTTTCCTCGTAATGACATGATTTTGTGTTTGTAGATCCTTCGGGCACTTCACGCTCGCATTAAACGGATACGGCTCACGCCTTACATCCTCTGCTCGCGTGCCCTCAGGATGACGCCCCATGTCATTGCGAGCGGGTCTTGAGAAGTTATTTTTCAAATTGGATAGTAGTCTCCAGTGTCGCAATCCCTGACAAGTTTCACCATTGCCTAATTTGTTAGGGATTACTACGTCACTTCGTATTTTTGCCTGACACTTCACCTCGCCATAAACGTGACTCCGTGTCTGCCAAATATGTCCTGCGGACAGCCTATCTTTTTGGCAGACAGCTCCGCACTCTGCTCGGTTCGTTCTCGTAATGACATGATTTTTATTTTTCATAATCTTTCCTTTCTTATTTGTTACTACTAAATTGGATTAGGGTCACGTCACCCTGAACTTGATTCAGGGTCTATCCATTTGATTTGTTATTTAATCAACATTGATAGATTCTAAATAACTTGAAAATTTTATACTCATTCTTCGCAAAAAATTTTCTAAGTTTTCAGAATGACATAAAAAATGTAACGAACTTATTTCCTTGTTCCTTTTTCCTTAAAAATTTCTTCATACTTATATTCCTTATTAATTAATAATATTCATGACTATATAAGAAAATTCTCAATAAATCATGAATATTATATTGATATTTATAAAGATTGTCAAATTTTATATAATTGCAAAATGGACATCAGAAACGAACTAAAATATATAATGGGTAAGGAAGCTGTAACTTTGACCAAAATGGCAGAGCTTATGACAGCTAAAACCGGCAAAAAATACACTATAAATACTCTGTCAGGCAAGCTTTTAAGAAAATCTATAACTCTCAACGAAACTTGTGAGTTATTAGAAACTATTGGTTATCATATTGAATTTGTTAAAGATAAATAGTTAATTTTATTCTTTTGTTTTATTATGTTTTCACAAAAGAAAAATTTAAGGACAAATATGAATAATCGTGATTTTGGAAATATGGGCGAAGATTTGGCATGTGAATATCTTCTTAAAAACGGATATCAAATTTTAGAAAGAAATAAGCATTTCTCAAAACTTTGCGAAATTGATATTATCGCAAAATTCAAAAATACGGTTGTATTTGTCGAAGTTAAAACAAGAAAAACGAATTCTTTTGGCACTCCGTTAGAAGCGATTACAAAAACAAAATATCATAATATCAAAACCGGAGTTTTGTCTTATTTGCAGGAAAACAAAATAAAAAAATACCAAATTGATGCGATTGGAATTACGTTAAAGCCGGAATTGAAAATTGAGCATTTAAAAAATATTTAGATTTTCAACCGGAGTTTTTTATAGTAAAATTATAATTATAGGGATATATTTTTAAGGAGAAAAAGATGCTAAGAGGACCTTTTTTAGATAGAACATGGATGGGACAAAATCCTGATTACGAGTCATCGAATATTGTAATGTTGGGACTTCCGTTTGACGGAACTGTTTCTTATAGACCGGGGTCAAGATTTGCTCCAGAACAAATTCGTCTTGCAAGTTGGGGATTAGAAGAGTATTCTCCATTTTTCGATAAAGATTTGGCAGATGTAAATTTCCACGATGCAGGAGATTTAGAATTTCCTCTTGGTAATACTTATAAAACATTAGAACAAATTGAACAAAATGTTGAAGATATTTATAAAGACAATAAAAAAGTTTTTGGTATCGGTGGCGAACATTTGGTAACATTGCCGGAAGTTAAAGCAGTATCTAAATTCTATGATGATTTAGCAGTTGTTCATTTTGATGCTCATACAGATTTAAGAGAAGAGTATTTGGGAGAAGAAATGTCTCATAGTGCAGTTATTCGCCATATTTCAAAATTTGTTAAACCCGAAAATATCAAACAAATCGGTATCCGTTCAGGAATGAAAGAAGAATGGGATTTTATGGCAAAGCATAAGACTCTGTGCAAATATTATTCCGATTTAGACTCTCTAAGAACAAAAAATATCTTTGTAACTGTTGATTTAGATTGCCTTGATACTTCAATCATGCCGGGCACGGGCACTCCGGAAGTTGGCGGGATGACATTTAATGAACTTGTAGGTTGGTTCAATTATCTAAAAGAATTCAATATCGTTGGGGCTGATGTTGTTGAACTTGCTCCGGATTACGACTCTAGCGGGGTTTCAACTGCTGTTGCAACTAAAGTTATTCGTGAACTTTTGATGATAATGTAGGAGTGGAAAAATATGGACAAAAATCAAACAAACAATATTCTTCAACAATCTTTTATATTTGAAACTCCTGAACCGAGTAACGATATTGAAAATAGAATTCAGTATTTAAAAGACGAGATAAACAAAAGCAACTACAAATATTATGTTGAAGAAAATCCATATTTGACAGATTTTGAGTATGACAAAATGTTTGCGGAGTTGAAAGAGTTAGAAGAAAAGTACCCTGATTTAAAAACTCCGGATAGCCCGACTCAAAGGGTTGGTTCTGTTAGTGAAAAATTCTTTTCTCACAAGCACAAATACCGTTTATACAGTCTTGATAACACATACAATGAAGAAGAACTAAAAAAATGGTATGAAAGAGTTTGCAAGGAGTATAACAAAAAACTTCAACTTGTTTGCGAATTAAAAATTGATGGACTTGCGATTGCCCTAACGTATGAAAAAGGTCTGTTTACTCTTGGAGTGACAAGGGGTGACGGGGTAACGGGAGAAAATATTACTCCTAATCTGAAAACTATTAAGGCTGTACCTTTAAAACTATTTGAACCAAAGACTCTTGAAGTTCGAGGGGAAATCTATATGCCAAAAACTTCTTTTGAAAAGTTGAATGAAGACTCTTTAGCAAAAGGCGAAAAGGTTTTTGCGAACCCTAGAAATGCCGCAAGCGGTTCATTAAGACAGCTTGACAGCACAATTACTGCAAAAAGAGATTTGTCTATGTTCACATATACCGGAATTTTTGAAGATGCAGAAGATAAAAACATCAAAACTCACTATGACGGTATGATGTATCTGAAAAAACTTGGATTCAAGGTAAATCCGAATATCCGTTTGGTTGATGATATCCAAGGGGCAATTGATTATTGCAAAGAATGGGCAACAAAAAGATTTGACCTTGATTATGCAACAGATGGTGTTGTAATTAAAGTCAACGATTTTGACGTTCAAAAAGATTTAGGTTTTACCGCACGTGCCCCAAAATGGGCAACTGCGTTTAAGTTTCCACCGGAAGAAGTTTCAACAAAACTTTTAGATATCGAATTAAATACAGGAAAAACTGGTATAGTAACACCGGTTGCAGTATTAGAACCGGTTCAGCTTGCAGGTTCTACTGTATCTAGAGCAAGTTTACACAATTTTGACGAAATCGCAAGACTTGATATAAGAATTGGAGATACCGTGCTAATCAAAAAAGCAGCAGAAATTATTCCTAAAGTTGTCAAGGTTATGGATACACCTGAGCACAAGGATTTACCGGTTTATAATCCGCCTAAAGTTTGCCCGTCTTGCGGTGGAGCTTTGATTGAAAAAGAAGGAGAAGTCGGTTTGTACTGTCAAAATCCTGATTGTAGCAGCTTGATGTGTGCAAAAATAGAATATTGGGTTTCTAAAGAGGCTATGGATATTGATTACGTTGGACCGTCTTTAATTCAACAGTTGTATGAAAAGAAATTTATTTCAAATCCTGTTGATTTGTACCGCTTGACTACTCAAGATTTGTTGCAGTTGGATTTAATCAAAGAAAAATCAGCTTCAAATATTTATACATCTATTCAAAATAGTAAAACTCAACCACTAAATCGTTTGCTTACGGCTCTTGGAATTCGTCATGTCGGAAAAGAAACCGCAGATATTCTAGCAAGAGAATTCCCGACACTTGATGATATAAAAAATGCAAATTTAGAAAGATTGTCAAGTATTGAAAGCATAGGTGGTATTATCGCACAGTCAATTTATGATTATTTCCATAACGAGAATAATTTAAAACTAATTGAAGAACTTAAAGAATTAGGGGTTAATCCTATTTCTAAAGTTAAACCAAAATCTGACAAATTAGCAGGAAAGACTTTTGTTTTGACAGGAACTCTTCAAGATATGACAAGAGACGAAGCTAGTGCAATTATTAAGTCTCATGGCGGGAAAACATCATCCTCTGTTTCTAAAAAAACATCTTATGTCTTGGCAGGAGCAAATGCAGGCTCTAAACTAGACAAAGCTCAAGATTTAGGTGTTATAATATTGACAGAAAAAGATTTTCTTGAAATGATAAAATAAAAAGGATTTGTAGATAATATGAAAATTGTTCAAATAGATGGTATCAGAGGTTTAATTACAGCAGTATTTATCGGAGTATGCCTGTTTGCGGGCTTTGTCGTATTTCCGGGAATGGTTGCAATGCATTTATGGAACAAATATTTAGTTAATCTATATATGTTTCCTGTTTTGAATATCTTGCAAGGCGTTTTGTTGTGGGGAATTGTTGCAATTACATATTTAATCCTTACAAAAAATGAAATGCCGATTTCCTTTAAAGAAACTAAAGGACTATCTGATAGTGAATTGGATATGATTATAAAACAAGCAAGAATTCAGTCTCAAATAAGAAGAGTTAATAAAATGATTAATAAGTCCGATATATTTGAAAAAACAAATAATCCGACAATGCCATCGGATAAAAACTTATCACATATTTCAGCTTCAATCACTGAAATTAAAGAAGAACATAAGGACGAAGAGCATCTTTCAAATATTAAGTAGTATTTTTATGGAGGTATTATGAAAAAATTTATTTCAGCTACTTTGCTTAGTGCTATGCTATTATCAACCCCGTGTTTGACTATGCCGGCAGGAGCAATAAATGGTGTTGACAATTCTGCAAACAACAAAGGCTATGTATCTGTTTCTTACACAGCAGAAAAAGAAGTGTCACCTGATACTGTTGAAGTTTCAATTGCCGTTAAAACAGATGATAAAAAATCTATGCAAGAAGCTGTTAGAAAAAATAAAGAAATTTCTGAAAAAGTTTATGCATACCTAAAAAGTGTTATAACAACAAGCAATGGTGATTATGTAAAAACTTCAAATTATTCGGCTTCACCAAGATATATCTACAATAACAACAAAAGAATTCTTGATAAATACGAAGTTTCAAATAATGTAATTGTTCACACAAAATCAATTGATAAAATTTCAACAATTATTGACAAATCACTATCTCTTGGGGCTACTGATGTTGATAGCTTGAATTTTTCATTGTCAGAAAAAGATGCTCAATGTACAGAACTTTTATCAAATGCAACAAAACAAGCTAAAAAAAGAGCTGATATTGTAGCTGCAGCCGCAGGTTCGTCTGTCGTTGGGATTAAAAATATCGACACATCTTGTTCTTTGAATAATACAAACAGATTCCCGATATATAGAAATTCTCTAATGATGGCTAAATCTGCATCTATGGATGCTGTTGGAGCTGAAGCTGCCACACCTGCAAATATTGAAGCAGGAACTATTAAAATTTATTCAAATGTAAATGCAAGTTTCTATTTGAAATAATTTTTTAATAATAACAAAGAAAATAGAAGAAGGCTCAGAACTATTAAGTTCTGAGCCTTTTTAAATCTGACTATCAAATCTTTAGATTTTTCTTTTTCCGCCGTTCAACCATGGAGCAGCTTCCAAATCATTAATGTTATATTTTAACAAATAATCATTGTCATTGTTTTGATTTTGTTTAACTGTTTGTTTCACCGGTTGTTTTACCGCAGGTTTTTGTTGAACAGGCTTTTTATTGTAATTATAATTTGCATTAGTTGTAGCAGCACCTGCCATAATTGGTGCCTGTATCAATAATAATGCTAAAAGAACTGCAAATTTTTTCATTTCATATCTCCTAATCTATTACTATATTAGTATTTTAACATAGAAATTACTTTTCCGCAATCGCTTAATTTTTCTCTACCGTTTAGAGCTTCTAATTCAATTAAGAATGCTGCCCCAACTAAATTTCCTCCTGCTTTTCTAACAAGATTACAAGCTGCTTTAGCTGTTCCGCCTGTAGCCAGTAAATCATCTACAACCAAAACATTTGCACCTTTTTCAATTGCATCTGCGTGAATTTCAATTGAATCAGAACCATATTCTAAATCGTAACTTTCTTTAATAGTTTCAGCAGGTAATTTATTTGGTTTTCTAACAGGAATAAATCCGCAGTCAAGTTTATACGCCATTGGCATACCAAATATAAATCCACGACTTTCAATTCCTGCAATATAATCAATTTTACAATCTTTGTATTGATCGCAAAGGTAATCAATCATAACTTGCAATGTTTGAGCGTCTTTCAACCCAGTTGTGATATCTCTAAAAATAATTCCTTCTTTTGGAAAATTTGGAACTGCTCTAATTTTTTCTTTTACATCTTCAATTGTTAATGTTGCCATTTATATTTTCTCCTATTTCTTTAATAATTTTTTTAATTCTTCTTTTGCTTGTCTAATTTTTTCTTTAGCTTTTTGAATTGCATGCTCATGCTGAATTAAGCCATGTGCGGTTTTTCCCCAGTTCATGTCTTTTTTCAAGAATAAAATCTTAAAACCAATAAATAGAACAAGCGGGAACCAAATTAATAACAAATATATTGAGGTTTCGATTGCTTGATAAAAAGCATCACGCCTTGAAAGGTTGTCATATCTTCTCAAACTGTATCGGCAAGCAATCATAAAACCAAGACCGATAATAACACCCATAATAAGAGAAGACATCAAAATATGCGGTGGTGCATCTTTCACGATAATTTTTACCAACAAAATTCCAATTTCTATAATGAACCATGCCGGCATGATGAATTCAGAAATATATGCAATCATATCGAGTCTAACTCTCATAGACATTTTTTTTGAAGTTAAAATATCCCAAAAATATTCAAGATATCTTCGGATTGTTCCTTCAAGCCATCTTCTTCTTTGCCTGTAGAGAGGGAATAAATACATAATTCCTTCTTCATAAACAATAGTATCAGAACAAAATCTAACGTCCCAACCTTTGATATGAAGTCTTGTTGACATGTCAAGGTCATCAGTGATTGTGTAATTATTCCATCCGCCAATATCTTCTAAAGCGGTTCTTTTTATAAGTTCACCGTTTCCTCTTAATTCTACAGCACCTTTAACAGAGTCTCTTCCTACTTGGAAGTGGGTATCCATTGTCATTTCATTGTTTTGACAGCGAGTAAGAAGATTAATTCCTTTGTTTCTAATTACTTTTCTTGCCTGAACCGCCCCAACATCTTTTGGTTCAAGTTCATAAACAAGATTAGTCAAGAAATTCGGCTCCATTGTAGCGTCAGCATCAAATACTAAGATAGCTTCGCCTTTTGCGATTGTTAAAGCATCATTCAAAACCGCAGATTTCCCAGGGAAAGCATTTTTATCTCTAATAAATGCCTTAACTTTATTAGGATATTGTTTTTCTAAATCCATAATAACAGATGCGGTGTTATCAGTACTTCTGTCATCAATTGCAATTACCTCAAAATTTGGATAATCCAGATTTAAAACGGTTTTTATAGTATTACCGATTACTGACTCTTCGTTGTGTGCCGGAATCATAATGCTAACAAAAGGTTTAAAGTTCTCATTTCTTTGTAGAGGACATTTTTGAGCATTTCTCGTTTTGATTTTATACGCAATATTTGTAAATAAAGCATAAACAGCCATCAACGAAATTAATAACGCTAATCCCCAAACCGTATAACTTTGGAATATATAAATAAATGCCGTAAGCCCCAAAACTATGATAAATAACAGAATTCTTTCTTTCATTCCCTACTTCCTGTAAAAAACATTCATTCAATTATTATCTTATCAAAAAATTATCAATCAGTCCTTTAATATAAACATATTGATACAATTAATCTCTCAATCTCCACTAATAGGAGGTTTTTTATGTAAATATGTGTTAAAATTCTTTAAAATACTTGCATTGAGAGAAATTTTTTATATAATAAGTTTTGTAGACAAGAAGAAGGAGTTTTATTATGAACAAAGAAGAATTAGTACAAGAAATTTCTAAAAAAGCTAACGTTACACAAAAAGAAGCTGCTGAAGTATTATCTTCATTGATTGATACTATCCAAAAAACAGTTGCTAAAGGTAAAAAAGTTACATTAGTAGGATTTGGTACATTCGAACCTCGTAAGAGAGCTGCTAGAACTGGTAGAAACCCTCAAACTGGTAAAGAATTGAAAATCCCTGCTAAAACAGTTCCTGCTTTCTCAGCTGGTAAAAAATTCAAAACTGTTGTTAACGGAAAATAGTTTTTGTTAAAATAGTTATTTTTAAATTTGAGCGGCAAATGATGAATATCATTTGCCGCTTGTTTTTGTTTATAGTTAAAAATCTTAATATTTTGCAATAAAAAGTCAAAAAATTTCATGTTTGATTTTAGATATGTTAAAGATATATTTTAAAAAGTAATATAAGGAAAGGGAATGTGTTTTATGAAATCAAATAATAAAACAAGAAAAGTGATTGCTGCAGCTTTAGTTTTAAGTTTTTTAACTCAACAATCAATAATAACTTCGGCTTTAGCATCAAACATTTCGGGCGTAACAGGAAATAACGGGATTTATAATATTAATCCATCTTTAATACAAGGCGGCACAGGTTTTAGAAAATATGAAAACTTTACACTAAGCAAGGGAGATGTTGCGAATTTAATTTTCAAATACGGAAAAGATAATGTATCTCAGTTTGTTAACCTTGTTGATAACACAATCAACATCAATGGTTTAGTTAACACCGTAAGAGATGGCAAATTCTATAACGGAAACGCAGTATTTATTTCTCCAAATGGCATGATTGTCGGAGAAAGCGGGGTTTTGAACGTTGGTTCTCTTTCAATTTACACTCCAACACAATCTTCTTATAACGCTTATGTAAATAACAAATACAAAGGCGATTTGAATAAAATGCAACAAGGTACCGCAGATGTAAAAATTGACGGTAAAGTGTTTGCTACAAATAATATTAACGTTATAGCAAAAGACGTTGCAATCGGAAATAACGGAGCTTTAATTTCAGGTTTAACAAATCAAGGCGTTTTAACTTCAAACAAAGCTGCTGATTTAGTTTTTAACACAATCGTAAACACAGGCAACATAAAACCTGCAGACTCTATGAAAGTTGAAAACGGAAACATTGTAATTAAAACAACTGTTAATAATGGTGGCATTGACATTACAGGTTTAGTTAAAAACAATGGAAAAGGTAATATTTCTATCCAAAATAACGGAACACAAAACCTAAATATTAGCGGAAAAGTTCAAAATGCTAACGGTAATCTTCAAATCGTTGACCGTCAAGCAGGAACAAATATTTCAGGAACAATTACAAATAATAATGGCAGACTTGCAATCAACAATAATAAAGGTCAATTGAATTTAACTAAAGATTCAAATATTTCAAACTCAGGAGACCTTAGAATTACCAATAAAGGTGACGGCGGACAAGTTATTAATGGAAACGTTTCTAATAACGGATTGACATTGATTTCTAGTAACGCAGGAAAAACCGTAATCAACGGCAACATTCAAAACCAAGACGGAATGTTGACAATCGTTGGAAATGGCTCAGGCGTTGAAATTGGGAAAGATGCAACTATTTCAAACAACAATAAAATTAAAATCAATAACACCGGTAAAGACGGTTTCACAATGAACGGAACAGTTAAAAACAGTGGTTCAACCGCTTTAACAAACTGGAATGGAGATTTCGTTATCGGTGGAACAATCGAAAACAAAGAAGGCAAAATGAACTTGTCTAACGCAAGTTCAAACATGCTAATTACAAAAGACGCAAAAATCTCAAATAACGGAGATTTAAAAATTATCAATTCCGGTAAAAACGGACTAACAATTGACGGTAGAGTAACAAATTCAAGCACCACAAAAATTTGGAACACAAAAGGCGATATGAATATCAATGGAGTTGTTCAAAATTCTAAAGGAAAACTTGAAGTTCTAAATAATGGCAACGCATTGAATATCAACGAAACAGGTGGTATCGGAAACTCTACAACTACAACAATTACCAACACAGGTAATGGAGGTCTAAATCATAACGGTACAATAATGAATGCCGGTGATACTTTGATTGACAACCAAGCAGGAGATTTGAATATCAACGGGCTTATTGTTCAAACAGGTAACAAACTTGTTGTTAAAAATTCCGGAGATTTCTTAAATATTAACAATAAAGAAGATGATAAAGGCATTTTCGCCCAAAACGCAAACGTAACATTGTATAACACAGGAAAAGGAATGGATATTGCTGGTAATATCGTTTCAATTGCAGGCGAAAACAAAAATATTTCAATCATTAATAAAAACGGAGATTTAAACACAAAAGGTGCTGCAATCTCTATGTCTAACGGAAGAATTAATATCGCAAATAGCGGAAATCAAATGAACTTAGACGAAAAAACCGTTATTGAAAACAAACAAGGCATGACAACTTTTAGTAACTCAGGTGCTCAAGGAGCAAGAATTGATGCAACAATTATAAACAACGGAATTGCTAATATCACAAACAAAGCAGGGGACCTTGTTACAAATGCTCAAATCCAAAATAAAAACGGAAAACTTGAAATTGTAAACAACGGAAACAGTTTAACTGTTGGTGGAAATGCAATGATTTCTAACGATGGAGATTTAAAAATTGCAAATACCGGAGCCGGCGGAATGAATATCCAAGGATTTGTTGAAAACAACGGTTCGACAGCAATTTCAAACTGGAATGGCGATATGGTTATCAGCGGAAAAGTTGAAAACAAAAACGGAAAAATGAATATCACAAGTGCTAAACAAAGTAATGGTTTACACTTAACCAAAGAAGGTCAATTGTTAAATAATAACGATGAACTTTACATCCAAAACACAGGCAAAAATGGCATGACTTTGGATGGAGAAGTTAAAAACAATTCAAATACAACAATATTTAATACCAAAGGAGACTTACAAGTTAACGGACTTGTTCAAAACAAAGGTGAATTGATGATTTCAAACAGAGGCGGAAACTTCGCACTTGGAAATGATGCAATTATCAAAAACAACGGAAAAACAACTCTTAGAAATAACAACATCAAAGGAATGACAATTGGTGGAACACTTCTAAATGAAAATGGCACATTAAATATTGAAAACACCGCAGGTAAATTAAATACAACAAAAGACTCACAAATTATTAACCGCAACGATGATATCAATATTACTAATTCAAGCGGAGCTGCAGCAACTCTAGACGGACATATCAACACACTTGAAGGAAACGATATTAACATTAAAAGTACAAGAAAAAGTGGCGGGATTGTAATTGGAGAAAATGGTTTAATCAACACCCAAGGAGATGTTAATATGGAAAACTACGGAATCCACGGCATTAAAGTTCGAGGGGCAGTAGTTGCAAACGATATCAATATCGGAAACAAAGACTCTCACGTTTACCTTGGCAAACCTGGTCAAGAAAGAACTGCAGAAGATAATGCAAACCTAAATGCCTACAATGATGTTAATATCAATATTGAAAACGG
The DNA here is from genome assembly GCA_934718135.1 of uncultured Candidatus Melainabacteria bacterium. GTDB lineage: Bacteria > Cyanobacteriota > Vampirovibrionia > Gastranaerophilales > Gastranaerophilaceae > Zag111. Next base: position 83,799 of record CAKUZW010000007.1, on the reverse strand, counting down.
ATCATTACTAAATGAAGGTTCTAAAAACACCCTAATCCGTACAGACGGCGATTTAACAATCAATGTAAATAACGGAAAAATCGGTGTAGAAACAGGTTCTAGCAGAAACGGTTACACTTACGGACCAAACAAAAACCAAGTAGACACTTCAAAATCAATCAATGTTGAGGTTAACGGTCTAATCAATGCTCACACTCTTGATTCTAAGAAAACAGGAGGAGATTATGCAATCAATATGGCAAGTTACGGTTCAGATATGAATATCGACCACATTTACGCATCAGGTAGAGTTTTGTTACTAGCGGACAAGGATTTAGACGGAAATACAGGTTCAATCCTAAATGATTCAACAGATAAAACAAAAGCTAACATTGAAGCAAAAGGACTTTCTCTTGTATCAAGCGGAACAATCGGAACTAAAGATAATGCATTAACAGTTAACGATACAAATTATGCATACAAATCTGATTATCAAGCTCTTGGAGATATAAATCTTAAAGCACAAGACAAACAATATAAAAAAGCTGATGTTAGATATATTATTTCAAATAACGGAGATATCAATGCCGAATTCACAGGTAACGCAAGAGTAAAAGATACATATTCTGGCAATGGAAATATCAATGTTACAAATAACACAAACAAAAAAATGAATTTGGTAAACAATGGGAAAACTCCAAATACAACAAATGAAAATACTTATTACGATTTTAAATAATTGAAATAACAAAATAAAAACAAAAAGAGTCATAAGAAATTATGGCTCTTTTTTATTGCAAAAATTTTCAAAAGTAGTGACTTTTTTGAATAAAAATGTTATTCTTAAAATAATATATCTCATTTAAAGGATTTTTGGGTTATGACACAAAATAAAAAATATTTTAAAGGTTTTACACTTGTCGAAGTTCTAATCGTATTAACAGTTGTCGGATTTTTATTCACACTGACAATACCAAATTTAATGATGAAAAGAAACACCCTTGAATATTGCAACAAAGCAAAAGATATTCAAGCCGAATTACAAGCAGCATTTACAAAAACATCTGCACTAAACGAGAATGTTGACCCGCTAAACTGGGAAAGTGTAAAAACCAGTCCAAATAAAGCAGAAGCTATAACTAAAGAGTTATCAAAAAATCTAAAGATTTTATCATATTGCGGAGACTCTCCCAAAAGTTGTTTTTCAACAAATGAATACAAAACACTAAGCGGAGCCCCGACAAAAGAAATTTTCCAACAAATCCAACCAAGCAATGAAAATTACACAAATCCTCATGAAAAAGAAGAATACACTCAAATTAACATGAATGAGTTAAATTCATTTTATGATAACTCATCACAAATTCTCGAAGAAAATAACACTGTAGAAGCAAATCCAATGGTTTCCCAATCTTATATTGCTCTATTGAATGGAGGTTCGGCATTAATCAAAACAAATTCAACACATTGTAATGCAACAATTCCTTCTATAGATAGAAGCCCAAGACCTCTTTGCGGAGAAATTATTGTTGATATAAACGGTTCTGCTATCCCTAACAGACTTGGAGTTGACGTTTTTGGGTTCTATATTTCAGAAAACACAATACTTCCAATGGGATTTTATGGGGATGATTTTTCATTCAACTCAAATTGTTTGTTTGATAACACAACAAATCAAATGAATGGTCTGGCATGCACAGCTTGGGTTATCAGAAATAAAAATATGGATTATCGAAAATGCAAAGCAGGAATTGATATAGATTGGACAAAATCAACCAAATGCGATAGATAAAATTTTTCATTAAAAAAGGGTGGAGTTGCTAAAGCAACTCCACCCTTTTAAACTACTTAATTATCAATTCGTTTTGTTGAATCATGCTTTTTAATTTTTCTTGCAACTAATACAAGGATTAGTATACCCGCAATTAACAACACACCAATCGCAAAACCGCTATATTGAACATATTGAAGCTTTATAACTGCAGGAGCATTTGGAGTAATATTCCAAATATAAACATTTCCTTCAACAGAATCCGCATTATTTGAAGAGGCAAAAGACGGAACTTTCACACTGAAAGAAACTTTCATATCGTTAATTGTCGGTTCTTTTTGTTCTTTTTCCTGTTGTTTTAGATTGTTTTGAACAAATTCTTTTGTTGATTCATCGAGGTTTTGAGCAAAATCATATTCACGATTTGTATTATCAACATCATATTCAGAAGAATCGCCATATTCTTTTAAATAAACAGGATCCATTCCTTCCGATTTTTTAAACTCTTTAGCTTTTTCAAACTTTTTAACCTTTGAAACTTGGCTCTTCAAATCATAAGTCGCATCAATATTAATAGAAGATATCAAGAAATTTTTCTTAACTTCGACAAACTTTCCACTTTGCAAATTTGTTTTAAAACCAAGGGAAGCCAAATCTAAATCAGAATATTTCAAATCTTTAACTGATTTAGTTGCAGTAATTGTTGATAATTTCTTTCCAAAAGCATTTTCAACCGTATATAAAGGATCTAAAAACTTTTCAAAATTATCATTAATTGTCATTGCAACAGTGTCATTTTTATCAGACAAATCACCTTCATAAGTCAAAGATGTAGCAACAGTAGCCGATCTGTCATCATTTATTGTAACCTGAGTATCAATATTAGTACAACCTGTTAATAACGGCACTAACAAAAGCAGCGATACAATAATCTTTTTCATAAATAATTCTCTCCTTACGTCTTTATAGATATACTAAATAATAACATAAGTTTATTAAGATGTGAAATTATAAAGAATATTTAAGGTATAATAAAAACTATGAATATTAATGATGAATTTACGGTAACAATAGAAAAGATAACAAACTTAGGATTAGGACTTGCAAGAATAGACGGTTTTGTAGTTTTTGTAGACAATGCATGCCCGCAAGATGAAGTAAAAATTAAGATTACAAAAGTTAATAAAAACTTCGCAAATGGAAAAATTATCGAAATTATAACCCCTTCACCACATCGTGTTAAACCATTTTGCCCTATGCAAAAAGTTTGTGGAGCATGCCAGCTTCAATTCATTGATTACGATTATCAATTGGAATTAAAAAGACAAATTGTAGAAGAAACAATGAAATCAATCGGAAAATTGAATATCGAAATTCCAACCCCGATTCCAAGCCCGCAAACAAAAAATTATAGACACAAAATTCAATACCCGATATCAGAAACCAAGAATTCAAAACGAATTTTAGCAGGTTATTACAAACCGGGAACTCATGAAATCGTAAATATCAAATATTGTCCTATTCAACCGGAAATTTGCGATAAAATTATTGAATTCATCAGAGAAAAAGCATTTGATTTCGGAATTTCAGGCTATAAAGAAAAGAAACACTCAGGCGATTTGCGTCATGTTGTTATCAGAAGTTCTTTAGCAACAGGCAAAAATCTTGTCGTTTTGGTTGTCAATGCAACAAAATCATTTGACAGACTGAATGATTTTGCAAAATGTATTTTTGATGAATTTTATGAAGTTGCAGGAGTTTGCGTAAACTTTAATTCTAAAAAAACAAATGTAATTTTAGGTGAAAAAACTGAATGTTTAGCAGGTAAAAACTTTGTCAAAGAACGAATTTTAGATAAAACATTCCGAATCGGACCAAACACATTTTTCCAAATAAACCCTAAAAGTGCAGAAAATATATTCAAATATGTAAAAGATTATATTCAAACAAACTTTGAAAACCCGATTGTCCTTGATGCTTACGCAGGGATTACATCATTCGGGATTTGCATATCGGATATCTGTAAAAAAGTAGTGAGTGTTGAATCTAATAAAGAATCTGTAGAACTTGCAAGAGAAACAGCAGAAGTGAATAATATCCACAATTTAGAAATCCACAACCTTGATGCATCTGTCTTTTTCCAAAAAGAAAAGAGAAAGTTTGATGCAATAATTCTTGACCCGCCAAGAAAAGGTTGCACGAAAGAAAGCCTTGATAATGCAGTGAGATTATCAAAAACAATAATTTATGTAAGCTGTAATCCCGCTACACTTGCAAGAGATTTAAAATACTTGCAAGAACAAAAGAACTGTACCGTTAAATCAGTACAGCCTTTTGATATGTTTTGTCACACTTATCACATTGAAAATGTTGCGATTATTTCTGTCTTGTAGCTTTATTACCAGCAGAAGCTCTTTTAGCTGCAGCATCACAAGCTTCTTTCATTTTTTGAAGATTAGCAAAACCTAATTCTTCAGGTAAGGAATATGGAATAGGCAAGAAGTCATTTTTCGCATTAAACTTATGTTTTGAAGATCTAGCCGGCAATTCTAGAGCATGTTGATAAGAGTCTTTGATATATCTCTTTAATGTTTCTTTTTGGAAATCATCCAATGTTGACATTTTGGAACTCATCATATCATATATTGGTTTATATTGAGGAGAAAATTCTTTCTTACATCTCAACTTGTAATAAAAATCTTCCAAATCTTTAACTCTTTCCAAATCTTTACCCATGATTTGTAGTTCTGCGATTTGACCGTTCGGAAGTTTGATAGTCAAATGGAATGCGGTATAACCGTTTGGAATTGCTTTACCTGTACGAGAAGGGAATTGACCTTTTGATTGACAAATTTGTTCAAATTTATCTAATGTCTTAGATGATACATAACTTTGTTTACGAGTTAAACGATAGTTTTCCATTTCCAAAACTTCAAACAAACCGGATTTAACCATTTGTCCTAAGCCTTTGAATACGTTATCAAAATCTTTTTGAGAAGAACTTCTCAAAGAAATTCTAAAACCAAGAGCATCGCCCATTTGTTTAATTTGATCTTTAGTCATCAAGTTTCTTGATAAACCTTTTTCAATCATAGACAAAGGACTTTTAGCTCGACCACTGATTGTTGCAATCGGATTTTCAGGATGAGCTTCTGTTGCTATTAAATTCTTTAAATTTTTCTTCAACAAATTAACAAAAGGTCTTACCATAGGATTTAATTCTGCATAAATTTCTTTACCTAAACCGTAAGAAATTTCTTTTGTTCTTTGCCCTAATTCTTTAGCACCTGACCCAAAAGATACAGTATCTTGAGCAAGTGGTCTCAACTTAGGAGCTGTAATATTATTAGTTGCATAATTTGAATTTCTATTTACATTGTTTTGAGTATTTACATAGTTATTCTTAAAACTCAAAGATTGAATTGATAAAATATTCATAGTGGGGTAAATCCTTTCCAAAATGTATAATGTATGTGAACAATAATTATTTACAATTAATGGGAAAAATAATCCAAATCTTAACATAAATTTACAAATTAAAAAAACTAAAATTAGGTCAAAGTTTATGTTTGTATTATCATGAAAAGCGTACAGTTATAATTAAGTAATAGTGCATAAATAAGGAGGGTTACTAATTATGCCAGGAAAAACAATAACAGTTGATGGTAACTACGCTGCCGCACATATTGCGTATGCGTTAAGTGAAGTATCAGCTATTTACCCAATCACACCTTCTTCAACAATGGGAGAATGGGTTGATGAATGGGCATCACAACACAAAAAAAACATCTGGGGCGAAGAAGTTAGAGTAGCCGAAATGCAATCAGAAGCAGGTGCAGCAGGTGCTGTTCATGGTTCTTTGGCTGCAGGTTCATTAACTTCAACTTACACAGCTTCTCAAGGTTTACTTTTGATGATTCCTGTAATGCACAAAGTAGCAGGTGAAATGCTTCCACACGTAATTCACGTTGCAGCTCGTGCTCTTGCAGCTCAATCATTAGCAATTTTCGGTGATCACACAGACGTTATGGGTTGCCGTAACACAGGTTATGCTATGTTAGCAGCTAACTCTGTTCAAGAAGAAATGGATTTGGCTTTAGTTGCACACTTAGCAACTTACAAAGCTAAAGTTCCATTCTTACAATTCTTTGATGGATTTAGAACTTCTCACGAAATTCACAAAATTGAAGAAATTTCTTACGAAGATATCGCTAAATTAGTTGAACCAAAATATATTGAAGAATTTAGACAAAGAGCATTACGTCCTGAAGCTCCAAAATGTAAAGTTGGTGCTCAAAACTCTGACGTATACTTCCAAGGTCGTGAAACAGTTAACAAATACTATGATGCTGTTCCTGATATCGTTCAAGAATACATGGATAAAGTTGCTAAAGTTACTGGAAGACAATATCATCCATTCGATTATGTTGGTGCTCCGGATGCAACTGACGTTATCGTAGCTATCGGTTCAGGTTGTGAAACAATCGAAGAAACAATCGAATACTTGAACGCTAATCGTGGTACTAAATATGGTTTGGTTAAAGTTAGATTGTACAGACCATTCGACGTTAAGAGATTTAACGAAGCTCTTCCAAAATCAGTTAAACGTATCACAGTTTTGGATAGAACTAAAGAACCTGGTTCAATCGGTGAACCTTTATACTTGGATGTTGTTGCAGCTATTGAAAACAAAGACATCAGAGTAATCGGCGGACGTTATGGTTTGTCTTCAAAAGAATTCACACCTTCAATGGTTCTTGCTATTTACAAACATGCTGAAAACAACGGATTCCACGGATTTACAGTTGGTATTGATGATGATGTAACTCACAAATCAATCAAAGTTGAGGATCACATCGTTACAGAACCTGCTGGAACTACAAACTGTATGTTCTGGGGCTTGGGTTCAGACGGTACAGTTGGTGCTAACAAAAACTCAATCAAAATTATTGGTCAATATACAAACAAAGATGCTCAAGCATACTTTGCTTATGACTCTAAAAAATCATTTGGTGTTACAGTTTCTCACTTGAGATTTGGTGACAAACAAATCAAATCAACTTACTTAATCACAGCACCTGATTTCGTATCATGTTCAGCTCACTCTTATATCGGAAGATATGACCTATTAAAAGGTATCAAAGAAGGCGGAACATTCTTACTAAACAGCCCATACTCTAAAGAAGAAGCTTTTGCTCACTTAACTAGAGATATGCAAAAAACTATTATTGATAAGAAAATCAAATTCTACAACGTAGATGCTGAATCTCTAATCAAACAACAACCTGGCTTAAGAGGTAAAGGTGCTAACACAGTTATGATGGTTGCATACTTCAAAGTTTCTGGAATCATTCCATTTGAACAAGCTTATGAAGGTATGAGAGCTATGACAACTAAGACATTCAAGAAAAAAGGTGACGATGTTGTTAATATGAACTTAGCATTGATTGATGCAGCTATCAACGCAACTGAAGAAGTTCCGGTACCGGCTACATTAGATGGTGTTGGATGTGTTGACGATGCTCAATTCATTCCTGAAAATGCTAGCGATTTCGCTAAGAAAATCATTGAACCATCAATGAAATTGAAAGGTGATGACATCCCAGTTTCAGCAATGAGTATTGACGGTGTTGTCCCAACAGGTACAGCTTGCTTAGAAAAACGTGGTATTGCACCTCGTGTTCCTCACTGGAATTCTGAACACTGTATCCAATGTGGTATTTGTGCATCAGCTTGTCCACACGCTGCAATCAGAACTAAATTAGCAGAAAAAGACAGCTTGAAAGATGCTCCAAAATCATTCAACACTGTTGATGCTAAACCAAACTTGAATGGTGAACAATTCAAAGTTCAAGTTTACTGCGAAGATTGTACAGGTTGTGGTGTATGTTTAGACCAATGTCCAATGTCTAAAGTTGAAGGTAAAAAAGCTTTAACTTGGTCTTCAATTGAAAAAGAAGTTGAAGCTTGTGAATTAGAAAATGAAAAATTCTTCGATTCATTACCTGATAACGTTATGGGTAAAAACACAACTAAAACAATTAAAGGTGCTATGTTGAGAAAACCATTATTCGAATTCTCAGGTGCTTGTGCAGGTTGTGGTGAAACACCTTATGTTAAATTAGTTTCTCAATTGTTCGGTGAAAACGCAATTGTAGCTAACGCAACAGGTTGTTCTTCAATTTACTCCGGTACATTCCCAACAATCCCATACACAACTAACAAAGACGGCAGAGGTCCGGCATGGGCTAACTCATTGTTTGAAGACAACGCTGAATTTGGTTATGGTATGAGATTGGCTGTTGACCAAAACAGAGCAACATTGAAATCATATGCAGAAAAAGTTATGGCTAGCGAAAAAGCTCCTGCTGATTTGAAAGCAGCTTTAGAAAAAGCATTATCTCACTGGGATGATTCAAAAACTGAAGAAGCTGTTAAAGATCAAGAAGCTGCTAAAGCTATCATTAACAAATACGCTGCTGAATGTGATTGCACAGACTTAGCTAAAGTTAAAGAACTTGAAGATTACTTCACAGATAAATCTGTATGGATTATCGGTGGTGACGGATGGGCTAACGATATCGGTTACGGCGGTATTGACCACGTTCTTGCTCAAAACAAAAACGTTAACGTTCTTGTTCTTGATACAGAAGTTTACTCAAATACTGGTGGTCAAGCTTCTAAATCAACTCCAACAGGTGCAGTTGCTAAATTCGCTACAGGCGGTAAACAAACATACAAGAAAAACATGGGCTTGATGAGCATGTCTTATGGTTATGTATATGTAGCATCAGTAGCTTTAGGTGCAGATAGAGCTCAAACTCTAAAAGCATTCCAAGAAGCTGAAGCTTACAACGGACCATCAATCATCTTCGCATATGCTCCATGTATCGCACACGGTATCGACATGAGCAAAACTCAAACTGAACAAAAACGTGCAGTAGAAGCAGGATACTTCCCATTATACAGATACAACCCTGCTAACCCTGAACAACCGTTCACTTGGGATGCTAAAGATCCAAAAGGAAGCTACCAAGACTTCATCAGATCAGAAGGTCGTTATAAATCACTTATGAAGACTAACCCTGAACATGCTGAAGCTCTATATCAACAAGCTGAAAGCGATGCTGCAAAACGTATGAACGTTTACAAAGCAGTTGGCGAATTGATGAAGTAGTTAATACTTTAGATAAAACGCTTGAAAAGAGGTATTCATTTCTGAATGCCTCTTTTTTTTAATACATCCGTCATACTAAGGGGGTGCAAACAGAGGATGTAAGGCGTAAACCGTTTAATGCAAGCGTGAAAAGCCCCCGAACCCTATAAAAGGACTGTCATTCTGAAAGCTTAGAAAATTTGTGCGAAGTGTGAGCACAAAATTTTCTTGCTATTCAGAATCTATCAATGTTGATTTGAATTAAGAGAATAAGTTCTTTACAAAATATATTATACATGTCATTCCGAACTGTACAAAGCGAGAGGGTAAAGAGAGGTGTAAAGGACTTATCAACTTATAGACTTATTGACTTCAAAAAGATCCTTCGGCTAAAGCCTCAGGATGACGCAACGAACTTTTCTCTATATCCTTTTCCATAGCTTAGCAAAACCGACAAAAAACTAAACCTCATTTAACTCAGAAATATCGGATGAAATTTTTTGATACTGAGAATGAAGTTGTGACATGCGAGATTGCAAACGTTCTAACTTTTCTCTATCAGATTGCAATTTGTCCTGAGAATTTTCTAGTTTATGCTCCCAATTGGATCTATCACGTGTAATACTATCAATTTTATTTGAGTCTGTCGCTATTGATGATTTTTCAGAATTTATATTTGATGATTGAGTTGATATATCAGATTCAAGACTGGAAATCTTATCTTCTACTGAATTTTGAGCATCTTCATTTTTAGACAAAGACTCTTCCAGATGATTTCGCTTATTTCTTATTTTATCAACATCATCACTGGGAGAATCACTATCAATTGAGCGAAAAGACGGTCTATTAGGTGTTCTATAGTAATTGAAATTCAAATTATATAAATTAATTTTCATAAGTAGAACCTTTAAGATTTTGCAGTTATATTTATTTATAAAACGGTGAAATAAAATTTTTGCTAGTTCATTTGGTCATAAACTCGGCGAACTTCTTTAATATCCTGCCACATGAGCCATTTTGGAGAACCTTTTGCTTTGGAATCATTACGAAGTAAATATGACGGGTGAAAAATAGGCATCATTTTTGAAAAATTTGGTCCTTCAAACCACTTTCCGCGAAGTTTTGTAATCCCAAGTTTTGTGTCAATAAAAGAATTAACAGCAACCCTACCACAAAGCAAAATAATTCTCGGTTTTAAAATTTCAACTTGAGCATCCAAATACTCACGACATGCAGCCTTTTCTTCCGGTAACGGGTCACGATTTTCAGGCGGACGACATTTTAGAGTATTACAAATATAAATGTCACGATTACGAGAAAATCCGACACAACCCAAGATTTTATCCAATAGTTGCCCTGCTTTTCCGACAAAAGGTTCACCTTTCTGATCTTCATAATACCCGGGAGCTTCGCCGATTAGCATCAATTTAGAATTTGGAACACCTGCAGAAAACACTGATTTAGTACGAGTTTTGCAAAGAGAGCATTTTTCACAGTGCAAACATTTTTCTCTAACTAAATTCAATTGTTCATCAAATTCTGTTGACATAAATTATTCCTCAGGAATCAAAACAGAAATAACGGCATTATCTAAAGATAAATATTCCTTTATTGTATTTTCCAAATCAACTACCGTAATACTATCTAAATCAGTCAAATAATCTTCGATAAGTTTTAAATTTTCGCAAACAGTCATATAATAACCGATTGTTTCCCCAATTTCAGAAACAGTTTCTGCTGCGAAAGCAAAACGAGATTTTATACGTTTTTTAGCCTTTGACAACTCTTCTTCTGTTATCTTATTATTCAAAAGATTAGCCAATTCTTGTTTTGTAAGCTCAAGTGCTTTTTCTTTAAATTCAGGTTTAAAATTCGCTTGAATAAAGAAATTATTGCCGTCTTTAAACTGATAATGCTCAGAACCTATCATATTGAAAATTTGTTCCGGAAGCTTTTCTATCAAATTTTGTTGCAAACGAGAACTTGAACCGTCACCAAATATTATACTGATTAAATCCAAACAAATTCCCGGTTTCAATTCGGCAGCTTTTGGTCCTAACCAACCAAACATCATATATCCGGTTTGAACATTTGATTTTGTCTCAATATATTTTGTTGATTGAGTAGGTGTATCAATTTTGTTTACCCTGTTTTCGCCTTGTAACCTATCAGGGAAAGTAAACTTTTCACAAAGTGTTTTTAAAACTGCATCGTGATCAAAATCTCCAACCACAATAGTTGTAACATTTTTCGGAGTATAGAATGTTCTATAATAGTTATCAATATCTTCTCTGGTCAATCGAGAAATAATTTCAGGAGTACCGATTACATCTCTTTTATAGGGATGAGAAGTGTACAAATTCTTGTTACAAATATTATAAACCTTTGTCCATGGTTGATCTTTTCTCATCCTGATTTCTTCAATAACAACGTGGCGTTCTCTTTTATCAGTCACTGTATTGTCATTTATATCAAACGTAGCCCCCAATTCAACAGAAGGAAAAACTGGATCCATCATCATATCAGAATGCAAATCAATGGCTAAATCAAAATCCTTATTACCAATTCCTTTCGGTAAAGTTACATAGAAGAATGTGTAATCTTTCCAAGTTGCAGCATTTACAATTGCACCTTTTGATTCAAGCAAACGGTCAAATTCACCAACTTTATGAGCATGAGTACCCTTGAACATCAAATGTTCCAAGAAATGCGAAATTCCATTGTTGTTGTCATCTTCATTAATTGAACCGGTTTTAACCCAAGACGAAATATTAACCATTTCACCTTCTTTATGAGCCAAAACAATTTTATGCCCGTTGTCTCTTTCATATATTTCAACATCACGTGTTAAAAACGGATATTTGACCAAAGTTTTATTCATATACAATTCCTCTTATTTAATATAGTAATTGTATCACAATATAAGTAGATATCAAAACACTTAATGCAAATATTTCATATTTTGGAATTGCGTTACATAATAAGCACATCCCCAACCGGTACTATTTTTCGTGCAATTAGTCTGATAAGGATATATTGAACTTGGTGCACCCATCGGATATAGTGAGCGAGTTTCACCGTTATATTGGAATAGAAATAAATCTTTCCCTACTATATTGGGTTTTGATGGACCATTTACGTCAATATTGATTTGAAAATTATTAAGATTACCGAATAATGGTTGGACAGCAAACGAAGTTCCATTAAGGAGCATAAGTTTATATTTTGAACGTGAAACAGCATATAATTCATAATGATTGGTTCCATTTAAAAACTTATAATAAGAACTAGAAAAACATTTTCCTTCTGCATCCATCCCGCCACAATCAAGAGCAAGTTTTAGAAAAGGTTTAATTTTATCAGCAATAACCTTAGCACTCGCTTCATTTTGTCCGGTAATATCCCAACCTCCAACCTCTCCATACTCTTCTTCTGCTGATTTTATTGCCTGAGAAAGAATAGATTGAGTCTCCAAAAGCCTTGATACCGTTTGTTTTTCATAAAAAGCACTTCTTAACATTGGAATTGTAATAGCTGCTACTACCCCAATTATGCCAAGGGTGATTAAAACTTCTGCTAAAGTAAATGCAAGTTCCTTTTTAAGGGACAAGGAAATAGGGCACTGAGGCTCTAAGGTCTTTATGTTTTTATCCTTAGCGTCATTCTGAGCCACGCAAACAGAGGATAAAGGCGTGAGACGTATCTGTTTAATGCGAGCGTGAAGAGCGAAGAATCTACTTCCAGATGTACTTAGATCCTTCGGGTTATCACCCTCAGGATGACGTTTAATATCTTCTATAAAGAACTTATTTCCTTGTCCCTTTTTCCTTATTCCCTTAAAAAATTTCTTCATTTTTTCAACCTTTCTTTTACCCAATAAAACACTTGTGCATATATTTGTTCATTAATATAACACATTTGTTTTACGAATACAACATTAATGTTTTGTTACTCAAAGATATAAAACACATTTATTATTAATTTTTATTATTCATGCATTTAAACTAAACAAAAAGAGGCGAGCATGATTGATAAAAAATTATTCGGTAAAAGACTAAAAGAATTGAGAGAAAAAAGAGGGATGACTCAAGAAGAATTAAGCAATCTTCTAAATATAGAGTGGCAACATATCAGCCGACTTGAAAACGGGAAAAATCTTCCTTCTTGCACTATTTTGATATCTTTAGCCGAAATATTTGATATTGATATCCGCTCTCTAACAAAATACGAGCATCTTAATGAAAATATTAATATTGATAACGAAATAAATAACCTTTTAAAGATTTCAAACCCTGAACAAAAAAAGCTATTTTATAAAATAATGATGAGCATATTAAAGTAAGCTCTAAAACAAATTACTTTCGAGTCGAAGCGGGTGTAATTTTATTGCACAAAAAAAGAACCTCTTGCAAGGTTCTTTTAAAAACTGGGCATGAAGAGACTCGAACTCCCACGCGTTAGCACTAGTTCCTAAGACTAGCGTGTCTACCATTCCACCACATGCCCGTAGTCAAACAGTAATATAAGATTACAATAAGTATAGTTTAATGTCAAGTTTAGTTTTAGAATTTACAAATTTGTAAATATCTTTGGTTTATGGCATAATTTTTACATTAAGAAGATAGGGATATATAAGGATTTTTGGAATTATGGATTATAAATTAAAAGATACATCATCTAAAGATGCATTCAGATACGGGTATTTAGCGAATAAAATTTTTCCGTTCATAAAACCTCACATGGGTAGAATCATTTTAAATATGATTTTGGCGATTCCGCTAGGTTTGTTAGATGGTGTTGTTGCTTTTGCACTAAAACCTTATATGGACTGTGTTATAAATGGAAAAAGTTGGACTATCGGGAGTTTTACTATTGAACAAAACATGCTTGCAACAATTATTCCGTTTGGAATTGTATTATTTGCAGTTGTTCAGGGCTTGTTAAAATACACCAATAACTACTTAACAGACTGGACTGGAAACAAAATTTCAAATTCGTTAAAAGTTGAATTATTTAGAAAATTAACCTCTTTAGATCCGAAGTTTTATGACATAAATTCTTCAGGGCTTGTATTGACAAGATTTTTAACAGATCCTGATACCGCTAGTAAAAATATTATAAATACAATAAAAACTTTCGTTATGACAAGTTTTGGAATTGTCGGTTTGGTAGCAGTTTTGTTATACAATTCATGGAAACTTGCGATTATCGGGGTTGGAATTATGGCAATTGCAATCACTCCTGTAACGCTTATCAGAAAGAAAATTAAAAAAGTTTCTAACGCAACAATGGTAGTTGGTGGGGATATGACAACCAACTTTAATGAAACGTTTACAGGCAACAAAATAATGACAGCTTACAATTTGCAAAAACTTCAAAATCAAAAATTTGAAACGCAAATTAAGGAACAATTTGATTTGACGATATCTTTGACAAAAAGAGTCGGTTGGATGTCTCCGATTATGTATTTTATTTGCTCAATCGGAATTGCTCTTGTTATGTTTTACGGAAACCATTTAATAATCAGCGGACAAATGACTGCAGGAAGTTTTGCATCATTTGTAACGTCTTTATTACTTCTTTATAAACCGGTAAAAGATTTGGGCAGAACTCTAACAGATTTACAGACTACATTTGTTGCTTTAGGCAGGGTGTTTGAATTATTTGACTTGGTTCCGCATATTAAAAACAAAGAAAACCCTATTCAAATTAGTGGATTAAATTCTTCTATCGACTTTGAAAATGTTTATTTTGAATATGAAAAAAATGTTCCTGTTATTAAAGATTTCACACTTCATGTTAATAAGGGAGAAACAATTGCACTTGTCGGAAATTCCGGTGGTGGTAAGAGTACAATAGTTAATTTACTTCCAAGATTTTATGATGTAAACGGTGGAAGTATTAAATTTGATAATATTGATATTCGAGATATTGACTTAGAAGAATTGAGAGATAATATTTCTTTTGTATTTCAGGACAACTTCTTATTCTCAGGTTCAATAAAAGAAAATATTCTTATGGGTAAAGAAGATGCAACTCAGGATGAAGTTGAGAATGTTGTTAAACTTGCACATTTGGACGAATTTTTAAATACGTTAGAAAACGGAATTGATACATTTGTTGGAGAAAGAGGAGCATCTCTATCCGGTGGTCAAAGACAGCGTGTCGCAATTGCAAGAGCAATGATTAAAAACGCTCCGATTGTAATTTTGGATGAAGCTACATCTGCTCTTGATAATGAATCAGAAGCAATTGTGCAAAAAGCACTGGATAACTTGATGCAAAATAAAACAGTATTCGTAATTGCACACAGACTATCCACAATTAATAACGCGGATAGAATTGCGGTTATTAATGAAGGTCAATTGGTTGAACTCGGCACACATGATGAACTTATGGCTATTCCAAACGGGAATTATAAGCACCTTTATGATATGCAGTTCAAAAACCAAGATAACTAAAAAACGTTTGCTATTATAATACTGTAACAAATCTATAAAAATCAGGCAATTTTTTCTCCCCAAAATACTTTATATAAATATAGGGGAAATACGGGGACAAGAATATTGTTTGATTACACTCATCAAATATCTTATAACACAGATGTAAATAACATCGTATTTGCATATAATGTAGGAACAACATGCGGTCTGAAACAGTCGCCGCTCGATCCTTACGCAAACTTTTTTGACCAAAGTATATTCAGTCCACAGAATGTATTCTATGGATTTCAACCGGTAAATATTTTCAAAAGTCAAAATTTATTCCAAAATAACCAATCGGGAATGAGTATCCCTTGGGGTGGAAATATTTTCTCCGGAAATTTTGGACTGTCAGGCAATACAAACCAAATACCAACAAATGTTCAAAATATAAATATCTTTAAACTTGGAAGTTCTGAAACACCACAAACTCAAAAAGTAGCTGAAAGTTCAAAAGCAACAACACCTGCTAAAACAACACAAACCAAAGATGTTCAAAAAACAGAACAAACAAAAAGAAAACAAACTCATGTAACAAAAGGCGAATTCAGGCATGCAATGGCAATTAATGCCGAAAAATATCTTGGTTATAACGAAGCAGATGGAAGTTTTAGAAAATTTTCAAATAGCGGAGAATGGTGTGCCGATTTTGTTGCATATATCGTAAAAGAAACTTGCGAACAAAAGGGTCTTAATCCGCCCAAACGGCTTGTAAAACTTCCTGATGGAGCAGAAAACCGTAGAGTTGAAGACATGAAACAATGGGGCATAAAAAATGATAAATATTTAGATTTATCAACCAAAAGCAATAAAGCAAAAATAATCACAGAAAAAGTTCATGTTGGAGATATTCTAATCTTGCGAGAAAATGGAGCATCTCACACCGGAATAGTTTCAAAAATCAATAAAAACGGTACCTTTGAAACTATCGAAGGAAATCGAGACGACAAAGTTACAAAAGCAAGATACAGTCCTTATAATTCAGATATTAGCGGATTTGTTCAATTAGTTTAGCTTTAACTTCTTTTTCTAAATCTTCTTTTGTTGAATTATTAAAAATCACAATATCTGATTTTTTGACTTTTTCATCTTGAGATAGTTGAGAATTTATGCGAACTTTTGCATACTCAAGCGTGTAATTATTACGAGCAATAAGACGATTTAGCCTTATTTTATCGTCAGTATAAACAAAAACAATTTTATCAAACAAATCTTCCATTTTTGCTTCAAATAAAAGAGGAATAGCTACAAATACGGCTTTTTTGTCCGAATTTTCGTCAAAAAACTTCAAAATTTCCTGACGAATTTGAGGATGTAAAATATTTTCAAGTTTCTTTTTGTTTTCTTTAGAAGAAAAAACAACACGTCCCAACTTTTCTCTTGATATTTTACCATTTTCAAGGATGTCAAAATCTTTAAAAGCGTTTATGACTTCTTGATTATTATCTAAAAGAATATGAGCAACTCTATCAGTATCCAAAACAAGAAAGCCATTTGAAGTCAAAACCTGTTCAACAGTTGATTTTCCGCTTGCAATATTTCCAACAAGAGCAATCCTAATCATTTTTCTTTGCAATCCTGTTTAAGAAGTTGCGAAGTTCTTTTATTTGTTGAGGTTTAATAGGTTTTAAATTCCCACGCTTCATACCATCCAAATTCAAAGTTGCGTGTTGAATTCTT
Organism: uncultured Candidatus Melainabacteria bacterium; assembly: GCA_934718135.1. Lineage (GTDB taxonomy): Bacteria > Cyanobacteriota > Vampirovibrionia > Gastranaerophilales > Gastranaerophilaceae > Zag111. The sequence continues at coordinate 66,731 of CAKUZW010000007.1, read as the reverse complement.
TTAAGAGTAAGAACTTTAAACCCTAAATGCTCAAACATCTTACGAATTTGTCTGTTCAGTCCTTGGTATAATAAAACTTCCATAACTGTGTGTTTGTCATCAACTTCTAAAACATCAACTTCAGCATACGCCATTTTATTTGGTTCAATTTCAATACCTTTATACATTTTATCAATATCATTTTGAGAAATTTTCCCATCAATTGAAACTCTGTACAATTTAGGAACCTTAACAGACGGATGAGTCAAGTCATTGATTAAATCCCCGTCATTTGTCAAAATTATCAATCCGGTTGATTCTCTATCTAATCTGCCGACAGGTTTTAGATTGTGAAGATTTTCAGGAATAAGGTCATAAATAGTTTTACGTCCTTTTTCATCATCTGCTGTTGTGATATAACCTGCAGGTTTGTAGAATCTGTAATATTCATGTTTAACAGGATGAATCATTTTTCCGTTAACAAAAACCTTGTCTTTCGGTTGAACAGTAAACCCTAATTCTGTGATTTTTTTTCCGTTTACGGACACAACACCGGATTCAATAAGTTCATCAGCTTTTCTTCTTGAACATAAACCGGAGGAGGCAATATATTTGTTTAAACGAGTTGCGGACATTTCAACACCTCATCAAAAGATTTAGCCAACACTTCAGGCATTTTTCTGTACAATTTGCCATCATTATTTATTGCAACAACAGAAACATCTGCATCTATGCAAACTTTTCCGGATTTCTTTTCTTTAATTATTTGTTTGAATTTAACTGTAAAACCGTTAAATTCAACAATTTCAGTCTCTATAGACAATTCATCTTCTAATTTTGCAGACATTTTGTATTTAATGTTCAAATTTACGACTGGCAAAACGATATCTTGATTTTTCAAGTCAATCAAGTTGTGACCCATCATTTCGCATAAGCAAACTCTACCCATTTCAAGCCATCTTAAATATGAGCCGTGCCAAACAACACCATACGCATCGGTATCTGAATAATAAACTTTTTGTTCAAATATATGTTTCATACTCAAATTATATCATTAAAAATAAATAATTAGCCACTTTTTATGTATAATATAAAATATGGACAAAAAAATTTCAGAAAAAGTTATAAACCGATTAACATTGTACCATTGCATTTTGCAGGATTTTATTGACCAAAAGACCGAATATATTTCAAGTAAACAAATTGCAACACTGTTAAGAATTGATGATTCTCAGGTCAGAAAAGATATAAATCTTCTCAACAATTCAGGAAAATCAAGAGTTGGCTATATTGTTAAAGAATTAAAAAAATCAATCGAAACGACATTAGGTTTTGCCAAAACAAAAAATGCTTATATTATTGGTGCCGGAAACCTTGGAATGGCACTTGCAAAATACGATAACTTCACAAGTTACGGGCTAAATATTATCAGTTTGTTTGATAATAACAAAGAAAAAATCGGCAAAACAATCAACAATAAAGAAATTCTTGATATAAAAGAACTTCCAAAATACGCAAAAAAACATTCTATTGATATTGCTATTTTGACAGTTCCGGGAAAATTTGCTCAATCAACTGCAGAATTTTTAGTCAAATCCGAAATTAAATATATTTGGAATTTCACGCCAACGGTTTTAGATGTACCACAAGATGTTCAAGTTTGGAACGAAAATCTTATGGGCAATTTCTTGCAATTCACTTTTAATATTTAATTATATGTTGAATTTCGGAATTACAATTTCAGCATCTTTTAGGAGATATTCATTGCCTCTCCATTCTGAGCGTCTGCCATTATATGTTTTTACAGCATCAGGATTTTCTTGTGCATTTTACCTTATAAAAGTTAAAACGAACAAAATAAGAAAATTCTTTAATATGTCGTAATAAATCGTTACATTACAAAAAAACGTTCGAGAAGTTCAATAACCTCTCGAACGCCATATTTATTATAAAACGTTATGTTTTTATTTATTCTTTTCTTCCACAACAGCCTGAGCAGCAGCTAACATTGCCTGAGGAATTCTGAAAGGAGAACAAGACACATAATCAAGTCCTATTCTGTGACAGAATTTTACAGAATCAGGGTCTCCACCATGTTCTCCGCAAACTCCGCCTTTCAAATTAGGATTAACCTTCTTACCTCTTTCCATAGAAATTTCAACCAATTCACCAACTCCTCGTTGATCAAGGGTATCAAACGGGTTAGCAGGCAAGATTTTTTGCTCTACGTAACGATTTAAGAATTTGCCTTCCGCATCATCACGAGAGAAACCAAAAGTCAATTGTGTTAAATCGTTTGTTCCAAAGGAGAAGAATTCTGCGTATTCCGCAATTTCGTCAGAAGTCAAAGCTGCACGTGGAATTTCAATCATTGTACCGAATTTGTAATCAACTTCAACACCTTTTTCTTTCATTACGTCTTTAGCAACTCGAACCAAAATTTCTTTTGCAACTTTCAACTCATTAACATGCCCGATTAGCGGAATCATTACCCAAGGTTTAACGTTAATACCTTCTTTTTTCACATCACATGCTGCTTCAAAGATAGCTTGCACCTGCATTTCGTTAATTTCAGGATAAGTCAAACCTAAACGGCAACCGCGAAGTCCCATCATCGGATTAGCTTCAGATAAAGATTCTACAACTCTCAAAAGTTCCTCTTTTTCTTTTGCATCTTTACCTTGAGCCTTTAAAGTTGCAACTTCCGCAATCAAGCCTTCTTTATCAGGTAAAAATTCATGCAATGGAGGGTCAAGAAGTCTGACTGTCATTGGTTTTTCACCAATAGCTTTAAACATTGCATAAAAATCTGAATATTGCATAGGTAAAATATGACTTAAAGCTTCGCGTCTAGCCTCAGGAGTTCCTGCAATAATCATTTTTTGCACCCAAGGAAGTCTGTCAGGATCCATAAACATGTGTTCTGTTCTACACAATCCTACACCTTCTGCTCCAAATTCCAGTGCTTTGGCAACATCTTTAGGAGTATCAGCATTTGCTTCGACCTTCAAGCGTTTAATTTCATTTACCCAAGAGAAGAATTTGTTCCAATTTTCGTCAATCTTCGCCTCAACCATTTTAACAGCACCGTCCATAACAAGACCTTTACCGCCGTCAATCGAGATAATTGAATCTTTGTGATATTGAGTTCCGTCACTACCAATCAAAATCTCATTATCAAGGTCGATTTTCATATCTTCACAACCTGAAACACATGGTTTTCCCATACCTTTAGCAACAACAGCAGCATGAGAAGTAGCTCCGCCTCGAAGAGTCAAAACACCTTGCGATACAGCCATTCCGTGAATATCATCAGGACAAGTTTCAACACGAACCAGAATAACTTTTTCTCCCGCTTTACCTCGTTCTGCGGCTTCTTCTGTATCAAACACAATCTTACCAACAGCAGCTCCCGGAGATGCGTTAACCCCTTTTGCAATCTTATGAGACTCTTCAAGAGCCTTAGAGTCAAAACAAGGTAAAAGAATTTGGTTTACCGAATAAGGATCAACCAATTGTATTGCTCGTTCTTTTGAAATAATTCCTTCTTCGCACATATCAACGGCAATTTTTACAGCAGCAGCAGCAGTTCTTTTTCCGTTACGAGTTTGCAAAATCCACAATTTACCTTTTTCAATCGTGAATTCCATATCCTGAACATCTTTATAACCAAGTTCAAGTTTTTTAGCGATATCAACATATTGCTTATAGAGTTCAGGCATTTCTTCTTGCAATTGAGCTATCGGTTTTGGAGTTCTGATACCTGCAACAACATCTTCTCCTTGAGCATTTGTCAAATATTCGCCATAGAATTTATTTTCACCTGTTGCAGGATTACGAGTGAATGATACACCTGTTGCACAATCATCACCCATATTTCCGAACACCATTGTCTGAACATTTACGGCTGTTCCAAAACTGTGGTCAATCTTATTCATGTTACGATACGCAACGGCTCTTGGGATATTCCAAGAACGAAATACGGCTTCAATAGATTCTTGCAACTGAACGTAAGGATCTTGAGGAAATTCTTTTCCTGTAACTTCTTTAATTACATTTTTATAAATAGGAATTAATGATTTCCAACCTTCAGCAGAAACTTCTGTATCAGAAGTTACACCTTCTCTTTCTTTAACCTTTTCAACTTCAGATTCAAAATACTGTTGTCTATCCATTTCCCAAGCAACAGAACCAAACATTGTCAAAAATCTGCGATAAGAATCATAGCAAAAACGAGGATTGTTGGTCAATTTAATCATTGCTTCAACAGTTTGGTCATTCAAACCTAAGTTCAAAATTGTTTCCATCATCCCCGGCATTGAAACTCGAGCACCTGATCTTACGGATACAAGTAAAGGATTTGTTGAATCTCCAAACTTTTTACCGGTATAATCTTCAATAACCTTTAGAGCGGATTTAACTTCATCCATCAAACCTTCGGGCATTTTATTCCCGTGATTGATATAATCCATACAAGTTTCGGTTGTAATAGTCAACCCTGGAGGTACAGGTAACCCTAAATTTGTCATTTCTGCTAAATTAGCACCCTTTCCCCCAAGAAGATTTTTCATTGATGCATTCCCGTCCTTAAAGAGCCATACGCGTTTTTCTGCCATAAGTTTTCTCCTTTAAAAATATAATAAACACTCACTAAATAATATCCGTTATTATAGCACAAAATTTAATATTTGGATATTAGAAACAAATAAATTAATTAACTAAAATAAATATCCGGATTTTCTCTATAAATATCTATATATTTTCTTATAGACATTTTATTATACTCAGCATTTGTTTCTGACAAATGTTTATCCATTTGGGTTATATCGCTATATCCAAGTTTTTTGGCTAATGAATTTACATAATAGAACAAAACTTTCCTTTGTTCTAAAGAGTCTATATCAAAATCTTTAGAGCATTTTTCTAAGAGTTCTTTCTCTCCGACTTCTTTAAGTTTTACAGACAAATACTCAAGCTTTGCAATCGAATTATCATAAACCTTTTCGTTATTTTTACCCAAAGATTTATCTATCTCTTTAGACAATCGAATTCTATCAATCATAAATCCGATATCTTTAACTGTATTATATGGTGAAGCACTATAGAAAATCTTTTTAATATCTTCAGGTTTAAGTTCAGAAAAATCTGCAGTTTTGACAGTATTCCAATAGATATTACCGTCAAAAACATTTTCTAACTCTTTCGGTAAATCCTGAGGTTTTAAAGTATCATTTTTTACAAACTCGCAATACGTTTTTCCATCATAAATATGTTCCACCTCTTTTGGAACATCCCTAAATTCCAAATCCCCTTGAGCTAATTTTTCAAAATTAGTCAAAGTTGTTTCTTTAGAATAACTTGGCGTGAAGGTTTCAGGCAAATTTAACAACTTTCTTACGCTATTAAAAGCTTCATCCATTATTTTTGATTTTAATTCAGGTGTGAGATTTCTAAAATCCGTTACAACCTGAGCCATAAGCCTTGATTGAGATTTGATAACATCATGCAAGCAGTTGTCCTGAATACGAGCCATTGCGTTGTAAGCTGAATTTGCAGTTGCGGTTAAATTGGTTTCGCAATCCTCAACCAAATCTGAATATTTAGAGCCTTTCAAGTGTGGAACTAATGTTAAATCACCACATGCAACATTATTTGCAGACCGTTTAGCATTCAAAACATCTCGAACTTTTCTTGCGGAATTATCCATAGTGACAGCAAAAGTATCAAAATCTGATGCTCCGGCTCCGATTGATTCATCAAAATTAAGTCGAACATCTTTAAATGCTTTATCAAGCAATTCTACTGCCATTTGCGGTTTTTGAGACAGTGAAATTTCTTCCAAATGTTTTGCGGTATCAATATTTTTAGATTGTTTAAACTTTTCAATAAACATTAATGGTTCATTGAAAGAGGTTTTCACTAAATTTTTTGTGAATAAAGAAAAGTCTTGAACATAAGACTCTATTTGATAGCATCTTTGGGTCACTAAATTTTTATAAAGTGTTGTCGTACTTGGTCTTTTAATCCCGTAATAAACCAAAAGTCCTCCCCCTGCTATCAATCCAAGAGGAACCAATTTGTCTTTTTTATTGTTATTTTTTATTTTGGGCGTTTCAGTATTTTCTGTTTTTACAGCATTATTTTGACGAGTTGAACCAAAACTTGTCATCGGATAAGTTGAAAAATTTTCAGTAATTACTTTCACCATAAAAAGACCATTTTATTACACACATATTAATACACAACATATCATTTTTTGCTATATATCTTAATAAATGTTACAAATTTTTAATCACTTTACAAGGATTTCCGAATGCAACAACGTCATTTGGGATATCTTTTGTTACAACAGAACCTGCACCAATTACAGCCCTGTCGCCAATTGTTACCCCCGGAAGAACAACAACATTACCGCCAAGCCAAACGCCTTTACCAATAGTAATCGGTTTTGCCCATTCTTTTCCTTCAATTCTTTCTTTTGCATTTGTTGGGTGGATTGCGGTATACAGCCCACAATTCGGACCAATAAAGGTATCAGCACCAATTTTAATCTTTGCACAATCTAAAAATACACTGTTATGATTTATATATACAAAACCGTCAAATTCAATATTATAGCCGTAATCGCAGAAAAAATTCGGCTCAATAATACTGTTGTCCCCGAAATTTCCTAACAAAGACTTTAAGATTTTTTGCTTTTCTTCTTTTTGTTCAGGCAATAGAGTGTTGTATTCCAGACACATTTTCTTTGCTCGAAATCTATCTTGTTCAAGTTCTTCACAAAATGGTGCATAAATGTCACCATTAATCATTTTTTCTCTTTCACTCATGCCTGCAACTCCTTAAGTTTCCAAAATATTCTAGCATAAAATTTTGATTTGATTTTTTAGTAAAAATAAATTATAATTTGAGCAAAATAAAGGAGTTATTATGATTAAAAAATTTATATTATCGCTATTTTTAGTTTTTGGAATTGCACTTGTAAGTTTTGGACAAGCTAATACCGTACAAGTTCCACATTGGCAAACTTCTAAAATTTCAGTTTATATTCCAAAAGAAGACAAATCTGCACTTATGATGAAAAGAGCATTTTTGAAATGGCAAAGTGCAAGCTTTGGAAAACTTTCTTTTGTTTTTAAAAATGAAGGACCCGCAAATATTGATGTCGTGTTTGTAGAAAAAGTTGATGCTACAGATACCCCTTTAGGTTCTTATAAAACAACAGTAAAGAATGGATATATAACAAAAGCAGAAATTAAAATTGCAAATAAAAACACAAAAGCTTCAAACAATATGATTTATACAACAATGCTTCATGAAATCGGTCACGCATTAGGCTTGTCAGATATGGACAGAAAAGAGTCTACAATAATGTTTATGCCGCTATCTGAAGCACAAGATATTACAAAACTTGACCAAAAAAGATTGTTTAGAATTTATGATTGGAATTGGCTAAACAAATAATTACCAACCGTAAATATCATATAAATTTTTCAAATCAGACTTTTGGATTTCTTGGGCATCATTTTCTGTTGGGTACATAATACTCAACGGTTCTTTTGAATGTTCAAGAAGTCCCATTGCATGCCCGATTTCGTGTAACATTACAGTATAAACAGCATCATTGCCAAGTTTTTTACCTTTACTTGTTTTATCAGCAATCAGAATTTTAGCATGTGTCATTTTTTTGCTACTCAATCTTGATGTTGTTGTCAAACCTATTTCTCTATCAGCATTTGGGATTATTGAAACAAAATAAACTTCAATTTGAGCAAGTTTAGGATTATCAACATAGTAAAAAATAAATTTGTTCTTAGTTAGTCTTGACCATTCGGAAAAGGCATGTTTCATCATAATGGTTCTTGAATGTCCGGGTTGAATGTATGTTTTTAAATATTTTGGCATAAACCATTTGCCGTAATTATCCATAGCCTGAGCAATTCCGGCATAAGAAAAAACATAAATCACTATCAAACCTAATAAAATAACAAATTTCTTCATTCTAATCTCTCATTTTTATTTTTTACACACATAATATTTATCGGTCGTTTAGAGCTAAAAAATTAGAAAAACATTGCTTATCTTATAAAAACTTTACAAAAAATTATTGAAAACCCATTTGTATGTGAACTATAATAAGCAAAGTAAAGGGATTTTTATGGGAGAAAAAACATCAATTATTGAACAAAAATCATCATCACCGGCACGTAAAAAATACGTGCTAAAAAAACGTGATGCCATAAAAACGGATTACAAAGTAAATTATGAACAAGACCTTAATGAAGCTCAACTTGAAGCTGTTAAATCAAAAGAAGGTGCAATTTTGGTTATCGCAGGAGCAGGCTCCGGCAAAACTAAAACCTTGACCTACCGTGTTGCAAGGCTAATTGAAGACGGGGTTAAACCGGAAAATATATTGCTGTTGACTTTCACCAAAAAAGCCGCTGCAGAAATGTTATCTCGTGCAACAATTGTTTTAGATAATCGTTGCGAAAAAGTTGCAGGCGGAACTTTTCACTCTTTTGCAAATATTATTTTAAGAAAATATTCTAAACTTTTAGGGCTAAAAAACAACTTTACAATAATGGATCGAGCAGATTGCGAAGACGTTATAAATCATATTGTTGGGCAAATGTTTTCTAAAAAAGAAAAAAGATTTCCTAAAAAATCAACACTTTTAGATATTTATTCAAAAAGTATAAACAAAGTTACTCCTACAAAAAAAATAATTGCAGATGAATTTCCTCAATTTACTCATTGCGAAGATAAAATTATTGAAGTTCACAAAGCTTACGTTGCATATAAAAGAGAAAATTCTGTTTTAGATTATGATGATTTGCTTTTGTATGTAAAACTTCTCTTGGAAAACAACGAAGCATTACGCAAAAGATTATCTAACGAATACAAATACATAATGGTTGACGAATACCAAGATACAAACACACTTCAAGCAGATGTAATAAGACTTTTAGCCTCTGAACATAACAATATTATGGCTGTGGGAGATGATGCTCAAAGTATTTATTCTTTCCGTGGTGCAAATTACAGAAACATTCTAGACTTTCCTAAAATGTTTGAAAATACACGAATAATCAAGCTTGAACAAAATTACAGAAGTACACAGAATATCCTAAAATTCACAAATGCAATAATTGAAAAGGCTAAAGAAAAATATACAAAAAAATTATTTTCTGATATTGTATCTCCGCAAGTTCCTGCCCTAATTTGTGCAAAAGACACTCAAATGGAAGCGGATTTTATTTGCCAAAGAATTTTGGAATTGTTGGACGAAGATATAAATTTGTCTGACATTTGTGTTTTGACACGAAACGCCAGAATGTCTTACAATTTAGAAATTGAACTTTCAAAACGTGCAATACCGTTCCAAAAATTTGGCGGCCCAAAATTTATGGAAACGGCACATATAAAAGATATTATAGCTCATTTGAGAGTAATTCTAAACCCTGATGATGTTATTAGTTTGACAAGAATTTTGCTTCTATTAAAAGGGGTTGGTTCCTCAACTGTCAACAACATCATGCCGGTTGTTAAAGGACATCTTAATCCGGATGTCAAACTTTTACCGTCAAATAAAACCCAAAGCTTGACTCCGTTATTTTCAACACTTGGCGAACTTCGTGATGTTTTGCCCAAAAAGAAACCGGAAGAAATTGTCGAAGCCGTAATAAATTATTATCGACCGATTTTGAAAGATAAATACGATGATTTTTCAAAGAGGGAGAAAGATTTAGACCATTTTGAATATTTGTCAACTCAGTATAGCAATCTTGAAGGTTTCATAAGTGATTTGGCTCTTGAACCGCCTGATGCCAGTGTTGAAGGAATGTACAAAAAGAATTCTGATGATGAAGCTCTTACGATTTCAACAATTCATTCAGCTAAAGGGCTTGAGTGGGATACGGTATTTATAATTGGAGCAGTTGACGGAAGATTTCCAAGTGCTTATTCGTTTAATTCAGAAGAAGAAATGGATGAAGAACTGCGACTAATGTATGTTGCAGCGACACGAGCAAAGAATAATTTATATATAACATATCCTGTTGATATGTACGATTATTCAATGAATATGGTGTTATCAAAACCATCAAGATTTTTGGACGGAATGCCGGACGATGTGCTTGAAAAATGGGATATTACAGAAGAAGGATAGTTTTTATGCTAATTAAAATATACACAGACGGAGCTTGTAGCGGAAACCCCGGGAAAGGTGGATATGGAACAATTCTTATCGCAGAAGATGATAACGGAACTGTCCATAAAAAAGAAATCACACAAGGATTTAAGGTTACAACAAACAATAGAATGGAACTTTTAGCGGCAATTGTCGGACTTGAAGCTCTTAAAAAGCCTTGCGATGTTGAGTTGACGTCTGATTCAAAGTATTTAGTTGATGCCTTCAATCAAAAATGGGTTGACAGTTGGATAAAAAAAGGTTGGAAAGGAGCAAATAAACAACCTGTTAAAAACCAAGACTTGTGGAAAAGATTATTAAAAGCAAAAGAAAAACATAATGTAAAATTCATTTGGGTCAAAGGGCATAACGGACATGAATTCAATGAACGCTGTGACCAGATGGCTGTTGAGTCTGCAAATGGTGAAAATTTGCTTGACGACACCGGATGTTTACAATAATTGAAAAAAACTTTTATTAAATCAATGCGGGAATTGATAATTATCAATTCCCGCAAAACTTTTTATTCATATTTATTAAACCTATGCAAGTAAAGCTTCAACGATTTTTTCATTTGTTTTTGCTCTTTGAACGTTCAATAAATATTTTTCAACTTGGTTTGCAATTTCTTTTTCTGCAATTGATGTACATTTTACGTTATCTAATGATTTTACATATTCGCTAACTGTTACCATTTCATATTCTTTTCTCATTTTTCAATCCCCTTTGTTTATACTCTTTTTTATTTCCCTTACATTTATATAAAGTATTTTTAGATTGAAAAATTGCCTATTTCTTATCTATTTTGTATATATTTTGTAATATTTCTTAATATAAAAAAGAGAGATTCAAAAGAGGCTAAATGCACAATTAGGCTTTAACTTTCCCGCTCAACTGACCACAAGCAGCATCAATATCACCACCACGTTCCAATCGAACGGTTACTTTCTTGCCTGAATGCTCCATCAAGTATTTAAATTTCATAATAGAATTATTTGAAGGGCGTTTATAATCGTTTTGAGCAGTCGGATTGTATGGAATTAAATTTATATTGCATTTTATGTCTTTCAAATACGCAGCTAATTGTTTTGCAGACTCTACAGTGTCGTTCAAATCTTTAATCAAAAGATACTCAATCGTAATTCTTCTGCCTGTTTTTTCAACGTAGTATTTCAATGCCTTATGAAGTTCATCCATTGGGTATTTATTTTCAATTTGCATTAATTTCTTACGGGTTTCGTGGTTAGAAGCGTGTAAAGACAGTGCAAGTGTAGATTGCATATCAAGATCAGCAAGTTTTTTAATTTGTGGAATAATACCTGATGTTGAAACCGTCAAACGTCTGGCACCGATTTGGAAGTTTTCATTAAACATTTCCATTGCCTTTAAAACATTATCAAGGTTCAACAACGGTTCGCCTTGTCCCATAAAAACAACATTTGTAACCTTCAACCCTGTATCTCTTTGAATTGTCAAAACTTGTTCAATAATTTCTTTGTAAGTCAAATTCCTGATAAATCCACGTTTACCGGTTGCACAGAATGAACAATTCACAGCACATCCGACTTGCGAACTAACACAAGCTGTCAAATTAGCCCGATTGTCAAACCTCATCAAAACAGTTTCAACACACTCGCCATCAGGGAATTCTAGTAAATATTTTATAGTCCCGTCAGTGCTTACCTGTTTAACCTTGATTTTTATGTCTGTAACTTTTGCAACTTTTTTTAATTCTTCTCTAAATTTCACAGACAAATCTGTCATTTCATCAATCGCTTTAACAGATTTGAGGTAAATCCAATTGTGAATTTGGCGGGCTCTGAATTTTGACGCCCCCAAGTTATCTGTAATTTGTTCTATTTCTTTTAGTGTTAATCCTGATAAATTTTCCATAAAATAATTATCCCATGCTAAAAAATTTTTGTACAATTTAAATAACTTTTTCTAATGTTGCCTTGTAATAATTTAGAATTTCTGCCATTGCATTCAATTTTAGCATAATAGGTTCAGACTTTGATTTCCAATTTTTGTACCCGCAAGTTAACGGTAAAAAAGCAATCGGATTGTCAGGAAAATCCCTACATATTTGCGGACGATTTTCATAATCAGGGCATCTGTTATCATCTGTTACTTTTGGACAATGGTAAATATAATAGTTAGTTTCATTTTGACGATTAAGCATTTCTAAGTATTCGGGGAATATTTTTTGAGCCTCTTCAATTGAGGAATACGGAACAAAAGTGTTTATAAATTGTTTGGCAAAAGAATCACCACTTTCTGCTTTTTGAGAAAGTTCAACAGGCGAAAACTCGCTAACTGCAAACTTGCAACAAACGCCACACCCCACACAGTGACAAGATTTTCTTGCCGTTGCAACCAATTGAAGATTAGATGAAATTTCCTCTTTCAGTTTTTTATTTATCAGGTTTAAAACCTTTTTTTGCCAACATTGTCCGACAGAATTTATTTCATAGGAGTCAAAAATTTCACCATTACAACCAGTAGGTTTTAGAGTATAAATTTCATCTTGCAAAGATTTTGCATACTCTAAAAATATTTGTCGATATTGATTTCTCATGGAATTTAGTTGACCTGACAAATTTTCCATAAATATTCCTTTTCAGAAGTCTGTTTTTATTTGATTACATTTTCAATATAACATTCTTCGGTGAAAAAGGGAATATTTCTTAAGGGACAAGGAAATAGGGAAATAGGTTCGTTCCGATTTTATGTCATTCTGAAAGCTTAGAAAATTTGTGTGAAGTATGAGCACTAAATTTTCAAGTGATTCAGAATCTATCAATGTTGATTAAATAACAAATCAAATGGATAGACCCTGAATCAAGTTCAGGGTGACACCTCAATAGTCGTCATTCTGAGGCTTTAGCCGAAGAATCTACAAACACTAAACAATGTCATTACGAGGAACGATATTGAACAAAAAGTTCAAAAGTCTACACAGAGTGACGTAGTAATCCCTAACGAATTATGTAAATAGCCAATTTCTTTTGTTCACTTTTTCTTTTTTGTTTCGAGGAAAAAAGAAAAAGTTGAACCGAAAAAGAAAAACACGAATGATTAAATGGTTCGAGTCATCAGGGGCTTTGCCCCCGAACCCCTATTAATAGAACTGTCATTCTGAAAACTTAGAAAATTTTTTGCGAAGAATGAGTATAAAATTTTCAAGTTATTCAGAATCTATCAATGTTGATTTAAGGAAATAAGTTCGTTACAGAAAATATTCTGCATGTCATTACGAGAACGAACCGAGCAGAGTGCGGAGCTGTCTGCCAAAACGATAGGCTGTCCGCAGGACATATTTGGCAGACACGGAGTCACGTTTATGGCGAGGTGAAGTGTCAGACAGAAACACAGAGTGACGTAGTAATCCCTAACGAATTAGACAATGGCAAAACTTGTCAGGGATTGCGACACTGGAGACTATTATCTAACTTGAAAAATAACTTTTCAAGACCCGTTCGCAATGACATGATTAATAAAAACGTAACGAACTTATTCCCTTATTTCCATATTTCCTTGTCCCTTTTAAATATGTCTTTCGACCGGATTTAGCAACAAATCAGCCAATCTGTCAGCACCGACAAATCCTCTTTTTGAAACAAGTTGAGCGGCTAAAACATTGTCATAATCAACAAATCGGTGAGTAATTTCAAATGAACCTTGAGAAAAATCAATTATTACATAACAAGCTTTTGGTTGTGGAGTCATTGGGCGTCCAACACTTCCTACATTAACAACAGTTTGGTTGGTATTAGTTTGATATCCGCAAGGAACATGAGTATGCCCACAAAGAATAAGTTTTTCTGTAGTTCCTTCAATAATTTCTTCAACAATTTCCAGTGGCATATCAGGAAGAATGTCTTCGTTATTAGCTCTTGGAGAACCGTGAACTAACAATACACTACAACCTTCAACATCCAAACTTAATTGAGGCGGTAAATTTTCTAAAAATGCTCTATGGGCATCATCAAGAGCCAAAACATCATCTGCAATTGCATTTGCCATTACAGGGTATTGAGCTTCCAAAAACTCAATAACTTCAGGCCCGTATTGAGCAATCATTTTATCAGTATTACCTTGAATAATAGTCCAAGAATTTTGTGCCATAACGTAATCGGTCACTTCTTTCGGTTGCGGCCCAGCAAGTGCAATATCCCCTAAGCAAAATACATGCTCACAATTTTGGTTTACGATATCGTTCATAACAGCTTCTAGAGCCTGTGCATTTGCGTGGATGTCTGATAAAACAGCAATTCTCATATATTTAACCCTCTCAATTTTTATTGTGCTACAATTATTCTATGATAAAAAGAAGAAAATCAAAAGAAATTTCGATAGGAAATGTAAAAATCGGTAATAATAATCCGATTAGTGTTCAGTCTATGTGCAATACTGATACACGTGATATTAAGGAAACCTCAAGACAAATTCAAGAATTGGCAGATGCAGGTTGTGAGATTGTAAGACTTGCTGTATTGAATAAAGACGCAGCAGAAGCAATTAAAGATTTAGTTAAAATTTCGCCGGTACCATTGATTGCAGATATTCATTTTGACTATAGATTGGCAATCCAATGTATTAATAATGGAATTTCGGCATTGAGATTGAACCCCGGAAATATTGGAAAAAGAGAAAATGTTGAAAAAGTTGTAACTTTGGCTAAGCAACAAAATATCCCTATAAGAATCGGAGTTAATGCAGGGTCATTGGAAAAGGATTTATTAGACAAAGATATTCCGCTTTCTGAAAAAATGGTTGAAAGTGCAATGAAACATATCAAAATTTTAGAAGATTTGGATTTTGACAAAATTAAAATTTCCCTAAAATCATCCGATGTCCTTACAACAATTGAAGCGTACAGATTGATGGCTCAAAAAGTTGAATACCCTCTTCACCTTGGAGTTACAGAAGCAGGAACACTAAAAAGCGGACTTGTAAAATCTTCTGTCGGGTTAGGAGCACTTCTAGCAGAAGGAATTGGGGATACAATAAGAGTATCTCTTACTGAAAATCCTGTTGAAGAAGTTTTTGCAGGGTATGAAATTTTGAAAAGTTTGAATTTACGCCAAAGAGGAGTTAATTTTATTTCTTGCCCAACTTGTGGAAGAACTCAAATTGATTTAATTTCTTTAGCTAAAAAAGTTGAAGCAAGATTTAAAAACTATGATAAAAATATAACTATTGCAACAATGGGTTGTGCTGTTAATGGCCCGGGAGAGGCAAGACATGCTGATTTTGGAATTGCAGGCGGAATAGGTGAAGGCTATGTATTCAAAAAAGGCGAAATTGTTGCAAGAGTACCGGAAGTTGAGCTTTTGGACAAACTTGAAGAAGTAATAAATAATTCATACAAATAATACAGGACAATTTTTTGTAAATAAATTATAATATTATTGCAAGATACTAAAAAAAATATTACAATAATAAAAAAGAGGTGACTATGAAAAAATTATTACTAATTGCAATGTTCGCAGCTTTTGTTCCAATGCAGGCTCATGCTTCTGTGTCTGTAGACCAAGCAACTTCTGCCGAATATTTAAGAGCAAACGGATATTCTTCTCAAATAGGAGAAACTGTTGAAGTAAGTAAGTCTCGTGCATTAGGGCAAGAATATTATACAAAAGATGAACTTGCTTTCAAAAGACAAAATAAATTTGTAAGATTCTGGAGAAAGTTGTATGTTTACACAGATCCGGCTGCAGAGGATTATTCATTCTATCATCATGATAACAAGGTTGTTCCACACTATTCAGATTTATAATAAATATTTAGTTCTATTCATAAGTGCTTTCATAATATTTGGAAGCACTTGTGCTTGGAATAAAGCTGGAGCCGCAGAGTTTGGGGAAATTCAATACAACAACACGTTTATTGATTATTCAAAAGTAGATAAAGAGTCGACTAAAAAGTTGGCTGATTTTTATTTTAATAAGGCATTAAAAGAGACTGACAAACAAAAAGAAAAAGTTTTTCTTCAAAAGGCAAGTGGGGAATATTTTATTTGGGCACAGTTAGAGCAAAAGAATATTTACCCGATTGTTCAAATGGCAAGAGTATATGATTTGGAAAACGAAAACAGTTTTGCGAAAGCTTACTTTTTCCAAGCTTTAAAAATTGATAAAAATAACCCGACAACGAATTATTATTTTGCAGAATATTATTATAAAAGAAAAGATTATACTAGAGCTATATATTTTTATAATGTTGCATTTGATAACGGGTTGAGAGAAAATTATGATGTCTTGATAAAAATGGCAACAATGTACGAAAAATTAGGCGATTTATTAAGAGCCAATCAGTATTATAAAAAAGCGTTCTTGGTTAAACCTGATAACATTGAACTTCCGGATAAAATCAGAACAATTGAAGATTTAAAATATTACAAAACGGGATATTATAATAAAAGAAGAGAAAAGAATCAGAAATGAATTTAAAACGAATTATATTAATAGTTTTAGCATTATTTTTTACACTTATGCCAATTTCAGCAAAAGAAACATTTACATTTCCTCAGGATGAAGAAACCATAACCCCGCAAATTGGTGCATTTCAACCTCTTTCTCTTAAATCAAATGAAGTAATTTTCAAGCAATCATCAACCAGAATTGATGTTACTGATCCGGCCCTTGCTTCCAGTTATTTTCCCGGGGGAAGAGGAGCGAACAAACTTGTAATTTATACTCCGAATTTTGGAATTCATACAGGCACAAATGAATTTGGAACAGAAGCAATCGTCCAAGGTAATACCGTAACTTCATTAAGCGGAGCAGATTCGACAATTCCTATTGACGGTATTGTAATTAGCGGGCATGGAGTTGCAAAAAACTGGATAAATCAAAATGTCACAGTCGGTTCAAAAGTTTATGTCGACATGACAAATAATAAAATAACTGTTTACACAACATCTGACAGTTATACTTATGAAGCAAGAGCTAAAATTGACGAAGCAAAATCAATGATGGCTTATTATAAAGCATTGAATGCAAACTATAATTATAATTTGCCGGCAAGTCATATTCAGATTGCGGAGAATTATTTAAAAATTGCTGAAAACGAAAATAAAAACAGTGTAATTTTAAAACAATATACTCAAGAAGCCATTGATGAAGCTAATATGGCAATAAAAACATCCGTTCCTTATTTAAAAAATGAAACAAAAGGGGTTTGGATAAGACCGACAGAAAAAAATGCCGACCAAATTATTGCAACATTAGACAACTTACAAGCCAACGGATTTAACAGCATATTTTTAGAAACATATTTCCACGGAAAAACAATTTTCCCAAGCAAAACAATGAACAAATACGGTTTTACGGTTCAAAATGAAATATTTGAAGGTTTTGACCCGCTTGCTGTTTGGATTAAAGAAGCACACAAAAGAGATATCAAAGTTCACATTTGGTTCCAATCTTTTTATGTAGGGAACCAGTCTCCTGATTACAATCCGTCAAGCATTTTAGCCGTTCGTCCGGATTGGGGAAATAAAACTAAAAAGAATGCAAATTCTCCCAAAGCAACTATGTCAGCTTCTGAACACAACGGATATTTCTTAGACCCCGCAAATCCGGAAGTTCATGCTTTTCTATTGGAACTGCTATCTGAAATTATTGATACATATAAACCTGATGGAATAAATCTTGACTATATCAGATACCCGAATGCTAATGCGGGTAACGATATGAACGCATGGGGATTTACAGAATATGCAAGAAATGATTTTAAATCTCAATATGGAAAAGATCCGGTAGAACTTACAACATCAGATGTTCAATGGTACGATTGGAACCAATATAGACGCAACAATGTCACAACTTTTGTTAAAGAAGTCGGACAACTTGGGAAATCCAAAAATGTTTATATAAGTGCAGTTGTCTTTCCTGATAGAGCATCTGCTTTAGCTTCTAAACAGCAAGATTGGCGAACTTGGTCAATGCAGAATTATATCAACGGTTTCACTCCGTTATTTTTAACTTATGACTCTAAGATGCTAGCTTCAATGATGAATGACGTAATGAATGTTAAATCCCCTCAAACGGATTTATTTGCGGGCTTGTTTGTAACATTTATGGGTGGAGCACCGGAAGATTTAATCAGACAAATTTATGAAACAAGAAAAATGAACGCTAACGGTGTAATTTTGTTTGACTACGCACACACAACACCTGTTTACACTTCAACCCTTATGGCTAGTGCATTCAACTCTACAATCAAAGAACAAAAAACAATTGCACAATCCGAAAAAAAAAAGAAATTTTTCAAAAGGAAAAAGAAAAAGACAACAGAAGGGTAATAACAACCACAAATAGTAAAAGTTTTTGGATTTTCACAAAAGAAGATTAGAAGTTTCTCTACATAATTTTTAAATTTGCTATTTATGGAAAAAGTCTATAAGTTCTTTACAAGAGAAACGTAAGAAAATGCCGAGTTCCTTCCTCTAGAGGAAAGGTTAGGATGAGGGATTAAGCTGAACACCACGTTTGCGATGAGATGCTTCGCTTCGCTCAGCATGACAGACCTAAATAGGGGTTCGGGGGCAAAGCCCCTGATGACTCGAGCCATTTAATCTTTCGTGTTTTTCTTTTTCGGTTCCACTTTTTCTTTTTGCATCGAAATCAAAAAGAAAAAGTGAACAGTTAGAATAATCAAACTCTCTCCTAACCTCAATCATACGGAGCAGAGCGAAATATCTCAATCTTAGTTTACCCCCACTAGCCCCAAAACTTTGTGCTGCCAAGACACAAACACCGGAACTACTTTACATCAATCTTTGCTTTTTATATAATTTTGATAAGGATATTAGAAAAAAATAAGGATAGAAAATGAGCACATATTTATTAGAAGTCGGAACAGAAGAATTACCATATAAGTTTATACCTAGTGCAATTGAGCAGTTGAATAAAGGTTTTACATCATTTTTAAATGATAACAAAGTTAAGTATTCTGATATTAAAGTTTATGCAACACCAAGACGACTTGCTGTAATCATTGACGGATTGGAAAATAAAACATCTGATGAAGAAAAAATAATCAAAGGACCTATTCAAAAAGTTGCATTTGATGAAAACGGTAATTTGACAAAAGCCGGTGAAGGTTTTGCAAGAAAAAACGGATTAACTAAAGATGACTTGTATATCGAAGATAATTACGTTCACGCAAAAATCGTTATCAAAGGCAAACCGATTTCTGAATTGTTGCAAGAAAATGTTCCATCAATATTTATGAAACTTCAAGGTTCACACTTTATGAGATGGGGTTATAACGATGAAAAATTCTCTCGTCCTATCAAATGGATTGTTTCTGTTTTAGATAAAGATGAAGTTAAAATAAAAATCATTGATAAAGAATCTTCAATCTATACAAGAGGACACAGATTTGCTCAACAAAAAGTAGAAATCGGAAATCCTAAAGATTATGTTGAAACATTGAGAAAAGCTTTCGTTATTGTTGACCAAGAAGAAAGAAAACAAATCATTGTTGAAAGAGCAAAAGAAGAAGCGGCAAAACTTGGAGCAGTGCCTTATTACACAGATGATTTGTTAGAAGAAGTTACATTTATTACAGAATATCCGGTTCCTGCAGTTTGCGAATTTGACCCGAGATATTTGGATATTCCGGAAGAAGTTACAGTAACAGTAATGGCTGTACACCAAAGATATTTCGCACTTCACAAAGACGGAAAATTGATAAACAAATTCATCACCATGACAAACTACATCGGTGATGAATTCAAAAACATCAAAGCAGGAAACGTTAGAGTAATTAAAGCAAGACTTGATGATGCAGTATTCTTCTTTAATGAAGATACTAAAAAGCCTTTGGTTGATTACGTTGAAGCCTTGAAAGGCGTAACATTCCAAAAAGGTATGGGTTCAATGTATGACAAAACTCAAAGACTTATTAAATTATCTTGTGATATTGCAAAAGATTTGAATGTTGCTGATAAAGATGTTGAAAGAACAGCGTTGCTTTGTAAAGCTGATTTGACAACAAATTTAGTATTTGAATTCACTGAACTTCAAGGCTTTATCGGAGCTGATTACGCTAGAGTATCAGGAGAAGATAGCAAAGTTGTTCAAGGTATCAAAGAACACTATTTCCCACTAAATGCTGAAAGTGAAACAGCTAAAGGATTTGAAGGTCAAATCGTTGGTATTGCGGATAAAATTGATACTGTTTGTGCTGTTTTTGCAGCAGGCAAAAAACCTACAGGTTCATCTGACCCGCTTGGTGTTCGCCGTGCAGCACTTGGGGTAATCAAAACAATTTTGGATGCGAATTTGAAACTTGATATTGATAAATACATCAAAGAGTCACTTAAACTTCTTCCTGTTCAAAGAGATTGTGCTGAGGAAGTTAATGAGTTCTTTGTACAAAGAATAATTATATTCTTGTCTGAAAAATATAATAAAAATATTCTTGAAGCATGCTCTATGAAAAATCCGCTAAAAGACTTGGCTGATTTTGTTGAAAGGGTTGAAATTGTATCAAATCTTGATGCTCCGCAACTTTTGGAAAACGCAAACAGAGTAATAAGAATTTTGAAAGATGCTAAATCAGATAATATTAATGAAAAATTCTTTGTAGAACAGGTTGAACAAACTTTATTTGAAAAAGTTTCTAAAATTGACGAAAATGTTGATTACAAAAAATATTTAGAAGAACTTGAAGGCTTAAATCCAACAGTTACGCAGTTCTTCAATGATGTTTTAGTAATGGATAAAGATGAAAATGTTAAAAATAACAGAATTGCACTTTTGACATTATTGAAGAAAAAATACGACCATTTGACTGATTTTAGTAAAATTTAATAGACAAATCAGAAAAATGTGTTACAATTTGTAAAGAAGTAAACTAAAAAAGTCAATTATTATTTTTAGGAAACTTTAAAATATTGCAAAGTGTAAAAACCTTAGAGGTAGCGTATGTTTGACCGAATTAAGAACTTAAAAATAGTTAAAAAATTAAAAGAAAATGTTAGCCCAAAATTCAGATGGATTTCATTTTCGAATAAAAATAAACTAGATAAAAGCACCACAGATTATTTGGAAAGCGTAAGTGGTGTAGATAATCTAAAATCACTTTCTGACGAACAAGAGCTGGAAGCAATGGTCAGAACTCAACTCAAAGAAGAATTCCCAAATATTGAGAAGATGAAATCTTATGAGTTACTAGTAGATGCTGTGATGCACAACATTCGAAAGAAACAGCTTCAAGCCACCGATAACTTAGATATTGAATAGTTATCACAAATTAAAAAAAAAAGAATAATACCTGTTTGGGTATTATTTTTTTTTGCTTATTTTCGACTTATTAAATTGTAATACAAAAAGCGGTTAAAAATTGATCACTTTTTTTATTTGGATTAGTAAATCGGGGAATTATATTTTCCAAAAATCTATTTTACAAATTAAATATGAAAGCGATTATTGGTATTGAACTAGAAAATAGACTTGAAGAGTCCTTAAAGTTGCAAGAAATTTTATCAAAATACGGATGTAACATCAAAACAAGACTTGGGCTTCACGATATGGGTGAATACAAATGTCTGAACTATGGGATTGTACTTGTTGAAGTTATAAACAATATAAACGAAATTTATGATGAATTATCCAAAAATTGGAAAGTTCAAATAATGAAATTTTAAGGATTGTAAATTAAAAATAATAAACCCGCAAAAAAAATCTTGATGTGTTTTTATGCTAAAGGGACATCAAGGAATGATAAATCCGATAAACCAATCAAATAACATTAAAACAAGTATATTTTACATTAACGATTACCATGGCAAATCTTTGAACATGGAGCGAACCGTTACAGCCGCAAAAGCTTTTGACGAGAGAAACAAAGATAAAAAAGATGTTGATACATTCAAATTATCATCCGGCGACATAATGATTGGTGAGGATTACAAAACAAACGAGTTAGCAGCACTATTTCAAAATTATATTGGCATAAAAGCTTCTGCTATCGGGAACCACGAATACGATATGCAAGATAAAATAGGAACGGTTTTACCACTCGTAAAATATAATCTTTTGGCTTCAAACGTTAAAGTTTCCCCTGCAAGTGCGTGGTCTCGTAGTGTAAGACCCGCAATTGTAGAAGAATGTAACGGACACAAATACGGTATTATCGGAACTTCTCCAATTGACTTATATAAAAGATCAAAAGTTGGAGTAATCCAAAAAGAAATCCAAGTTGATAAAGCTCGAGAAACGGTCCAAGATATCCAAAAAGAAGCCGATAAACTTCAAGCCCAAGGAATTAACAAAATAATTTTGTTATCGCATTTGGGGTACACTATGGACAAAATTATCGCAAACCAAACAAAAGGTATTGATGTAATTTTGGGTGGTCATTCGCATGACTTGTTGCTTGATGTTAAAGAAGGGCAAAATTTATTCTATTCAAAAAGCGGAGAACCTGTTGTAATCACACAAGCAGGACGTGACGGCAAAAATTTTGGGATTTTGAATTTGGAATTTTCCCAAGATGGCGTAATCAAAAAAGTCCAAAACAACGTTGGAAATACCAAAGATTTTAACAGAAATTCTGCCGTTAAATACGTTTTTAATAAAATTTTCGGAACAAAAGAAACTTACGGATACATAAATTCTGCACCAAAACCTGTTTTACACGATTTGATTGACACAAATCCGCATGCATATTTTATTGCAGATTGTATTAAAAAAGATTTGGACGCAGATATTGCGATTTTACCGTCATCAAATCTGAGAGGTTATTTTGAAAAAGGAAAAGTCGATACTCGAATTTTATCTGATATTTTGCCATTCAAAAACAAATTGTATGAAGTAAATTATAGCGAAAAAGATATTGTTGAAGGGTTTAAAAAAGCCGCAAAATCTTTCATCAACGAAGCAAACAAACCGGGAATATTTTACTCTTCAGGCATAAAGTACACTGTTAATACTAAAGGTCACATAAAAACAATGTCATTTATTGATAAAAACGGTAAAGAAACCCCGATAAATATTGACAATCCAAGAGAAGATAAAATTTATAAAACAATAATAAATGATTACTGTGCTCAGGGAAATGACGGATTTCCGATGTTAAACAAACCTGAAAAAATTGTAAAAAAATACGACTTTGACGGCACAAAATGTGTTGAAGATGTTTTGCAACAATCCAAAACTCCAATTGATATCAAAGATGACGGAAGAATAACAATTACTGATAACTAATCGGATAATTTATCTTTTGAAATGTCTGCAAGCCCAAGCATATAAACAAAAATCAAAATTATTGCAAAATAAACGCCGACACAAATACTTCCGAGTCTGCATGCCAACTGGATATAAATATCTTTTATTAGATTTGAATTTTTAATCATAAAATACATTACCGTTGCAGGAAGCACGCCAAGTACGATAGTTTCCAAAGTCAACAAAACAACTTTTCCAAATGCTTTATCAATAACTTTCAACAAATAAACGAGCGAAAAATATTGTTTATGATAATTAAAATTTTCGGAAAATTTAACCGAAATAAGCTGAATAAACGGTAATAAACAAATTATTATTGCAAAATAAATGCAATACAAAACTGAACCTATTTGGAACAAACACAACCCCAAAACAGTTGCAAAAAGAAGATATAAAAACCAAGCAATTGATATCGGGAACATTTTAACAAAAGTTTTGTATGAAGCTAATGAAATTTGAGAAAAATTTCCAATTTGAGAGAATTTTGCAACATCAAAAGAATATCCGATAAAATATATCAAAAGCATTAATCCGACAAACAAATACCCAGCTAAAACAAAGTGACTAGCCGGAGCATAACCTAAAAACGAACTGGATAAATTACCCAAAAGATACGTCAAATATTCAGATAGCGAAATTACCATAATCCCAACTAATGAAAATATCGAAACTTGATTTATTAATGCTTCTTTACCGAAATAAAGAATTTTTAAATATTTAAAAACGTTCATATTGTTCTCTCTTCTTCATTATTATAGCAATATAACACCCAATTGCAAGCAGGCGGTTTTTATAATAAAATACCTTGTATGGAAACAGAATTAAAACAAGAATTAAATATAATTAAACCAAGAGTTGAAAAATTAAAGGAGTGTCTTTGACCCAGAAACTCTTAGAGAAGATTTATCTTCATTAGAAGAACAAATGCAAAACCCTGAAATTTGGTCTGATAAAGATAAAGTTTCAAAAATAGGGCAAGAAATTAAAGAGAAAAAAGATATTCTTGAAAAAATTACAAACTGGTCTCAAACAATTGAAGACTCTGAAACAGCCCTTGAATTAGCGGATAAAGAGCTGATTGAGTTAAGTTTTTCTGATATAAAAAATTTAGAAATAGAAATCGAAAAGTTTGAACTTCAACAAATGCTATCAGGAGAATACGATAGTGCGGATGTTATCCTTACGATAAATTCCGGAGCAGGCGGCACCGATGCACAAGATTGGGCAAGTATGCTGCTTCGAATGTACATGCGTTGGGCAGAATCAAGAAATTGGAAAGTTGAACTTTTGGATAAACTTGACGGGGAAGAAGCAGGAATAAAATCTGCAACAATCAAAATTTCCGGCAAATATGCTTTTGGTTACGCCAAGGCAGAAAAGGGAGTTCACAGACTTGTGCGAATTTCTCCATTCAATGCAAACGGGAAACGTCAGACAAGTTTTGCTTCGGTTGATGTATCGCCAATTGTTGAAGATTTTGAAAAAACAATAACAATTCCACCTGAGGATTTAGAAATTACCACAATGAGATCAGGCGGAGCAGGCGGACAAAATGTTAACAAAGTAGAAACAGCAGTCAGAGTTTTGCATAAACCGACAGGGATTGTTGTTAAATGCCAACAAGAGCGTTCGCAACTTCAAAACAAAGAATACGCCATGCAAATTCTTGTCTCAAAACTTCTTGCAATAAAAGAAGCCGAACACGAAAAGAAAATGGCTCAATTACGTGGAGAAACCGCAAATATTGACTTTGGGTCACAAATCAGATCGTATGTTTTCCACCCGTATAAAATGGTGAAAGACCACAGAACAGGATACGAAGAAGGAAATGTTGATTCTGTTATGGACGGGAATTTAGACGGATTTGTCGAAAGTTATTTAAGACAAAACACAAAAGTTTAATTGCTATGTAAAATCTTGTCTTCTTCAGAATTTGGAATAGGTACAACCACATTAGAATACAATAAAACTATGTATTGGTCTTTGATATTTTCTTGTGTTGATAATTTGTTCGGAGCTTTGTCAAAACCGTTAGCATCAATTGTAAGAATTGCACAAGCAGTTTTTTCGGATGCCACTTCATTTGAATTCAAAACAGAACAATAATCACTGATTTTTTCATACTTGATTTCTGAAAAATCGCGAAGCTTTAGCCCGTCTTCAATTTCAGATTCAATATTTAGATTATTTTTTATTGCTTTGTTCCAAACATCCTCAAATGTCGTGTAATAATGACCTGTTTTGGCAGATTCAAGCTCAATAGATTGATTAACTGTTGAAATATCTTTTTTATAACTTGCCCTAAATTGAGCAATGCTTGTATTGTTAACAAGGCTTGGAATTACCATTGCTGCAACAATACCAACAATTCCTAAAAACGGAATAAAAAGAACTGTTAAAACAATCAAAACAATTGCCCAAACAGGAAACTTATCACGCTTAATTTTAGCACCACAGCTAGGACAAATTTTCGCATTTTTATCTAGAATTTCACAACGACATTTCAAACATTTCATAACCAAGCTCCTATCTTTTTCAAGAAAATATTACCATATTTATATAATTTGTGCAATCTGATAAAGCATGATATAATAGACGTTGTTATTAGGGATAATTAAGAAGAGGGATATAACAAATGGAAGAAAATCAAGAAGTTACAAATAGTGCAATTTTGAAACATTATTTGTCATCATTGTTAATTTATGGATTAGTATTATTATTTATAACTTTTTGTCCGGCATTCACAGATAGCGTACTTGAAAGCCCTGTGAATTATGCAATATTTTTCTTGATTTACTATATTTGTTATGCAATTTTTGCTCTTCCTTTATTTTACAAATTCAGACCAAAATCAATTTTGAATTCTCATAACGTTGCAATTATTGATTATGTTAAAAGACAATTTAATAAAGGCGAAACAACCCAAGATTGGCTAAAAAACATTGAACCGACTGATTTTGAAAAACAGTCAATGATGATTTTATTTATGAAATCATTTTTCGGTGTTTATTGCGTAAATATGTTGTTGAGCAAATATTTGCCAAGCTTAGATTACAGCATTTCATTCTTAAAAGAAATGTTCACACAAGCCCTAACTTATACAAATGACGGTCAGGGTCTAGCGATGGGTATCCTTCAATATATTGATGATACAGCAGATATGTGGATTAAAATCTTTATCATGCTAACGACACTAATCCTTACTATCAGCTATTTAACAGATTTAGATTTATTCAAAAACAAAATCAAATCAATTGATACAACACCACTTGGAGTGATTTCTTGCTTAGTTTGTTATTACCCGTTCACAATACTTGCAAGCAATTTCATAAAAATCTATGAAGGAGAATTGGTACCGGTAGGGAATTTACCTATTCGTATAATATTAAATATCCTTTCAGTATTTGCAAACTTGATGATTTTGATTGCGGTTGCAAGACTTAACACTAAATCAGGCAATCTGACAAACAGAGGAATTGTCCAAGGATTTCCATATAATGTAATCAGACACCCTGATTATACAATGCAAGTTTTGTATATCATTGCAACAACTGCACCACTATTGTTTATATCAAACATATCTTTGATTGGAAAAACTATTATTGTATGTGGTACAGCCGCATGGATATTTATTTACTATCTAAGAGCAATAACAGAAGAAAGACATCTGATTAAAGATAGCGAATATCAACAATATTGCGAAAAAGTAAAATACAGATTTATTCCAAAGTTGTTTTAACTAAGAGAGAAGGGAATAGGGGAATAAGTTCTTTACAGAAATATTTTCTTCGTCATTCTGAGCCACGCGAGCAGAGGATGTAAGGCGTGAGCCGTATCCGTTTAATGCGAGCGTGAAAAGCGAAGAATCTACAAACACATCATGTCATTACGAGGAACAATATTGAACAAGTGACGCAAAAGTCTATACAAAGTGACGTAGTAATCCCTGACAAGTTTTGCAAATAAACAAATTCTTTTGTTCACTTTTTCTTTTTTGTTTCGAGTAGGGTGGGCTCACTAGCCCACCAATAAAACGGGAAATCGGAACCCTGAATACGCATTTTGCTGCCGCTCGTGCTACTCGGGGTGACACCTATCCCCTCCACTCTGCGGGAGGGACATTATTATTAGTATTTGAAATTCCGGGGAGGGGGAATGAATTAAGCAATTACAAACCTTGTTTTGGATTGCGACACTGGAGATTATTCTCAACCTTGAGAGATAGCTTCTCAAAACCCGTTCGCAATGACATGGACAATAAAAATAGGCTGGATTGCTTCGCACCCGCTCGCAAAGACGTGACCAATTCACTAGCGGGAGAGGGTAAAAAACCGTAACGAACTTATTTCCTTATTCCCCTATCCCCTTCTCCCTTTTGAAAAGACCTATTAGCTTTATATCATTCTAACCCTTGAACCAAGGTTCTTTTTTGTGTAAATTAAAAGCAAACAGAAAGGAAACAATTATGGAAACATTGAACGAAATTAATTTTAGAAAAGCCGTAATGATTGGTTGCGGTTTTGTTGGTTCAGCATCTGCTTTCAGCTTAATGCAAAGCGGTTTGTTTACTGAACTTGCGATGATTGATGCCGACCCGCAAAAAGCAGAAGGGGAAGCAAGAGATATTAGCCACGGAATTCCATTTGCTAAACCTATGAAAATATATGCAGGAAATTACGATGATGTTAGAGATGCAGGGATTGTAATCGTAACAGCCGGAGCTAATCAACAACCAGGAGAAACAAGATTAGATTTGGTTAAAAAGAATATCAGAATTTTCAAATCAATTATCCCTGAAATCAGAAAACGTGATTTTAACGGAATATTATTGATTGTCGCTAATCCTGTCGATATTTTGACTTACACGGCGGTAAAATTAAGCGGACTTCCTGAAAATCGTGTAATCGGCTCAGGCACGGTTCTTGATACCGCAAGATTAAAATACAAAATTGGAAGACACCTTGATGTGGATAGTCGAAGCGTTCACGCCTTTATTATTGGAGAACACGGAGATAGCGAAATTGCGGTTTGGAGTAGTGCGAATGTTTCAGGTATCCCACTTGATAAATTTTGCGAAATGAGAGGACATTTTGACCATAAAAATGCGAC
This sequence comes from uncultured Candidatus Melainabacteria bacterium, assembly GCA_934718135.1. Lineage (GTDB taxonomy): Bacteria > Cyanobacteriota > Vampirovibrionia > Gastranaerophilales > Gastranaerophilaceae > Zag111. The sequence continues at coordinate 38,204 of CAKUZW010000007.1, read as the reverse complement.
TGAAAAAATTGCTCAAGATGTAAAAAATAGTGCGTATGAAATTATTTCAATGAAACGTGCAACAAACTACGGAATCGCAATGTCTGTTAAAAGAATTTGTGAAGCTATCGTAAGAAACGAAAAATCAATTCTCCCTGTATCGTCAGTTATGCATGGAGAATTCGGTATTGAAGACGTATCTCTGAGCATGCCTGCAATTGTCGGAAACCACGGTATAGAAACAATGGTTCCGATTTCATTGAATGAAGAAGAGTTGACTAACCTCAAAAATTCAGCTAAAACACTAAAAGAAATTTTGGCTCAAAATGAATTATTCTAAATAAAAGAGTAGGTAATAATTTTGGACTCGAGATATTATACGATTGTATAATATCTCGAGTTTTCTTTTCGTTTTAATCCTCAGGAACATATAAATGATTTTTTGACAAAATTTCTCTTGTATGCTCGTAACAACAACTATTTTGGGTAAGTCTTTGATATTCTCTGACGATATTTAATACATCGTCAACCGAAAGTTTTACAATCCTTCTTTTGCTTTCAATAATTTTTGCCATAAAAAATACTTCCTTTCTTTTTTTTAAGTTCGGAAGCATTTTTTTTATCTTTAATTTTTCATTTATTTGATTTAAAAATGTGTATTCAAATTTTAATCTATAAATGTGTCTGTCATTAGCCAGCCGGATAGCGTGCATAATCATTAGCTGTATAATGTGGAGTTGTTTTGCCTGCTGTACGTTGAGCTGCTGCTTTATTTAAACTTGCGTAGATATTTGGACATTTCTTTGCAAAAGTTTCTTTTGAAATTTGGTTTCCTTTAGGGTCGTAGTATACGTTACCTGATTTTGAAACTCTTACAAAGTAGCCGTTGTTGCCTCTGATAACCTTGCCTCCGGCACCTTTCATTGTAGAATTTTGATCTCCAATATTTGTGCCGTTTCCTTGTTTTGAAGTATAAGTTACTGTACCGTTGTTTTTGTTATATTTAGCCTTTCCAACGTATTTATTTTTGATATATGCGATACTTGGAACATCTAATTTGTCAAAATTAGCACCTGCCTTAACTTTGCCGTTTGAATCAAATACGCTAGGATTGTTTTTGATAAGTTCTTTGGTTAATTGTGCTTTATCTGATGAGCTTAAATAATCCATTTTAGCACTTAACAATTTGTTCAAAACCGCAGAAGCGGATGTGCAAGATTTCAAGTTCAAACCTTTGCCTTCTTGGCTATTGGTGTCAGCTCGATACCAGTTGTTAGGAACTTTTACACCGATACTTTTCTTAGTAGTTTTAGCAGCTCCGCCGGCACCTTGTCTTGAGCGGACTTTTCCTCCGCCACCACCGCCTGCACCATTTCCGTCACTTGCAGGAGTTGTAGTTTCAGGAGTAGACTCTTGAGCGGTAGATGTAGCTTGAGTTGTTGTAGTAGAGGTTTCTTGGGTTGAAGAAGTTCCTTGTTTTTCTTTCAACAACTTGTCGCACATTTCGTCAAAGTTTCCTTTGTGGTGAACTGTTTGATCTTTATTTACGGCATCATAGTTGCCATTTCCATCAGATGTAATTACCCAACTTGGAAACATTTTTTGTAAATCGGCTAATCTATCACCTGTTTTAGCTTGTCCGATTGCAGGTTGAGCCATTTGGGTATTCAAAGCACCAAAACTGCCCATATTCATCCCCATGCCAACACCCATTCCGCCACCGAACAAGCCGCCGAAAAGTCCTGACATAAAGCCCCAAAAACCGGTAGGGCCATTATTGATTTTAATGGTTGTATTTTCAGTATAAGATTGATGACCAAATCCTATCGGAGGTTTTGGTCCACTACAAAATCTCATTGTCGGTCTGTATGAATTTTGAGCATATCTGATATTAAATGCTTTACCAAATCCGTAAATACCCATCTTTGTATCCTCTTGTTTTTGTATTCTTATATATATAAAGTATATACTAAGTAGATAATTGCATAATTTTGGAATTTATGTAACATGTCTTAACAAATGGAGTGATTATTTTTAGAAAGGAAGGAGTGGGAAAATCGTTTGGATATTGAATTTGAGATACATTCATCCTGCTTGTTTGTTTTGTGTACCTCCCATTTAAGGGAGGTACTATCTTAACTCATAAATGATAAGAATGCATTTGTGGCAGTAGATGCCATTGAACTCCACCAAGGAGTTGAAGAGGAATTTTGTGCATTATAAATTCCTGTTGAGTATGAATTTCCGGAGTCAGAATTTGAGGCCGCACCGGTTGTGTAGTTTAGGATATTTGAGTTCATTACTGAATTCAAATTGTTCAATAGTGTAATTGTATTAATTCGATTTTTTAATTCGTCAGAATACAATTCATTTTGCTTCGAAGCTAAATCGTCACTTAAATCCGCAATAGCTTTTGCTTTTTTATCGGTAATTGTGTTTAAATTATCCATAAATATTGAGTTGTCAAAATTGCCAAAGCGGGAAGCAATATCATTTTTCAGATTTGTTTCCATTGGAGTATAAATGTTATTTATTTCACTTATCCCCTGATTTTTTAGTGCGTTTAGTTGATTTTTCCACTCTTTTCTTTGGTTATCTGATACAGTGAACAGATTATTCAAAGATTTGTACAAGTTATTTTGAATGGAATCATAGGTCTTTTTCTCTGTTGCAGACATGTTGTAATTTGAATTTACAACATTATTTTTGTCTTTGGTTGCTGTTGCAACCTTTTTACCATTAACAGAAATTGAACCATTTGTGTATGCAGGATATTTTTTTGACGATTTTCCCATTATAAAATATTTCCTTTCTAATTAAAGGTCAATATTTATATGGTAATCAATTGGCTAGGACATTTATATTATACCATTTTTTTTAAGACTTGTAAAGTAAATAAAATTTGAAATTCATTTATTATAGGTTAAAATAGTGGTGTTATGGCTGAGAAGATTAAAATTACGGGTGCAAAAGAGCACAATTTGAAAAACGTTTCACTAGAAATTCCGAAAAATGAACTTGTTGTATTTACAGGCGTTTCAGGTTCTGGGAAAAGTTCGTTAGCATTTGATACGATTTTTGCAGAAGGGCAAAGACGTTATATCGAGAGTTTGTCGACTTATGCAAGACAATTCCTTGGACAAATGGATAAACCTAACGTTGAATATATTGACGGGCTATCTCCGGCCATATCTATTGACCAAAAATCTAAAAGTAACAACCCTCGTTCTACAGTCGGAACAATTACGGAAATTTATGATTATTTAAGGCTTTTGTACGCAAGAGTCGGAACTCCGTATTGTCCTGTTTGCGGAAAAAAGATTAAACCGCAAACATTAGACGAAATTGTCGGAAAAATTATCCAATTAGGCGAAGGGGTTAAAATTCAAATTCTTGCTCCTGTTGTCAGAGGTAAAAAAGGGGAATATTCAACTCTATTTGAAGAATTAAGACAAGAAGGATTTGTTAGGGTAAAGGTTGATGGTGAGATTTACAATCTTGATGAAGATGAAATTGAACTTGCAAAAACTAAAAAACACGATATTAGCGTAGTTGTTGATAGAATTATTGTAAAAGAGTCTGCAAGATCTAGAATTGCAGACAGTGTTCAGATTGCACTCAAAAAGTCTGATGGCATTATGATTGTCGATGTTGTCGGAGATAAGGAAATTGTTTTTAGCGAAAAACTGGCATGTCCTGATTGTAATTTGAGTTTCGAAGAATTAACTCCAAGAATTTTCTCTTTCAACGCTCCTTATGGTGCTTGTGAAAGATGTTCAGGGTTAGGGGCAGACTTTGTGGTTGATCCTGATTTGGTTGTTCCAGACAAAACTATTTCCCTAAATCAGGGTGCAATTTATGCTTGGGCAACAAGAAGTGCAACAACTTATTATCATGATTTGTTGAGTTCTGTTTGTAGTGCTTACGGAATAGATATGGATGCTCCGTTTGAAAAACTTTCTAAAAAAGAGCAACAAATCATTCTCTATGGTTCAGATGAAGCAATAAAAATCAGAGTTAAACAATTTGGAACAAGCCGTTATCAAACTAATATTCAGCCGTTTGTAGGTGTAATTCCATTTTTAGAAAAAAGATACAATGATGCAAGTGGTGATTATTGGAGAGAAGAAATTGAAAAATTCATGGTTGCAAAACCTTGTCCAAAATGCGGTGGAGCTAGATTAAAACCATTTCCGCTTGCTGTTAAAATCAAGGACAAAAACATTTATGAATTTACTAAAATGTCAATTGATGATGAATTTCAATTTATCACAGACTTGTATTTGGAACTTTCTGAATATCAATTAAAAATTGGAAAACAAATATTAGATGAAATTCGAGCAAGACTTAAATTTTTGATTGACGTTGGTTTACATTATTTGGATTTGGCACGTATGGCGGGAACTTTGTCCGGTGGAGAATCTCAAAGAATTCGATTGGCTTCTCAAATAGGAAGTGGATTGAGTGGAGTTTTGTATGTTCTTGATGAACCGTCTATCGGTTTACACCAACGAGATAATGATATGCTTATCAAAACACTATTCAAGCTTCGTAATCTCGGTAACACGTTAATTGTTGTTGAACACGATGAAGATACAATAAGAAGTGCTGATTATATTGTTGATATTGGGCCAAGAGCAGGAGTTGCAGGTGGTGAAATTATTGCCCAAGGTTTGGTGGAAGACATAATTGCAGCACCAAAATCAATTACTGGGAAATATTTAAGTGGTGAAAAATATATTCCAATTCCTGACAAATTGAGAGAAGGAAATGGAAATTGCCTTAGCATAAAAAATGCCCATTTGAATAATTTAAAGAATGTTGATGTTGATATTCCGTTAGGCAAAATCGTTGTATTAACAGGTGTTTCAGGTAGTGGAAAATCTACGCTTATGCAAGATTTGGTTTATGAATATGCAGTTCACAAACTTAGAAAAAACAAACCAAAACCGCAAGGGGTAGATGAAATTACAGGATTTGAAAATATTGATAAAATTATTGATATTGACCAATCTCCAATCGGACGTACTCCTCGTTCTAACCCTGCGACTTATACTGATTTGTTCTCCCATATCAGAGATTTGTATGCAAAAACAAATGAATCAAAGGTTCGAGGGTACAAACCGGGAAGATTTAGTTTCAATGTGAAAGGCGGACGTTGTGAAGCTTGTAAAGGTGACGGTTTAGTTAAAATTGAGATGAACTTCTTATCTGATGTTTATGTAAAATGTGATGTGTGCAAAGGTAAACGCTACAATCGTGAAACCTTGGAAGTTAAATACAAAGGAAAATCTATCGCTGATGTTTTGGATATGAGCGTAAGTGAAGCTTTAGAATTTTTTGATAGCATTCCAAGTATTAAAAATAAGCTTCAAACACTTAATGACGTTGGTTTAGACTATATGAAATTGGGTCAAAGTGCTACAACTCTATCAGGCGGGGAAGCTCAGCGTATAAAATTGGCTTCTGAACTCAATAAACGCTCAACCGGCAAGACTTTGTATCTTCTGGATGAGCCATCTGTCGGGTTACATTGGGCGGATTTGGATAAATTAGTAAAAATACTTCACGCACTTGCTGATCAAGGTAATACAATTCTTATGATTGAGCACAATCTTGATTTGATAAAAATAGCAGACCATATTATTGATTTGGGGCCGGAAGGCGGTGTTGCAGGTGGTCGAGTTGTTGCACAAGGGACGCCTGATGATATTATGAAATGTAAAGAATCTTATACCGGAAAATATTTGGCTAAATACCTCCACAAATCTTGATATAATTTGAAATATTGCCAATTGCAGAAAAATTTGTTATTATGTATGTTAAAGATGGGTGGCAGTATGTGGCAAAAAAAAATATCTTTATGTTTTTTAGTAATAGTAACAGGTATGTTTAGCCAAGCATACGCACAGACGGTTGTAGTCCAGTCACTAAGTGATTTTTCGACCTACAACCCACCGACATCAATTTCTGTCAAATTAATTGAGCCTCTCGAATTGGATAATAATACCATAATAGAAGCGGGAGCGAATATTAAAGGTGATTTGGTTGATGTTGTTAGTCCCAGAAGACTAAAAAGAGATGCAAGTTTTTCCTTCAAACCAAAGTCTTATACTTTGCAAAACGGACAAACAAATAATATCTCATCAGATATTACCGCATCTTATACAACACCTCTTGATAAGGGTGAATTAGCAAAAAATACCGCATTAGGTGTCGGAAGTTTCTTTGTTAAAGGCTTATCTCTCGGAGTTGCTGCTGTTTCAGGGGCTGTAAAAAATGAACAGGACAACAGGTTCAAATCTTCTGTAAATTCTGCTTATGAAGCAAGTCCTTTCTCTTATGTCAAAAAAGGAGAAGATTTGGAAATTAAAAAATCGGATTTGTTTTATCTGAAGTTTCCAAATATAAAAACAGAATACAAACCGAATAATACACAAAATTATACATATACATTAGAAAAGGAGTAATATAAAATGAAAAAATTATTGTCAGCATTTGTTGGATTGGTTCTATCAATGAGTTTAATGAATTCTGTACAAGCAAAAACTATTCAAGTTTCAGCATTGGAAGATTTTCAAACTTCTAATCCTCCACAAGTTTTGCACGTTCAAATGAATGCAAATACCAGATTGGATTACGATTTGATGTTATTCCAAGGGTTCCAAGTTACAGGTAAAGTAATTCCTCAAAACGGAAGTTTTATATTTGTCCCTGTAAGTTATGTTAACTTCCAAGAAGAAAACTTACCTATCACAAAAGAATTTCCTGCTGTATACAAAGGAAGAAGCGGAGTAATCAGACAAAACCAACCGTTCTACTTGGATTTTCCTAACAACGGACCTGATACTTTCCAATATTATGTTCCAAGTGTTAGTGATATGAATTAAGATAACTAAAAAGGTCAGGCATTTAAGCTTGACCTTTTATTCTGAATGAAAAACTATGACATCACAGGCTGACACATCATCCTGAGGTTTTAGTTTGAATTATTTATGATTTGTTAACCAGTTAAAGCTTTCTGTCTTTACCGTCAGGCATGTTCATTGTATTATCAAATAAAAAGGGATTTATTATGCAATTTATTGATAAAGCAAAAATTAAAATATCTTCAGGCAAAGGCGGAAACGGTGTTGTTGCTTGGAGAAGAGAAAAATTTGTAGATAAAGGCGGACCGGCAGGCGGTGACGGAGGTAAAGGCGGAAGCGTTTACCTTATTGCGGATGAAGGACTTTCTACCTTGTTAGATTTTACTTACCGATCAATTTTTAAAGCCGATAACGGAGAAAACGGCTTCAAAAAAAGTATGCACGGTAAAAGTGCAAAGGATTTATATTTAAAAGTTCCTGTCGGTACAATTGTAAAAGACTTAAAAACAGGGACTGTTATTGCTGATTTGACAGAAAATAAACAAACCGTTCTTGTTGCAAAAGGCGGAAGAGGCGGAAGAGGAAACACTCATTTCTGCACCCCGCAAAACCGTGCTCCACAGTATTGCGAACCTGGGGAACCTGGAATTGAACGTAATTTGCAATTAGAATTGAAATTACTTGCAGATGTAGGACTTTTAGGAATGCCAAATGCAGGAAAATCAACATTTATCAGTAGAGTTTCTTCTGCCAAACCTAAAATCGCTGATTATCCGTTCACAACAATCATCCCAAATCTTGGGGTTGTCAGAAAATCCACCGGTGACGGGTATGTAATTGCAGATATTCCCGGGTTAATTGAAGGAGCATCTGACGGAATCGGGCTTGGGCACGACTTTTTACGACATGTAGAAAGATGCAGATTTTTGCTTCACATTGTTGACGGAACAGAAGAAAATCCAATCAATAATTTTAAAATAATTAATAAAGAATTGGAAAAATATTCTGAAAAATTGTCTAAGCTTTTCCAAATTGTTGCTATTAATAAAATAGATGCAATTGAACCTGAAAGATTAGAAGAGTTGAAAAAAGAATTTCAATCACTTGGGGTTGAAGTGTTCTGCATTTCAGCCGTAACCGGTGAAAATTTAGAAGCACTAAAACATGAACTTGAAAATAAGGTCAACACGATAGAAAAACCTCAAACAGAAGTCATTGTTGAAGAAGATCTTGAAGCTACAAATAATGATGATGGTTGGTGGGAAGTTCATAAGGTTAATAAAGATACTTATGTCGTAGATGGCGGCAGAATTATCAGAATTTCTCAAGTTACAGACCCAAGAAGCACCGAACAAGTCATAAGATTTCAAAATATTATGATAAGTATGGGTATAATGGATGAACTTAAACACCAAGGGGTTCAAAACGGCGATACAATTGTTGTCGGCAAGCTTGAACTTGAATATTGGGATGACGAAATTTATAAATAATTTTTCTTGTAAAGAATAAAGAATTTCTTGCAAGAAGGGTTTAATAATGATAAAATTACTTGTGTATAGAAGAAAAAGAGGGTAGAAAAATGGCAAGATTAATAAGACCAACTTGGGCAATAAGATGTGTTCAATCAGGATGTAAATGTTTATTTGAGGTTGCAAAATTAGAAGACGGTAAACAACAAGAAGTTGTTTGTCCAAACTGCGGTGAACACTACGTTTATCCGATTTATGACGAAGAAGAAAACGAACAAAAATAAAATGTTTTTTAACAATACAGACAAAAGATACAACCAATTTAGTGCATATTTGAAAAACAAATTTGGAGCTAAAGTGTATAAAATAACACTGGACGCAGGCTTTTCTTGTCCTAATAGAGACGGGACAATATCCACGGGAGGTTGTATTTTTTGTGATGATGGCGGAAGTTTTTCTCAGGCTCATTCGAATCTTTTATCTATAAAAGAACAGGTTGAAGTTGGGGCTAAAACCTTGCATGACAGGTTCAAAGCAGAAAAGTTCATGGCATATTTTCAGGCTTATTCAAATACATATAAGCCGGTGAATGAGTTAGAAAAAATCTACAAATCTTCTCTGACACATCCTGATATCGTTGGTTTATCAGTCGGGACAAGACCTGATTGCGTGGATGATGAGAAACTCAATCTGATTTCTGATATCTCAAAAGACTACTACACTTGGGTTGAATACGGACTGCAATCAATCCATGACAAAACGCTAAAAAGAATTAATCGCGGGCATGACTATGATTGCTTTTTAAGGGCTTATGAGAAAACAAAAGAAAAAGGGATAAATGTTTGCGTTCATGTGATTTTTGGATTGTGGGAAACAAGAGAAGAAATTTTGCAAACAGCCCAAGAACTTGCAAGGCTAGGAGTTGATGGGGTAAAAATACACATGCTCTGTGCATTACAAAACACAAAACTTGCAAAACTTTACGAAAATCATGAAATTGATTTTATGTCAGAAGAAGAGTATGTAAATCTTGTTTGCGACTTTTTAGAAATTCTTCCTCCGCAAACGACAATCCACAGACTTGCAGGGAATGGTTTGAAGAAGAACTTAATCGCTCCAAAATGGCTTGGGGCAAAGCTCGATTGTCTCAACAAAATTGATAGAGAATTTATCAAAAGAAATTCTTATCAAGGTTCAAAAAACACTTTACAAACTAATATTAATGTGAAATAATAATGGTGATTATGTAACATTTTGTTAATGGTAGTTTAGTGTATTAGCAAAAAAAAATTTTCACCGTTATTATACGAATGGAAATTTCATTTTTGCAGAGCATGGAGAATTAATTATGTTAACAGTTCAGCCAAATTTTACACACAGAACATCTGTTCGTCCGGAATTCAAGGGTCTTGACGATGAAATTAACGATGGTTTTATTGACCGAAAAAAAGCAGAATATAGAGCTCAATCGAAAGAATGTGATGAACTGATTGATAATGAATATGTTCCGGATGCAATGAAGCAAGGTGTTAAAGGCTGTAAAGCCGTATCAGAAGGCGTTTTTTCCGGTTGGGCAGTTGCTTGGGCTGTTATGCAAGTAGCCAAATTCGGTAAAAAATCCGCAGCAAAAGTGGCAGATAGCAAAATTACAAAAAATATTATTAAAACTCTAAATCCTGCTAAAGAAGGTATTGCAAAAGCCTTTAAAAACATAAATAAAAATATTGGCAAAAAATACGCTGATTTTACAAAGTCAGATTTTGCAACTAAAAATATTATAGGAAAAGGTTTGGCAAAAATCCTAGCAGGAGCCGTTAAAATCTGTGATTCAATCAGCACTAAAATTTCTACATTCAAAAACAATATGACATTTGACAAAGTTGCAAAAGCAACATCAGCGACTGTCGGTACAGGTGCAGGTATTGGAAGTGCTTACAAATCAGCGAGAGATGAATTTTCAAAAGACGAAGATAAAGTCAAAGAACACAATAAAAATGTAGATGATAACTACGCAGATGAAGTTGAAAATTTTGAACAACGAATGGCAGAGGACTACGAATAATGGACGGAATTGGAGCAGTAAATAACGTTTCACACCGAAACATAACTCAAGAGCAAAAAGATAAAACTCAAAAAACCGCAACCGTTGTAGGTAGTACAGGTTTTGTTGCCACATCTGCAACTCGCTATGCCGGCAAAAGAGGTTTGTTGGGCGGAGAATCAGCTCTTCAAAAAATGATGAAAGCAACCACTGAAGCTGCAAAAATCACAGGTGAAGGTGTTAAACAATCATCCGGATTTATTGCAAGGTTTAAGCAAAACACCAAATTATTTACTCAAGATGTTTTAAAACTGGCTCAAAAATTGCAAAATAACAAAATTCTTGGACCTATCGTAAAAAGTCCAATTATGAAAGGAATTGCCGGAACTTTCGGAGTTGTAACAGCATTTTTCGTTCTTTTATCAGAAGGCAGCAAAGCAGCAGAAAACGGAACTCTTGCTGTTGGGGATTTGAAAGATAAAATTGACCAAATGAGAATGATTGGATAACAATTTTTGTATAAATTGAGATATTAAATAAATCGTGCTAAACTTCTGTTATGCACGATTTTTTAATTAAAGAAATATCAAATACAAATATTGAAAAAGAACTTGAAAACATTGGTTTTGACAAAACTTACACTCGTTTTGCAAAAGATAAATTTGTCTATAAAAACTTTAAAATATATGATTTAACTCCCGCTCAAGCAAATATTTTGAAACAAACCGCCATCTCTGTCGGGGCAGATTGTGGAACGCATAGAGAAGTTATAACGGGAAAAATTGAAAAATCGAATTGCATTTTAGGCGGAAGTATCTCTCAAATCATAAAAATTTCAAAAAAATTACAAGCTCAACCCTTTGGACTTAAAGACCTTGGTAAGTTGTTAGAAGAAAAAGTAAAAACTCAACCGTCTCAAACAAAAATAATGGGGATTTTGAATGTTACAACGAACTCTTTTTCTGACGGTGGTGAATACTACAGATTTGAAGACTCTATAAAACATTTAAATCAATTGATAGAAGATGGAGCTGACATTATTGATATTGGAGCTGAGTCTACAAAACCTTATTCTGATGCGGTTTCTGCTGAAAATCAACTAGAGAAAATTGAACCGATTTTAAAATATATAAAAGAAAAAAATATAAATATCCCGATAAGTATAGATACAAGAAGTTCTAAAGTCGCAAAAAAATGTATCGAACTTGGGGCAAATATAATAAATGATGTTTCAGGGTTCGATTATGACTCCGAAATGGTGAATGTTTTAGCCAAAAATCCAAATACCAAAATAATCATACAACATTCTAAAGGAACCCCTGAAACAATGCAAAATTCTCCAACTTATGAAAATTTAATGGATGAAATTTTCGCCAATTTAAAAGAAAAAGTTGATTTTGCAACCTCAAAAGGAATAAAAAAAGAAAATATAATAATTGACCCGGGGATTGGTTTTGGCAAAACAAGAAATGATAATTTTGAAATAATCCACCGTTGGAAAGAGTTTAAAACTATTGGCTGTCCTATTCTTATAGGACTATCAAGAAAGAGCCTATTGAATATGCCACAAGCAACAAATGATGAAAAAGACATCTATACTCTTGCACTCAATTCGATTTTGATAAACGAAAACATTAATATGATACGAGTTCACAATGTAAGACTCCATAGAACTTTTTTATCTATCCTAAAATAAATCCACAAGACCGATTTAAAGATTTTTCAAAATTTTCAATAATTGAAATATGAGTATCGGAAAAATTATTTTGCTTGTTATTATAATTGCATTTTTGGGTTTTGGAATTTCCACATACCTAAATCATACCTACATAAAGGCTGAATTTGATAAAATGGATCCGATTCCGACTCGAATGGGTGTTTATTATAAAGGCTACAAGTTGGGTTCTACAACCCGACTAAAAATCTCGAAAGATTTTACAAAAACTTATCTTTATATAACTTTAAATGAACGAGGACTACATTTACCAAAAAATATTAGTATAGAAATCAAAAAATATGATAACGATACAAAATATGTTGACATAATTTATCCAAGGAGCCCAATGATTAAATACATCAAAACCGGTGATACGATTAAAGGGGACACGGGCTTTACGTTCAGTGGAATTTCAGATATTAACCAAGCACACCTTGATGATTTATCGGAAAAAGGCGGGGATTTGTTGAGTTCCGCCAAGAAAACAACCGATTCTTTGACAGAAATGTTTGACCTTGTGACAGATATATTAACGGAAAACAGGGAGAATATTTACTCTTCAACTACATCTTTGAAAAATGGAATGGCAAATCTCGAACAAACAACTCTAAATATGAAAATTATGTCAAACAAGGTTAATGACGGAATTACGAAGCAAAATATCCAAAACAGCACAAAAAACATTGAAAAAATGACCTCAAATTTTGCAAATAGTTCAAATGATTTTATCTCAATTACGGGACACGTGAATAAATCAAGCCAAGATTTTTCGGTTCTAATCCCAAAATTGAGCGTACTAATCGACACAATCCAAATGTCAGCGTGCAATGTAAATGATATTATTGTTGGCTTAAAAAAGACACTCCAACAAAAATTTGGAGGAGCAAGAATAATTTTTGGGAAACCAATGAAATAAAAAAGTGGTTTATCAAAAAACAAACCACTTTCTATTGATTTTTTTTACAAATTATCCATAACTTCTGTCATGCATTCTTTTGCAACGTCGGTTACAAAATCCATGTCTTGTGGTTGGATAATTAATGGCGGATTGAAATAAATTACATCTCCTAACGGACGGAGAAGAACTCCTTTTTTCAATGCTTTTTTATAAATTTGATACCCTAATCTTAAATTAGATGGGTAAGCTTCTTTTGTTTTCTTGTTTTTTACAATCTCTATTGCGTTTACCAAACCAATATGACGGACTTCGCCAACATAAGGTAAATCTAAAAATTTCTCATTTATAATTTTATTAAAATATTTTGCATTTTCAACAGCATGCGGAATTATTTGTTCATCTCGTAAGATGTCTAAAACTGCATTTGCAGCAGAACAAGCCAATGGGTTTCCGGCGTAAGTGTGAGAGTGCATGAAAGCTTTCCCTTTTCCGTAATCATCATAAAAGGCATCATAAATATCATTTGTAGCAACACAAATTGACATTGGCATATATCCGCCGGTCAAACCTTTTGAAAGACACATAATATCTGGGGAAACTCCAGCGTGGTCGAATGCAAACATTTTTCCTGTTCTTCCGTATCCTGTGGCAATTTCATCCGCAATCAAATGAACATTGTATTTGTCGCATAATGCTCTTAATTTTGTTAAATATAGAGGAGGATAAATTTTCATCCCTGCTGAGCCTTGTAGTAGTGGTTCAACTAGCATTGCACAAGTTTCATTTCCATATTGTTCAAAAGTTTTTTCTGCTTTTTCAAAGCATTCGCAAGCACAGTTATCTCTGCATTTGCCATAAGGACATCTGAAGCAATCCGGTCCTTCAACCCTTACAACATCCATTAATATTGGTTTATATATTTGAGAATATAAGTCACATGCTCCAACTGACAACGCTCCGATTGTTTCACCATGATAAGCATCAGTCAAAGCCATAAATCTTTTCTTTTGAGTATGTCCTGTTTGTTGGTGATATTGAAAACTCATTTTCATTGCCATTTCAATTGATGCTGAACCATTGTCCGCAAAATTGAATTTTCCTAAACCTTTTCCTTTTGGCAAAACATCCATTAATCTTTGACATAAGGTAATTGCTGGTTTGTGAGTAAAATTAGCAAAAATTACGTGTTCTAAAGTATCAAGTTGTTTTTTCATTGCTTCATTAATTTTAGGATTGCAATGACCTAACAAATTGCACCACCATGAACTTACGACATCTTTATAACAATTTCCGTCAATATCATATATATTTATACCTTTTGCGTGGTCAACAACAATTGGCGGTAATGTTTCATAATCTTTCATTTGTGAACATGGATGCCATATGTATTTTAAATCTTCTTCTTGCCAATTCATTATTCTTCCTCCCAGATTTTCAATAAATCATTTGTTGAAATATTTAAGTCCTCATCACCTTTTTTTACGGTTGCTATAACGTTTATTCCTGTTAAGCGTTCAATTTGTTTTTTGTTATCAAGGTGCATAAAGTTATCTTCTTTAAAATTGTTCAAAATTAAACCCTTGATATTTATTCCTTGTTGTTTAGCATATTCAATTGTTAATAAAACTGAATTAATTGTACCCAATCCGCCGTCTGCAACAATCAAAATATCCAAACCTAAGGCTTTTATCACATCCGGCAAAAGTAAAATTTCTTCCTTCATATTGAATGGGCAAGTTATTCCTCCTGCTCCTTCAACAACCATATAATCATAAATCTTTTCTCGTTTTTGAAATTCGGATTTTATAACAGATTTTTCTATTTTAACCCCTAGTCTTTCTGCGGCTAGATGTGGAGATACCGCTTCTTCAAAGCAATAAACCACACAATCTGTTGGATTTATGCCTAATTTTGCAGTTTTTACAACAAAGTCACAATCTCCAGGGAGTAAACTACCATCGGGTTGTTTAATTGCTCCACTTAGTGCGGGTTTATAGTAACCACAGTTCAATCCAGACTCTCGTAATTTTTTTACCAACAAGGCAGAGATATAAGTTTTGCCGATATCAGTGCCTGTCGCTGTCACAAAAATAGATTTACAAACCATAATAAAAATCTCCAATAAAATAGACGGTAGTTCAAAAACATACCGTCTATTATTATATATCAAAAATATTTTACGGATTACAATGATGTTGCAGAACCGTCTAACATGTAGTCATAGTGTCTGATATCATCATAATTGTTTGGCCCGTTATCCAATGGAGCCAATTGTGGTTGTTGAGGAGCCGGTTGCTGTGGTGCAGGTTGAGCCTTTGTAGAACGTTTGCTCAACAATGCATCAAAATCAGGCTCTAATGTCAATTCAAAGTGGAATCGTCCATATTTTCTATCTCTTTCGTAAGCATTGTTAACTAAAGGATAGCCCCAATATAAACGAGCACTCAAGTCACCCGGCAATTGAACTCTCAAGCCCATACCTAAAGAAGCTAAGAAATAACTTCCGCCGTAAGCATCTTGTCCAACCCAAGGGAATACACCCGCAGTATCAGCAAATACAGCACCTTTTACATATTGACCAACAAAGTTGCGAACTCTTCCTTCTTTATTGGTAATTGTTCTAGGTAACAATGGGAACATCAATTCACCACTGAAGAAGTATCCGTTTTTACCCATCAAAATACCTTCAGAATAACCTCTAACTGTTGCCAAACCACCTGTTTGGAATTGGTCTAAGTAAGGAATATATTTACTGTTAGGGATAATTTGATAACTACCTCTCAATTGACCGATTACACCGTGAGAGAAATCATGCAATCTTAACAATCCGCCTGAATATTTGAAGTAACTTGAATCACTATCAAATATAGGTAAAGCCATTGCTGCACCTTGGTTCAAATACCAAATACCACGTTTAGTATCTTTTCTCATATTCAAACCAACATCAATACTTGTAACTTGGTCAACATCAGCAAATGGAGAATAGCCCATTACCTGTTCAAAAGCATTATCATATTTAGACCAAGTTCTTGCACGTTTGTAATTCAAAGATGCAAATGTCTTTAATTCAAAACCTCTTGTTCTAACAACCGGTTGGTCATAGTACAAGCTGTAGATATATGAATTACTTTTTAATCCTAAGTTAGTTAAATAAGCCGGTCCGTATTTAACGTTAGCAAAAGTTGAAGAATAAGAAAAACCTACTCTACCGTCTTTTTTGTTAACAGGAGCACTGTAATCAAAGAACGGGCTTATTGATCCGCCTGCGAAGTATGAACCCATAGACAATTGATCTCTATGGTGGAACAAACTATCTGCAACAATTGCAGGACCACCTCTTAATGAACCTGTACTTCTACGACCTGCGTTATCCATCATACCAATCAAGTGGAATGGGAACGTTTCAGCCGCTGTCAATTCAATATCAGTTGTTCCAGGAACTTCACCTGCTTTTAAGTTTGCTGATAAATTTACGCCATCGTGATATCTGTTGAAATCCAAAACGTCTTTTTCTAAATCAACAATATCAAATAATTGTCCTGATTTTTCAGGCATACGTTTCAAAATATAACCTGAAGTTGTATATTTGTTGTTTGTAACTGTTACATTACCAATCTTTGCTTCGATAAGTTGAATTTTGATATTTCCGTTTGAAACTGTTTGTTCAGGCAAATATGCCCTTGCAGTTACATAACCTTTTTCAGCATACAAGCTGTTCAAACCGTTAATCGCAGCTTGAATATCGGACATAAATACATTTCGTCCAACATATTGTCCGATAACACCATTAATTTCTTCTTTTGTTAAGATTTCAGAAGGAGAAACTTCGATAGAATTTACATAAACTCCTTTTGTACCCATTTCATCAACTGTTGCTTTTAATGCATCCGGAATAGCATTTGCAGGTGCAGTATTAGTAACGGCAGAACCGCCTGTACCGTAACGTTTTTGTTCGTATTGATAATAATCACTGTTATTCAAACGTTGGTTTTTGTCATATCTCATCATATCAGAATCGTGAATTGATGCACCACCAACTTCATTCATAACAGGAACCATTCCGTGGCTATATCCGTATCCGGAATTAATCAAGCCTCCACCAACAGCTCCGTCAGCAAGTGCAGGATTAAAACTAAGAACTGATAATGCACAACAAGCCGATGTTGCTAAAATTGTACTGAGTAATCGATTACTTTTCTTAATCTTTTTCATTATTTTATTCACCTTTATTATTAATAATATTTATATATCGAATTGTATATCTAGAATTATATCTTATAAGATTATTGTCTGACGATTATTGATAAATAAAAACCCTTTATTAAATTTTATTAAGTAACATTTATAAAAAAGTAATAAAAAGGCTAACCTACCAAACAGTATTATACAAAATTGAGAAAAGCATGTAAAGATGTAACGAAAAAAATAAACCAAATGGATTACTATACAACAACAAATTATTTGTGTTAACATAAAATCGTTAATAAGGAGAAGCATTATGAGAAAAAATTTAGGTTTATTTGCAACACTTTTGGCTGTTGCAGGAGGTTTAACATTTGGTTCTGCCGCTTATGCTGACGGTTTTTCAGTTGCAATCGTTGATGTTCCGCAAGTTGTGAACGCTTCAGCTAAGGTTCAAGCTCTAAAGAAAGATCAACAAGCAAAAGCAGAAGAAATTATTAAGTTTGTTGAAAAAGCAAGAAAAGATGTAGCTTCAATTACAGATGCAAACAAGAAAAAAGCTGTAGAAGAAAAATATAACAAAGAATTAGTTGCTAAAAAAGAAGCAATGGATAAAAATTATGCCGCTCAATTAAAAGCAATTGACGATTCAATCTCTCAACAAATCAACGACAAAGCAAAAGCTGACGGATATGATTTGGTTCTAAGTAAAGGTATAGTTCTTTACGGAGGAAAAGATATTACATCTGAAATTATTAAAATTGTTAAGTAATTAATATTAAGTTATGCAATTTTAACAAAAGGTTAGTCATTTTATATGATTAACCTTTTGTTTTTACCCCTATTTTTTCGCAATACTTTGAAATTGGACACTCCCCGCACTTGGGATTTATCGGCTTGCAAACATTTTGACCATGAGTAACAAGCAATGTATTTATCGGAATCCAATATTTTATAGGTAATTTTTCACGAAGTGCAAATTCTGTTTCTTCGGGATTTTTAGTTTTTATATACCCGAGACGATTAAAAATTCTATGAACATGTACATCCACACAAATTGCAGGTTCTCCAAACCCTAAAGTCATAACAAGATTTGCAGTTTTTCGCCCAACTCCTCTGAATTTGCAAAGTTCATCAATACTATCCGGAACTTTTCCATTGTATTTTTCAACAATAATTTTGGAAAGTTCAATGATTTGTCCCGCTTTATTTTTATAAAAACCGACAGGATAGATTGCTTTTTCTAAATCCTCAACATTTACATTCATCATTTTCTGTGGAGTTTTAGCTAAATTCAGCATTCTCAATGTAGCAGGATAAGTCGTCTTGTCGTTTGTTCTTAAACTCAAAATACAAGCGATTAAAACAAGATATGGATTTTTGAAATTATCCATAAGTTTTACAAAATCGCTCTGTGGTTGTTTTGCGTCTTGCAGAATTTTAACAACTTCATCTATCATAGGACAATTATATAACAAATGTTTTTACATATTTATAGGTCAAAACAATTTGTTCATCATTCAATGAGTCAATAATTTTGTTTAAATCCTGTTTTACATCTTCAATCGGTGCAAGGTGTGAAAATTCGAAAAGACACTTAGGTTCGACACCGAAAACCTCAGATAGTTTTGCAATAACAGATGCTTGAGGCATATTTTTACCCAATTCAATCCGACTCAAATGTTTGTCATCAATTCCAAGCTTCTCAGCAAGTTGAAACTGTGTCATTCCGTACTTTTGTCGATATTCTCTAATTCGTTTTCCTAAAAGAATTTTTATATCCATAAATTATGCCTCATTTAAATGATAATTTATATCTGAAAACTTTAATACTTTAAATAATACGAATTATTGACAATAATTCGCAAATAATATAGAATTAATCGAGAATATTTAAGAATTAATAATAAATATTCGCACTTTATGTAGAAAAAGTTTTCACAATTAGAAAGGAATAACATTATGAAAAATAAAAAACATGTCATTACGAGAACGAACCGAGCAGAGTGCGGAGCTGTCTGCCAAAACGATAGGCTGTCCGCAGGACATATTTGGCAGACACGGAGTCACGTTTATGGCGAGGTGAAGTGTCAGGCAGAAGTACGAAGTGACGTAGTAATCCCTAACAAATTAGGCAATAGTGAAACTTGTCAGGGATTGCGACACTGGAGACTACTATCCAATTTGAAAAATAACTTCTCAAAACCCGTTCGCAATGACATGGTGGAATTTGGAGGTGTTACACGTCATCCTGAGGGTGATAGCCCGAAGGATCTACAAACACAAAATCATGTCATTACGAGGAAAAATATTGAACAAGAAATGCAAAAGTTAGTACGAAGTGACGTAGTAATCCCTAACAAATTAGACAATGATAAAACTTGTCAGGGATTGTTACGTCGCTTTGTGCACAAAAATACAAATAATAACGAAATTTCTCCTCACAATGACATGATTATAAAAACTGTAACGAACTTATTCCCTATTTCCTTGTCACTTAAAAAGAGAGTAGATTCTTCGCCAAACGCACTCGCATTAAACGGATACGGCTTCGCCTTACATCCTTTGCTCGTGCGGCTCAGAATGACGGCCTTCACTCTTGCTGAGGTCCTCATAACCCTTGGCATAATTGGTGTGGTTGCGGCGATTACAATTCCGGGGCTTATTAATAACTACAAAGCAAATAAATTACGCACTCAATTTTTGAAATCATATTCAACTATTCAACAAGCGTTTAAACTTATGCAAGAAGATGATGTTTCTTTAGATCCGACAACGTATGCTACGTATACTTATTACAAAACTTTTATGAAATATCTTCAGGCTCCAACCGATTGTGGGCTTGGGGATAAAAAAATATATCCTTGTGCTTATATAAGAAATTCTGCTGATCCCGCTTTCAAGTATTATAAAACATTAGACGGTGCGAATGCTTCAACGTCATATTTTGATGATGGTCAAATTGCATTGCAGGATGGAACATTGCTAATGTTTGAAAATTTTTCGGATATAACAGATGGCGATCCGACAAGAGTTTATATATCTGTTGATCTTAATGGTGCTAAAAATCCTCCTAATCGTTGGGGATATGATTTGTTTACTTTTCAACTTGTAGATGAACAAATAAAAGCAATGGGCGAAAAAGGGACAAAATTCGCAAATACTAACACGTATTGTAATCTTAACATTACAAATGAGTATAATGGAATAGCTTGTGCTTCTAAAGCTAAAAATGATACCGATTATTTTAAGTGGGTTGTGAAAACTCTAAAATAAAACGAATTAAGGTACCGGATCATATCCTCCAAGATTTCCGGGATGGCAGCGACAAATTCTCTTTACCCCAAGCCATCCGCCTTTGATTACCCCATATTTTTCAATAGCTTGTTTTGTATACTCAGAACAAGTCGGATAAAATCTGCAAACCTTAGGGGTAAACTTTGAAAAAAATTGATAAATTTTTATTAAAAATATAATAATATGTTTCATTCTATATGCCTTAAATGTGGTAAAACTTACTCAGCAGCGTAAGAGTCACCAATTGTATCAATAGCTTCAACCCTAATATCTGTTATCAATTCAGAATAGGAAATTACAACAATTGTCGGAATATGACGTTCTAAAAGTTGATAAAGAGGAAGTCTTATTCTTGGAGAACACAATACAACCGGTTGTTTTCCGCAAGTTTGGTGAGCTCTCATTAGAGTAGTTGCAGTTGTTTCAATAAGTTCTTGAACTTGAACAGGGTTAAGCAAGAACATTGTACCAAGCTCTGTTCTTTGGCAACTGTCATCCAACGTTTTTTCCCACTCAGGAGACAATGTAAGGGCGTACAAGACCTTATCATCTTGAACATTTGATAAACAAATCTGACGTCCTAATGCGGCACGCAATCTCTCAGAAAGAATATCAGGTTCTTTAGAAAATCTTGCGTAATCACAAAGTCTTTCAAATACAAAGATAATATCTTTGATTGAAACTTTTTCTCTAATCAAGTTAACAAAAATCTTTCTCAAGTCACTTGTTGAAATGATTGTCGGTACAAGATCGTTAACAAGCGTAGGGTCTTGAGAACGAACAAGTTCCATAAGTTTAAGAACATCTGTTTTTGTCATAACTTCATCAACATGTTTTCTTACACATTCTTGTAAGTGAGTAACAATAACGTCTGTTGCATCAACAGCCGTAACAAGACGAGCGGATTTTGCATCTTCTTGAGAAATCCAATATGCTTGAGTTTGGTAAGTCGGGTCAATACCGATAATTGCATCATCCGGAACTTCTTTTTTCATAGAATCCCATTGATCGGCAATTACCATAAGTTTTCCGGGATAAACGTATCCTGTTGCAACAGTGTTACCACGAATAGAAATCATATATTCATTAGCGTCAAGTGCAGATGAATCCATAATACGAATATTTGGCAAAATATACCCAAGTTCATCCGTTACCCTTTGACGTAATGCAGCAATTTTGGCAAGTAATTGACCTTCTTGGTCAGGGTCAGCGATTACAAGCAAGTTTGAACCAACTTGCAAACTCAAAATATCTACCCCCAAACGTTCATACATTCTATTTGGGTTAACCAAATCTTGCATATTCTGACGAACATTTTCCAATTGTCCCAATTGAGATTGAACATCCGCATTGATTAAAACTTGGAAACCTGCAACAAATAATCCAACTGCAAAAAGTAAGAACGGAAGCCAAGGAAGTCCAGTCCAATGACCTGTAAATGCAAGTAATAACAAGAAACCAGCAGCAAAGAATAATGCATAAGGTTTACTTGTAATCTGAGCGGTAACATCAGAACCCAAAGACGGACTAGCTGCAGAAGCACGAGTCATAAATATACCTGCTGCAATTGACATCAGTAATGACGGAACCTGAGATGCCAAACCGTCACCAATTGTCAAGATTGTATATTTTGAAACAGCATCACCGATTGCCATTTGGTTCATAATACAACCAACACACAAACCACCGACAATGTTAATTATTACAATAATAATACCTGCGATTGTATCCCCTTTTACGAACTTCATCGCACCATCCATAGAACCCATCAAGCTTGACTCTCGAGATAAATCTTCACGTTTTTTTGTCGCTTCTTCCGGCGATATCAAACCGGCGTTAAAGTCAGCATCAATTGTCATCTGTTTACCGGGCATAGCATCTAAGGCGAAACGTGCGGAAACTTCAGCGATACGTTCAGCACCTTTTGTGATTACCATAAACTGTACAACCGTGATAATCAAGAAAATTACACCACCGACAATCATATTACCACCGGTAACGAACGAACCAAATGCGTGAATTACTTCACCTGCCTCCCCTTTTGCCAAAATCAAACGAGTTGAAGCAATTGACAGTACAAGTCGGAACATTGTACCAATCAAGATGATTGACGGGAATGAAGATAATTCCAGTGTTTTTTGAACATACAAGGCAAACATCAAAAGAACAATACCTAATGTAATATTCAAACAAATACAGATATTAATAACCCAGTTCGGAAGTTCGCACAGCAAAATGATTAACAGGAACAGCACAAATAGTGCCATACCTATTTCACTTAACGGATTTGCGTTATTTCCTCCTTCCGGTGCTGCCATTAAACTTCTTTTAATACCTCACTTATTATTGCTAATTGGGATTCAATCGTTGCATCTGTAACCCCGTTTGTTGTTGTCATCATACATCCGCCTTCCATTATATTTTCATCCGGAATGATAATGACTTTTGCTTCAAGTCCTGCCGCAGAGACCGCTTCCGGTACCTCTTGCTTTAGCATTGCAACTTGTGTCGGATTGACTTTGAGCATAATCTTTGTTTCTTCTTTTGAAAGCCCGCTTAGAATATCTTTTATGTTCTCCAAAAGAATTTCAGGATTTTCATGCATTTCTTTTTTAATAATTTTCTTTGCAATATCAAGACTGATTTCTAAAACATCTGGAGCAATACTTTCGTAGACTTCTTGTTTTGCATTAAAAAATACATCTATAGAATCTCTTATACGCTCAATATCTGCCTTAGCGTCTTTTAATCCATCCTGATAACCTTCTTTTGCCGCCGCTTCTCGAATAGAATTAGCTTCTTCTTTGGCTCTGGAGATAAGGTTTCTATCATCAATTCGTCTAAAACCTCTACGTCTATCTCCACGTCTACGTTCTTGACGCTGCTTGAAATCAATATGGTCCAAGTCAAATAAGTCGATATCTTTCTCCTCTTGAACGGTTTCAGACTCGACTTCCTGTTTAACCTCGTTTGGAACTTTGTTAAGCTCCTCCCCCTCCTGAATTGTCTTTCTATTCTTTTTGATAATCATGATTTAACAATATTATACACTATTTTGAAGATGTGAGGCAACAATACTTGCAACTTTAGGTGGCATTTTGTCATAATATTCACCCTCTAATGCGTTAAATACAAGGCGTTTAACCCCCATACGCTCGCGTAATAATATTGTATCTAATTGTGTAGAAGTGTATTTTGATGCAAAATTTCTAATTTTGTTAACAACTCTTGTTGGCGTTAAATCAGTAGCTTTTGGCAAATTCATTTTGATTTCTTGCAGACATCTTAACGCATTATGAGCACCAATTCTTTCAGGTAAATCAGGAAGTTTCATAAATTTGATTACGGATTCCGCATCCTCAGGATCAAATTGGTTCAAAATAGTTTGGACTTTATCTTGGTTCATTTTTTTGAACAACATTGCAACAGTAGCAAGTTTCAAAACTTTAGAATCAACTTTAGGAAAATCTACCGAAGCAGATTGTCCCGCAACAGGAGCTCCACCACCTGACGGACTTGGAAGATTTTGGTCTTCTGCAGAATTTTGAGCCTGCTGTTGTTGTTGCATCTCTTGAGCCATTTTATCCATATTAGATTGAGATGCCGCAAATTCCATCAACCCTTCATCAATTGCACCTTTGTTTTTTAATTCGGCAATAGCTTCCAAATAGGTCTTTTTAACATGGTGTTCAATAAGTTCTAACATTTTATCATGTGGCAAACCTTGGGAAAAAGTTTGTTTAGCAATTTCAAAAATGGTATATGCAATTTTTTGCATAATTCCGTCCCAATATTGTTGAGGAATTCCTGAACGAATTACATCTACAGATTTGTGGAACGACCATTCAGCAATAATTTGAGTAATTGTTATTGCTTGGTCTTC
The DNA here is from genome assembly GCA_934718135.1 of uncultured Candidatus Melainabacteria bacterium. Lineage (GTDB taxonomy): Bacteria > Cyanobacteriota > Vampirovibrionia > Gastranaerophilales > Gastranaerophilaceae > Zag111. The sequence continues at coordinate 13,869 of CAKUZW010000007.1, read as the reverse complement.
GTTAAAATTAAGATTTGGATCTTCTGCCAAAGCTTTCCCCGACAACAAGGAAAAATTACCTAAAGTGTTTATTACATATTGTTTTTGAGCATCATTAAAATCTTGGGGAACTAAATCTTTTGCTTGTGCCGCAAGATTTTGAGCAAATGCTTCGTAATCAAAATTTTTAGTTGCCATTATTGATTTTCCTTCGTAGATCCTTCTTCAATCCAACTCTTGATATTATCTGCTGCATCTTCGGTTATGTCATTTGACAAACTGTCAAGAGAATCAATCAACAGATTTTCATCAAATTGAGGCAATGGAGCAGCCTGACGATTTTGTTGGTTCATCAAGTCTTGTGCTAATTCTGATTGACGTTGAGTCAATTGACTTGCTCGAGAATTGATATCATTCAACTGACGTTCTTGTTCTAGAGCTTTTTGTCTTAATGCTTCAACTTCAACCTCATTCTCTTCTCTAATTTGTTTAACTTTTGATGATATAGCTTTAAAGATAATAACCAAACCTAAAGCTGATAATATCAAAGCTAACCACCATGGATTACCTGATTCATCAACCTTTGGAAGATTTTGCGGTTTGTCAGGAGTTAAATATGGATCATTTGAATTTGTAAACGCAATTGATACATTTGCACCCGTAACCTTCGGACTTGCGGCTCTTGCTATCAAGTCTTTCAATTGATCCGTTGACATATCAGGCATGTTATTTCTATCTAAAGTTACAGCAATAGATATATCTTCAATAACTCCCGGTTTTATGTATTCATTCGTTTGAGTTTTTGTAACTCCATACTGAGTTTCGGTAGCTTGACGAGAATAATTTCTGTTTTGGCTTGAATCAGTGCCCCCAACAGGAAGTCCGTTAGGCAAATATGTACTAACAGCATTTACACCTTTACTTTGGTCTTGGGTTTTATCCCCCAAACCTTCAGAAAAAGATTGTTCTGATACAGATGCTTTTTTATTCGGGTCATATTCAATTGAGAATTTTTCAATAGGAGCTTGTCTTAAAAACGTACTAACAGTTGCAACATAATTTCCTGGCCCAACCAATCTATCCAACTGTTTTGAAATTTTTTGTTGCATATATTTATCATTTTCTTCAAGCCTTTGAAGCATTTCATCTTCAGCATTCATAACGCTATGGTAAACATTACCGTTAGTATCAGTAATAGCAATATTTTCAGCCGTCAAACCTGACACACTGCCAAGCAAAAGATTAGTAATCGCTTTAACCTTCATTTGGTCTAATTTTTCACCATTTGGAATTACGATTTGAACAGTAGCGGTTTTCGGTTTTTGTTCTTCAAACATTGAACTTGATTCAGGAATAGATATAAATACCGTTGCATTTTGAATAGGCTTGATTTGCTTGATAAGTCTTGCAAGTTCTCCATTCATAGCTCTTGCTAAACGAATTCTTTTATCTTCCTTTGTTGAAGTAAAATCACCTTTATCAAAAATTTCAAGTCCAACGTTTTGGTCTACCAAACCACTCTGAACGATTGTAATTAAAGCATTATCTCTATCAGTAATTGTACATTTTTTAGATAATGTAGAACAACCTTTGGCATTCAAGTACAATCTTGATTTTGTACCGTCTAAGGCACGTTCTGCTGTAATCCCTTGTTTTGCAAGTAAGGCTTGAATTTCAAGTGCTTTTCCCAAATTGTCGGTTGTCAAAAGGTCAACATTTGTTTTTAGAGGTTCTGAACCTACAGTATTTTTTTCGTCTCCATTTCCGCTTGAAACAGCAATTGCAATCGAAATTATTATAATGGCTAAAACAAGAACTCCGCCACCGATAATTCCATATAACAAAGGTTTATTTTCTAATATTTTACTAAAATCCATTTCCGTCCCACAGTCTGATATTTATTGAAATTTATTATTTCTATACAGAAATTTGCATTACTCTATCGTAAGCATTTATTACTTTACCTGTAATTTGAGTTGCAATATTAACACTGATTTCTGATTTTGACATAGCGGTCATAACATCGTGAATATCAACATTTTTATTTCCTGACATAACATCTTTTAACAAATTATCAGGTGCATTCATTTCAGTGTTCAGATTTTCCACTAACCCTGAAAAAACTTGTTTAAAGTCTTGTGTCTCAGGCTTTTCAACTCTATCCATTCTCAAGCTTGGCATATTTGAACCGATACCTGAGTCAAATTTTGTGTGTTGAATTCTTGAAGCTAAATCATATTGTGGAAAATTGCTATACATAATACTACCTCTCTACTTTATATTACATTATTAGAACCCTTTTGTTCAACTTTTATACAAAAAATCAATCAAAAGGAGTACAAATCAGCTATGCAGGGATTTTTCTTACTTCATATTTAATAATATTTTTTATTAATTCAACTAATTTGTAATATAATCTTTCTTAGCAAAAAAAAGGGATTTATTATGGACAAAACTTTTTCAGGAGAAATAACACTACTAAAGGCTTTAGCAATAATACTTGTCGTTTCGGGACATTTAGAATTTTCAATATTTGGAATGTTTCCACCTTATTCATTCCAATTGTCACTATTTTTCTTTATCTCAGGAATGCTATTTAAAGATAAATATTTAGATGATGTTTCAACTTATTTTACAAAAAGGATAAAATCATTATTAGTGCCTTATTTTGGATATGAAATTGTTTACCTATTAATAACCTTAGCTCTAGTACCTGTAGTTGGAGAATTTTTAGGAAATACTCCAAATTTAAAAAATTTACTTATCACCCCATTTTTAAACGGGCATCAACTCCTTTTATGCTGTCCATTGTGGTTTGTACCGCAATTGTTTATGACATTAATTGTATTTTTGTTTTTGATGAGAATTTTAAGGGTGTTTAACAATAAATTTGTTGAACTGGGCTTTTTTATAATTTTAGGATTTGGAGCAATCCCTCTTTGGAAGTTCGTATTCATACATTCACCACTAGCTCTTGTTGTTATGCGTACAATGTTTTCTCTATTCTTTGTATATTTAGGGCATTTTTATGTTCGAAATATCAAAGATAAATATAATATTTTCACCCCAAAATGGCTTGGAGCAGTGATTGTTTTACAATCAATTTTATGGCTGTTCAACAGAGATTTTGACCCTGTTCATGGTATTGGATTGAGTTTTGTTTTAGTTTGGGGAAGATTTGACCAACAAATTATTGTCCCGATTTTAACCTCAATAACAGGTATTTGGGTTTCATTACTTGCGGTTAAATTGTTATACCCATATTTGAAAGACGTAAAATTCATACAGCAAATGGGAAAAGTTACATTTCATATAATGGCAAATCACTTACTTGTTATGTATTTGATAACTTTTCTATTATTTAAATTTACAGGAACACCTTTAACCGACAAAGGCGACAAAATTTATGCAATATTTGACCCAAAACAAACTACCTATCTTTATTTTGTAGTTTTAATGGTATTAACAACATATTTTGGAGTTTTTCAGCAATTTGTTTGGAAAAAATTTACTATGGCAATTTCAACCAAACTTCAGCATAAGGATACATAAGAAGTCTTGTCTTTTTATCCTTGATAGAAGGTTTTAATTTATACTGTTCATCTGTCAAAATATTTGTAAGATATACGGAATGTTCATTATTTTTGAATGCCTTAATTAACATATTTGCAGGTAAATCAACCTCTGCATTCAGCCTTTTGTTTGACAAATTATTTACAATTAAGTATTTTTCACCCTTATAACTTCTTATATATGCAAATACATGCGGATAATTTGTTTTTAAAATAGTGAAATCACCGCGAGATAAAGCCGGAGTTGATTTTCTTAATTCAATCATCTTTTTAACCTTGTGGTAAATTTTTCCGCTATAAGTCTTTGTTGAATTTTTAGCATCATAAAAAGCCTGTTGAGTTAGCAACCCTCTATTAATATCTCTGCTATCAAAAAATGAAAGTAGTTTTATTTTACTTTTAGATTGTTTTTTTCGTCTTAAATCTGCAGATTTTTGTGCATTTTCAAAATTATTCTTTGCACCAATTTCATCACCATAATAAATAATTGGAATTCCCGGAATTGATAACAATACAGAAAAAGCCATTTCAATATGATCATGATCTCCATCCAAGAAATTTGCCATTCTTCCTGAAACACCAAAACCCTTTCTAAATGGTGCCCCCTTAGGTTCAAGTGCATTATAAATAAGTTGACGCATCTCAGGAGTAACCATTTCAAGAGTCAGTTCGTCATGTACTCTTAAAAAAGTTGCCCAACTTGCAGATTCCGGAATACTTGGTGTTTGTTTCACCGCATCTTTAAAATAACTGCTGTCTTCTGTTATAAAACTTGCCCATAAAGCAGGCATGTATGGGAAATTATATGCAATTTGAACTTCATCTGTCCTTTTGAAATCTCTTGTTTTTCCGTCAACTATTACTTCTGATTTCTTTTCTGTTCCAAAATACGGGATTACATCTTTTGGTAATTGACAAGCTTCTGCCTGAAGTACGGTTCGTGGTGCAACAGCTTGGAGATACAAACTTAAAATTTTTATTATTTCATGTGTTGTCGGTTGATTTTCTGCATTTGTACCGGAATCCTTCGACAAATATGGAATTGCATCCAACCTAAAAATATCAACACCTAAATTTGCCCAATAATTAAGAGTTTTCAAATTGTAATATAAGACTTCCGGATTTTTCCAATTTATATCAAGCTGAAACGGGTAAAAAGTATGGTAAATATAATAATCTTTTCCATTTATCGTAACTTTTCGATAGTGATTCTCTGTATTTTCAGGAAAAATCAAACGTCTTTTACTTATATCTCCGTTTGGTTCTTTATATTCAATAACCGTTCCGAGTTTTGGGTCAACATATTTTTTATATTCGGGTAAATCTTCTCTTGTTACAAAGTAATCAAGCTTTGAAACATCGCCATTCATTGCTTGTTTAAACCATTCATGTTGGTCTGAAAAATGGTTTAAAACTAAATCCGCTTTAATATTAAAACCTTGAGCTTTTGCAGCTTTAATAAATTCTTCAAATTGAGTCTTGCCACCCAAATCTTGGCGAACATTTTGCGGATTTTTAACATCAAAACCCGCATCTTCCATTGGAGAATCTGCAAATGGAAGCATGTATAATGTCGTTACCCCTAAATCTTTTAAATAAGGAAGCATCTTAATTGTATCTTTGAACTGATTTGGTTTTGATGGAGAAACAGTTCCCAATTGATCTACATAAAACATATAGATAACTTCATCTTTATACCAATCACCGGTTCGATTTAAGTCATCTTGCTTCAAAGAGTCAGGACGTTCTTCTTTTGCCTGTTTCGCAATTTCAACAACTCTACTATAAATTTCATCAGTTTTATCTTCTCCATAGACCTTTGAAATATTTGATTTCAATTCTTTTTCTAACCTTGGAGAAATTACTTTATTTTCAACAGGCGATGTTTGAATATTTTCATCGGTTGTCTGTTTTAGATTTTGAGCAAAAACACCACTTTGAATGCCAAATATTGCTACTAAAAAAATAATTAGCAGTGTTAATATTTTTTTATTCATCAAAATGCCCCCATAATTAAATTTTATCTTTGTTCTTCCAATTCTCGTCTGATATCTTCAACTGAAACCCTTACGATTGGAGAATTTTCATCTTTTTTCAATACACAATGAGTAATTCCTGATTGAACAATAAACCTTTTACACAAAATGCAAATAAAATTATGTCCCCAAATATAAATAGTTGCACCCTTGCATCTATCTTGACCTGCTTGAATTATCGCATTTTGTTCCGCATGAATTGAACGACAAGTTTCGTATCTTGTTCCTGATTGAATATTATTTCTAATTCTATAACATTCTCCACGCTCGGCACAAGATTCAACCTTTGATGGTGTTCCATTATAGCCGGTCGCTTTAATTTTCTTATCTTCCCCAACAATAACTGCCCCAACTTGAGCCCTAATACAATTAGATCTGCTGGCACAAGTTTTGGCTAAATCTAAAAAATATTCATCCCATGGTTTAATTTCCATACTTCACACCTCGATATTAATATTTATTATTTCTTATTCCTGTAGAAATCATTGAAATATTATATTTATCAGCTAATTTTACGATTTCATTGGAATTCATTCCGTCACCTGCTTCAATAATCAAACCTATTCGGCCTTGAATTGCAGCATTTATTGTTTCTTTGTTTTCAATAACTCCGTCAACAGCCAAAACAGCATCTTTTGAAGATTCGCAAGCATAATCCATTGCAAGTTCTGATGTTATAAATCCGTTTGTCTTGCCTTGAATAACAGCTTTTGTTGATAGATTTTTTGCAACAACAGCAGATTTACTTTTCAAATGCTTTGATACCTTCCACGCAAAAATCGCATCTTCAGCTTGTTCTTGAGTCGGTTTCGCTTTAGTTACAACCTTGAAAGAATCTTTAGAAAGTTTGCTGTTATTTTGCTCTTGAACCAAAGCTCCAAACGGAGTAATTTTGATATCCATTGCACTAAAACCTAACAATTCTTGCAATGGAGTATTTATTTTAATAATATTTATATCATTATTTTTGAAAAAATAAGCCAATGCATCACTTGTAAAACGTGGTGCAACAATATTTCTAACCCTTACAGCTTCCAATTGTTTTGCGATATCTAAATTAACTTCTTTAGTAAAACCAACAGTTCCTTGGAACACTGAAATAGGATCACAATCCAAAGCTTTTTCTAAAGCTACGCTTAAATTTGCACCCAAAGCAACAGAACAAATTGAAGATTCGTTTGCAATAACAACACCTGCTACATCAAAAAATTCTGCCATAATTTTTATAGAAGATGTCAAATTCAAAAAATCAATATATGATAAATCTTTATTTTCACTCAAAATTTCATAATCAATAACATCATCAATCTTTGCAATAGCCGCAACTTGATGAACATTTTCTCCATACGCCAAATCCGTAAAATTAGTTATTTCAATAGTTTCCATAATATCCCTCACTTACAATTTTGATGCTATCATAAAGGTTTGAGACTATCAAGTTAATATAACTTAATCTATCTGACCGAGATTTTTTGATTTTTCTTGATAAAAAAACATGTCTTTAATATAATCATGATGTTTAATTGGATAAGTTATGAGGAAAAGATGGCTACTAATAAGATAAACGATAGTGTTGGGAAAAAGATTGTTGAAGCTTTAAAAATGCAAGTTCCGGAAACTTCTGAGTCTGAGATGAACGAAGATTATAATATTCAAGAAGATAACGATGTGCTTTTTGAGAAAAAAGAACAAACAGCAGAACCTGTGCAAGAAACAATTACTCCCATTCAAAAAGAAGTTTCAATGCCTCAAAATATTCAGTTAAAAGTTCAATCTCAATTGCAAGAACAAGCAAAACAAGCTCAATTTAATACTAATTCGCTAGACAATCAATCATTTATTGACAACGCTTTTGCTCAAAGTCTGGCTCAAAATATCGGTTACAGCCAAGTTCAAAGTGATTTTAATTATCCTGCAAATGTAGCGGTTTTAAAACAATTGATTGCAAAACTTCCGACAGGCGTTTCTAAACAAACAGGAGCCATTATTATTAAACAAACAATGGAAGCTCTTGGAATTTCTATACAAAGTGTTATTCAAGAAGCAAAACAGGTTCAAGATACATTAAACGAAAATGCTAAAGAATGCCAATCAAACATTATTGAATACAGAAAGCAAATCGGGATTTTAGAAGCAAAATCTCAACAATACGCTAGACAATCTGCTGAAATGAACGATATTATCAGTTTATTTATTCATACAGGAAGATAAATTCAAATCAATTAACCAACTTTATAAGAGAACATTGTTTGAATACCTTGGTCAATCATACCTTGGTTAGATTGCATTTCTGCAGTGATTTCTTGTAATCTTGTTTCAATTTCTGCTTTTTGGTTATTTAATTTTTCTTCCAAAAGTTTTAATTTATATTGTCGCTGCTGAAGTTTTTTAGAAATTAAATCGTCAGATTCATAATCAGTACCAACCTGCATCAAATTGGTTGCTGCTTTTGATGCAGTTGCAATCGCAGCTGTAATCAGGTGAAGTTTCCATTGCAAGTTGGATTTCATCATTGATAATTGACGTCTTCGAATTATACCTATGAGTAAACCCATTGCCTTTTCCTACCTTTACTATCTTTTTTGATCTAAATGTGACCCTTTTAAGAAGTTGTGCTCACTGTTTTCTGCTATCAATTGCTCCATTTTTTGTAATTGGTGACGATGATAATTGAGTCTGTACTGAGCCATTTTTAACTTCTTTTTAACCGTAAGAAAATCTTTAATTCCTTCAACTACCGAATTTGCGATACTTTGTATCGGATTTTTTCTTATAAAGTAGTTTTTTGTATAAATCAAGAAATCTACGATTCTTTTTATGTATAGTTCCAGAGTTTCTCGAAACATATTGCTCCTTGCACTTTGGACCTACATGTATAAAAAAACATTACACCTTTAAAAATTGATATTTTTTCAGATTTTAAGTAATATTTCTTAATATTTCAGTCCTTTATATAATAATCTCTCTATCGGAAAAAATCTTCCAAACTTTAATAATAATAATAGATAATTAAGAATTTGTAAAATACAAAAACAATATTTATGCTAAAATCAATATATGTCAAAATATTCAACAATAGAAGAACTTTATAACAATTGTTCATTAATAATGAATAAATTTAAAGATAATAAACTCGACAGTTATTTAAACATCAAAAAAATTCGAGAATTAACACCTAAAAAAATATTAAATACTTTTACTGAAATAGGAATATTAAATAAAAATATTGCATCACAACTAAACATAAAAGCTAGAATAATAAAATTATCAACAGATACTTTAATAAAAAACAGGTTAGAACATCCAGAATTATCACTAGAAGCATACAAAAACCTCTCAATATATATTAAGACATCTGAAATTATTTTGAAAAAAGGCAATAAGCATCTCATATATTTTAAAATAGATGGCAAAATTTACCAATTTGTCATAAAAATAACAAATAATAAGGATGAATTATTCCTTACAACTTTTCACAAATCAAATATAAAACAATTAACAAAAGATATTAAAAGATATCCACATATAAAAATAGACAATTCTGATTATGAGGACTCGAAATATCCCTCTGTGACCTAAAGTCGCGGTATCGAGATTTACCGTATCAGAACTGTCTATTAATATTATAATATGTTTATTATAGATTTTCAAGTGGGGTGAAATTACAAGTTTTGAATAGCTTTACTATCGCCATCAATACCTTCTTTCAACATCTTTTTAGCAACATCGCCTTGTGTATCAAGCATTTTGCAAACAGTTTCGATGTTTCTTACCTTTGTTGACAAAATTACATCAGCATTATTGGTAATATTACCTGTGACATTTTGATAAGCAGCTAAAGCAGCAGAAGAAGTTCCTTGCATCAAGTTACCTAAAACGGTTGTACCGGCACCATAAACACCTAAATAAGGAGAAATTGCCGTCAAAATTCCGCCAAAACCTGATATACAACTTGCAAACGGCATAACTACATTTGAAGTTATTCTACCAAGTCCGCTGCCTGAACCTATGCCATAAGCTGCGGCACTTGTAATATCAGCTAAACCGCCAACACTTGAAGCATAACCTGTCGCTGAACCTGATGTGCTTGTACCCCAACCACCAAGAATTGAAGAAGCTCCACCTGTAGCCAGTCCGTAAATTGAACTAATTGGAGCCGCACCTGACGGAAAGCCTGAATAGTTATACAAAGAATCTGTTCCATAAGCTGAACCGGTATTTGTTTTTGAATAGTAAGAAGTTCCAGAAATATTCATTGTTTCTGAACCTCCAAAAACGGTTGCAAATGAAGACGGAGCAAGTAAGCTTGCCAAATTGTAAAGCAATCCGCCTGCTGATTCAAAACCTGTACCTGTACCACTACCTGATACAGTCAAATCTCTCAATCTGTCATAAGTTTCCCAAAGTTGAGCTTTAGCCGCTCCGCTTGCGTCACCGAATCTGTTTGCTATTACCAAATTACTATCATTTTTGTATGACATAATAAACCTCTTATTATTTTATTAGCTTTCAAATGTTTTAAATGTACTTTCGATATTCTTAGAAATGATTTTATGAACCGCATCCATTTCTGTTTGGAGAGCATTTTGTTCTGTATCAAGAGCTTTTAGCCTTAATTCAAGAGTTCTGTCTTCTGTTTGAATTTGTTCTGTTTTAGCATTGATATCTTGAACATTTTTTTCATAAACCTGTTTATCATAGTTATATTGGTTCATTGCGTCGTTATAAGCTGCATCATCAGTCACACTTGATGTTGTCAAATCATACACAACAGAAGAACCTTCAAGTTGAAGAGATGTAGCACGTCCGCTACTATCATATTCAATAATACCGTACTTTGAAACTTCTTTATTCGTTGTTTGATAATCAGAATAGTATGAATGAAGTGCTGCAGTTTTATCTTGAATACAAGCTTCTAAACTATCTGTTGTATTAGCGTTAGCTGACGCAAAATTTACTTTACTGTTTGCATCTGTCCAAAGATAAATATTATCAAGAGCGGAAGTATCACCGTTAGTTTTATAATTGTTCCAATCTTTGGCAATCTGAGTATCCGGCCAATCAGTTGCAATTTGATCTAACGCTGCACTGTAAGTTCCCCAAGAACTGTTAGAGCTTGTATCCGTTCTATCAATTGTTGACAATTGAGTCAATTTCTTGGTTCCAACCATATAATAAGGACTTGAACCTTCTTCTGTCGGCACAATATACTGAACTTGCGGGTTAGAATTTGTATTTCTTATACCGGTATATTCAGACATCTTAGTATAATAAGTTACATAAGAATTGTAGTGAATACCATCAGAATCCGTATAATCAGCATCTTGAATACTTGAAATTGTTTGAGTTGAATCACCATTTTTAAAAGAATACTGTGTTGTAGTGTAATCATTTGAACTTGGGGCAGTAGGAACTGTCATATCATACAACTTGTTCCACAATTCAGAACTTTGATTAGCCAAAGCTGTTCTTGCTTGGTTAATTTGTTGTCCTTCGTATTCAACATTTGATTTTCTAGCAGCTAATGAAATCCAGCGTGCTTGAGATGCGGCCATGCCCATATATCACGATCTCCTTCTTATTTAATTTTTGTCAATAATTCTACCTGTTCTTAGGTATAATCATTTTTTCGATAAAGTCAATATTATATTAAAATTATACGGTACTTTATTAAGATTTATATAGATAATCGTTCAAAAATCAATCATATAATGTATTTCAAACCCCAAATATCCTCAAAAAAGACTAAAAACTTTACAGAATTTCTATGTTTCTGATAATATGATAATATCTAAATGTTATTTAAGAAAGGTATATAATGAAATTTTCTTCATCATTTAAAGTTGGTTTGTTAACACTTGTGGCTTTAATTTTGCTTGTTGGAACAGTTTTAAAAGTAAAAGGAAGAGCTTTTTCTTCTGCAAAAAGAATTGAAATCCAATTTAAAGATGTTAATGGACTAAGACCGGGAGCAGGAGTCCAAATTATGGGCTTGAAGGTTGGTCAAGTTGAAGAAATTGTACCTGTTGTAAAGGGAGAGGACAGTTTTGTCAACGTTAAATTCGTAATCACAGACCCAACTGTTCAAATTCCAAGAGCTTCATCTTTCTCAATCCAACAATCAGGCTTAATTGGTGAATTGTTCTTAGAAATTACTCCTCCAAAAACAAAAACTATTTATATACCAATGGTTAACAGAAACCTTCTATTCAAAAACGACCCTGTTCAAATGAAATTGAGCGGAAAATATTATGATGTCGGTTTAGTTAAAAGTGTAGATGTAGTTTCAAGAGATTCAATTCCTTACAACTACAAAAATAATATTCCGACAAGTTATGCTTACAAAGTTGATTATTTTATCAACTTACCTGGGCTTATTCTTCCGGAATTTTTAAGAGGTTCAGCAATTTCAGAAAAAAGTTCTCACAAACTGAGATTGGTTTCTTTAGATGATATGCCGCTTGATTACCCAAAACAAGATTCGCCATATACAATTATTGAACCGATGAGATTGTCTGATTTCATGGATTGGCAGTACAAGGCGGCTGAAACATTGACAGAATCTACCAAAAAAGTTAATGATATCTTGACAGACCAAACTATTGCTGATTTAAAAATGACTATCAACAACTTGAATGCACTAACGGCAAAATCTTCTACAACATTAGGAAAAGTTGATGCATTGTTAGATTCTTCTAAATCAGATATTGAACAACTGCTTTCAATGACACAACAAGCAACAGATGATTTTTCAAAACTTTCTGCAAATGTTAATAACATCATCGGAGATAAAGAATTTAAAACTAAGTTGATGTCAACAGCAGATTCAGTTGACCACTTGTCAAGAAACTTGAACAAAGTTATGGATGCGGCAGATGCTGAAGCTACAGGAAAGAACTTGAAAATCATAGCTCAAAATCTTTCTCAAATCAGTGAAAGTGTAAACGCGATTACAAGTGATGACAAATTGAAAAAGCAATTGACTTCTGCAATTACAAACGTAAATAACGCAATGGTAGAAGTTTCTACAACACTTGAAACAGTTAACAGCGTAAGCCCGACAAGTCCAAATCAAGCTTCTGACTTGAAGAGAATTGTTGATGATGCGGTTGTAACAACATCTAATTTGAGAAAATTCTCAGACAAATTGAACAAAAGATTTTTACTATTCAGATTGTTATTCTAAAATAAAATGATAAATTTAAAAACAAAAATTACACAAATACATTATCAACGAGACCCTGAAGGATTAATTTTTGATATCCTAAAGTTTTGTTCATATTTTTACGCATTTGGTAGCGGATTGAAAAACTTTTGCTACGACAAAGGTTTGATAAAACCCAAAAGAGTAAATGCTTACGTAATCTCCGTTGGGAATATGACAACAGGCGGAGTCGGGAAAACACCGGTTGTATCAGAAATTGCAAAATACTTAATAAATCGAGGAGAAAAAGTTGCAATTGTCTCTAGAGGCTACGGAGGAAAATTAAACAACAAAAACGTTAACATGATTTCTGACGGCACTACAGTATATTATGATGCCGTACAAGCAGGGGATGAACCTTATTGGCTTGCAGAAAACACAGCAGGGTGTTATGTTTTCACTTGCAAAAACCGCTATATGGCTGCAAAATACGCCGTTGATAAATTTGGAGTGCAAACAATTATACTTGATGACGGGTTCCAACATAGAAAACTTCATAGAGATTTAGACATTGTTTTGATGGACAGCGTAAAAGGTTTCGGGAACGAAAATCTTCTTCCGGCAGGCCCGCTGAGAGAAGGTGCTGAAGCTCTTGATAGAATTGATAAGCTTGTAATTGTGAGCAAAAGTTTTGAGCATAAAACAGCAGAAAAAGTTTCCAGAATTATGCACAAAAGGTTAAAACTTTCTACACAAGTTTGCTATACAGAACCTGATTATGTTTATAATATCAAAACAGGTCAAAGATTGATGGATGGAGTTCCTGTTACAGCAATTTGTGCAATCGGTCAACCACAACAGTTTTACGACTTTTTAAAAGATTATCAGGTAGAAAAAACTGTAACTTTTGATGATCATCACCAGTATGCACCGATTGATATTGTTGATATTCCGGGAAATATTATTACGACAGAAAAAGATGCGGTAAAACTTGCAAGATTTGATAGAGATGATATTTACGCCCTAAAACTTAAAACCACAATTGATGTAGAAACATTATTAATGTAAAGGAACACATGGTGTGATTATTTGTAACAGATGATTTGAGTATTTCAGGCGGTTAGAGTTTTACTTATTG
>CAKUZW010000006.1 GCA_934718135.1 uncultured Candidatus Melainabacteria bacterium | reverse complement strand
GTCATTACGAGTCACAATGTTGAACAAAAAGGTTAAAAGTTAGTACGAAGTGACGTAGTAATCCCTAACAAATTAGGCAATAGCAAAACTTGATTGGGATTGCAACACTGGAGACTATTGCCTAATCTGAAAAACAATTTTTCAAAACCCGTTCGCAATGACATGAAGAAAAAGATTCTGAAACAGTCTTGGATTATTGACAAGCACTGGTTTTGCCGTAATATGTAATCCCGTTACAAGTTACGATTTTGTTGGTTGATGTTGTTTGGAAGTTTTTGTCAAATCTTGAAATTGGTATTGCTTTTGTTGTCGTTTTTGTGTAATACGCGTTGCGTGGTCGCAATGGTCTGCATCTGTATCCGTAATCATTATAGTATGGACAGTTGTTGTATGCGTAGTATCTCGGATATCTGTTGTAGTTGTAATATCTTGGTGGTGGGGGAGGTGGTCCGTAAGGTCTTTGGTAGCGGTTTGGCGGGAAAAATCCGTTATTCATATATGAATTAGGAAAACCTGAACCGTTATAATAAACAGATGCTGCAAATGCATTTGTTGTCGTAAATCCAAGTATAAGTATTGCTAAAATAATTTTATACATACACATATCCCTCTTTAATATTTGTATATATTTAATAACAATAATAATCTCGTGTGTATTAGATGATTGTTTGTTAAATTGCTATATATAATTAATTTCAAAAAAAGAATTGCAATTTTAATTTCCAATTGCAATTCTTTTTAGCATTCTATTAGTTATAATAAGTAACACCGTTTCTTGTGTAACTTTTTGTTGCTCTATTTGGGGTAGAACTCTTGTCAAATCTTGATACCGGTTCAACATTTACGCTTCTGCTTGAATATGCTGCCATTCCATAACCATTGCCATTATATCCGATATTGTTTCCATAGTTTCTATTTCCCATAGAATTTATTGCATTTGTAATGGCTTTTTCTCTTGCTACAGCACGTTGTCTTGCTCCTGCTGCTCTAGCATTAGCCGGAGTGAATGCTGCGTTTGAACCAAAACGGTGAACTGATCTTGCGTTGCCAATTCCATGAGAGTAATGAGTTGGTCTGCCTGTGTTTCCGAAAAATACTTGATATGTTGCATTTGCAGGTACGCAATTAAATGCAATTAATAATAATGTTGAGAATAATCCTACTACAAATTTTTTCATATTTGATTCCTTCTTTCCTACCTATTCTATATTAAATAACGATGTAGGTATAAAAATTTGACATTTTTAGATGAAAGATTTACTTTTCTTAATAAATTACTACTTTTATAGTAGGCTCTATTTTTCAACAAGAGTAAATCTTAAAGTTCCTTTGTCATCAACAACATCATTCCACATGTGGCGTGGTCTTATCCAAACGTGATTGTTCGCAAGCGATTTATATACAACCATTTCTTCCAAATTTTCTGAATTTTTACCAAGAGCCATTACCCTATATAGGTTGCCTTTATAGTGTTTGTAAGTTTTTCCAACGATGATTTTTTGCATAATAATTTACCCCAATTTTATTATAGCACTATGACGATAAGGTGTTGCATTTTCTTTTCTGTATGAATAGAAAGTATCGTTATTGCACACTGTACAATACGGACAAACATCTATTTTTTTTACACCAATTTCTTCGAGTTGTTTTTTATTAATATTTTTCAAATCTACGTAAATATTACCTTGCCTAATTTCATATAATCCGTCAAAATGCTCTACGGTTTTTGATAATTTTTGGTAAACTTCTTCACCCACATTGTAGCAGCAAAACCCGATTGCAGGCCCAATAACGGCAACAATATTTTCTGCTTTTGAGTTGAAATCTTTAATCATTTTTTGTGCTGTTTTAACGGCAATTTTCCCTGCCGTCCCTCTCCAACCGGCATGGGCGATTGCTCCGATATTTTGAACTTCATCATACAAAATAACAGGTGTGCAATCTGCAAAATTTAAGAAAATCCCAAGGTTTTTATCAGTTAGAATTAACGCATCCGTATCAGGATACGAAATCTTGTTTTCTTTTGCTATATCAATATTTGAGGTATGTGTTTGAGTTGGGAAAATAAGATTTTTTTCTTCAATTTTTAAATGGTTGCAAATGATTTTTTTGTTTTGTTCAACTTTATTTTTTTCATCACTTGTGGGGTTATCATTTTTGCAACAAATACAAATATCACGAGTAGTAAAAAATGCTTCTGCATTTTTAATAAAATCAGATTTTAGAATTCTTTTCCCGTCAATTTTTTCAAAATAAAACATAGTTTTATTATAGCAATTTTGTGTAATAAGTGAAAAATTTAACAAATATATAAATTAAGGGGCAAGGGAAAAGGAAATAGGGAAAAAAGGAAATATAAATTTAAATTCTTATTTGCGTTTGATTTTACCATTTCGAATTAAAAAACACAATTGTAACGATATGTAAAGTTGAATTTCAAATAGGCTCAAATCCAGTTATAATGCCCTATATGATATGATATGATATGATGTGGTGGGGCAATAGTCTTTTCTTTCAATTTTTAATAACTATGTAAGACAAATTTATTGATTGGGGAAAATAAAGAATTTTATTTCACAATAAGGTTTTCTTGTTGTGCTGAGTAAATTTGTCTAATTATTGGGAAAAATTAACGGAAAGGACAAATTTATGACAGAAGCTTATCTTTGGCAACAAGTACCAAATCAAGGTTACAACAAATATGGTAAAGGTGTTGTTGGGCCTGGAAGTAGAGAAGTATTGGATAAGGCAGTAAACGCTCATGCCGGTATTCCTGCGGGAACTAAATTCCCTGTTACAGATAAGGAAATGATTACAAAAATTGAAGTTTTGAATAAACCAACTAAAATTCCAAATCTTTGGGGTGGTGAAGGTACTGATTACCGTATGAAACGTGGAGATTTGCGAATGACTTATGGAATGCATGATGTTTCGGGTATGCATAAACGCTGGCAAGATAAAGCCGCAGCTAGAGGTAAAACTAAAATATTAGATCAATCTTGTAGTGTTGATATCGGTTTAATGGGTACAACACATAGAGACGCAACAACAGGTGAATATTTGCTTGGTAAATTGAAGCAAAGAGGTGCAAAGTTTAACGCTGTAAAAGATGCAAATATTGGTGTAACAATTCCGACTCCTGAAATGACTCACGTATTGAGTTCAGAAGCCCTTAAAACAGGTGCAAAAGCTGCAGAATTGAAACCGGGCATGATTATAGCAAGTGATGCTTTGGGTGTTTATACCCCTCCATTAGATGCAAAATTCTTGAAGAAAAACAAACCGGTTGATGAAGCAGGTAAAGCGGTATTTGCAAAATTAGAAAAATTTGTCAACATCCGTGATAAGGCAAATGCTTATGCTAAAGATGGTCATATCTCCGCAGCTAGGGCAGAAGAACTTATCGGAAAAGCTTGGAAATTTGTTCAAAAATGGGGTGCAAAAATTAGATAATAAATTTTTTGTCAAATAATTAAAAAAGTTGTAAGGAATTTTATTCTCTTACAGCTTTTTTTTAAGGACAAGGAAATAGAGAATAGGTTTGCTACATCCTCTACTCGCGTAGCCTCAGGATGACGCATACAGAGGTGTCACCCTGAACTAGATTCAGGGTCTATCCATTTGATTTGTTAATAAATCAACATTGATAGATTCTGAATAGCAAGAAAATTTAGAGCTCATTTTTCGCACAAATTTTCTAAGCTTTCAGAATGACAGTATTTTCTCTTAAATTTACATTATTACAGAATGTAATTTTGAATTCCAAATTGGCTCAAACCCAATTATAATGTTCTATATGATATGATGTGAGAGATTTTATTTACTTCCAAATTTAAATATTGTATAATGACTTGTGCAAATTTAGTGAAAGAGGTTAATATGGAATTAGAAGTAGAATACAACAATGATGTTGAAGTAGAAATTGGTAAAAATTTGTTTTGGTTTGATGGTCCAATTGGTCGGTTTAGATTTTTTGTTATCTCTTTGTTAGGTTTATTTTCGGTATTTGCAATTATATTTACTCATTCATTTATAATACCTTTTATTCAATCTTGCCCTGCTCCAATGATAGGATTTCTAATTGTTTTAATGTTAATATATTATTGGGTATTCTTTGTTGCGGTGTCTAAACGTTTATATGATATTACAGGAAGTCTGAAAAAAGGGATTATTATTGCTGTAGTTTTATCAACTCTTAATTTGCTTTTTAAAGTAATAATGCTAATCGCGATGATAGCATTAATGTTTATTCCGGGAAAAATGATAAAGAGTGATTATTAATAAATTTTTTCTGAAAGATTGATGTATGAGGGTTTGAGGTTGTTTACTTCAAACCCTTTAATATTGTAGAGCATTTTCTAAAAGTCGATAAATTTCTGTGTGTTGGGTTAAAACTCAACTGATTTTCGTGTCAAGATTGCTTATTGAATTCACCATTCTACAATTGTAACGATATGTAAATATGAATTTCAAAATGCCTCAAATCCAGTTATACTGCCCTATATGATATGATATGATATGATGTGAGGGGACTTAGCAATAACTTTTCCAAAAAATTTTTTATATAGGAGTACAGGAAAAAATGAAAGGGGAAAATGTTATGAGTATTGGAAAAGTTTTTGGAAGTATGTGCGGGTACGGAAGTATTAAAAGTGCAGTAAATTTTGCAAAGAAAAAACCTTTGATTGTCGCAGGTGGTCTTGGTCTTGCCGGATTAATCGGTTATAATATTGCAACATCTTCACGCAAGCAACAAACAGAGGCTATGAACCAGATGTTGTATTTGAATAATCCGTTTTTAAATCCGTTGGGTTGGTTTCAACATGCAGTAAATCCGAATTTAAAACCAAATGCTTTGGATGGCCCGTTAGTAAATTATATGGTTGAACGAAATAATGAAAATTATAATAAATATTCAACACCGGAAGAAATAAAAGAATATTATAAAAATGGCGGTAGGGGTGTAATTTTTGATTCCGCAGCATAGATTGAAAGTTTGATTATATAAGGGTTTGAGGTTATTTACCTCAAACCCTTTATTTATGCAGTATTCAAAAATTATCAAAACTTTACTTGACGACTAAAACCCTTGTCTAATCAAACTTTCAGTAGGTTCAAAAATTTAAAAATCTTCACTTGTAAAAAATTATTAAGAAAAGTGAAAAGTTTTTCCAAAAAACATGGTAAATTTGCTTGACTATGAATATTGATGTAATAAGATGAGATAACATGCAAAAGTAAGTTGGGCGAAGTGTGCCTAAATCTTGGAAGTTTGATTACAAGCGGATTTCACCAACAAGCAGTCAAAATTGAAAAAGCATTTATCTATCATATTTTGGTAGAGGGTTTACAGCCTTAAGTTAGAAAAATTTTTATAGTACGTACACCATTTTAAAATGAGGTGAATTGATGTCTAAGACAAAATATGCAAAAAGAGTAACGCCAATGGGTATTCCTCATACTCGTTTGGACGATTTACCAGACCTTATTGAAGTGCAAAAAAAATCGTTTGAATGGTTCTTAAAAGAAGGTTTGAAAGAAGAATTACTTTCATTCTCTCCTATTAAAGACTATACAGGCAGATTGGAATTACACTTCTTACCAAACTATACTTTCGACAATGCAAAGTATACAGTTGAAGAAGCAAGAATTCATGACGCAACTTATGCAAAACAATTGCGTGTAATGATTAGACTTGTTAACCGTGACAGCGGTGAAATTAAAGAACAAGAAGTTTACATCGGTGATATTCCGACAATGACTGACAAAGGTACATTCATTGTAAACGGTGCAGAACGTGTTATCGTATCACAAATCGTTCGTTCTCCTGGTGTTTACTTCAAGTGCGACCCATCTCCAACAGGAAAACGTTTATATAACGCAACTATGATTCCTAACAGAGGAGCTTGGTTAAAAATCGAAACAGATTCTAACGATGTTATCCATGTTAAAATCGACAAAAATAGAAAAATCTTGGCTACAACATTGTTGAAGGCTATGGGTATTACAGTTTCTGAAATGGAATCAAAATTCACTCACTTTGAATTTTTGAAGAAAACTTTGGAAAAAGACCCAACTGAAACAACTGATGAAGCTTTAGTTGAATTATACAAAAAATTAAGACCTGGTGATCCGGCTTCTCCACAAGGCGGACGTCAAATCTTGGAATCAAGATTCTTTGATGAAAAGAAATACGATATCGGTCGTGTTGGTCGTTATAAATTAAACAAAAAATTAAACTTGAATATTCCTAAGAACCAAAGAACATTGACAGTTGAAGATATCGTTTCTACAATTGAATACTTAATCAACTTAACTTATGATGAAGGTCAATTGGATGATATTGACCACTTAGGAAACAGAAGAATTCGTTCAGTTGGCGAACTTCTTCAAAACCAATTCAGAGTTGGTTTGTCAAGAATCGAAAGAATTGTTAAAGAAAGAATGACTCTTCAAGATTCTGAAACATTAACTCCATTGAACTTGTTGAACACAAAACCATTGGTTGCTTCATTGAAGGAATTCTTTGGTTCATCACAATTGTCACAGTTCATGGATCAAACTAACCCACTTGCTGAATTGACTCACAAAAGACGTATTTCAGCATTAGGACCTGGCGGTTTGCAAAGAGAAAGAGCCGGTTTCGCAGTTCGTGATATTCACCCTTCTCACTATGGACGTATTTGTCCGATTGAAACTCCGGAAGGTCCAAACGCCGGTTTGATTGGTTCTTTGGCAACTCACGCAAAAGTTAACGATTACGGTTTTGTTGAATCTCCATTCTTTGTTGTAAAAGATGGCGTTGTAACAAACGAAGTTGTTTATATGACAGCAGATGCCGATGAAAACTATCGTTGTGCTCCTGCTGACGTTAAATTGACTAAAGATAGAAAATTCGTTGATAAAGTTGTACCTGCAAGATACAGATCTGAATTCATTATGTGTGACTCTTCAAAAATCGACTTTGTAGGTGTTTGCCCAATTCAGATTATCTCAGTTGCAACATCAATGATTCCGTTCATTGAACACGATGATGCTAACCGTGCATTGATGGGTTCTAACATGCAACGTCAAGCAGTACCTCTATTGATTACTGAAAGACCAAGAGTAGGTACAGGTCTTGAATCTCGTGTTGCAAAAGACTCAGGTATGGTTATCGTTGCAGATGTTGACGGTACTGTTGAAAGAGTTGTTGGTGAAGAAATCGTTATTCGTGATACTCACGGAAAACCACATATTTATACTCTAATGAAATATGTAAGATCTAACCAAGATACTTGTATCAACCAAAAACCAATCGTTCACGAAGGCGACAAGGTTAAAGCAGGCGATGTAATCGCTGATGGTGCTTCAACTTGTGGCGGTGAACTTTCATTAGGTAAAAACATTTTGGTTGCTTACATGCCTTGGGAAGGTTATAACTTCGAAGATGCTATCTTACTTTCAGAAAGATGCGTTCACGATGATATCTTCACATCATTACACATTGAAAAATTAGAAATTGAAGCTAGACAAACTAAATTAGGACCGGAAGAAATTACTCGTGAAATTCCTAACGTTTCAGAAGATGCTTTGAGACACTTGGATGAACGTGGTATTGTTCGTATCGGTGCTAGAGTTTATGCTGATGATATTCTAGTTGGTAAAGTTACACCAAAAGGTGAATCTGAACATCCACCGGAAGAAAAATTGTTGAGGGCAATCTTCGCTGAAAAAGCAAGAGATGTAAAAGACAATTCACTTCGTGTACCTCACGGTGAAGGTGGTAGAGTTCTCGATGTTAAAGTATTTGACAGAGAAAAAGGTGATGAATTACCACCAGGTGCTAATACAGTAATCAGAGTTTACATCGCTCAAAAACGTAAAGTTTCTGTAGGTGATAAACTTTCAGGACGTCACGGTAACAAAGGTATCGTTTCAAGAATTTTACCTAAAGAAGATATGCCGTTCTTGCCTGACGGAACTCCGGTTGATATCGTATTGAACCCACTTGGTGTTCCTTCTCGTATGAACGTTGGTCAAACGTATGAATTGTTGTTAGGTTTGGCTGCATACTTGACTCGTGACTACTACGAAGCACCTTCATTCGATGAAATGTACGGTGAAAACCAATCAGAAATCGCAACAAAAGCTGAACTTCTTAGAGGTATCAAAGAATCAGGTTGTGATTGGGTTGGCGAAGACGGTAAAGTATTACTAATTGACGGTAGAACAGGTGAACCGTTCGATAGACCGGTTGCAGTAGGTTGGACTTACTTCCTTAAACTTGTTCACTTAGTTGATGATAAAATCCACGCAAGAAGTACAGGCCCTTATTCACTAGTAACTCAACAACCATTGGGTGGTAAAGCTCAATTCGGTGGTCAAAGATTTGGTGAAATGGAAGTTTGGGCATTGGAAGCTTACGGTGCTGCTTATACTCTACAAGAAATGTTAACAATCAAATCAGATGATGTTAACGGACGTAACAGAGCTTATGAAGCAATCGTTAAAGGTGACAATATCCCAAGACCTGGTATTCCTGAATCATTCAAGGTACTTGTAAGAGAATTACAAAGTATCGGTTTGGATATCACAGTAGCTAAGAAAGACGGTCAGGAAGTTGACTTGATGACTGATATGGACGATTTGAGAAAAGCGGCTCCAAAACGTACATTATCAGACGTTGATTCAGAGTTGTTGAATATCAACTTCTTTGAAACACCAACTACTTTCGGAGATTTATAAATAAGTGAATAGAACTTGTGAAAGGTGAATTTATTTCCCCTTTCGCAAGATTTCTTCTCACAAAATAAAAAAGGAGAACATTATAAATGTCAACAAGCATTGATTATTTTGATTATATACGAAT
The DNA here is from genome assembly GCA_934718135.1 of uncultured Candidatus Melainabacteria bacterium. Taxonomy (GTDB): domain Bacteria; phylum Cyanobacteriota; class Vampirovibrionia; order Gastranaerophilales; family Gastranaerophilaceae; genus Zag111. The sequence continues at coordinate 104,317 of CAKUZW010000006.1, read as the reverse complement.
AAGTATAGCTTCTCCGGAAAGAATACTTCAATGGTCACACGGCGAAGTAACAAAACCGGAAACTATCAACTACCGTACATTAAAACCGGAAAGAGATGGCTTATTCTGCGAAAGAATTTTCGGGCCAACAAAAGACTGGGAATGTTATTGCGGTAAATATAAAAGAGTAAGACACAAAGGTATTATCTGTGAACGTTGCGGTGTTGAAGTTACAGATTCAAAAGTAAGACGTCACAGAATGGGACACATTAAGCTTGCGGCTCCTGTATCTCATATTTGGTTCCTAAAAGGAATTCCTTCATACCTTGGTTTATTACTTGATATGACTTTGAAAGATCTAGAACAAGTTATCTATTTCAACAGCTATGTTGTAATTGATGGTGGTGATAGTGATTTCAGAAAACTTCAATTGTTAACTGAAGAAGAATATGAAGATTATATGGCTGAAAACGAAGAATCAACTTTAAAAGTTGGTATTGGTGCAGAAGCTATTAAAGAACTTTTATCAGAAATTGATACTAAAAAATTGGCTGAAGAAATCAGAGGCGAATTAGCAGGAAACGTAACTTCTGTTCAAAAGAAATCTAAACTAATTAAGAGATTAAGATTGTTAGATTCATTGATTTCATCAGAAACAAGTCCGACTTGGATGATTATGGATGTACTTCCTGTTACTCCTCCGGATTTAAGACCAATGGTTCAATTGGATGGTGGTAGATTTGCAACATCTGATTTGAACGATTTGTATAGACGTGTAATTAACAGAAACAACCGTTTACAAAGACTTTTGGAAATGGGAGCTCCTGAAATTATCGTAAGAAACGAAAAGAGAATGTTACAAGAAGCTGTTGATGCTCTTATTGATAACGGTAGAAGAGGAAGAACAGTTGTTGGACCAAATAACAGAGCGTTGAAATCATTGTCTAACATTATTGAAGGTAAACAAGGTCGTTTCCGTCAAAACTTGTTAGGTAAACGTGTTGACTACTCAGGTCGTTCAGTAATCGTTGTAGGTCCTTCTTTGACATTGAACCAATGTGGTTTGCCAAAAGAAATGGCTATCGAATTGTTCAAACCGTTTGTTGTTAACAAATTGATTGAACGTGGATATGTTCAAAACATCAAATCTGCTAAGAAGAAAATTGAACGTTCAGAGCCTATCGTATGGGATATCTTGGAAGAGGTAATTGACGGACACCCTGTAATGTTGAACCGTGCTCCAACCCTTCACAGATTAGGTATTCAAGCATTTGAACCAAAATTGGTAGAAGGTCGTGCAATTCAACTTCACCCACTAGCTTGTACAGCATTCAACGCTGACTTTGATGGTGACCAAATGGCTGTTCACGTTCCGTTGTCAATTGAAGCTCAAGCAGAAGCTAGAATGTTGATGTTAGCAACTAACAACTTGTTAGCACCTGCAAACGGTAAGCCGATTGTAACTCCTTCACAGGATATGGTTCTTGGTATGTACTACTTGACTACATTAAAAGAGCCTAATCAAGAAGTTAAAGGTTACTTCTACAATTTCCAAGATGCAATTTCAGCTCTAGAAGTTGGTGTAATTAAACTTCACGATAAAATCGTTGTAAGAGACGAAAAAGGTGAAAAATTAGAAACTACCGTAGGTAGAATTATATTTAACGAAGAAGTTAGAAAAGCACTTGTTTAAGTGGTTTTAAAATAAATGGAAATAACTAATTGAGGAAAAATTAGAATGGAAAACACATATACACATACTAAAAAATCACCTGATTTCATTAACAAACAAATGGACAAAGGTTCGTTGAAGAAATTGTTAGGTCAGATGTATTTGGAATACGGTGGTGCTAAAGCTGCGTCTCTTGCCGATGCATTGAAACGCTTGGGTTACAAGTATGCAACTGTTTCAGGTACCACAATTTCAATTGCTGACTTGTCAGTTCCGTCAATCAAAAAAGATTTGTTGAAATCAGCGGAAGAAGAAATTGAAAAATCAACAAAAAGATACCTAAAAGGTGAAATTACAGAGGTTGAAAGATATACAAAAGTTATTGATACTTGGTCTGAAACAACTGCAAAATTGACAGAACAAGTTGTTGAAAATTTTGACAAATTAAACCCTGTATATATGATGGCATTCTCCGGAGCCCGTGGTAACTTGTCACAGGTTTCACAGCTAGTTGGTATGAGAGGTTTGATGGCAGACGCACAAGGTCAAATCATCGACTTGCCTATCAAATCAAACTTTAAAGAAGGTCTATCCGTTACAGAATACATCATTTCATCTTACGGTGCTCGTAAAGGTCTTGTAGATACAGCATTGAAAACAGCCGATTCAGGTTACTTAACAAGACGTTTGGTTGACGTTGCTCAAGATGTAATTATTAGAGCTGATGATTGTCATACAGACAAATTTATTAATATGAAACCGATTACAGATGGCGATGCTGTTATTGTTCCATTAATCGACAGATTGTTGGGAAGAACAGTTGCTCAAGATATTGTTGATACTGAAGGTAATGTTTTAGTTGCTAAAGGCAAAACAATGGATAGAGAAGACATCAAAAAAATCTCAAGCTTAGACTTACATGAATTGAAAGTTCGTTCAGGTTTAACTTGTGGTTTGGAATATGGTGTTTGCCAAAAATGTTATGGTTGGGCTATGACAAGCCAAAAACTTGTTGATATCGGTGAAGCTATCGGTATTATCGCAGCTCAGTCAATTGGTGAACCTGGTACTCAGTTAACAATGAGAACATTCCACACCGGTGGTGCTGTTGGTGTTAAAGAAGCTAAGAAAGAAATCTTGGCTAGAGAAGCAGGTAAAGTTGTTTCTAAAATCAAAGCTAGAGAACTTAGAACTCGTCACGGTGATATCGTTCAAGTTTCTATGTATGAAGCTGATATCGAAGTTCAAGGCGAAAAAAGAACAACTAAATATCACATTCCTGCCGGTGCTACATTGTTTATCACTGACGGGCAAGAAGTTGCTAAAGGTTACAAAATGGCAGAACACGCTCCATCATCTCAAAGTGATAGCAGCCGTTTGACAGAAAAAGCAACAAAAGATATTACGACTGATATCAGTGGTGAAATTATTTTCGAAGATTTCAAAGCTGACGAAAAGAAAGACAGACAAGGTAACATTCTTAGAACTACAAACAAACAAGGTATCGTTTGGGTTTTAGGCGGTGATGTTTATACTCTACCTGGTGGTTCTAAAGTTCTTGTTAAAGACGGTCAAAAAATCTCCAAAGGTGAAAAATTGGCTGAAACTTTGACAATCTGCGAACACGGTGGTGAAGTTAGAGTTGGTGATGATTTAGTTGTTGAAGAAGCTAAATTTGACGGTAAAAAGATTAAGAAAATTGTTCAAGGTAAAGAATTGACAATTGTAATTGCATCTTTACAACCAGAAAATGCATCTTTTGAACAAACTAAAAAAGAACAACTTTGGACAGTTGATAAAACCGGTGAAAAATATATTGTTAAAGCTCCTGTTGATACAACAGTTGAAAACGGTATGATTATTGCCGAACTTATTGATGATGATTGTTCAGTTTCATCTTCAGGTGAAATCAGATATGTTGACGTTGAAGTTGATGACAATCAAATCATTACAAAACCTGGTAAAGTTGTATTTATTCCGGAAGAAATTCACCAAATCAATAAAGACAGCACTTTGAAAATGGTAGAAAACGGTACAACAGTTACAGCCGGTACTGAAATTGTTAAAGACGTTTATTGCCACATTGACGGTGTTGTTGAATTTAAAGAATACAATGATGTAATTCACGAAATCACTGTAAGACCTGGTGAAGTTCACACATTGTCAAATATTTCTGAATTGAAAGTTGACGAAGGTGAAGTTGTTAAAAAAGGTACAGTAATTGCTGACGGTATCAAAGCTAAAGAAACTTCAATCGTTACAATTATGGATTCTTCAGTTGATGAATTACCTATCGAAGATTTGGATGAAGAAATGGATTCTACATTGTCTTTAGATGAAGATTCTATTACAAATCAACCGGTTCAAATCTTAATCAGACCTGTTCAAGTATTAGAAGTTAACCAAAAAGATGTATCAATTGCATTCAACACGACTGATGAATTAATTGATATCATCCCTGTAACTCAACTTCAATACAAAGACGGTGCTAGAGTAAGAAATGTTGACGGTGCTACAATCACAAGAACAAGCTTAGTTCTTCAAATGCAAGGTTACTTATCACACCTAAAAGGTATGGTAGAACTTGATTCTAATGGTAATTTGAGAATTGTTGTATTAGAAAACTTGATTGTTCGTCGTGAAATTGAAGGTGCTGCAAACGCTGCTCTTCAAACTGAATTACTTGTAAAAGACGGTGAAACTATTGACCCTAGAACTCCGGTTGCTAAAACTCAAGTTTTGGCTGTAAATAATGCGGTTGCTTCAATCAAAAACGATAGCGAAGATGCAAGAAGACTTCTTTTAATCTCTGATTCTTCATCAACAACTGTTTCTGTAGAAGGTCCTGCAGTAGTTAAGAAAGGTCAATTTGTTAAAGCTGATAAAGTTTTGGCTGAAAGTGGTGAAACTTCTCCTGTTTCAGGTTTGGTTACAGCAGTTAATAAAGGCAAAATCTCAATCAGAAATGGTCGTCCTTACTTAATCAGCCCAGGTACAATGCTTCAAATTGACTCAGGTGCTTTGGTACTTAGAGGTGACTTGATTGCAACATTGGTATTTGAAAGAGAAAAAACAGGCGATATCGTTCAAGGTTTGCCGAAAGTTGAAGAACTTTTGGAAGGTAGAAAACCTAAAGATTGTGCTATTTTGGCAGAAACTGACGGTACAGCTAAGATTGAAATTGATGACGATGGATTCCCTAGATTATTCTTAGTGGATGAAAACGGTTCATCATCAGAAATCAAATACGCAATTGATGCTAATGTAATTGTTTCAAACGGACAAAAGATTACAAAAGGTCAACCGTTGACATCTGGTCCTATGAATCCACATGATGTTATGAGATTATGCGGACCGGAAGCAGCTCAACAATATTTGGTAGACGAAGTACAACGTGTATATCGTTCACAAGGTGTTGAAATTGCTGATAAACACATTGAAATCATTGTTCGTCAAATGACTAAGAAAGTTAAGATTGTTGACGCAGGTGATACAAACTTGTTACCTGGTGAATTGATTGAAATGCAAACTTTCGAAAAAGAAAATAAATTGGCTGAAGAAGCTGGTAAAGCTCCTGCAACTTGTGAATACATGTTGTTAGGTATTACAAAAGCTTCTTTGAACACAGAAAGCTTCATTTCAGCAGCTTCATTCCAAGAAACAACAAGAATCTTAACTGAAGCAGCAGTTGACGGAAAGAAAGACTTGTTAAGAGGTTTGAAAGAAAACGTTATTATCGGTCGTCTAATTCCGGCAGGTACTGGTTTCCATCATTTGATTAACGCAAATGAAGAACGTGACAGAGAAGAAAGAAAACGTGCAGTAGCTCAACGTAATCAAGCAAGAAAACCGTCTGCAATTTTGGAAGAAATTGAAGGCATGTTTGGTGCTCCTGATTTTAATGTTGACGATCAACACTAATTTTCTTTGAAGTTGAATAAAATTGACCGTCCTTTGGATTTATCCAAAGGACGGTTTTTTTAAGGGAGAAGGAAAAGGTGAAATAAGGAAAGAAGTTAGGTAAAGAAGGTTCTAGGGCACTGAGGTCTTTGTGTTTTTTTACGTCATCCTGAGCTTTTAACCGAAGGATCTTTTTATTCATGTCATTGCGAACGGGTTTTGAAAAATTGTTTTTTAGATTAGATAATAGTCTCCAGTGTCGCAATCCCTGACAAGTTTCACCATTTCATAATTTGTTATGGATTACTACGTCACTCTGTGTTTCTGTCTGACACTTCTCCTCGCCATAGACGTGACTCCGTGTCTGCCCAATATGTCCTGCGTACAGCCTATCGTTTTGGCAGATAGCTCCGCACTCTGCTCGGTACATGACTTTATGTTTGTAGATTCTTCGGGCTCTTCACGCTCGCATTAAACGGATACGGCTCACGTCTTAATGCTTGAGCTCGCGTGCCATCAGGATGACGTAGTTTGCGTCACCCTGAACTAGATTCAGGGTCTATCCATTTGATAAAAGACGACAAATTCTACAATTGTAACGATATGTAAAGATGAGTTTTAAAATGCCTCAAATCCAGTTATACTGCCCTATATGATATGATATGATATGATGTGGTGGGGCGGGGCAATTCTTATTTCCGGCGTTTTTTTATAAACATGTGAGAGTTACAAAACGAGGAGTATAAGAATGGATATCAAAAATTTAAGAAACACAGTAAAACCAAGTGCCCCAGATGCTATTTCAAAATTGTTAGATAATAGTGATGGTAAAAAAGACAAAAAAATTAATGCATCAGTTTGGAATAATTTTGTTAAGGATAAAGGTGGTAAACAAATCAAATACTCAATATCTTTAGAAAATGCACAAAAATCTATTTCAATTTATCTTGAACGTGAAAGTAAAAAAACAGGAAAAAGCAAAGAAGAATTATCTGTAAAATGGCTAATGGATATTGGAAAACACAACGAAGTTTCACAAAATGATATTGGGAGTGAAATGGAAGCGAATTTGAAAAAAGAACGTACATCACCTGAAGCAATTAAATCTAGAGCAAATGCCGCAACAAAATGGATTCAATTAAAGTCTGAGTCTATTCCTATGGTAAATGCTGACACTGCAGCACAAGAATTCCATCAGGTTGTGAAAAATTTAAAAGGTAAATTCCCGATGACTCTTGCTACTAAGGTATATGTAGATATTGCATATCCAAAATTGGTACAACAAGCGAAATCTTTGGGTATTGATGCCCCTTCTAAAGTTAATTACAGTTCAAAAGGTGAGAAAGATAGATGTAAAGAGACTTTGAATGCATGTGTTGCTTTGAAAAATAAAATTTTGGTTGCTCTAAATAAAAAGAAAGTATAATAATCATAAAAGGTTAGCTAAATAAAGTTGACCTGTAAATTCTATTGGTGGGCTTAGTGAGCCCACCCTACTTTATGTAACGAACTTATTCCCTTTTTCCTTATTCCCCTAGTTCAAATCAACATTGATAGATTCTGAATAGCAAGAAAATTTAGTGTTCATTCTTCACACAAATTTTCTAAGCTTTCAGAATGACAGTTAAGTTTGTCGCAGTTTACAAAAATTGTTTTATATGGTAGTATTCAAGCAAAATATGGAAAAGGGTTAAGTTAATGCCATTCAATATAGATAAATATGCACCAGAAAAAGAAGAAAAGAATAATAATATAAATAATAAACCTGATTTTTCAAAATTTTCATTTCAAAATATAAAAATACCTAAACTTAATAATAATATTACAATATTATTAGTTGTTTTAATATGTGCATTTTCTTATATTTATGTAGAACATAGCAAAATAGCTTATGAAGAAAAAATAAGAAATGAGAAAGAAATAGAAGAAATAAATCAAAGAAGTCAATTAGATGCTTGTTTATTTGATGCGGAAAAATCTTATGCCGAAAATTGGGATAGGCAATGTAAATCCATAGGAAGGAAAAAAGATTGCCAACTTCCTGTATATCGTGCTGATCCTGTCGAAAAATGGCGAACAGAAGCGAAACAACAATGTATGGAAAAGTTTAAAAGTAGTGCTTTTTCTGATTAAAGTTAAGTCGGTCGGATTTGCTAATCCGACACGTAAAATTTATCGTGTTGGTATAGTAATTGCAAATAATATAAATCCTCACCCTGGTTTAGCTAGTGCTACAAGGGGAGGACATAAAGGAAGAATAGGGGGTTCGGGGGCTTTGCCCCTGATGACTCGAACCATTTAATCATTCGTGTTTTTCTTTTTCGGTTCCACTTTTTCTTTTTTCTTCGAAACAAAAAAGAAAAAGTGAACAAAAGTATTGATTTTCAAAACTTGTTTGGGATTACTACGTCACGTTGTATAGACATTTGTACTCCTTATTCAATATTGTTCCTCGTAATGACATGTATAATATTTTATGTAAAGAACTTATTTCCTTATTCCCCTTTTCCTTCTCCCTTAAAAAAATCTATTGACCTATCAACTTATCCTATGATGATTGATTTTTTTTATTGATGATATTATAATAAAGACTATAAATATAAGGAAAAGAAAGAGTAATGGACGAGTCGAGTTTGGGTACGATTGTTTTTAATTGGATTATAGTTTTTTTACTATTACTTGTGAATGCCTTTTTTGTATCTGCTGAGTTTGCTATTGTGAGAGCAAGAAAAACTAAGATTGAGCAGCTTACAAAAGACGGTAATGTTGATGCGAAACTTGCACTAAAAGCTTTAGATGATATGAATTTCTTTATTGCGGCAGTTCAAATTGGTGTTACTATTGCAAGTATTGGTATTGGTTGGTTTGGATCTCCAACGATTGAAAAAATGATGGCTCCTTTATTCAATACTTTCCCATCTGCTCATTCATACCTTGTTCCAATTACGGCGGTTGTAGCTTTTGTTGTAATCACATTTTTGCACGTTGTAATCGGTGAACAAGTTCCAAAATGTATTGCACTTCAATATCCTGAAAAGATTTCATTGTATGTTGCAAAACCAATGGATGTGTTTATGACTGTGTCAAAACCGTTCGTTTGGTGTTTGAATAAAGCTTGTAATTTGATTTTGAAGGTCTTGAGAGTTCCTATTAATTCTGCTCGTGTTGTTCACACGATTGAGGATTTGGATTTGCTTGTTGATACAAGTTATGATGAAGGTGTTTTGAATGAAACTGAAAAGGATATGCTTCACAATGTGTTCAAATTTTCAGATTTGACGGCTCGAGAAGTTATGATTCCAAGAACTGACATGGTTTGTGTGCCAAAAGAGATGTCAATTGAAGAGTTAAACAAACTTGCATCAGAAAATCAATATACACGATATCCTGTATATGACGGGGATATTGACCATATTACCGGTTTAATCCACGTTAAAGATTTATATTCTTTGTTGTTGGAACATAGAACTTGTCCTATCGAAAAAATTCAAAGAAAAATCTTGTTGGTTCCTGAAACTATCACTATGGACAATTTGGTTATTGAATTCAAAAAGCATAAAAGCCAAATGGCTGTTGTTATTGATGAATTTGGCGGGACATCAGGAATTATTACATTGGAAGATGTGTTGGAAGAAATTTTTGGTGATGTTCAAGATGAGTTTGATGAAGAAGCTGAATTTGATATTAAAGAAATTAAACCAAATCATTATATCGCAAATGGTATGATGCGTTTAGATGAATTGGCAGAATATTTTGATATAGATGAAAGTAAATTAGAAGTTGAAGATGTTGATACGATTGCCGGTTTGGTTGTAAAAGAATTGGGTCGCATTGCACAAGTTGATGATATGGTCAAATATGGCGAATTTACTTTTACTGTTAAAGAAATTGACGGAGCTAGAATTACTAAACTTTTGATTGTTAGAGAAGAGCAAAAAGTCCAAGTTTCTACTGATGATTAGTTGTTAGTGGGTAAATCTACGTGCGTAGCACCTCTGGTAAAGGTGAAGGTGGCTTTTCCATTTAATTCATATAAATGTTTGGTTTACTTTTGACCAAAAAACATTATTATAATAGTATGAAAAAATTTTTGCTTGTTATTTTTTTATTTTTGTTTGTCGGAATTTCGTCTCAAACTTTTGTATTGGCAGATGACGTGGACTTACCTGCAACCGGTGATTTGTGGGACAATTGGAATACAAGGGAAGACGGTAAAGAGGCTAAACCTGTGACTGATGAAGAGTTTGATAAAGCACTTCAACAGGTGGACAAAAAGGTTAACAAGTGGAAAAATTGGGCAAAAAATCGTCAAATTCCAAAGGGTGAAGAATTTAATAAAAGTAATGAAACCGAAATGATTGATAATTCTTATGGCGAAAAACAGGTTTTGCCGGTTTTGAGTCTTTCGGTTGAATTAAAAGTCGATGATAATATTTTGCCGGTTGGACATTATCAGGTTGTTGGTGAAAAAGTTGAAGGTCAAACTGTTTTAAAGTTTTATCAATCTCAATATTTGATGGCACAGTTTCCTGCGGTAGAAACAACAAGTGATTTTGGAGAAGATACAATTTCTTTTGTCAAATGGGAAGCTGTAAATGACAATCAAATCAAGGTTATGTATGGCTCTTTGGATTTGAACGCTTATGCAATAATTGAGATAAATGAAAATTATTAAAATATGTAACAAATATATAATTTAGATGCAGTTTTTATATATAAAACTCATTTATTAATTTATGAAGGAGTTTTATAATGATTAATTTCCCATTTGGATTTGGTGCTCAAAATAATTTTCTTTTTAATGGAATGTATAGTTTGAATAATAATAATAATAATAATAATAATAATAATAATTTTTATTTTCAACCACTTTTCAATTATCGTTTGACAATGCCAAACACATCATATCAAGTTCCGATGAGTTTTCCTCAAATGCCACAGTTTTATATGTTTCCGATGTACGGAATGAATACTTTTACTGCTCCTGCTACATCTCAAAATAACGCTGAATTAAATCCAAAGCAAAAATCTCAAATGGAAGAAATTCAGAAACTGAAATATGACTCTAAAGAATTGCAGGCAAAATTAAATGAAAATAATAATATTCAGGATTATGCGTCTTTTTTAAGTTCTAATTCAGATTATAAAGTGACAAAAACTATAGATGCAAAAGATGGTGGCAAGATTTTTATTTATGAAGACGGAGCAGGTAAGACAGTTGGTTCTGTCAATAAGGATGCAAATGGTAAAATTCGCAATGTTGGACTAAATGTAGCCTCAGGCGGTGAGATTTCTCTAAATACCAGTAATGATGATGACGAAATAGTTGATACTAAAATTGCATTTAAAAAGACCGAAACGACCCAAAATAAAGGAAATTCTTACAAGACTGTTTTGGCTCAAATATTGAATAGTCACAAAGGATATACAGTGCAAAAAGAAACAGGGTCTGACGGAATAATTATTGAAAGATATTTATACAAAGGTAAAATGATTGCACTTACACAAAAAGATAAAAGTGGTAAAATTCTTCTAGTCGAGGATTATAGTTCCAAAGCTGATGGAGCTAAAACTTTAAAATATTCTTACATTGATTCAAATCACAATGGTAAAATTGATAAAGGTGAAGCATTTTTGGACACTTCAATTGAATTATAATATGCGAAGTTATTAATGAATGTCTGATTTAGCTTTCCTTGTTAATCATTTTTAACATGTCACTTGCAAAAAAGTATTTTTGTTTTATTATAAAGGTAATAAAGTGATATAAACTAGCTAGAAAAGGAAAATAAAATTATGGCAAAACATTGTGAAGTATGCGGAAAAGCTCCAATTAAAGCAGCTAAATTAACTTTCTCACATAAGCAAATTGTTCATACTCAAGAACCTAATTTACAATCAGTTAAAGCTGTTGTAAATGGCGTTACAAAAAGAATTAGAGTATGTACTTCTTGTTTAAAAGCAGGTAAAGTTCAAAAAGCTATATAATTGTAGTTTCAGTATAAATTTTAAGAAAAGGACTCAATAGAGTCCTTTTTTAGTGGAAAAATTTTTAGCAAACTAATACTCCTTTACATTTCTTCATGAATACATGAAAATTATTTGCCACAAAAAATATAATGTAATAGAATAATGGTGGGAACGTTTTTAAGGGATAGATAAATAATGATAAAAGACAGATTAAACGAGAGAACTTTGACACCTCAAGAGGTGAGAACAATTTTGAAAGCAGATAATAAAGAAATCGTTGATTTATGCAAAAAAGCTGCTATTAGACCTAGAAAAAATGCTAAAGGTCACACTTATTTTTCTTATGATGAAGTGAAAAATTTAAGAAAAATTCAAGCACAAGTTAACGGACTTGTTTCAAATCCGATTTCAGCAAGAACCCCTGTTATGGCAGGAGCTTCTTCATCTACTGCAATCACTAATAATAGTGCTGCTGTTAGAAGCATTTTAACTACTCTTCAAGATTTGGAAGCTAAATTGAGCAACAAAATTGCAAAAGTTATTGATGAAAAACTTGAAGGTATGGATGATGTTGTTGTTGAATTAATTCGTTGTAAAACTGATAATGAAACTTTGAAACAAAAAATCGTTGACTTGAATAAAGAAGTTTACCAATTGAAAAATGAATTAAACAGCTACAAACCTGTTGCATTAGGATTTTATAAGAAAAAAGAAGTTTACGTTTGGGAATAAGAGGAATTAAAAATGGCAGCGAAAGAAGCACCGGCTGTAAATATTAGCGAAGAAAGAAATAAAGCATTAAAACTTGCTATTGAAAAAATTGAGAAAGATTTTGGTAAAGGCTCAATTATGAAGCTTGGTGACAAAACCACTGTCAATGTTGATGCTATCCCAACTGGAGCATTATCACTGGATGTTGCTCTTGGTATTGGCGGTATCCCAAGAGGTCGTATTATTGAAATCTATGGCCCTGAATCTTCAGGTAAAACAACTTTGGCTCAACACATTGTTGCAGAATGTCAAAAAAAAGGTGGTATTGCAGCATTTGTTGATGCTGAACATGCTCTTGATCCTGAATATGCACGTAACTTAGGAGTTGATGTAGATAATCTTTTAATCTCTCAACCTGATACAGGTGAACAAGCTCTTGATATTACTGAGGAGTTGGTTCGTTCAGGTGCTGTTGATATTGTTGTAGTTGACTCTGTTGCAGCTCTTGTTCCAAAAGCTGAAATTGAAGGTTCTATGGAAGATCAACAAATGGGCTTGCAAGCTCGTTTGATGTCTAAAGCTTTAAGAAAATTAACAGGTATTATCGGAAAAACAAATACAACTGTTATTTTTATTAACCAATTAAGAATGAAAATTGGTGTTATGTACGGAAACCCTGAAACTACAACCGGTGGTAATGCTCTTAAATATTACGCATCTGTTCGTATGGAAATTAAACGTACTGAAACTCTTAAAGGTGATGAAGGCGAAATCGGAAACCATGTAAGAGTTCGAGTTTTGAAAAATAAAGTTGCTCCACCGTTCAGAACTGCTGAATTTGATATTATTTTCGGTAAAGGTATTTCTAAAATCGGAAATATTTTGGATGTTGCCGTTAACTTAGATATCGTTAAAAAAGCAGGAGCATGGTTTAGTTATAACGAAGAAAAATTAGGACAAGGTCGTGAAAAAGCTAAAGAATTTTTGGAACAAAATCCTGATATCTTAGCTGAAGTTGAAAAACTTGTTCGTGAAAAATTGGCTCAACAATAATCTGTTATTAAGATTTGTAAATTCGATATTATGCCTTGAATTCAACTATAGTCTGTGATTTAATTTTTGTGTGAATAATTTTGCATAAATAGATAGCAAGATTATTTATGTTCAGATTTAAAATAACCAGACTTTATAAATAGGAGGCAATCATGCAAGTTAGTGCGATTACAGGTTATCAATGTAATACCCCAAAAAGATTAAATAGTTTACATTCTCAATCTACAGCAATAAAAAATCAGGCAGTTAATTTTACATCAAATGACGACAATAGAAGATCTTCAAACGCTATGAGAAACGCAATTGTTGCATTATGTTTCTTGCCTACTGCAGGTGGAGTAATGACAAGTTGTGATAAAGAAATTATCGCAGAAGCAAATGCAAATGCAGGTGTTAATGCTGACGCTAATGCCAATGCTTCAATTATTGATACAACAGGTTACAAACATCCTGGTGATACTATTATCAAATGGTATTATAAATTCCAAAGACCAATTCCTTTAGACACATTGTTTAACAATATGCAAAATTGGGATATTGACGGTACAGACGGTGATAAGAACGATTCAACCGCAAACAGAAATATTATTCACTACGAAGGAGCTCGTGAATGGGAATATAATACAAAAGAAATTGGCGATATGAACGTTCTTGAATCTTCAAGAAATATTTTGGTTTACGATACTGAAATTAAGGATTATAAAGGCAATCACGAATCTTTCGGTAAAAGAGTATTCAGAGTTCCAACAGGCTCATTCTCAATAACAACAAAAAATGGTAGAACTATTCACAATCCAAAAGGTTTGTTTGTTGAAGAATACGAAAATGAAAATGATGAGAAAAAAGGTTCAATTTACGATTGCAAACTTAAATCAAGAGCATTCATCCAAACAAACGGTGATACTTTGAACGTTGCAAAACGCAAAGGTACATCTGAATATGTTGAAAGAGGAACAGCATCAAAAGGTTATTTAGGTGCAAATTCTGTTCTTTTGAGAAACTTAATCGGTGAATATTCTACAGATGATCATTATGTTGACTTTAAAGTTGAAGCAATTGATGATAAAGATTTGAGATTGAAATTCGTTGAAGAAATGGACAAACTTGAAGGTGACAAGTAAATTCAGGCAATAATTAATTAAACCGAGTATATGTAGGAAAGACCTCTAATTTTAGAGGTCTTTTTAAAATTCAAATATAAATTTTGTAAAATGTAAATGTAAAAAACTTGCCCGAATTCTTTAGTTCGGGTAAAATGGAATAAATACTGGGGAGGAACCGAATTTTAATGCCGAAATTAGCAAGACAGTATGATAGTAATTATCTTACTTCGTTTCAATATTCCAGAGAAGTTTATTATGGTTCAACGAGTTCGCATTCTGAACAAAGAGTTCATTATACAAATTTGCGAAATGAAAATAGACCAAAAAGAAAACAGGCTAAAAAGAAAAATTTGTTTCAGTTTTTAGTTTCGTGTTCAGCATTATTATTTTTGTTGCTTTGTGTGATGCCATTTTCATTCTCTAATATTACAAAAGCGATGTTTGTTCCGACCCCTTATAAAAACATTAAAACAGATTTGAACAGTTTGAGTTTTCCGACTCGAGATTATTTGTCAAATGCTTGGTTTATGGGGAATAGATCTTTTAGAATGGCAGAAGAAAAAAATGCTCAAATGCTTCCACTAAAAGAAAATGTTAACATGCCTGTTTTGCAAAGTGAATTGCAGGATTTGGCAAAACAATATCCAACAATTGCACCATCTGTTTATGTTTGGGATTATGAAACACAAAATTATGTAGATATTAATGCATCAAAAATTTATGCAACAGCAAGTATCATTAAAATTCCGGTATTGATTGATGTATTTAAATCAATAGAAGCCGGACAGATTTCTTTGACAGATAAAATTCCGCTAACTGAATACTATAGAACTGAAGGTTCAGGCAGTTTACAATTTAAGGCGAGAGATTCAGAATATACAATTGATGAACTTGCAAGACGTATGATTACAGAGTCAGACAATTCTGCAACCAATATGCTTATGGCAAAAGTCGGTTCAATGACAGATGTGAACCAGTCAATCAGAGATTGGGGACTGAAAAACACAGAAGTTCAAACTTGGTTGCCGGATTATGCAGGAACAAACCATACAACTGCTCGTGAAATGGCTGATATGCTTTATAATATTGATGAGAATGACAAATTCTTAACAGAAGCTTCACGAACAAAAATGCTTGATTATATGGGACATGTTCATAATAATAGACTTATCCAAGCAGGAATGTCACCTGATGCCGTATTTTTACACAAAACAGGTGACATTGGCTCAATGCTTGGAGATGCGGGTATTGTAATTACTCCTAACGGGAAAAAATATATTGTCGTAATTCTTGCAAACCGTCCTCATAATGCAATTGCAGGAAAAGATTTTATCGTTCATGCGTCTGAAATTATCTATAATTATATGGTGAAATAATGCTAAAAGATTTGTTAGAAACAAAACACTGCTTTAAATTGGTCTGTGGTGCCGGGAATGAGGATGTTGAAGAAATTAAACGCCTTGTATATTTGTATGCAGTTGCAGGATGTCGATTTTTTGATTTATCTGCAAATGATGAAGTTATCTTAGCTGCAAAAGAAGCATTGGATATGGCAAAAGTTTATGATGCTTATTTGTGCGTAAGTGTTGGGATTAAAAATGACCCACACGTAAAAAAAGCCGTAATTGATTACGATAGATGCGTAAATTGTGGAGCTTGCGAAGAAATTTGTCCTCAAGGTGCAATTCATTATGCTAAAGTTAAAAAAGAAAGATGTATCGGATGCGGAAGATGTTGGAGAGTTTGCTCAAGAGCAGCAATTTCTTATGTTTCAGAAGAGAAGAATTTGAATGAAGTTTTGCCTAAAATAGTAGAAACCGGAATTGATTGTATCGAACTTCACGCTATGGGCTTGAATGAAGAAGAAGTTCTTTCAAAATGGAAATATATCAATGACAATTTTGAAGGACTGCTTAGCATTTGTACAAGCAGGGGACAGTTGAGTGATGAGGCTTTGGTTGATAGAATTAAAAAAATGATTGAAAATCGTGAACCTTATTCAACAATTATCCAAGCGGACGGTTTCCCAATGAGTGGTGGAGATGACAATTATAAATCAACTCTTCAAGCTGTTGCAACCGGTGAAATTGTTCAAAATGCCAAATTCCCTGTATATTTGGTTTTGTCAGGTGGAACAAATGCAAAAACTACAGAACTTGCAAAAATGTGTGAAATTTCGTACCATGGAGTTGCTGTTGGTTCTTATGCAAGAAAAATTGTACGAAGATATGTTGAACGTCCAGATTTTTGGACAAATCCTAATGTCTTAAATTCTGCATTGGACGTTGCAAAACCGCTTATTGATTCAGTAATTTTGTAAGGTGTTTATATGGAAATCTTTTATATTAAAAAGAGCGAATTTCTGCAAAAAATTGATTTAAAAAGTTTAGATAAATTTGAGGATGGACGAAAATTTCTCATGCCGGAAAAAAGAATTGAACATCTTTTAGGTATTTTTTTAGTTAAATTTATCGGAAGAAATTTCTTCAAACTTTCTGACACAACAATTGAAATCAAAGATAAAAAACCGTATTTTAAACTTGGAAAAATTCATTTTAGCATTTCTCATTCAAAAGATATTGTTCTTGCAGCTTTTGAGACTTCAAATATTGGGGTTGATGTTGAATATATGAAAGAGCGTGATTTCAATTCTCTCATCGCTCGTTTTGATAACAGTATTCAAAATCCGACAAAAGAAGATTTCTATCGTTTTTGGACGAGAGAAGAAGCACAAATAAAATTGAATTCTGAAATTAAATCTATTTGCTCAACCATTTTAGAGCAAGATTACATTTTGACACTTACAACTGAAAGACCAATAGCATCAAGCTTCCACCCCTCAAAACTTGCAATTTCGGATGGTGAAAATGTTAATCTATACTCT
Source organism: uncultured Candidatus Melainabacteria bacterium (assembly GCA_934718135.1). GTDB lineage: Bacteria > Cyanobacteriota > Vampirovibrionia > Gastranaerophilales > Gastranaerophilaceae > Zag111. The sequence goes on along the minus strand of CAKUZW010000006.1, from coordinate 87,045 downwards.
GAATACAACACACCTGACAAAGTATTCATAGTATAATTAAATAAAAACAAGGAGAAAAATAATGGATATAAAAGCTGTAATTTTGGCTGCCGGAAAAGGCACAAGAATGAAATCTGTAACAACACCAAAAGTTTTGCACCAAATTATGGGAAAAACTTTGTTGGGTTATGTTTTAGATAGTGTGAAGAATTTTGCAAGTGAAGAATTTGTTATTGTTGGACATCATGCAGAAGAAGTTGAAAAATTTGTAAAAGAAAATTATAAAAATGCTAAAACGGCTCTTCAATCTCCACAATTGGGGACAGGGCATGCAGTTTCTATGGTTTGCCCAATGTTAGAAAATTATGACGGTATGGTTATAATTTTGTGCGGAGATACCCCGCTTATTACAGAAGAAACATTGAAAAACTTTGTTGAATTTCACAATAATAATAACTCTGATATAACAGTTATGAGTACAATGTTTGATAATCCGACAGGTTATGGCAGAATTATCAGAGAAAATGACAATTCTTTACAATGTATCGTTGAAGAAAAAGACGCAAACCAAGAACAAAAAGCGGTCAAGGAAGTTAATGCAGGGATTTATTGCTTGAATTGGGCAAAAATTAAAGATGCTTTTTCTCAATTGAAAAGTAACAATGCTCAGGGTGAATATTATTTGACAGATATTATTGCTTGGGGCAAAAGTAAAAATTTGAGTGTTAATGCTTATGTTTTAGAAGATAGTGACCAAATATATGGTATTAATTCAAGATTAAACCTTGCACAGGCAGCAAAAATGATGAACAAGAGAAACCTTGAAAAATATATGGTTAACGGGGTTACTATTGTTGACCCTGAGTCTACTTGGATTAGCGAAGATACCGAAATCGGTCAAGACACAGTTATTTATCCGTTTACATATATTGAAGGGATGAATAAAATAGGTAAAAGTTGTAAAATCGGTCCTTGTGCACACCTAAGAGGCGGGGTTGAAGTTTGTGACAATGTAAAAGTTGGGAATTTTGTAGAAGTAAAAAAATCAAAAATTTCTTCAAATACAAATGTTGGACACTTGTCTTATATTGGTGATAGCGAACTTGGTGAACACGTTAATATTGGTGCCGGCACAATAACTGCTAACTACAACCCATTAACTAAAGAAAAAACAAAAACTACATTAAAAGATAACGTAAAAATCGGTTCAAATACTGTTCTTGTTGCTCCTGTGACCGTTGAAGAAGGTGCAAATATCGGAGCCGGTTCAATAGTTACAAAAAATATTCCTGCTTGGGCACTTGGAATTACGAGAAGTCCTTTGAAAATTATTGAAAACTGGGTAAAAGCTAAATTAGGATTGTAACAAATAATTAATAATCTTTTTTACATGTAGCAAAATATAAACTTGAGCAACTTATAATAAACACGGTAGAAAATATAGGGGAATAAATATGTTATCAGTTCAAAGTTACAAAACGACTCCAAATAGAGTTTCTTTTAAAGCAAATGAAGAAAATTCTCAAGCAAAAGCATCTCATGCAGGTTTAAAAACAGGTGCAGTTTGGGCAGGAATTGGAACTATTGGTTCGGGTGCTGCACATTCTTATATTTCTAAAATTGGAGACTTAAATAAAGGATTTGCTGAAGAATTTAAGGGAAACTCTGAATTTGGAAACTTTGCTCAAGAAATGATGGAAAATGCAAAAGCTTGTAAATCTTTAGGTAAGGCAGGTTTAGTGTCAATTCCAATGCATGTTGCTCTTGCATTAGGTTGTGGAGCTTTGGTTGATAAACTCAATAATGATAAACGTGCCGAATTTGCAGAAAAACTTGCTGCTAACGGAAAAGAAGAAACTTTGAAGAATGATGACAATGCAGAAATTACTAAAAATGGTAATGTATATTGTAAATCAAATATGGGTAAAAAATTAGGTGCATTGTTAGGTTTAGTTGCTGCACCAATTCCTGACATAATTGCTTCTCCAATAGTAAAAACTAAAGCTAAAACAGGATTTAAAGAATTTGCAATGCTTGGTGTTGCAGGTGCTATTGGTGGCTTGATATTAGGTGCAATCGCAGATAAATATTCAAACAAAACTGCGGCAAAACAAGCAGATAAACAGGCTATTGCTGAAGGTTAGTAAATAATTTCAGAGTGACGTATATAAGAGACGGCGGATTGATACTCTATCAATCCGCCGTTTAATTTAAAAAAATAATCTTACAAACGGTGGTAATTCTTTTTAATTTCTTCAATATTATCTCCGCCGTATTTTAAAAGTAATTCATTAACCAAAATCCACGCTACACGAGCTTCTGCAACAACTGCACAAGCTTCAACGGCACAAACATCCGATCTTTCAAAATGGGCTTCCGTTTGTTCAAAAGTATTTGCATCGACAGTTTTTAGAGGTTTTTTCATCGTTGGAATAGGTTTCATTACTGCTGAAATAACTAAATCTTCACCATTTGTAATTCCACCTTCAACACCACCGGCATTGTTTGTTGCTCGATGAATTTCACCATTTTTCAAAAGCAATTCATCATGATAATTGCTTCCATAATATCCAAGCGGATTTGTTCCGATTTCGACAACTTTAACTGCCGGAATGCTCATAACCGCCTGAGCAAGTCGTCCGTCTATTCCTCTATCCCAATGGACATAAGAACCTAAACCAATAGGAAGATTTTTGTATAAAATAACAAATTTTCCACCGATTGTGTCGCCTTTTTCTCTTGTCAAATCAATTTCCTCGTGGAATTTTTCAGGACAACAAGCAGAACCAATCTGTGTGATTTCAGAACTTCCTGTTATATCAAATTGTTTCAAAATCAATTTCGCAACCGCTCCAACAGCCACTTCAACGGCGGTTTTTCTTGCACTGGAACGTTCTAAAATGTTGCGTAAATCTTTTTGAGCATATTTTATACTGCCTGCATAATCCGCATGTCCAGGGCGAAAAGTTGAAAAAGTTTTTTCATCTGTGACATCATCAGGAGCAATACTCATGATTTTTTTCCAACTTTCAAAATCTCTGTTTTTTACAACAAGCGTAATCGGAGAACCGATTGTTTTCCCAAATCGCACACCTGATGTGATTTCAACCGTGTCATGCTCAATTTTCATTCTGCCACCACGTCCATAACCCTGTTGACGGCGGTAAAGCTCTTCATTTATAAAATCTATATCAATATCTACACCTGCAGGAACTCCTTCAATAATTGCAGTCAAGCATTTTCCATGACTTTCACCTGCTGTCAAAAATCTGAATTTTTCCATAATTTTCTAACCTTTATTTTTATTTTTCAAAAATGATTGAACTTTTGTTTGCATCATTTCTTCCGTAATTTTTAACCCTGAGTCTGTTGGGGTATAAATTTGGTACATTTTTAGCCAATATGTTTCTTTGCTTGGTTGGCGTTCGGCACTGATTTTTATCCCGTTTGGAACCTCTTGGGCTATTATATTTTTGTACGAATTTTTGTACTTTCTCAGTTTAGCAGTTTTTTGCCCAATTTTCAATTCTTTGAAATATCTTGATGAAGGTACGATTACTGTTTCTGTCTCTCCGCTTGGCTTTATAACTTCTCGAATGATTTTGGCATTTGGAGAATACATGTCTAAGAGTTTGTTGTCATAAGAATTTGCATATCCCTGATATTTGACAAAAAATGCCATTCCCTCTTGTGGAGTTTGGGCATAAACATCTGAAAATGTTAATATTAACCCGATTATTGGAATTAAAATTTTTAATTTTTTCATAAAATAAATCCTCTTTCGTCCTAAGATTAGAAAATTTTTTGAAAAATTTCATTACCTGATAGGGTAGAAAAATCAACCTCTTTTGTGTAAAATTATTTTATGAAAAAAGTTTTGATAGTGGATGATGTTCCCGGATGGGTGAGATTTCACCAAAATAATATTGAATATTTGGCTATCCCAAATTTAGAAATGGATGTTGCATATAGTGGAAGAGAGGCTCTTTCAAAGATTGAGGTGTCTATTGACAATCCTTATGATGTGATTTTTACGGATTTGCAAATGGAGAGTGATTTTCTACCACAAATGGCAGGGGAATGGTTGATTGAACAAATCAAAAACTTTTCTGAATATTCAAATACCAAGATTGTAATTGTTTCAGCTTCTCCTATCATTAAAGATATTGCAAATAGACATAATGTTTTATATTTGCCCAAAGCTTATGCGAAAAATTCTGATGCTGAGGTTTATAAACAATTCATTATTTAAGCCAAATTGTGCAATTGTTTATAAAATCCTGTTGAATAATCAGGTAATGTGTCTAACAAATCAACCGCATTAAGATTTCCATCACGGCCAATTCCGTCTAATGTGACATCAACACTATAAGCCCCAGATTCTATCGCACTTTGAGTATTTTTGAGAGCAAGTCCGATTTTGTTATGGGCATGGAAACTTATTTTTTTATAACCAAGCATTTCCATTTTTTTGAAATATTTTTCAATTTCATTTGGGTGCATTGTGCTATAGCTATCTGCCAAATAAACACTCTCAAAAATATCTTTATTTTCAAATTCAAATAGGCTCAAATATCCGGCTTCATCAATATTTGGAGCTTCCATAAGTTGTAAAAATACTTTATATTTTTTATTATATAAATCCTTTGAAATATCTAAAGTTTCTCGAATTCTATCCGGATGACAGGCAATTCTGACAAAATCAATATTATCTTTGTCTTTGCCCAAAAAATCTTCTGCTAAATATCTTGAAGTATCAGTCATCACGCCAAGTTGAAGTTTTCCTTTTTCTCTATAAAATTTTTCCAAAAATTCTGGAGAACATTTATAAAAAATCCCCTTACCATCCGTATCGAAATGGTTTCTATATCCGATTTCGTAATAATCTACATTCGAATTGTTAAGGCATTCCATTAAACTGAAAACAAAATCTTCATTAAAATCCCATTTAGTTTTGTGTCCGCCATCTCGTGTTGTGCAATCAAGTATCTTTACCATACTTCAATTTTATCACAATTTTTAACTTTTGATTATTATTTATTTTGCCATGGTGGATAATTTATTTTGAATTTTGGCTGATTAACATGAGAAAAGTCAAAGAGGAGTTTAAAATATGAAGAGTAACATTTATCAATCAAAAGCAAGCAATTTAAAAGTTTTGAGCAATTTATTTATTGAATTAACGGCAAAATCTTGTAATCAACACTGCAAACATTGTTATATTGATTTCCCTCAGTATAAAAAAGTCGAAGATTTTATGGATATTGATTTAATAAAACAGGCACTGAATGATACTACAAAAGAAGATATTGAATGTATTTATCTGACAGGTGCTGAGCCTATGACACATCCCGATTTTAACGCAATTTTGAGATTGTGTTTAAGACGTACAAATGTTTGTATCTGTACAAATGGCTCATTTATCAATGAAAAGAAAGCAAGATTTTTGAAAAAAGTTGAAGATGAAACTAATAATGAAATAATTTTTCAAATAAGTATCGACCATTATAATGAGGTTAAAAATGATGATATCAGGTCCCGAGGAGCTTTTCGTCAAGCTGTTTTTGCAATAAAACACCTTGTTAAATATGGTTTTAACCCGATTATTTCAACCACAAATTACTACCAAGAATCAAAAGAAGATTTACTTCAAGGGTTTAGGGAAATTTTTGCAAATACTGATTTTGAATTGGATTATTCTAATTTAAATATCAATCCATGGCATGACAAAAATTCAAAATTTGATGGAGAAATCACAGGAGATTGGGATAAATTAGATTGTGAATATGGACGAATTTTGACCACCAACGGAGTTTATACTTGTCCATTTTTGGCAAATGATTACCGTGGAAGATGCGGAAGCACTTTTAGAGATTATACTAAAAGAAGCTCGCTTGAAACGAGCTTCTGTAATACTTGTGTAAAATCTAAAAAGATGATGTTTGGAATTGATTTTTCTAAATTTGAATAGAAATTTCACTACTTTTTAGCATACAATTTAACTTTGAAGTTGATTAGAAGAACTTTTTTGTTCTTTCTGTAAGGAACAATTTCAATTGATTGAAGATCTAAGAAATGTTTGTGTTTGTACATTTCTTTCAAGAAATTGTCGTAGCTAGAATAATTACCAATCATTTCCATATTCAAACGAGCTACGTTGTATTTGTCCCCTGCACCTTGAACAAAGTTATCATCAGTTGGGTCATAATCATACTTGATAGATCTCACTTTGATTTGATTAGCACGAACAAGTTGAAGAATTTCAGCGAATTCACCTGCAATAACAGCTTCTGTATCTAAACCTTCCATAACAGGTTTGTAGAAAGGTTTTCCACTTGAAGCACTTGCTTTTTCTTTAGCTTGTTCTTCTGCTTCTTTTTTCTTATATTCGTCTAATTTCTTTTGTTTGTCTTGAATTGTTGCCGTTTTGGTTTCAATTTCTTGTTTTGTTGACATATAATTTTTAACATTGTCTATCGACTTAGGTGCAAGCATGCACAACCCGAATACTGTCACAGCAAGTAATAGTATTGGCACAATAAACTGTTTTAATTTTTCACTATCCATATTATTTAATTCCTTTTTAAATTAAATCCTTTATTATTTACCCGCAGGAGCACTATTGCTTGCGTCCGGAGTAGCACTTGAGTCTGCACTGTTAGCATTTGATGAGCTATCTGAGCTACTTGTAGATGTATTTGTTGTAGAATCTGATGAACTAGAACTTGAAGAACTAGAATTTGATGAACTAGAACTTGATGAAGCATTTTTTCCACCAACTAATTTGTTCATAAATGAATTCAATTGTGCATCAGACATGTTTGTAATTTCAAATACATAAGGTGCGGTATCAATTGTTGAAGCAGTGTTATTTACAACAGAATCGAGTGAACCGTTTTTCAAATCAAGTTTGTTTAAACGTAATTTTGATTCAACCAATGAATCTTTCAAATTTCTGAAAAATACATAAACATCTTCAACAGAATCAGCACAACCCTTGATATCAATTGCACCATCATCACCTGTCATGAAATATGTCAAGTATAGATTTTTTGGAATTGACTCACCCAAAGCTGCATAAGCCATAATTTTTGATCTGTTATTTTTAAGAACTTTTTCAATTTCAGCCATTGGGTCAAATTGTTCTTTGCCGTTTTTGTTTTCATATTTCTTTAATTGTTCATCAAGTTCTGTGATTTGCGTATCTAGTGCAGAACTTTGTTCTTGAGCAGATGCGTACATTTTTGATGTTATTAAACAAATTCCACCCAAAGGTCCGAGAACAATAACCAAAAGTGCGGCTGCAATAATTGTAGCTTTAAGGGCTGTTAACTGAATAACTTTTCCATTCCCGATTGGAATTTCTAATACGTCATTCTTAGCTGCTTTTTGTCCTGCAGCTTCTAAGAAGTTTACATTATTATCTAAAATTTCAGATGAAGCAGTTGCACCAATAGCGTGTAAAGAAACTTTAATTTGATCTTCAGGAAGAATATTCAAACTCATTTCCATTAAAGGTTCTTTTCTGAATTGGTTATCTTCAACTGTGATTATTGAGCCGCCAAATTGTAAACGTTTGCCTAAAATTTCAGCGGAAACTAAATCTGTTTCTGAAACTATTACTAATGAACTTGATGGAGAGCTCATCAAAGCAATTTGAGCTGCATTTTCAATAGCGGCATAAATTTCTTCCCCTTCATAAGATTTTATTGGAAGAGGTTCTTCATAGTATTCAAGAATTTTTTTACCTTGAAGTCCTAATAGTTGAAATCCACTATTGTTAACAATCATCAAACTCCAAGAGTCGTTATTGTTCATTTGATTAGCAGCAACACCTGTCAGATATAAACCTTTGATGTCTGCAAACAATGAACATTCAATACTCATTAGATTTGCACCCAAATCTGATATTATTTCTTTAATTTTGTCAACAACATCAGCTTGAATTGCAGTATAGAAAACACTTCTTGAATCAGAATTTGTTGAAGCTAAAGCATCAAACCAACATGGAATCGGATCTTTACGTTTGAAAATATATGTCAATTCCAATTCGCCGACAACAATATTTGTAATTGCCGAATCATCCAATAGAAGCGGTAATCCTTCTTTCAAACCAAACCAAACTGTTGGCATACTAATATAAACATTTGCTTTTTTAGGATTAATATTTCTTGATTTGAATAATGTTTCTATTCCGTTTTTAAGTTCGCCATAATCTGAAACTTCTCTTAGTGCTTCATTATAATCTAATGGAAGTTGTGCGTATGATTTAACATTCCCGTGAGGGTCAAGAATCATCATTTCCAGTCCACACGCCTGTGAAACGGAAATATGAATATCAATGCTTCCACTCATTCCCAAGCTGTCTAAAAAATTTGCCATATTTACCTTTTTTTACTCTTCTTCCTATATTATTATTTTTATTATACAATATATTTTATAAATGAAAAAATCTTAACATAAATTTACACCAAATGGAGGATTAATAAATTATATGGAACATATAGTTGAGAAGATAAAAGCTTTAAAAAAAGAAAAAAATGCCGTTATTTTAGCACATTGTTATCAGCCTGTTGAGATTGATTTAGTTGCTGATTATGTAGGTGATTCTTTGCGTTTAAGTCAAGTTGCAGCAGAAACGGATGCGGATATAATTGTTTTTGCCGGAGTATTTTTTATGGCTCAAACTGCAAAACTTTTGTCTCCAAATAAAAAAGTTTTATTACCTCAATTAAATGCCGGATGCCGAATGGCGGATATGATTAGTTTTAATCAATTGAAAGAATTTAAAGCTATGCATCCTGATATCCCAACTGTTTGTTATGTAAATTCAACAGCGGAAGTTAAGTCAGAATGCGATATGTGTTGTACAAGTTCTAATGCTGTAAAAATTGTAAAAAGTATGAACCAAGACAAGATTTTATTTGTCCCTGACACATATTTAGGTAAATGGGTAGAAAAACAGTTAGGTAATGTTGAAGTTATAACTTACCCGGGATTTTGCCCGACTCATTTACAAATTCGCCCTAAAGATATTGAAGATGCCAGACTTGCACATCCTAATGCTTTAGTTTTGGCACACCCTGAATGTCACATGTCAGTTTCTGCAATTGCAGATTATGTAGGCAGTACAACAGGAATTATGAAATTTGCAAAAGAAAATCCTAATAAATCTTTCATTATTGCAACAGAACAAGGTGTTGTTGATAGATTGAAAAGAGATTTGCCAAACAAAGAAATTATTCCGGTTAAAGAAAATATAGTTTGTCCAAATATGAAAATGACATCTTTAGAAGATATTTTGGAAGTTTTGGAAACCGAAAAAAATGAAATTACGGTTGAATCTGATATTGCTGAAAAAGCAGTAAAATGTATTGATAGAATGTTAGAGGTTTCAAAATAAGTAATGGAAAATCTTGATATAATATATGGCAAAAATTCCGTAATGGAAGCACTTATTGCAGGGGATAGGGAAATTAATAAAATATTGATTTCTAAAAATATTCACTCTGATGTAAAAATCAACAAAATAAAAGAACTCGCAAAAGAACATGGTGTAGTTTTTCAATTTGTCGCAAGAGAAAAATTTCAACCTTATGAAGAATTTAATCACCAAGGAATTATTGCTCAAATTTCGCCTATAAAATATTACGATTTGGATGAATTTATTGAAAAAAATAAAGAAAAATTATCTTCTGTTGTTATCTTAGACGGAGTTGAAGACTCGCACAATCTTGGGGCTATAATCAGAACATGTGTTTGTGCGGGAGTAGACGGGATTATTATTCCATCAAGAAGGAATGTTCAAGTAAATTCAATTGTTGAAAAAACAAGTGCCGGAGCTGTAAATCACATTCCTATCATAAAAGTAAATAGTCTTGTTAATGCTGTTCAACGCCTAAAGGATAACAACTGGTGGGTAATTGCAACAGATGCTTCTGCAAAAGATAATTATTATGATATTAAATATAACGACATGAATTTTGCAATCATTATGGGAGCAGAGCATGCGGGGGTTTCAAAATCTTTATTAAAAGCATCTGATTTTGTGGTAAAAATTCCTATGCAAAACAGTTTTAATTCCTTAAATGTATCGAATGCTTTAAGTGCAATTATTTTTGAAACACTTCGCCAAAAATTAACAAATAAATAATCCTAATAGATGAGCCTAAAATTCTTGCTTGGTTATATTATAGGTTTTAGATTGGAGATTTACTGTGGTTAAAGAATTCGAAAATTTAGGTATAATTTCAAGTGATATTTCAGATGAAAATGTTGATTTTAAAAAGCTTCAAGAATTAGAAGGCGAAAATGAAGTCGAAGATGGTGAAGATGTTTTAAAGTCTGTTGAGGATCCAAAAGTTCAAGAAAGTTTGGTTTCTGTAAATTCAGATGACAGTGTTAAAATTTATCTTCGTCAGATTGGTAAAATTCCGCTACTTTCGACAGAAGAAGAAGTTGAACTTGCAAAAAGAATTCAGGAAAACAAAGACGAATTTGCAAAAGACGTATTGGTTAATGCAAATTTACGTTTGGTTGTAAGTATTGCCAAAAAATATATTGGTAGAGGTTTATCTTTCTTGGATTTAATACAAGAGGGAAATGTGGGACTAATCAAAGCTGCGGGAAGATTTGATTACAAAAAAGGTTACAAATTTTCAACTTATGCGACTTGGTGGATTCAACAATCTATAACAAGAGCAATTGCGGATAAGGCAAGAATTATCAGACTTCCTATTCACATGATTGATTCTATAGGAAAAATCAGAAGAGCTACAATTGACTTGACTACAGAACTTGGACATCCGCCAACGAAGCAAGAAATCGCATATAGATTGGGTTTGCCGGTTGCAAAGTTAACATCAATAATCAAATCCGCTCAATCAACCGTGAGCATGGATACTCCTGCAACATCAGATGATGATTCATCAAAAATTGCAGATTTCATTGTTGATAATTCAACAATTACGCCTGACGGTAAGGTTTCTCAAGACAATTTGTTAGAAGATATTAGAAAAATCTTGAACCAATTGAGTCAAAAAGAAAGAGATGTTTTAATTCTTCGTTACGGCTTAGATAACAATGGTGTGAAGAAAACTCTTGATGAAATCGGTACTCAGTATGGAGTTTCAAGAGAGAGAATTCGTCAAATTGAAAACAGAGCCATTTCAAAATTGAAAAAACTTTGCAAAAATGAAAAAATTCATGACGGTTTGATTAATTATTTTGGTTCATAATTTTTTTCAATTTTGCACTTTACGAATTTTGAAAAATATGTTATTATACTTCAAAAGTTTTTATGTGAGTGTGTTTATTGGAGATTTAAAATTATGATTACAAAAGAAGTTAATGATTGGATTAAAAAGGTAGAACAAGGAAATTATTCTTCTTGGGATATCATGGAAGAGTTCACTAAATTCCACAGATATCTTACAAAAGATGAAGTTGAACATATTAAAAATCGTTTAAAAGGTTCTGTCAAAAAGTAATTCCGATAGTAAAACGCAGTTAAATATGTTATAATAAGATTGAGGTTTGAAAGAGGTTTTTGATGTCTTATTATGATGAGTTGTTGCGTAAAATTCCTAAGATTAAAAAGGTTTTAGATAATGATAAAAATTACACAATTTATCATTATACTAAGCCTGAAAAACTTTTGAATATTTTAGCCAGCGGTACAATAAGATTTTCTAACGCCTTGTATCTCAATGACAAAGAGGAAATTGCTTATTCTTATAAATTAATTGTCGATTTGATTGATGAAAATAGAGATTTAAATCCGGATTTGTTTGACAAAATCAGAAACCATTTCAGTAATAAATATAAACATATTGTTGACGGTTATGATGATTTGGTAAACAAGTTGGAATATTTTACAACCTCTTTTTCAACCGAGAGTGACAATTTGACGCTTTGGAACAATTACGCCAAAGGTAAGAATTACACGGGCTATAATATCGGATTTGATAAAAATAAACTTGTTGAAGAAATGGATAAAAATAATTATCTTCCTATATATGGGAGCGTTATTTATGACAAATCTAAACAGGTTAAGATAATTCATGCGATTTTCAAAAAGTGGAATATGCTGTTTGAACGTGCATTGAGGTGTAAACAGAATAATGAAGTTAAACTTTTTGATATTTTGTTTGAATTGATTGATGTTTTGAGTATTGTGAGTATATTTTTTAAAAATCCTCAATTCAAAAATGAACATGAGTATCGAATAGTTGTTGTTAATGCTTTTGGGACAACAAATTCAAAACCTACTTTTGTGGTTGAAAAAAATGGGTTGTTTGTTCCTTATTTAGAGTACAATTTTTCAAAAGAGTCGGTAAAATCTGTTAATATTGGTCCGACCTTGGAAGAAAATATTTTTTATACAAGTACAAATCGAATGTTGTTGAATTTTGGGTATACGGATAAAGAAGTTTATCGTTCAAAAATTCCTTTAAGGTATTGATTTATGATTTTGCAGATTCAATTTGCATAACATTTTCAAGTACAATATTATTTATTTTTGGCGGAGTTAATTTGTTTGTTCTTTTGAATACCCCGTCAAGAGTTTGGAAGGTTTCATTTTCCATTGCTTTCCATTCCATTTCTCTTGCACCTACTTCTCTTGCATTTTTGACATAAGAAATTGGGGTACCATTATTTCTTGCATTTTCAAGTGCCTGAACTTCTGCCCTTTGAGCTGCTGTTTGAGCTGGCATTTCTTGAGCCATTTGTGCATAGAGTTGTTTTGCTCTATCTGTTACAGGCAACCAATCAGGGTTATTTTCAAAAATTCTTGCATATTGGTGGATATGTTCTCTTTCATGGACGGTTGCAAGAATTTTTTTACTTTGAGGAGCTAATTTTTCTTGCTGTTTATACAATTCTGAATAACGGTCTGCAATATTTTTATCTATAGAATCTTTAACGATTTCTCCTGTAGAAATCTTTTTATAAGTATCTTGGTATTGACCACTTACTAGTTCTCTTTTTACAAGTCGGTAATCACTAAATGTCTCCGGAATATTGTTATGTTTATAATCATTCATTGTGATTTTGCATTCCCTAGGAGTTGCTTGTCCTGCTGTGCCTTGTGCCAATGTTTCGAATTTTAAATCCGGTTTTGTTTTAATTCCGCGAATTTCTGCCCATTTGTCTAAAACTACTTCCGAAATTTTTTCTTGTGGAACATTGAATTCGAGAAGTTCTTTTTTGAGGGTTGCCTTTTGAGCATCAGTCAGCCTTTCAAGTTTTGCCAATTCTTTATCAACAGAACCTTGATAGTTTATGTCTCTCGAAATATTTTTATTTGAATTGCGAAGAGATGTCCAAACTTGTTTTATTGATTTTGTTGATTTAAGTTCATTTAAAAGAGGTTTATTAATTGCAATTTTGCCATATTGAGCAAAGTTTTTAACTTGTGTAACACCTTTTGGAGCAAAAGGTACAGAAAGTGCTAAGTCTACTGAATCTTCGCCCATTTGTTGAAGATTTTGGCGGGCAGTGAAATAATCTCCTTTGTTGTTATTTTTTACAAATTGAGTCGCATGAGCTATTGTTTTTCCTATTGCAAAACCTGCAAAACCAAGAGCCAACGCTCCACCACCAACTGCTGCCGGAATTCCGATAAGTGGTAACGCACTAAGAGCAAGTGTACTGCCCGCAACAATTCCAATTGTTTTTACCGGATTTTTGATAATTGATAAAACTAATTCTCCACATTGCTTTTCAATTCCGGAAAGGAAAATATTTGCCCCTTCACTAAAGCTGATTTTGTCATTGGTTTGAGTACCATTGAAACTTTGTGCTGAAACGGGCTTATTATTTTGATATTGCTGTTTTACAACATTTTGTTGTTTTGGAATATTTGGAATTGAACTCGGAAAATTAATCATTTTTACCTACACTTTTTCTAACCTTATTATTAATAACGCTAAAAATCTAGATTATTTGTTATTTTTTCTGTTTTTTATTAAATTTTATTAACTTAATTAATTATTATTTTCATTAGCCGAATGTTTGGTGTCAAATTGTGTATAATAAAAGATAATGATATAAAATTTGAGGTTAAAAAAAATGATAATAGAATTAAACGAACAAAATTTTGAAGAAAATACTAAAAGCGGTTTAAAATTGGTAGAGTTTTATACAACTTGGTGTACGTATTGCAAAAATCAACGAATTGAACTTGAAGATTTGAAAGACTCTGATATGTGGATTGGGCTTGTTGATGGAGAAGAGTCTCCAAATTTGGCAAGAAAATTCGGCATAAAAGGTTTTCCGACTTTTATATTGTTAAAAGACGGAGAAAAAATTGCAGAATTTGTTGGTTTCCATCAGAAAGCTCAGTTGTTAAACAGATTGATGGCTTATATTAAATAACTTTATTTAAGTCATCATCTATCAAATAAACTTCACCGGTGTTGTGGTCAAAGTGGCATTTAGCGATGTAAAGGTCATTATTTTCTACTGCAGTTTTGATAATTTGAGAATGTTCTTTGATATAATTTTCAACCCAAACAGTGTGTTTTTTGGCAAATTTGTTGTTACAAGACATTTGCCCACCCTTGTTAATTACAGGATAAACACATTTCAAAATTGATTGAAAATTCTCTGTAACTTCCGGATAATGCTCATTTGCATAAGTCATAACTCCACAGTCGTCATGCCCTAATAAAATCAAAAGTGGTACGTGTAATTTTTTCACTGCATATTCAAGACTTTCCAAAACATTTGGGCCTACGGTAATTCCGGCAACTCTAACTACAAATAGCTCTCCAATTCCGCAATCAAATACGATTTCCGGAACAACTCGTGAATCAGAACAGCTAAGAACACAGGCATAAGGTTCTTGATACAGTGCAAGTTTTTGCAGGGTTGAAAGGCACATGTTTTTTGATGTTGGGGTGCCATTTATAAAATTTTTATTCCCTTCAAAAAGTTTTTCTAATTCTTGTTTTGCTTTTTGCGAAATATTATTTGGTAAATTCATTTTTCTCTCCTTAGTTATTATTGTTTTATACATTGTATAAAATCATTTTGAGGATGTCAAAAAATTAAAAATATCACTTAATTGAATGAGTCTAATTTGATTGAAATGCGGTAGACTTTGAGAAGGAGAGTTTTATGATAGATAATTTTTTATTGCTTAAATTAAATCGTTCAGTTTGGATATCGTTGCTGTATCAGAAAAAGATAGTGGAAGCTATAAGTTATTTTGAAACTTATATGAATAACCTTGCGATGTTTCAAGCAGACAAAAAGCTCAAAGATAGTGTTGTTGAAGAATCTGCAACATCTATCGGTTATTTTCTTGCAAAAATGACAACGGCTGCAGACATTTATTTTGAGGATAAAGATTATTCTAACGCACTTCTTTGTTATACTGCGATTTTCAAGTACAAACAAACTGATGTTAATATGTTGCGAAACTATATAAAATGTTTGGAAGAGCTTGAACAGTTTGATTTGGTTGTAAATCTTATCGAATATTCAGAAAAATTTGCACAAAGTGATGCGTCAATGTACAAATTTTTGGCAGAAGTTTATTACAAACGCAATAATCTTTCAAAAGCCGTTGAGTTTTTGGAAAAATATTTCTCATTAAAACAATCTGATGTCACACCTAATGAATATAATTTATTGGGGTGTTATTATAACAAATTGTATTCTGATATGAGTCATAACGATGAAGATATTTTCAAATCTTTGAAAAATTTTGAAGCAGCTTCTGATTTAGAACCATATAACAAACTTTATGCAAAAAATGTCACAATTATGGCTTCTAAAGCAAATGATGCTGAACTTGGTCGAAAATATTGGGATAGAATTTTAGAAATAGGCAATATGACAAATGATGACAAGTATGATTATGCCGCATATTGTTTGAAAAACAAAGATTTCAAATCTTGGTACGAGTATTTTGATTTTAGATTTAAAAAAGAAAATAACGCGACTGCATTCCCAAAAATCAACAAACCAAAATGGGATGGAGTAAAAGATTTGTCAAATTCTACATTGCTTGTTTATTATGAACAAGGTTTTGGGGATACATTCTTGATGTGGGGCTATTTCAGACGATTGGTTAAATTAGCAAAACACGTGATTTTTGTTGTACAAGATTCTGTTGCAAGTTTGCTAAAAAATAACGATTTGGGTGTTGAAATAATACCAAAAAGTATGGCAAATTTGAATAAGATTAAGTTTGATTACTATATCCCGTCAATGTCTGTTCCAATTGCTCTAAAACTTGATGAGTCAAATATTTCGGTAGGTGAAGGATATTTGAAAGTTAATCAGGAAATTGTTGAAGATTTTAGAGAAAAATATTTTAACAATGATAAATTCAAGATAGGAATTGCTTTTTCAGGTAGTCCGAATGGAAATCATACTAGAGATATTTCTATCGAAAGATTCTTACCGCTCGACAAGTTAAAAAATGTTGAAATTTATTCTCTAACAAAAGATATTCCGGATAGCAAATTTGAATGTTTTGAACATAATAAAGTTCATAACTTGGCAAAAGAATTTAAAAACTTTGAAGATACGGCAGCCGCAGTTGAAAATTTGGATGTTGTTATAACAAGTGATAATTGTATTTTGAATTTAGCAGGTGCATTAGGCAAAAAGACTCTTGGATTGTTCAATTGGCACCATGAATTCAGGTGGTTTGATTTGACAGGTGATAATACGGTTTGGCTTACTTCCGTTAAACCATTCATCAATGATAAAACGAACAATTGGACATATTCAATGAATTTAGCACTTCAAGAAGTTGAAAAAATCAGAAATTCTCAAATCATTACTGTTTAATTTCGATTGAACTTCCGTTAAGACTTCGTTTAATCAGAATTTTTTTATCAATTCTGTTTCTTAGTTCTGCAACGTGAGAAATAATTCCGACTATTCTATTGCCTTCGGTTAATCCGTAAAGAGTATTCATTGCTTGCTCTAAAGATTCTTCATCAAGGGAGCCAAAGCCCTCATCAACAAACATTGCTTCGATTTTTATTCCTCCTGAGTAATTTTGAACAACATCAGACAATCCGAGAGCCAAAGATAGTGCAGCTTTGAAGGATTCTCCACCTGATAAAGTGCTTACACTACGATATTTGCCTGTATGATAATCAAAGACGTTCAAATCCAGTCCGACTTTTGAGTTACCTTTCTTTTCTTCTTTTCTTTCGAGGCGGTATTGGTAATTTGTCATTTTTAAAAATCTTTTGTTCGCTTCATCAATTATCATGTCAAAATAGGCACTTTGGATGTATTGTTCAAAAGTCATTTTTATTGTGCCGTTAAGTTTTCCGTTTGCGGTATCTGATAATTGTTTTAGAACTTTTAGTTCCTCGTCTGTTGTTTCAATTTCTTCTTTTGTTGATATAATTCTTGTTTTTAATTCGCTGTTTTTTGAAAATCTTGTATTAATCGTATCTATTTTATTTTGAAGTTCTAATTCTTTTGCCTTGGATTGTTGGATTTGATTTTTCAGTTCTTCCAAATCAACTTTCTTGCTTCCTTTTATTTGTTTTTGCAAAGTTTTTAGGGTTTCGTTTTTGGAAGTAAGGTCTGTTTTTGAAGATTCTTTTTGATTTTGGATTTGTTTGAATTCTTGTTCAAACGTATCTAATTTCAATTTCTTTTCATTGTAGATGTTTAGTGCCTTTTGGCTATCAGTGTAATCAAGTTCTGCTTGAATTGTTTTTGTTGTTGCAGATTTTTCTGTAATAGTTTTCTCTAAGGAATTTTTATTTTCGATTGTAGTTTTTAAATTTTCTTCTAAATCTGTTATTAATTTTTCGATTGTAGAAATTTCTTTTTCTGCGTTATTTTTTTCTTCAATTTTTTTAGATAAATTTGTTATTTTTTCAGTGATTTCTGTTTGAATTTTCTTTGTTTTTTCAAGTTCTTGTTCGATTATTTTTTCAATTTTTTCTGTATTATTATTTGGAAAAAGTTTTATTAAATCTTCTTCAAATTTCTTTTCAAGAGTTGAAATCTCAGACTGTAGTTTTGTTAAATTTTGTGATTCTTTATCTAGTGTTTGTTTAGATTTTTCACTTATTTTTTGAATTTTTTCAACATAATTTTTGGTGATAGTTTCATCTTGAAGTTTTGCAGGGTTTGGGTGAGTTGTTGAACCGCATACCGGACATGGTTTTTGCGGAATTAAATCTTTTGCTAAAATTCCTGCCTGTTCTTCAATAAATTTTGTGTAAACGGTTACATATTGAGTGTTTTTTTCTTGCCAATCTGAGGTTAGTTTTTGTAATTCTTTTTGCAAGTTTTTAAGATTTTCATTTTTGATTTTTATTTCTGAATTTTGAGAAAATAATTGGGTTAATTTTTCAATCCTTTCATCATTTTTTTGTTTTAAATTTTGTTCTTTTTCATAGTCTGCTTCAACTGATTTAAGGGTCGTTATCAGGTTTTTCAATTCTTTTTGTCTGTTTTGATTGTTGGTTAAATTTGTTGTTATTTTTTCTATTTCATTATTATTTTTTCCATTTTCTTTAATTAATTTTTCAATTTCTTGGGATAAATTTGCTAATGTTTCATATTTTGGTAAATCTTTAGTTAATTTCCCAATTTCGAGTGCTATTTTTTCGTATTCAGGTTTTTGTTTTGAATATTGCTCAAACTTTTCTTCTGAAATTTTGAAATTAAGTTCCAATTGTGGGATAATTTCAGTTTCGAGTTTGGTAATTTCTGCACGTGTATTTTCGACTATTTGGGCATTTCCGTAGGTTTGGTTTAATTTTTCCAGCTCTTTTTTTATTGATTTTTTTTCTTTGTCTAAAGATTTTTTATCTGTTTCATCTGTTTTAATTTGATTTTTGAGTTCTTCAATCAGGGTTTCAATATTATAGATATTTTTTGTTGATTTTAAAGCTAAAATTTCTTCGGATAATTTGTCATTATCAGTAGTTGAAATTTGTTCTATATATTGAATTAGACTGTTTTTCAAGTTTTCAAAATCAGTACGTTTTTTCATAAAATTGTCGTACAATTTTGCTTGAAAAATTTGAAGATTTTGAGTAGAGAAAATATTTCTAAAAATTTCGCCCCTATCGTCTGTTTTGGCATTTAACAGTTTTTGAAATTCTCCTTGGGCAATCATTACGATTTGAGAAAATTGTTTTTTATTAAGGCCTGTAAGTTCCTCTATTTTTTCGTTTGTTTCTTTTTCTTTGGTAATAGTTTTTCCATTGGGGAGAGTTAATTCAACATCTGAATTGTGGTCTGTTGTTTTAGGTGAACGTTTAATTTTATAAATTTCACCACGACACATGAATTCTAAAATTACATAAGTTTTGTCTTTTTTGTCTGCAAAATCACTTCGTAGTGCGGCTTTGTCTTTTCTATATTCTCCGCTGGCTTCTCCATACAGTGCAAAACTTATTGCATCAAAAATTGTGGTTTTGCCTGCTCCTGTATCGCCGGTAATCAGGTAAATTCCGCTTTCTCCAAGTGTAGAAAATGGAATTTCTACTTTTTTTGCGTAAGGTCCAAATGCATTAATTGTTAAATTTAGCGGACGCATTTAGCCTCCACTTCTTCTAAAAAATTAGATACAATTTCAATTTCTTTTTTTGTCAGTTTTTCTTTTGTTTGTTTTTCAAAAAATTCTGAAAAATGTTCAAACATACTTTTATCTTTCAAATTTTTTAAACTTTTTCTGTCTTTTGAAAGGCTATAATATTCTTCAAAATCAAGTTTCATAATGTTTGGAAATACGGTTTCAAGTTTGTTTTTTGCATCAATAACATTTGTGTCAGAAAGCGTGATATGCATATAACTTTCGTCTTTTTCCATTTGTAAAAGTTCGTCAAGTTTGCCTTTTATTTCTTTCATATCCCTAATTGGTTTGAGTGGAATTGTGTCAATTTTAATTTCTTTTTTGTCGTTAAAATTGATAATTGATATTGATTTATTTTGGTTAACCTCTGAAAAAGAATATTTGAGAGGTGAACCGCAATATCGAACTTCTTTTCTTCCCATTGATTGTGGTTTGTGGATATGTCCGAGTGCTACATAATCAAATTTGTCAAATATTTTAAAATCAATATTGTCTAATGTCCCGAGAGAAGACGTTTCTGAATCGCTAAGTTCAGGGCTTTTGCCGTTTGCTGTTACGAATTGGTGTGCAACAAGAATGTTTGTTTTGGATTGGTCAATTTTTAAATTATCAACAACATTTTTCACTGCATCATTGTAGCTTCCGATTTCAATATCAGGGAAAAATCTCCTCACATCTGCAGGTCTGATAAATGGTAAAAGCCAAATATCAATATTATTTTGCGATATTGGTTCAATATTTCCATTATAATTTTTAGAAAAATATATTTTACTTTGCGAAATTAAGTCTGAAAAAGTTGAAAGTCTTTCGCTGCTGTCGTGATTTCCGCTAACAATATATGTAGGAATTTGGAGTTGTGCAAGTTGGCAGATAAAGTTTTCAAACAATTCAATAGCTTCAATAGAGGGAATTGTTTTATCGTAAACATCTCCCGCAATCAAAACCCCATCAACGTTTTGCGATTTTGCTATTTCTATAATTTGTTTCAAAATTTCTTTTTGATCTTCAATCATTGGAAATTCGTTTACACGTTTCCCAATATGAAGGTCGCCAAGATGCATAAATTTCATATCCATATTTGATATTTTATCACTTTTGCGTCATTTTGTGAATAATTATGCGTTTTTTGTTTCTTGTTTAGATGGAGTGTGTTCGTTAATTCTTTTCATTTGCGGTTCAACGCATTTTTTGATGATTACGTTTTCTGTGAACATATCAATTGGTTTTACTGTCAACAATAGTGCGGTAAATGAACCAAGTGCTTTCCATGCTTTTAATTTGAAAATCTTTTTATCCAACACTTTTTTAATTGTATCTGTAGAATCTTTGTGTTCTAAAATTTGTTCAAATTCTTTACGTGCAAAGTTTTTAATTCTTGTTTCATCAGAGTTTGCAATAGCACCTCTTTTGCAATTGCAAAGAAGTTTGTCGTAAATTTTTACAAATGTATTTTTATCTTTGTATGAATTTTGACTTTTTGCATAGAAAATACCAAAATTTTCGTCAAATTTTTCTAAAACTTTTTGTTTATCACCATTTTTCACAACATCGTGATCTGCGACATGGTTCTTGATAAATCTTAGGGTCTGTTCTTTAGCGTTTGTAGAAATTTTTTCACCTTTGTATTTATCAATTTGAGAGAACGCACTTTGTCCGATATGACCAAAAACTGTCGGTAAAATTATACTTGCAAAAGCTTGGAATACAGCTTGTTTAAATGCTCTTTGGGCATTAGGGTCGTATTTGTTTCCTTTATTTTTGTATTTGTCATAAACATCGGCACCAAAATACATCAATGCAGGAACCCAAAACAAAGTTGCTGTTGTTGGGGCAATTTCATTTATAGCTACACCAATATCATTTGTATAGCCCAAACCTCTCATTGGCCAATTTGCCAATGGGTCTTTGTATTTTTTTTCTTTAGTTTTTTTGTTCGCGTTGAATTCTACACTCTTATCTTGAGCTGTGAATTTCAATGACGAAGATACCGAATTAATTTTCATTGATTCTCCCAAGCCAAATTATAGGTAAATATATTCATTCATTCACTTATGTGACTTTCATTCTATACAAAAGGATATATTTTTTCAAATAAAACAATGCAAATTTGTAACAAATTGTTATAAATGTAGTTTTTGGAAAATTAATTTAAATATTTTTTGATAATTAATTTTTTTAGAGCTCTTGAATTGACACTGTCCGGTGCAATTTCTAAAATTTTATCCAATGTTTTTATAGCATTTTTATATTGACCTAATTTTTTCTCAATTACGGCAATAGAATATAGTGCATCAATAAATTTTGGGTCTAATTCTACAGCTTTATTTAAATCTGTTAGTGCGTTTTTTAAATCTTCATCTGTTGGATTTTCTTTTGAAAAAACAATTTGTGCTCTATTAAAATATGCGTCAATCAATTTGTCATCAATTTCTAAAGCGTGAGAATAATCAGAGTTTGCATCATCTAAATTCCCTTTGCCATGCTCTAATATTCCTCTAAATAAATATGCCTGAGCATAATTTGAATTTAGTGATAGTGCTTGATTATAAGCGTCTCTTGCTTTTTGATATTCTCCGAGTCTTGCTTCTGCCATCCCAAGATTGAAGTAATACTGCCAATCTTTTTGTCCTTGTTCACTTTTAGATATAATATCTTTAAATTCTTCTTTTTCTGCAATGACTTCCAAAAGTTGAGTTCTATTGTCTTTTGCAATCTGTAATTTCGGGTTTAGCAAGATTGCTTTATCATAATCTTGAAGTGCATTTTCATATTCTTTTTTATTGAAATAAGAATACCCGCGATTGTTGAATGCTAGTGCACAAGTTTTGTCTATTTCAATTGCTTTATTATAAAATTCAATAGCTTTGTCAAAATCTTTCAATTCATCATAAGCATTAGCCAAATTTATTGTTACATCAAGATTTTTCGGGTTTTCTTCATAAGCTTTTTGATAATTCTTTAATCTTTCTTCCGCATCTGTTGAAGCTAGTCCCATATACATATAATACTCTTCTTTTGTCCCATATCGTTTCAGGTCGTTTCTAATAAGTTTGCGAGCATTTATGTAATCTTTTTGAGCAATAAGATTGTCTAATTTTTTTAATATTGAATATTTATCCATAATTTTTATACGTCAGGTAATGTGCCTTTAACTTCTGCAATTTCGTCACTTTCAAGATTGAAAATGTTATGCAATGCTTTTACGGCTTTTTGAGCATCTTCTTTATTGATTAAACAACTGATTTTAATTTCACTTGTTGAAATCATTCTGATATTAATTCCATTATCAGCTAAAGTTTGGAACATAGTTGATGCAATTCCCGGGCGGTCAATCATTCCTGCTCCAATTATTGAAACTTTTGCAATGTTATCATCAATTTTTATATCACCTGCATTAAGTGTTACTTTAACTTTTTCTAAAATGTTCATTGCTTTTGGCAAATCTTCACTATCTATTGTGAATGCAATATCATTAGTGTTAGAAGTTTTTCTTGCATAAGATTGAATAATCATATCAACTGATACGTTTTCTTTTGCTAAACTTCCAAATAGCGTTGCAGCTTCTCCCGGGGTATCAGGAATATCACAAACTACAACCCTAACTTGTGACAAATCCGCAGCTACACCTGCAACAGGTTTATTTATTTCCATTTTTTCAACTCCTAAAATTAATGTGCCCATGTTATCCAAATTGAAACTGCTGCGAACTCTAAGTGGTACAGAGTATTGTTTTGCTGTTTCAACACTTCTTGGATGTAAAACGTTAGCTCCGGCATGAGCTAGTTCTAACATTTCTTCATAAGAAATTTCTTCAAGTCTTGATGCGTTTGGTACAACTCGTGGGTCTGTTGTGTAAACACCTTCTACATCGGTATAAATATCACATCTTTCAGCATTTAGTGCTGCCGCTAGTGCAACTGCTGATGTATCAGAACCTCCACGACCAAGTGTTGTGATTTCGCCATCTTCTGTCACTCCCTGAAAACCTGCAACAACAATAATGTTGCCTTCATCAAGATTTTTTCTTAATTTGTCTGTTTTGATATCAATAATTCTTGCTTTTGAGTGAATATTTTCGGTTAAAATTCCGATTTGAGTTGCATTAAAACTTACTGCTTTGTAACCTTGAGCTTGAATTGCCATTGTTAAAAGTGCAATTGAAACACATTCACCGGTTGACAAAAGCATGTCCATTTCTCTTGCAGAAGGATTTGCGTTTAAATCTCTTGCCATTTTAACTAAGTGGTCGGTAGTATGTCCCATTGCAGAAACTACGACAACGACATCATTACCGTTGTTTTTTTCTCGTATTACTACATTGGCTACATTTTTAATTTTATCAGTATCAGCGACTGAAGTTCCACCAAATTTTTGTACAATTAATTTTCTCAATTTATTTGTTTCCCTGTATGTCTTTTAAGATGTTTTCAAGTTCTTGTTTTTCCTGTGGATATTCAAGTTTTCCAAGGTCTTGAGCTTTTTGAGCAACTGAAATTGCTTCCTTTATATTATATTCACAAACGTTTTTCTTGACAAGAGTGTAAAGTGTCAAAAATAATAAATTTAACACTTCTAAATTATCTTTATCAAGTTTCTCTGTACGTCTTAATTTTCGCTGTGCTTCCGGAAAATCATTTACTTCAATTAACCATTTTGAATAATCAATAAATCCTTGTGCATAATTTGGGTTTTCTGCTATAAATTTTTCATAGTATTCTCGAACTTTGTAATTATCTCCTAAAACTTTGTATGCATTAACAAGATTGTAATAGTTGTAGGTTTGGTGAGGATTTGTGCGAAGAGCTTTTTTAAAACTTTCAATTGCATCTTCAACTTTTCCGCTGTTTAATTCTTCAAGTCCGATAGCTTCTTGAATATATGAATTTTGTGCATTTTTAATTTTTAATTCTTCGAGATTTGTAAAATCATTGTTGTAGGCATTTACTATTGCCAAGCCAATTTTGGCATCAATAGAATTCGGGTCTTTTTCTTGTGCTTGTTCAAATTGAATTTTAGAATTTTCAAAATCAAAGAATGTTAAGTAGTCTTTCCCAAATGCATTTCTTAGTAGAGCACAATCTAAGTCATTATTAATCGCAGTTTTAAATGTTTGCTCCATTTTGATTTTATCTTTTTGGATTGCATAAATACTTGCTAATAATAAATAAGCTGGAAGCATTAATTTGTTAAATTCAATTGATTTTTTTGCAAATTTTTCAGCTTCTTTATAGTCAGATTTTAAGAATTTTAGGTTTGCGTATTCATAAGTTGAGCTTTCATTTGGTGCGACTTTTGCTAAAAATTTTAGTTTGATTTCGGCTGAATCATAATCATTCAGTCTTACTTCCATAATTGCAGATAATAAAATTGCGGTATAATTATATTTACTGATT
The DNA here is from genome assembly GCA_934718135.1 of uncultured Candidatus Melainabacteria bacterium. GTDB lineage: Bacteria > Cyanobacteriota > Vampirovibrionia > Gastranaerophilales > Gastranaerophilaceae > Zag111. Next base: position 62,097 of record CAKUZW010000006.1, on the reverse strand, counting down.
TGGGACGCCATTTGGAATTTATCTCGAGCAAGTGCATATTTTTTTTGCTTCATCAATGCCATTCCCCAGCCTGTATAAACATCAGTATTATATGGAGTAATTTTATCTCCTTTTTCAAAAGCTGAAATAGCTTCATCAAGTTTTTGGCTATTTAATAATGTCATACCAAGTCTTAACCAAATCTCTTTGTCGTTTGGGTTAAGTTTGGTTGAGCGTCTGTAGTATTCTTCTGCTTGTTGAAACTTCCCTTTTTGTTCATAAATTTTGCCTAAATATTTGAAAATCATTGAATCTTGATCAGAAATATCCAATGCTTTTTTTAGTACGTTTTCAGCTTCTTCAAATTTTTGTTCTCTAATCAATTTTTTGGCTTTGTTTACACACGCAACAGTAGGTAGTGATTGGATAATAGAATCACTTTTGTAATTATCTACGGTATGATTTAAATCTTTAATGTTTTCAAAAATATTTTTTATCCAACTAAACAATCTGCTACCTCTCGAAAAGCCCCATTCCCTGCCTGATTTTCTGTTATTTGAATTCCGTCAATTTCTTTAACTTTTTCCACTGCATGAGGGACGGTAATTTTATATTTTGCAAATTTTAAACATTCTAAATCATTGATATCATCTCCAAGATATACAAATTCATCTGGAGCCAAGTTATATTTTTCAATAATCTTTTTTAAGATATCAATTTTAATTCGTATATTTTGGTGGATTTCTGTTATTCCGAATTTTTTTGCCATTGTTTCGATTGCGGCATTACCTTCTCCTGAAATTATGGCAATTTCATATCCGTTTTTTCTTAAAATAGAAAATCCCATAACGTCTTTGAAATTCAATTTTCTCGACATTGAAAAATCATCATTTATATAAACGCAATTGTCCGTAACAATTCCGTCAAAATCTGTAACAACCATTTTTATTGATTTTGGTAATTTAATCCCTGACATTTTACCCTAACACTTAACAAACTTCTTACTATCTGCTATAATTATAACACAGATTTGACTAAAATAAGAGATTGAGAGTTAAAAAGTAATAAATGTTTTCATATTTTTATATTATTAATGTTTGCGTAATTATAGTATTTATTTGCCTGTTTTTTATTACACGTAAAACAAATAAACGTTGGTCCAAAATCAATGATTATCTTGGCAAAGTTACGACAACGGTTGATTCAATTCGTTACGGAAATTTGTCTACAAAGATTGAAAAAATTGAACATCCTACTTATCAAAATGTGACAGACAGTATCAACAGAATGGTCGAAACTCTTAACGATAGAGAAAAAATGATTATTGAATACCAAGCAGAACTTATGCGACAAAATAAGTTGCTCGAATCTGTAATCAACTCTCTGTCTGACGGAATTTTAATTATTAATGAGAAATTTGAAATTCTTCGTGCAACTCCAAAAATTTTGAAATGGTTTGGTATAAAAGGAAAAGATATTATCGGCAAAAATGTTTTTGAATTTATTCAACTATCTAATGACAATTCAAAAATTGATAAACTTAATAATATAGAAGTTTTTATCAAACATACTCCAACGAACAATTTTATAATAAATTCGCAACCTCTTTCATCTATTGAAAAAAAACGTTATGTTTTGATTATCAAAGATATTACAATGGAAAAAGAAATTGAAACATTAAAGGAAGATTTTGTGGCGACTTTGACTCATGATTTGAAAGTTCCGATTGTTGCGGCTGCAAATATGATTGATTTGTTTTTGGCTCATAAATTTGGGGATATTTCAGATAAACAAGAATTTGCCCTAAATAGTATGAAATCTTCAAATAAGGAACTTTTGGATTTGGTTCAAATCCTTCTTGAAACCTATAAAATAAAAGAAAAAGGTATAACTTTATTTAAAGATAATATTGAGATAAATTCATTTGTTAAATCACTTGTTGATGAAATGCAAGGGATTGCAAGTGATGCAAAAATTGGGATTAATTTTATTCCGGATAAATCTAATCATACTATATCTGCTGACAAATTGCAGATGCAAAGAGTTGTTAAAAATTTGATTTCTAATGCAATTGACCACAGCAATACTAAAAAATCTATTGAAGTTAAGATTTCTACAATTCCAAATTTTATTACAATTTCAGTTATTGATTTTGGTCAAGGAATTCCAAAGGACGAAATCAAGATGATTTTTAATAAATATTATTCAGCCGCAAAGAAAATGCGAAAAGTCGGTACGGGTTTAGGTTTGTATTTGTCGCAACAAATAGCTGAAGCTCATGGTGGAGAGATTACTGTTCAGAGTGAAGAGAATGTTCGCACTGAGTTTTGTGTAAAAATTCCGGTTTAGAAAAACTTTTAACATAAAAACAGACCTTAAAAGAAATTGTCCTTCAAGGTCTGTTTTTTAATTTTTTGACAATCTAAAATTATTCAACTTCGATTGCACTAACCGGGCATGCATCTGCTGCTTCTTTTACAGAATCAGCGTTATCAGCAACAGCAGCTTCGTTTACAACTGCTTTATCTTCGATTGAAAATACTGCATCACAAATTGATTCGCAAGCACCGCATGCAATACAACTGTCATTAATAGTTACGTTCATTTTATTTCTCCTTATTTTTTACAACCTGTGGATTTAATCCACTACCTGAATTATATAACAAAAAAATAAATTTTTCCAAAATATTTTTTAATTATTTTAAATCCAATCTTTAATGAAACTTGCTATTGCGTCAAAACCTTCAATTTCACCAAGATTTCCATTTGAAGGAAGTGATTTTGAATACATTAGGAATGGAACTTTTTCTCTTGTGTGGTCTGTTCCGGGAACTGTCGGATCGCAACCATGATCTGCTGTTATGATTAGCAAATCATAATCTTCAAGTGCATCAACAATTTTGCCTACGTATTCATCAATTTCTTCAATTGCTTCGCCATATCCTTTGGCATTGTTTCTGTGTCCATAAAGCATGTCTGTATCAACAAGATTTGTGAAAATCAATTCTATATTGTTATAAGATTTTCCTTTAACATAAGCAATGTCTTCTAATGGAAGTTCATTTTTAACTGCTTTTAGTGTTAATTCCAAACCTTCTTTATTTGAACCGGTATGGATTGCGTGAGTTATACCTGATTTTGAGAAAATATCTTCTATTTTACCGATAGCTATAACTTTACCACCATTGTCTTTAATTTCATTCAATAGAGTTGGTTTGATTGGTTCGATTGAAAAATCTCTTCTGTCTTTTGAAATTCTTGTCGGTTTCCCGTCAATAATTTTGTATGGACGAGCAATTACTCTTGATACATAGTATTCATCTTCGGTTAAAATTCTTCTTGCGATTTTGCACCATTCATATAATGTATCTAGTGGAATTACATCAACATCTACTGCAATTTGGAATACACTATCTGCTGATGTGTAAACAATAGGGAATTTTGTTTTGTGGTGTTCGTCATTTAATTCTTCAATAATTGCGGTACCACTTGCAGGTCTGTTTGCTAAAATTCCGCCACAATTGGTTTCTTTAACAAATTTATCAACAAGTTCTTTTGGAAAACCGTTTGGAAAAGTTGCAAACGGTCTATCTAGCGTAATTCCTGCGATTTCCCAGTGACCTGTTGTTGTATCCTTTCCTTTTGATTTTTCAACAAGAGTTGCATAAGTTCCGGTAGGATTTTCAACTTCTTTTATCCCTTTGAATTCTTGGATATTTCCTAAGCCCATTTTTTCAAGATTTGGAACATGTAATCCATGATTAAATTCACAAACGTGTTTTAACGTGTTGCATTCAGGAATATCTCCAAAATCCTTGCAATCAGGCATTGCACCGATTCCCATTGAATCAATAACCATGATAATTGCTCTAATGTTTGTTTCCATAATTATTTTCCCTTCTTTTTTGCTCATATTTTAGCACAAAGAGTAAAATCTTTGTACATACTGTTTTTATTCCCAAATAGGTGGTAGATAGAAATATAAAAATATACCACAATGGGTGGTGATATGGAAAGAGATAAAGCTAAGTATATCAAAGTCTATAAGCATCTGGGCGAAAATATTCGCAAATTGCGTAAGAAACATAAAATGTCGCAAGAAGAATTAGCCTTTAGGGTAGGAAGTGCCAGAAATTATATCGGATGTATTGAACGAGCTGAAAAAGCTCCAAGTTTAGCGATAATCTTTGATATTGCATCCGCTCTTGGAGTTTGTATTGATGAATTGTTTAAAAACCTTTAAATTTAGTAATGACAAGTCATTACAAGTTCTCTATTATTATCTTTAGCTTCTTGCATTGCTGCTTCTTGAGATAGTTGCTCAATTCTATCTCCATCCATAATTCCTTGAACTTGACAACGCAATTGAGCAGAAGAATTACCACCGTTTTGTAAATCATTCACTTTTTGAGTTAAAACATCAACTTTTATGGATAAGTCTTGAAGTTTTGAGTTATCCTGTGATACTTCGTTTTCTTCTGATATTTTATTATCTTTATTTTGCTCATTTTTAATTTCATTTTTTGCGTTAGTTTTATTTTCGGTAACTTCTTTTGTATTTGTATAAATTGCTGCAATTACAAATACGAACATGCATAAAAATGTAATTGTTAAAATTTTAAATTTATTAAGCCCGTTCATCAATTCTCTCCATAAGATTTTAACTTCAACAGTATTCTATCATAAAACCTGAAAATTTACTCAAACTTAACATTTGGCAATTATTGAAATATATTTGCAAAATATTAAATTTTGTACTAGATTATAGTTGGTATTTATATGTTATTCCTAAAGGAGGAAATGGTTAATGGAAACTTATGGTATTGAAAAATTAGGAATTATAGGCCCTAAAGCAGTTTACCGAAATATGAGTCCTGCTCAATTAACAGAAGCTGCATTACGTTTAGGCGAAGGTAAATTAAGTGCATCAGGTGCATTTGTTGTTACAACAGGCAAATACACAGGTCGTTCTCCTAAAGACAAATTTATTGTTGATACAGACGGTGTTCACAACGAAATCGCATGGGGTAAAGTAAACCGCCCAATTAGTAGAGAAAAATTTAATGCAATTAAAGGTAAAATTGCATCATACTTACAAAATAGAGAAGTATTTATCTTCGATGGTTATGCAGGTGCAGACAAAACTTACACTCAAAAATTCCGTGTAATCAATGAATTGGCAAGCCAAAACTTGTTTATTCACCAATTGTTAATCCGTCCGACAGCAGAAGAATTGGCTAGTTATGGTGAACCTGATTACACAATTCTTTGTGCTCCTGGTTTCAAATGTAATCCTGAAATTGACGGTGTAAATTCAGAAGCTTGTATTGCTATTGACTACGAAGCTCATGAAATCATTATTTGCGGTTCTAGATATTCTGGTGAAATCAAAAAATCCGTATTCGCTACAATGAACTACATTATGACTAAGAAAAATGTTCTTCCAATGCACTGTTCAGCAAATATGGATCCTGAAACAGGTGAAACTGCTGTATTCTTCGGTTTGTCAGGAACAGGTAAAACAACACTTTCAGCAGATCCTGCTCGTAAGTTAATCGGTGATGATGAACATGGTTGGTCTCCTGATGGTGTATTCAACTTTGAAGGTGGATGTTACGCAAAATGTATCAACCTTTCTCAAGAACATGAACCTGAAATTTATAATGCAATTAAATTCGGTTCACTTGTAGAAAACGTAATTATGGATCCTGAAACAAGAGAATTTGATTTTAATGATGGAAGTTTGACTGAAAATACTCGTGTTGGTTATCCAATCAATTATATTGATAACGCTCAAATTCCTTCAAAAGGCGGAATACCAAAAGTTGTTGTATTCTTAACCGCAGATGCTTTTGGTGTATTGCCTCCAATTTCAAGACTTGATAAAAATGCTGCAATGTACCACTTTGTAACAGGATTTACATCAAAACTTGCAGGTACTGAGCGTGGTGTAACTGAACCTCAACCAACATTCTCTACATTGTTTGGTGAACCATTTATGCCAATGGATGCTTCAGTTTATGCAAAAATGTTAGGTGAAAAACTTGACCAATACGGAACAAAAGTATACTTAGTTAATACCGGTTGGGCAGGCGGTTCTGCATCATCCGGTGCAAAACGTATGAAACTTGCTTATACTCGTGCAATGGTTACTGCAGCATTGAACGGTTCATTCGATAATATCGAATTTAAACATCATGACGTATTCAATGTTGATTATCCTACATCTTGTCCTGGTGTTCCTGATGAAAAATTGGATGCTCGCGGAATGTGGGAAGATAAAGCAGCTTATGATGCTCAAGCTAATAAATTGGCTCAAATGTTTGCAGAAAATTTTGCGGCTAAATATCCAAATATGCCTGCTGAAGTTGTTAATGCAGGGCCAAAAGTAAAAGCTTCTGTATAAGTTGATTTTGTTTAACAAATTTGAAAAGCACTCTGATATTATTTCAGGGTGCTTTTTATAATTGTAAAAATTTCCACTAAAAAGTGGATTTAAAGATATTCTGTAGGGTATAATATTATAGAGTTGTTAGAGAGCGATTATGAGAACGATTTTAATAATTTTAGGAATACTATTATGCGTTAATATACTTGTTGTTACAATAAGCAAAGCTTTTGCAAAAGAGCAAAATATTAATATGCAAAATCCTCAAATTATTTCTCAATTAAAGTAACAATTTACAATGGATAGTTATTTGGAATTTTCCAACCATTTGTACGGATTAACGCTGCACAATAATGACCCGAACCATTTTTAGAACAGTTTCCGGTTATTGTAGTCATCCCTTTATCTGCACCCCAAGGAAGAATTGAATCTTCTGCCTCAATTCTCTTTAAGAAAAATACATCTTGTCCCATAACGTTTGGTTTTTCAGGCCCATTAATATCTATGATAATAATTTTATCATTATCCTGAACTCCTGTTTCACCTGTATTTCTGTATCCAAAAACATAAAAAACTCCATCTGTAGAAATAAATCCTGAACGATTAAAGGAATAAGGCGAACAATATGTGCCATTAGTTGTACCGTTTAAATATGTCCAAACAGGACCATCTTTATATCCACATGGCTTTTGTCTATGGCATATTTGTTCAACTTTTATATAAGGTCGCAAATATTTGTTTATGAATTCATCATAAGGCAAATTTTTATCCCAAGTTTCCATTTCTCCATTTTCAGCTTCAGACATTTTTATTGCCTGATTTAGAGTTGAAACAGCTTTAGTTAGTTTAGTTTCGATTTTGTGCTTTTTGTAATTTGTCATAAGACCCGGAATAGTCATTGCTGCAACCACACCGATTATGCCAAGTGTGATTAATACCTCCGCTAATGTGAAAGCCGGTTGTTTAATAAATGTCATTCCGGACTTGATCCGGAATCTCCTTAACTTTTTATTAAAGGAAAAGGAAATAGGGCAATAAGGGAATAAGTTCTTTACGGTTTTTTCGTCATTGCGAGCGAATGCGAAGCAATCCAGCCTATTTTTATCACTGTGTTTTTGAGACAATTCTACTTTACTTACAAATTCGGAGAAGGGTGCTTGTTTGTAATCCAACACATTTTTACCCCCCTTCGAAATCAAAGATTTCGGTTCCCCCGCAAGGGGGGCACAGGTTGTTGTGTCATTTTGTATAATAACCACTTTGTCATGCTGAACTTGTTTCAGCATCTTATTATTCATGTCATTGCGAACGGGTTTTGAAAAGTTATTTTTCAAATTATACAACAATCTCCAGTGTCGCAATCCCTTGCAAGTTTCACCATTTACTAATTCGTTAGGGATTACTACGTCACTCTGTGTAGACTTTTGCATTTCTTGTTCAATATTTTTCCTCGTAATGACATGTATAATATCTTCTGTAACGAAACTATTTCCCTGTTCCTTTTTCCTTATTTCCTTAAAAATTTTCTGCATCTTTTTATCCTTTCTTTTGCAAGCTTTAATATAAAATTGTATTCATATTCGAATATTTTATATTAAATACGGATAATATAATAAACATTTTTATATTAAAAGTCAACAAAAGATATAATTGTTCTATTATGAACAAAATTAAGGCAAAAATAAAAATGCTTGCCGTTTCTCGCGGTATTACGTTGAAAAATCTTGCACTAAAATTGAGCATCCTAACAGGTGAAGATTATTCTTACAATAGCTTATTGGGAAAATTAAACAGAGAGAGTTTGTCTTTAAAAGAAGCCGAATATATTGCAAAAATTTTGGATTACAAATTGGAATTTATTGATTTGGCAAAATAAATATTATAGGATTATAATGTAGGGCTTAGCACTATGCTAACTTCCGTCACACGCAATTTTACGAAGAAATTGGACGGAAAGGAGGGCAAGACTGCATGATTGACAAAATAAAAAAGGCACTGAAAATTTTCAGCACCCTAAGAAAGATTGATTATGATGGATGATTCGATTCGATTTATTTTATTTTCCCCTAAATTTTAATTCCCCAATTTCTAATTCTTTATTTTCTCTTTGATTGATTTTCCCGATTTTCTTTTTCTTTAAATTTCCCTTACATTTATATAAACAATTTTGATTATGAAAAATTGCCATATCCTGTATATGCTACTTAACATTTGTTAACATTTTGTTTTGTGCGGGATTTTCAAGGGATTTTACCAAAGCTTGAAACAAAAATGGATGGACTTCGCCTTTTTTCACATCAGAATAGATAATCGTCAATGCTTTTTTAGGTGAAAATTCTTCTTTATAAACTCTTTTTTCGGTTAATGCTGAATATTTGTCTGCCAAATTCAAGATTTGCAAATTTATATCTGAAATATAGCCTTGCTTCGCTTTATCAAAATTATTGTGATGATATCTGACAAGTTTCAAAACCTCATCGTTTACTCCTGAATTTTTTAGTAATTGGTATCCGAGTTCAGAATGCAAGTCCATGATTTGGTGTTCACTGGAAGTTAGTGCACCATTTTTATTCAAAATTTCAGGAGGAATAAGAACTTTGCCAAAATCATGCAAAATTGCACCGTCTTTCAAATCCTTCATATTTACTTTGGATTTTAGAGCAGGAGGAAGATTTGCAACAATTTTTGACGCAATAATTTGAGTGTCTTTGCAGTGTTTTTGTTGCAAATCAGCAAGTTCTTTCATATTCAATCTTAAAGGAATTTTGTTTTCAGAAAGAATTTTTTTCAGCTCAGGATTTTGGCTAATTAATTTTTTTATGACCGCTTCATTAAACAGTTTCTCAACATTTGAAGATTGAAAACTGTCTTGAGTTGAAATATTCCCGAAATGAAGAATACTTTTAGAATTATTTAATTTTACACCGGTTCCTGAACTAACACGAAATAGTCCGGTAGAGAATATTTCCATTCCCACTAATCAAACACACCTAAATTTTCTACACTACTACTGTTTATATAAAGTTATTTATTCATTTTAAATTGCCTTGAAATTAAAAAAATGTAAAAAATATTAATATAAACCAGAAAATATGCTAGAATAAATTTATTATGAATGAAATTAAAAAAGTATTAGTGTGCGGAATTGGTGCGGTCGGTTCAATTTACGGAAATAAAATAAATGAATATGATAGTGAAAATTTAAGAGTTCTTGTAGATGAAAAAAGGCTTGAAAAATACAAAAAACATCCGAAAATTTTTAATGGAAAACCTTTAATTTTTAATTATATTTTACCCGATGACAAGAGTTTTAAAGCTGATTTAATAATAATCGCAACTAAGTATGACGGACTTTTGGATGTGATTAAAAATATAGAAAATTTTGTAAAAGAAGATACTATTATTTTGTCACTATTAAATGGTGTAACGAGTGAAAAAATTCTAGCCGAAAAATATGGTTGGAAGCATATTTTACTGTCATATTTTATCGGTCATAGTGCGATGAGAGAAGATAATAGTATCGTGCATGACGGCGTTGGTGCTGTTGTATTTGGAATTAAGCCAAATGTTGGAACAGATGAAAGAGATGTTGAACTTGTTAAAAATTTCTTGGATAAAGTTGGTTTAGATTATAAAGTTCCTGATGATATGGAAAGATCTTTGTGGCTAAAATATATGCTGAATGTAAGTTCTAACCAACCGTCTTCAATTTTGGGAATGACTTTTGGGCAAATGCAAAATAACAAAAAATTTATTGAATTTTTCACTAAAGTTATGAAAGAGGTTCAATCCGTAGCAAAAGCCGAAGGGGTTCAAAATACGGAAACAATGATAGATGAGGCTCTAGTCACATTCAACAAAATGATTCCGGAAGGTAAAACCTCAATGCTACAAGATGTTGAAGCAAAAAGAAAAACTGAAGTTGAGATGTTTGCAGGTACAATGGTTGAACTTGGGAAAAAACACAACATTCCAACACCATACAATCAAGTTATGAAAGATATGGTTGAAATTATTCACGAAAATTATTAATTTGAGATTATATAAATTTTAAAGAGAATTTCCAAGACTAAACAATTTCACGGTTTTGGAAATTTTCTTGTTGCACAATAGAAATCAATTTATTCATAAAGGCTTTATATCTTGCTCTAACCGCTTCGCCAGACAAAACGATATCGGCATCTTTTTTGCAAGGTCTGATATAAATTTCCGCTTTTTGGGATGCATTTTTGTAAATTCCATCAGCAGAATCGCCCAAATCTCTTTCTTTTGCACGAACATAAAATCTATCTTTTTGAACAGAAGACTCAACATCAACATAGATTTTAAAATCAAAAGCATCTTTTATTTTGTCTGTAAGCGTAAATAATCCCTCCGAAATAACAATTTTGGAAGGATTAGCCAATGTATAATTATCAAATCTTTTTGCTGTGCCAGACATATCATATTTTGGAAGATAAACAGATTTGCCTTCCAACAATTCTTTAATATGTTTGCTCATCAATTCCAATTCCAAAGCATGTGGCACATCTAAATCGTAATGTTTTGCAAATTCGGCAAAACTACCTGCTGCTTTAACCATTTCAGAACGGTCATAATAATAATCATCAGTGTTAACTCTAGTTATAGCATCTTTAATTTCAAATTCTGTTGCAAAAGAATTAATTGTATCAATAATATCTAAAGTAACGGTTGATTTTCCGCTTGCGGTTTCTCCTGCAATTCCTATTGATGCTGAACGGTTAATATGACCGGATAAAAATCTTGCAAGTTTTGAAATAACTTCCGGTTTATAGCTCAATAAAATTGAACCCTCAGAATTTAATTCTTCATTGAATATTTTTTTCAATTTTTCTTCAACAGCCTGAACTCTGTTATATGGAGTGGAAACGTACATTTTTCGAACTTGTTTAGGCTGTTCAGTCGCCTTTGATTTGTGAAGTATGTATTCTACCATTACTATCCTTTTAAATATTATGATACTACGTTCATAGTCTTTTCTCATGACTATATCAGATTTAAGTAAAAAAAAAAATATTTTTTGACTAAATATTAACTTTAGTAAATATAATTTAACAATTATAACAGTAGAATTTTACTTGAATTTGATAAAATAATTTGATAAAATTAAAGAAAAGGTAAATATTTATGAAATTTAACGTTGTATTGCATAAAGAAAATAATGGATATTGGGCAGAAGTTCCTGCTTTAAAGGGCTGTTTTACCCAGGGAGAGACAGTAGAGGAAGTTGAAAAAAATATAAAAGAAGCAATTCTTGCTTGGTTTTCTGTTGATTTACCTGAAAATGGAGATAAAGTTATTTCAGTTGCATTATGAAAAATATTTCAGGTTAAAAGTTATGCAAAATTTTAGAGGATAATGGTTGGAATTTGATTAGAATAAGTGGCTCGCACCATGTTTATACAAAACAAGGTGAAGAAGCAAGAATTGTTGTTCCTGTACATGGTAATAAAGAAGTTAAAATAGGATTATTAAAAGCTATATTAAAAACAGCAGGTCTTCTGTCCTTATTTTTTACATTAATCTCGTAATTATTTATAACCAAAAGTTTATGCTATAATTTTCACCGTAAGCCAAGTTTTATGGAGAGAATTTATGAACATAAATAAGAATTATCAAAATATTGCAGACAGTTATCTTTTTTCTACTGTCGCTAAAAAAGTAAGTGATTTTGCTCAAAAAAATCCTGATAAAAAAATTATCAAATTGGGAATTGGAGATGTAACTCTTCCATTGTGCAAAGTTGTTGTTAATGCCCTAAAATCAGCATCTGAAGAAATGGGAGTTAAAGAAACATTCCACGGTTATGGTCCGGAACAAGGTTATGACTTTTTGAAAAATAAAATTCAAAGTTATTATAAAAGCCATGGTGTTGATTTAAATTCTGACGAAATTTTCATTTCTGATGGAGCTAAATCTGATTTAGGTAATATTTTAGATTTATTTGCACAAGATAATACTGTATTGGTTCCAGACCCTGTTTATCCTGTTTATGTAGATACAAATACTATGGCAGGAAGAAAAATTGTTTATATTGATGCGAATGCTGATAACAATTTCTTGCCACTACCAGATGATTCAATAAAAGCAGATATTATTTATATTTGTTCTCCAAACAATCCAACAGGAGCTGTTTATAATAAAGAGCAACTAAAAGCTTGGGTTGATTATGCAAACAAAAATAACGCAGTTATTTTATTTGATGCGGCTTATGAATGTTTTATCACAGACAAAAACTTACCAAGAAGTATTTACTCAATTGAAGGAGCTAAAACTTGTGCTATAGAGTTTTGTTCATTTTCTAAAATGGCAGGCTTTACAGGTACAAGATGTGGTTGGACAGTTGTTCCAAAGGAATTGGAAAACGGTTTGCTTAATAAGATGTGGCTAAGACGTCAAACTACAAAATTTAACGGTGTTCCATATATTGTACAAAAAGGTGCAGAAGCTGTTTTCACTGAAGAAGGTCAAAAAGAAATTCAAGAAAACTTAAATTACTACAAAGAAAATGCCAAAATAATTTCTGATACTCTAACAAAACATAATATTTGGCACATTGGCGGAAAACATTCCCCTTATATTTGGTTGAAATGTCCAAATAATATGACTTCTTGGGAATTCTTTGACTACTTATTAGAAAATGCTCAAGTTGTTGGAACCCCTGGTTCAGGTTTCGGGAAAAACGGTGAACACTATTTCAGATTAACATCTTTTGGTAGTAGAGAAAATACGATTGAAGCTACTCAAAGATTGGATAAACTTTTTAACTAAGTTTGTTGGATATAAAAGTAAGGCGGCGGGATTTATTTAATCCCGCCGCCTTCTAAATTTCTCTAATTTTTAGGTTCTTGTGATTCATAACGATATTTCTTTTGGAAGAACTTGAATGAACCATTTTTCTGTTTTTCAAGGTATAAAGAATTTCCTTTTTCCTCTGGCAAAATGTAAACTTTAGTTCCTTTGCCCTTAATAAGGGATCTCATTTTATCAAAAGATTTAACTAAAAAGTTCACGCAACCAAAAGAAACTCTGTTATCTTTCAACGTACCGTTGTGGAAAACATTTTCTCTCAATCTGCCCATTGGAGTAGCCGGTACTCGGTGAAGTGCTAAAGTTTGGGATTTTCTGCTATCGGCTCTTGTGTGATCACCTCTTAGCATTAAGACCCTTTTGCCATACAATTTTTCATCTGTTGTTCCGGCAATTGCACCTTCACGACCTACATAATATTCACCTGGAGGAGTGGTGAAAGTTTGTTTCAACTCTTTATGTTTATATCCGCCACCACGCACATCTGCTTTTTGGCGTCCTAAAGCAACTTCTGCTTTGTCTAAAACATCCCCGTCAGGGCTATAAACATAAGCTTTGCATTTCTTTTTATCAACGATTACATAGTTCCCGTTTGATTTTCCGTACTTTTTTAAAACTTTGTTGAATTCAACAACTTTTTCTTTATCACTCATTCTTGTACTAAATGTGTCTGCTAAAATTTCTTTAAATTTAGAATCTTTTTCAAATGCCTCAATTGCAGTTTGAGCAACTTTTTGTGGGGCTTTTTTAGTACAAGTTGTGGGGATAAATGGCATTGCAGCTCCAACAACGGCTGCGGACATATAATATCTTAAATTTTTCATATTCATATTTAAAAACCTTTCTGGATGTAATAAATCCAAAAAGGTTTTTTTTTGCTTTAAATATTTATATTTGTTAAAAAACTTAACTAAATAAATTTTTCCAAGTGCTAGGTTGCAATAAATGAACTTCTTTTTGTTGAGCTAATGCTTTTGCTTGAGCTGCTTTTTTACGTTTCACTGCCAATTGTCTTTGGATATTTTTATTTGCAATCTCATCTTGAATTTTCTTAACTTTGGCATTTTGTTTTGGGTCTTTGTATTTTGTAATAAATTTTACTGTTCCGTCTTTTTGCTTTGTTAAAACTAATTCATTTCCTTTGGTTTCCGGAAGAACATATAATTTTGAGTTTGCTTTAATACCATATTTCCTTTCCATTTCGTTCAAATTTTCAACAGGAATATTTATACAACCCATACTTTGGCGGTTGTTTGCCAAATTCCCATCACCATAAAGTTTATCACGATTTTCTCTATCGGCTGTTCCATGGATTGCTTGAGAGCCTCTACCTTTCATTTTCTTTTTGCCCCAATATCCGGGCATCCATTCTCTAATTTTTACATCCGGATCCATTGTTTCACTGTTTTCTCCGGTTTGTCTTAATCCGCCAAATGTATTTGAACGACCGCTTAATTTAAATTCTCCGGGAACAGTTCTACGGCCGGTGCGAACAAGGTTTTGATTTTTTGCAAATGCAGTTGATAAATCATCACCCTTGTTTGCACCAAGCAAAACTTCATAAGATTTTAATGGCTTGCCTTCTTTACTATAAACCGTTGCTTGGCAAGTCTTTTTATCAACAATTACATAATTTCCTTTAGCATGTTTTTTGTTGTATTCAATAATTCTGTTTTTGCTATTTGGAATTTTATTGATATGAGCAGCTTCAGCTTGAAAACCACTAACTTTTTTACTTGTATGTAATTTTTTATGTTGCACAGAATCTTGTACTGAATCTTGTATTGAATCTTTGCGAACCTTTGAAATAGAGTCTTTATACTGAGTAGTATTATTTGCAACTCTGGTATTATCTTGTTTTACTTCGATTGAATCTTTTGTGGTAGGAATTTTTTTATTTGCAATAGAATCTCCTGCAGAAGTTGATTTTTTCTGAACGGGAGCTTTGTTTGCCGCTTCATCTGTTTTGTATTCTTTTCCTTGTTTTGAAAAGAATTTAGTATTAAAGTCATCAACTGAATCACAGTTGTTCAACTTTGCAAGTCTTTCCATTTCTTTCATAATTTGAGCGTTAGTAACTTTGTTACCTCCGGCTTTTGCCTTCAAATTTGCTTTAGCAGCATTCCAAGCACAATCTGCCTTTTTTGCAGAATGACTTCTGTTCACTTCATTTACCATTATCGAATCCTTTCATCATTTTACTTGGTATATATAATAAGTATATATTTATTCAATAATTGCATGTTTGGGGTTTAATCTGTAACATAACTTCATATTTTATTTAAATTTTTAAAGTTTTTCTAATTGTAGGACGATAAAAAATAATGTGTGTAAAATTATAGGAGAACAGACAGTATGGCATTTGGCGTAAATGGTCCTGAGAATGGCCACAAAATCACTTATTCAAAAGTAAAAAGTCAAACCGGTAAAACTTATATTCAACCGAAAGTACAAATTAAACTTAGTGAGCAAAAATGGGTTCCACAAAATATTAATCCTCAAAACTTTAGTTCAATCGAAGATATTCGAAAACAATACCCAGGACAAAAAATTCATGTAATATCAAAAGAGGGCAATAAAACGGTGTATGGTCGTTCCGAACTTGATAGCGTGTATGATGAAGACGGATTTATTACAGTAACTAAAAATAAGAAAGGAACAACTATTGAAATAGAGGATATTAAAGGTGCAATAACTATAACTTCAAAGTACGTAAATGGAAAACTCGTACATGCATCTAAAGGCCCAACTTGGGCTGATCCGTATATTGCAGTTGATTAGGATTTAAATATAGTAAAATAAAAAAGAGATAGATTTTTCTATCTCTTTTTTATTAGCAAGGGAGAGACTCGAACTCTCGACCTCTCGGGTATGAGCCGAACGCTCTAGCCAGCTGAGCTACCTTGCCATACTCGTTATTTAATTTTTAACAATTTGCATCGCTTGAGTCTATTCTGACATAAATATAAAAATTTTTCAAGTATTTTTTAATTTATTATTTAAAGCTTAATAAATTCAAGCCTGTATTTTCATCATATTGTCGTTCAACTTGACCTTCAATTTTGGTGATAAAAATTTCTCCGGTTAAGCTAATCTTGGCATTGACTAAATGTCCTCCATAAGTTTTATAATCACTGCCTGATGTTGTCATGTGTAGGTGTAAGTATGTTTTTTCTTCTTTTGTTGTTACATTTCCTAACAAACTGGTGATTTCCATTGGTCCTGTAAAAGTTTTTTCTTGGTATTCTCCAATTTCCGGGTTGAAAAATCCGAATGTGACTTGATTAATTGCACCAATTCCTTGTACTGTAGCTAATTTTATTTCTTGTTCGTTACAAAAATTTTTTATTGCAGAAATTATTTCAGCACCTTTATTCAATCTTAAAATGTAGGTATTGTTGCTTTTTTTATATTCGTATTCTTGCATAAATTTCCTTCTAATTCTGTTTAAATTTTATTTATTAATATTATATCTTAAAATTTTAAATACATAGCAAATTTTATTTTTAGGAGTTTTAATTTAAATACTGAGAAAGGATATAAAATGAATAATATTTCAACACCTACTTTTACCGGAAATTTTATAGGAAATGCAAAAGTTTTAAGAAAAGTTAGTAATGAAAAATTTGTACCGTGTGAACTTCCTGTTGTCGAAATGAATCCATTCGATGAAAAAGATTTGCATGCATTGAAAAATATTAGTAATGTTTGGGAGGGTTGTTTATTTGCAAAATCCGCATATTTGCGGGCATTGTCTATATTTGAAACTATTCCTGAAAAAATTAATCAAAGATTTTTTATTCTCACAAAACAAAAAAATAATTTTGAAAATATAAACGCTGAAGATATTCTAGCGGAATCAAGAGTTTATATTTTTGATAAACCAAAAGTAGATATTCGGAGTTTTGAAGTTGATCCGGCTCAAAATTATTGGTCTATGCCTGAATATAAAAATTACAATAATCTTGGAACAGGTTTTCTTAACAAATTGAAAGAAATTTTTAAAGGCAAATTAATTACGCTTGATTCGTTATCATCAAGTAAAGAATTTTATCTTAAAAATGGATTTAAAAGTGTTTCAAAAAACTCTTCAAATATGTATTATAGAGCTTAATTTATTTATTTTTTGAAGGTAAGAAACCTACAATTGCGGGTTGAATACAGAAGGCAAAAATTATTCCAAATAAAAATATAACTTCTGAATTTGGAGTTTTTGTCATTATTGCAAATGGAACAAATAAATGATCTAATGTTACAACTAATCCCCAAAATACAGATGCTGCAAGGTTGTTCGAAAAATCCATTATTCTTTTTTTGTAATTAAAAAATACTAAAAGGTTAATAAATCCCAAAATTATATTTGGAATCCAAATATTTATTTTGTGTTTGGCCAAAATAGGAAATCCAAAAAATCCGACAA
The DNA here is from genome assembly GCA_934718135.1 of uncultured Candidatus Melainabacteria bacterium. Lineage (GTDB taxonomy): Bacteria > Cyanobacteriota > Vampirovibrionia > Gastranaerophilales > Gastranaerophilaceae > Zag111. The sequence continues at coordinate 44,479 of CAKUZW010000006.1, read as the reverse complement.
CAAAATATACAATTGTTAGTAAAATAAAATATATGATAAATGTACTTTGGTCGATTTTTCCTTTAGGACTAAAAATATTTTCATTCATTTGCCAAATCTCCTTACTATTTGTTTATTATCTTACTATAAATATAGTGATTGGTAGAAGAAATATAACAAAACGTAAAAAAGGTACAGGATAAATACCTGCACCTTTTTTTTTAAATCTTTCAATACACAAAATTAAACTAATTTAACTGTGATTGATTTAGGTTTTTGAGTATAAGAGATTTTGTCTTCTCTTGATAACCAACCTAAACCCATGTAAGTGAAATTATCATCCAAATCCATATCTTTTCTTAATTTGTTGATAGTAACTTCACCTTTGTCAGATAGGTAGTTGTAAATTTTACCTGCTGATTCAATAATTTGTGTTTGCATTTCTTTTTGTTCTTTTTTGCTAGATGTGAACATTTTAAAAACCTCCTTTAAAATCATAATTTTATACTACTACTTTTTTTTAATTAATGGAATAATCTTTTTTATTTTTCTTAGAAAATTAAGCTATAACTAGTTTTGAAGTGCTTAACATTTCTAAACTTTTCTTTAGTATACACAGAAAAAATAAAAATTTTTCATAAAAATAATGTATTTTTTTACAAAAACTCCTCTAAAATATGTAGATTTTTTGTTTTTTAGGTAAAAATTTATAAAAATAACGTAAAAATAGAAAAATTTTTAACATTTTTTTTGCAAAAATAAAAAAGCAAGTATTGTAGCAATGCGGGTTAGAAGGATATCTAACAGATATAATTTTGCCAAAATTTTAACCAATCAAAAGATTGAAATTTTAATCTCTATTTAATCTGATTTCGCCTTGATTTTTATTAATTTGTTCTGTTAAATTTTTTATAGCTGTATCAAGTTCCTCTTTTTCAAAATAAGGACTGGAAAAAATTACAAGAGGGTTATTATCTTTCAAATTGAAAATCAATAAATAAGAGGAATACCCTTTGGCAAAGCGGTTTCCACGAACTTTTTGAGTCATGTAACTTACATTTTTCACATCAGAAAATTTTACCAAATCTTTTTGTGATTTTTTATTCAATAAATTCAATCTTTCAATTTTGCAAATATTTTCGGACTTTGAACACACAAGTGTTTCTTGTTTATAATTTGTCAAAACACCAGTCACAATAGCAGTAGCAATTAAAAATAGTACAATAATTGTAATAAGTGATTTTTGTCCTTTTTTATATTCTTCTATAGAAACTTTATCCATTTGAAACCTCGTATTTTTATCTTTGAATATAATGTACCATAAAGAATTCTTAGGGTATAATAAATTTTGAGGATTATGCGATGAAAAAAATTGTTATTTTTGATTTAGACGGAACATTATTAAACACATTAGACGATTTAGCAGATAGTACAAATTTTGCACTGTCTAAATTTAATTATCCGACACGAACAATAGAAGAAGTTCGACAATTTGTGGGAAATGGAGTTGCAAAACTCATTGAGCGTGCAATTCCTGAGGGGAAGAATAATCCGAATTTTGAAAAATGTTTAGCAATTTTTAAAGAAAATTATGCTCAAAATATGTATAACAAAACCGCTCCTTATAATGGAATTTCAGATATGTTAGCTAATTTAAAATCCAAAGGATTGAAAATTGCGGTGGTTTCAAACAAATTTGATTTAGCTGTTAAAGAACTTTGTCAAAAATATTTCAACGGATATATTGATTTCGCAGCAGGTGAAAATGAAGCAGCAGGAATTAAGAAAAAACCGGCTCCTGATACAGTTTTAGAGGTTTTAAAAGAATTTAACTTAAAACCAAATGAAGCTATTTATGTTGGGGATTCTGATGTTGATATTATGACTGCGAAAAATTCTGAGATGCCTTGTATCAGTGTAACTTGGGGATTTAGAGATGAAAAATTTCTACTTAGTTATGGTGCGACTATTTTGATTGATTCTCCAGATGAAATTTATAGACATCTCGACTAGTTTTTGTTGCTAATTGCGTGTGGTGGAGATTTTTTCTAAATTAAAAATAAAAGTTTAGGAGAAATTATATGTCATCAACGATAAAGAATATTCACGCACGTCAAATTTTAGATTCTCGCGGCAATCCGACAGTTGAGGTTGAAGTCCAATTATCAACAGGCGTTTTGGCTACAGCGTCAGTCCCTTCCGGAGCTTCAAAAGGAATATTTGAGGCTGTTGAATTGAGAGATAATAAAGGAATTTTCAACGGGAAAAGTGTTGAAAAAGCAATTTACAATGTAAATAAAATTATTGCACCGGTACTTTGTGGTCAAAATATTGATGAACAGACTCATTTAGACAAAACTCTCATTCATCTTGACGGAAGTGAAAACAAAAGTACACTTGGTGCGAACGCAATTCTTGGGGTGTCACTTGCTTGTGCAAGAGCAGCTTCAAAAGATTTAGGGATTCCTTTGTATAAATATTTAGGCGGAATTAATGGCAATACAATGCCTGTTCCGATGATGAATATTTTAAATGGAGGAGTTCATTCAGGAAATAATTTAGAGTTTCAAGAATTTATGATTTCACCGGTTGGAGCAGAAAGTTTTAGTTGTGCAATTCAAATGGGTGCTGAAATTTTTTACGAGTTAAAAAATATTCTAAAAAAATTAAATTTATCAACTGAAGTGGGGGATGAAGGTGGTTTTGCTCCAAATCTTGAAACAAATTCTGATGCGATTGAACTAATTATTGAAGCGATTGAAAAAGCAGGCTACACAACAAAAGACGTCAAAATTTGTCTTGATATTGCATCTAGTGAAATCTATAAAGATGGCAGTTATTTTATTAGAGGTTATGGATATTCAAATAATGAATTTGTTGAAATTTTGGAGAATTTAGTCGAAAAATATCCGATAATATCAATTGAAGATGGCATGGCACAAGATGATTGGGAGGGTTGGAAACTTTTAACCACAAGCCTTAATAACAAATGCCAAATTGTTGGAGATGATTTATTTGTCACAAATATTGAAAGAATAAAGTGCGGAATAGAGAAGAAAGTTGCAAATTCTGTGCTCATAAAATTAAATCAAATTGGAACGTTGACAGAAACTCTTGATGCGATAAATTTTGCAAAACAGAACGGATATTCAACCATAATTTCACATCGCTCAGGAGAAACCGAAGACACATTTATATCAGATTTGGCTGTTGGAATAAATTCAGGACAAATCAAAACGGGCTCTCTTTGCAGAGGTGAAAGAGTTGCAAAATATAACAGACTCCTCAAAATCGAAGAAGAACTCGGTTCAAATGCCAAATATATAGGGAAGCGCTTTTAAAGTTTATAATCAATAATATTTATCTTCATGATATATTGATACCAAAGGAGAATTTTATGAAAATCGGAGTTGTCGGACTTGGTTTGATTGGTGGTTCTATATATCGTGATTTGATAAAGCTTGATTATGAAGTCATTGCGGTATCTCAATCTCAAAATGGGGTTGGAATTTATAAAAATTATGATGTTCTAAAAACTTGTGACATTATTTTTGTATGTTCTGCAATGAATAAAACTCTAGAAATCTTAGATAAATTAGAGCAAATTGTGCTCCCTGACACAATTGTAACCGATGTTTGTTCTCTAAAACAATTTGTATCAAAGAAAAAACGTCCATACAAATTTATTCCTTCTCACCCAATGGCAGGGACTGAACATCAGGGCTTTGAAAACTCAATGGAAGGGTTATTCAAAGGCAAAAAATGGGTCTTAACTCCTGTTTGGGGCAGTGATGAAAATTTGGTCGAAATAATTACACAACTGGGTGCAAAGGTCATAATTACAACACCCGAAAAACATGATGAAGCTGCAGCTTTGATTTCGCACATGCCAATGTTGATTGCTCAAGCTATTTTTAAAACTGCACAGGATAATGAACTTGCGATGCAAATGGCATCATCAGGATTTCGTGATATGACACGGCTTGCGATGTCGAATGTTGAAATGGCAAATGATATGATTGAAATGAATAGTGATAATATTCAAACAAGTATTTTAAAATTATATAAATCAATTGGCGATTTAACTAACTCGGATTATCTTGCTCAGATAAGTGAGATTAAATTAAATCGCCAATCAATGTTTTTATAGAAATTTGGAAGTTATTTTAAAGGATGCTTTGTATTGTTATTCTTCAGGAAACATTCTTGCTAGAGTTTCAGCTTCTTCTTTAGCCATTTCTTTAGCCATTTTTGCTGCTTCAGCTTCAGATCGAGCGAATACGTCGTTTCTTGTCGGAATATCAATTTTTGGAGCTTTTGGAGGATTAACTTTGCCTTGTTGAGCCCATGCTGCCTCGATTTGTTCTTTCTTTACTTCAGGAGAAATTGTTGGAGCTACCGGAGGTTTAGAATTTGGATGTAACAATTGGTTCAATTCAGCTTCTAATTTAGTTTTACGAGCTTGAGCCGGTTTTGCCCATCTTTCCATTCCAGGTTTTGAGTATTTTGCAATTTGTTCTTCTTGTTTTGCAATTTGAGCTTGTAAGTCTGCTATTTTTGCAGATGTATCAGTTACGGGAGCTGCTGCCGGTTTCACTGTTTGTGGTGTTACTTTTGGTTCTTGTTGAAGAACTACTCGTCTACTTTTGTTTTTGCCTCTTTTGATGCCTTTAGATTCCATAACGTCAGCTAAAGATGTTGTTGCTTCTTTATTGTTTGCTGCGATAAATGCATGTTCTTCTGCTGTTGCCGGAGCTCCTAAAGATTTGCTATATGCTTCTAAATCTTTTTCTGTGAAAGCTTCCATTTGTTCGCGTAATCTTGTTTGTTCAATAATTTGTTTTTTATTACGTCTTACTTTGTGGATTTCTTCCTTTCCGCCACCATTTTTCATTTTAACTTTTTGATTTGGTCTTAAATCAGCATGTTCTGAAACAATTTTTATTTTAGATTTTGGTTTATTTTGTTTAATTCCTTCTTTTACTACAGATGAAGTTGTTTTACCACCGGCTACATTTGCTTTTTTACCTTTGAACAAATCTTTCAATTTTGTTAACAAGTTTTGTCCCATTTTAGTTTTCTTTAAGAACAAAAATGTTCCAGCGGCTACGACTGCGGCACCTACAAGATTAATAAGATTTTTTTTACGTTTTGCTGTTTTTTCTTGAGCTTGTGGGTCTATAGTTTCTCCTGCAAAGACAGGAGTTTGGATAGCTCGGGTTTGAGCTGTAAATGTTTTGATTTGGGGTACATAACCATAGTTCCCTACCATTCCTACTGAATCCATAAAATAATTCCTTTCTGCCTTTTCCTTTTTACCTTACAAAGATATAAACAAAATTTTTTTTGCTAAATTGCTAAAAATAATAAATAAATGTTAATATTTCGTAATATAATATCCTGCTTTAACCTACTCAATGTTAGACATAGCAAGCTTTTTATCCAAATGTAAAATATCTACCATATTGTTTAATTTTGTAAATATATCTTTGAATTGTGGGATTGATAAACTTTGTTTTCCGTCACTAAGTGCTTGGGAAGGGTTGTGGTGAACTTCTACCATAACTCCGTCAGCTCCTGCAACCAGTCCTGCTTTTGCCATTGGTTCGATTAAATATCTTTGACCTGTCCCATGGCTTGGGTCAACAATTACAGGGAGGTGAGAATATTTTTTTAGAACCGGAATTGCTGATATATCAAGAAGGTTCCTTGTAAATGCACTATCAAAACTCTTCAAACCTCTTTCGCATAAGATTACATTTGGGTTTCCGTTGTACATAATATGTTCTGCAGCCAGTAAAAATTCTCTGATTGTGCTAGCAGGACCTCTTTTTAAAAGTACGGGTTTGTTACATTTCCCGACAGCTTTTAGGAGTCTGAAGTTTTGCATATTTCGGGCTCCGATTTGAATTAAGTCTGCATATTCGCTTATTATATCCAAATCTGCAACATCCATCAATTCTGTCACAACAAGCAATCCTGTTTCTTCTTTTGCTTTAGCTAAATACTTTAGAGCTTTTTCTCCCAAACCGTCAAAATCATAAGGGGATGTTCTTGGTTTGAAAGCTCCACCTCTTAAAAATTGGCACCCCATTTCTTTTGCAGCAATTGCAACTTGCAAAAGTCCGTTATAATCCTCTTCTACAGAACATGGCCCAACCATATAAACAGGTCGATTTGCTCCTCCGATTTTTACTCCATTTGGAAATTCAATAACAGTGTCTTCTGATTGTCTATCACGAGATGCAAGCCTGAATGGTTCCCTGATGAATTTTATTTGTTTAACTCCATCCATTGCATCAATTCTGCTTGGGGATAATGTAGTTTTATCACCTAATGCGTCAATAACTGTGTGAACATCGCCTTCATGCACAATGACTTGAAAACCATGTTCTTTTAATAATTCTGTAACCTCAGAAATATTTTCGGGGGTAGCACTAGGTTCCATAATTATAATCATACTTTTCCAAACCTCTTTTAAATTTTGTTACTAAAATTATAGTAAATCATAAAAATTAATCAATTCTTATAATTTTTTATTTGCCTTTTAATATTTTATTCTCCGTGGTAAAATTCGGGTATGGATAGATTTGAATTTATTAAGGCAAAACGTATTGTTATAAAACTTGGAACTAACGTATTAAGAAACGATGACGGGTACGTTTCATTACCAAGAGTGTACACTTTTATTGAAGATATCGCTCGTTTAGTGAAGTCAGGTAAAGAAGTTATTATTGTAACTTCCGGAGCTGTTGGTTTGGGTAAAAAAAGACTTGGGCTTGAAGATACAAGCGGAACTGCACTAAAACAGGCATGTGCTGCTATTGGACAAGGTAAATTGATGTCAATTTATGAAAACGGTTTTGATACTTATGGATTGACCGCTGCTCAAATTCTTTTGACAGAAGATGATTTTTCTATTCGCCAAAGATATTTGAGTTTGAGAACAACATTTAACAAACTGCTTGAACTTGGTGTAATTCCTGTAATCAACCAAAATGATACAGTTTCAACTCTTGATGTTGCATTGCGTTATGTCAAAGAAGATATGCAGGTTTGTTTTTCTGATAATGACAAATTGTCTGCCCTTGTTGCAAGTGAATTAGATGCAGATTTGCTGATTATTCTCTCTGACATTGACGGATTGTATGACGATAATCCGAAATCTAATCCGAATGCAAAATTAATTAAATCTGTTCAAGAAGTTAATGATAGTATTCTTGCTCTAGCTTCAGGTGTTTCTGACGGCGGACGTGGCGGTATGGAAACAAAATTGAAATCCGCAAGACTTGTTACAAGATTTGGCGGTAAAGTTCTTATCGCAAACGGGAAACAGCCTTATATAATCAAAAGAATTTTTGAAGGCGAAGATTTAGGTACAATGTTCCTACCGTCAGACGAAAATCTTTCTGATAAAAAACGCTGGATTGGCTATGCTACAAATATTGTAGGTAAAATTATCGTAAATGATGGTGCTAAACATGCACTGATTTCTAAAGAAAAAAGTTTACTGCCAATTGGAGTTATCGGGGTTAAAAATCACTTCCAAAAAGGTGATGTGATTTCTATTTTGGATGAAAATAAGCAAGAATTTGCTCGTGGTATTGTGAATTATGACTCTGATTCTTGTAAAAAAGTTATCGGTTCACATTCAGATAATATTGCGGATATTTTGGGCTTCAAAAACTATGACGCAATCATCACTCGTGACAATATTACAATTCTATAATTAGGAGAACAACATTGGATTTTATCGAAATTGCCAAAAATGCAAAACAAGCATCTTTAAAAATTGCAGAATTAAATACTGATATTAAGAATTCTGCATTGAATAATATTGCTGATTTTTTTGAAACTCATAAAGCTGAAATCTTTGAAGCCAACAAAAAAGATTTGGAAGAAGCAGAAAAATTGGTTGGAAATGGAGAAATTACAAAATCCACATTCAATCGTCTAAAACTTGATGAAAACAAGATGCGTGATATGATTCAAGGGGTTCGTGATATCGCAAATTTGGATGATCCAATCGGCAAAATTCTTTTCAAAAGAGAATTAGATTCAGATTTGACATTAACAAAAATTTCTTGTCCAATCGGGGTTTTAGGAATTATTTTTGAAGCAAGGCCTGATGTGATTTCGCAAATTTCATCTCTTGCAATCAAATCCTCAAATGCTGTAATTCTAAAAGGTGGAAAAGAATCAAAACACACGAATGAAAAAATTATGGAAATTATTAATTCTGCTTTAAGTGAAGTTGAAGGATTTCCTGAAAATGTTGTACAACAAGTTTTCACTAGAGATGATGTTGCCCAAATGCTAAAATGCGACAATTATATCAATTTAATTATTCCTCGTGGTGGAAATAATTTGGTTAAATTTATAAAAGAAAATACAAAAATTCCTGTTCTCGGGCATGCTAGTGGAATTTGCCATATTTTTGTTGATGAGTCCGCAGATATTGAAATGGCATCTCGAGTTGTGATTGATGCCAAAACTCAGTATCCAAGTGCTTGTAATGCTGTAGAAACACTATTAATACACAAGGATTTTCCAAAGGCTAACGACCTTTTGGCATCATTACAGTTATCAGAAATAAAACTTGTTCCAAATCCTGATGATTGGTCAACTGAATATGGTGACAAAATTTTATCATACAAGTTTGTAAATTCTGTTGACGAAGCAATTGAGCACATAAATACTTTCGGTTCAGGACATACAGATAGTATTATTACAAAAGACATCCAAAATGCAGAAAAATTCATGAACAATGTAGATTCCGCAGGGGTTTATATGAATGCTTCAACTCGTTTTGCTGATGGATTTAGATATGGTTTTGGTGCAGAAGTTGGAATTTCAACTAACAAAACTCACGCAAGAGGACCAGTTGGACTTGAAGGGTTAACTATTTACAAGTACAAACTTGTCGGTAACGGAAATATTGTAGATGATTATGTAAAAGGCACAAAACATTTTCATCATAAGGATATTGGTTAAAGTTGGTTGTTAAAGGAATAAGGAAAAAGGAACAAGGGAATAAGTTCTTTACAGTTTTTTCGTCATTGCGAGCGAATGCGAAGCAATCCAGCTTATTTTTATTATCCATGTCATTTCGAACGGGTCTTGAGAAATTATTTTTCAGATTAGACAATAGTCTCCAGTGTCGCAATCCCTGACAAGTGTCACCATTGCCTAATTTGTTTGGGATTACTACGTCACTTCGTACTTCTGCCTGACACTTCACCTCGCCATAAACGTGACTCCGTGTCTGCCAAATATGTCCTGCGGACAGCCTATCGTTTTGGCAGACAGCTCCGCACTCTGCTCGGTTCGTTTTCCTCGTAATGACATGATTTTGTGTTTGTAGATCCTTCGGACTCTTCACGCTCGCATTAAACGGATACGGCTCACGCCTTACATCCTCTGCTCGCGTGCCCTCAGGATGACGACTCCAGAGTGACTTAATAATAAAAACATAACGAACTTAGTGCTTTCCAAGAAAAAACACAACTAAACTGCTGCTGCTTTCTTAGTTTTGTATTCAATCAAACATTTTGCTAATTGGTCTGGACAACTTGTTGATTTTGAACCACAAGTGATTCCTTGTAGTTTTTCAATTACATCGTCGATATACATTCCGATGATTAAGCTTCTGATACCTTTAAGGTTTCCGTTACAACCACCAAGAAATTGAGCATCAACAATTTTGTTATCTTCGATTTTTACTTGCATAAGTTGGCAACATGTACCACTTGTTTGGTATTCTAAAATTTCTTCTGACATAGTATTATCCTCTCTTATTAAAATATTAGCATAAAAACGTTACAGATTCTTAATATTTTCTACTACAATTGTCAAAAAATATTTTTAGAGTGTTTAAATTGTAAATAATGTAATGGGGAATTTTATGAGAATTTTTAATATTAATCTTTATAATCTGAATTTTAAGGGAAAAAGACAAGATAGAAATACTGTTTCACAATTGAAAACTGATAATCCTTATGATTTAAATGTTCCAAATCAAAGACGAATTAACGAAGCTATTGAGAATTTGGGAAATATTCCCGGGGATGATAATATCAATTTTTTGGTAGATGTTTCAGATAATCTAAAATACGGCACCAATATTAATTTGGGTAAAAACTCTTATAATGACTGGAATAAAAAGTTAAAAAGTGCGGCGGAGAAATCTTTAAGTTTGTCTGATAGCACGGTTCAGGAAAAATTGAGTAAAAAAGTTCAGGAAAGTTTCCAACCCAATAAACCTTTAACGGCTATTGAGAAAGATATTTTGGCTCAAAGAAAAGAACTTTTGACAAAAATTGATTTCAAATCTTTGGATAAAATTTCTAATAGTAATATTAAAAATATCAAAACAAATTTGGATTATTTTGTTGTGTCATCTGAAGTTCCGACTTCTCAAAAGTTGTATATTTTGAAACGTTTTAACTATTTTATGAGTGATGATTATAAAATCAATCCTCAGCTAGAAGGTAGAAAATCTCAGGCTTTAGCAGAAATGGTTAATGATATTGTCGTTAATACTCCTGAATCTAAGGTTCCTAATATAAAAGCGATTAACCAAAAACAACACGGTATTTGTGCTGCAATTTCTATTGCAAGAAAATTGATGGCTTATGAAGATAAGGCAAATTATGTTGATATGGTTATGTCAGAACTAGATGCAAGTGATTATTTGCAAGTTTACGATATTACAAATTTAGGTTCTCATAAAAAAGTTCCTATTCCTAAAAGTGAAATTGACTTTAATTATGCACTATCTAAAGGTTATAGAATATTAGATACATCTTCAATGTATTGGATGAGTGTAGCTGATACTGTGGGTTCAAATAATGATATTGTTGGAGCTTATCTTGCTTTTGATAAAAGGAATTTTGATGTTTGGAATGATTCGCATTTGAAGTTGAATTTAGGATCTGAATTAGGACCTAAACAAGATTATTTCCGCTCTTTGATGAAGGCTAAGGAAAGTTTGGAAAAGATAAAGAAGAGTAAAATTGCGAATAAATATAAATCAAGCCAATATTCTGTAGACTCTAAAAATAATGTAGAAACAATAACAAAATATAATAAATTGTTATTGCAAGATATTCGCAATATTTCTCCTAATACAGACAGTGCTGATATTAGAGAAATTATGGCTCAACTTTTAAAATTAGAGGTGAAAAATTCTAAAAAAATTACTCAAGTAAATAATTATTCTAAAGATTTTACCTATATTCCTAATGAATCAAAAAATGTAAAACTAGAGAAAATAAAAGCATTTTTGAGTGTATCATTACCGGATAAGAATTCTAAAATGTTGGATAAAAAGGCTCCGGAAATTTTAGAGTTGGTTGATAATATTCATGAACTAACAAAATCATCATCATTTTCACATGTTGATAAAGAGTTGGCTCGGGCAAAAAATCTATATTCCGCAGCGGCAGCATATAGATTGCAATATATTACACAACTTGATGTAGGGGAAGAACTTGAAAGAGTGCTTGAAGATGCAAATCTTCCTGATGAAGATAAAATGATTTCAGATAATTTGGGTTTATTAATTCAACAACTTGAAAAAGGAAAAATGAATCCGATTGTAAAAGAACAATTAACAAAATATTTCCCTGCAAATGATAAGGAAACATTGCTTGACGCTCTATATAAAAATAAAGATGCACTGGATTATATAAGAACAGATTTTTTGGACAATTTGTATCATGCTACTCTTGGGGTAAACCGTAAAATATCTTTGTCTATTGAACTCAAAAACTTAGAAAAAGATATTGATCAATATGCTAATAAATACGAAGTTGCTAAGATTGCGAAAAGACTAAAAGTTAAAAATAATAAAGTTGATATTTGTAAGCAGTTAGAAAAATATATTTCTATACTAGAGTCAGAAAATTGTAGTGAAGAACAATTCCAACAGATATACAAATTGTTAGGGCATAATTCTCCAAGGGGCAATTTTAAAGAACATTTTGAAGATTTAGGCAAAATAATGTTTGAAGAACATAAGGAAGATGTTATTCGCGGTTTCAATGTTGCCAATGGTGCTCCTGCAGATGCTCCGATAGAGAAAACTTTGGATTTATATAAAAATCTTATAAAAAGGTTCAATGAAACCTCTACTACGTTGGCTCGATTTATGCCTGTTTTAAGGGTTGTTGATAATGACGGACAGGTTTTAAATTCACCATATCAGAAAGATGCTATTATCAAAAAACTTGAAGATATTGGAGAAATTCCGACCGTTCAAGAATTAAAAACTCTAAATGAAAAATTCACTAAGATTGATAAAGCTAAGGCTGATTTAGAAGAAAGTGGCAGAGTAAAAAATAAGGATTTGCCTAAAGAATTAACGACTTTCTCTCCTTATGAAAAATCTATTCTTAAGAAATATGATAATAACGTAGGTTTTTGGTATTCAAATGTAACAAGAAAATTGAATTATGAATACAAGGGATATCAAAGAACCGTTAAGCGATATGCATAGACAAATCGGATTATTGACCGGTTGCAGTTGGGATAGTGAAGGTCATAGCGGTTTGAATGCAAGACAGCAAATAAAAATTATTGAACACATGACTGACAAACCTTATTATATTGAACATGACGGTCATTTAGCTCTTAAAAAACTTAAAGATTCACCATATTCTGCGATTTCTTCAACATCTGTTCTTGATAAAGAAATAGCTTGTCATGCTCAATATGTAGCGGATGTAAAACCTATTCAAATTAAATCAAGCGGGAAAGTCATGGATGAAAATATTATTCTCCATGATAATACATGGGGTGCATCTGAGCATGAAAATACTTGGGAAGATGAAAAAGGTATAACCAGAACAGATTATAATAACGGTTATGGTGGCAAGAACGGTTTTGTTACTGATGAAAATTATCGCAACGGACAACTTTCCGGAGAATTAATAGACGCAACCGGAAAATTTGAGCCGGATAATATCCCTTTAAAAGCTTATAAAAAACTAAATAAAGCGGATAGTGAAGATTATGATTTTCAGATGTTCAATGATATGATTATGCCGGGAAAACACCCGAACGCTATGAAATATGTAAGAATGATAAGAGAAAATACTTTGATTTCATCATATAGTTATCTTGATGATTTGCAAAAATATGCAAATGGTATGACTCAGGCTGAACTTAAAGCCGCAATGAAAAAGGTTGAAATAAGTTCTGAAGTTATTCAAAAGATTTATACATCACTGATTGATAGAATAAATGGGGATAAAATAATTTCACAAGGAATCACAAATGTTAATCAGTATAACAAAATTCCTGAAAGTGACCCATTAAAAATTATATTAGAAAAAGCTGCTATTTTTAGGTCTTATTCTGATATTCCGGAAACTAAAAAACTTACAAATGCAGAAAAAGTTTCTGATATCAATAAAATAAAAGCAATTGTAAAACAAGAAGCAAGGAAAAATTTCAATTATACTTTTGCAAAAGATATTGATATCGCACAATATGGTGCAGAAAAATCAAGAGATGATATATATAAACTTCTTGAAAATGTTGAACAAACTTACAATATAAAACTTAATAACAAAGAAAAACTTCAAATTGTTAACTCAATGAAGAAAATTCCGGCTTCTGATTTTGACGGAAGTTTGAGTCATACAATTAATTTGATGACGAAAGAATTTGTGAAAAATTTCAATGAGAAAACACCGGATTTTGATAATAAACAAGTTGTAACTCAAAATTTAGCTAACGAAATAAAAAATATTTTGGAAACAAAAATGGGATTCACGTTAGCGGATTTGAGCGATTCTTCATTTGAGTCAGGAAATTTAAAAAGTATTGTTAATTGGATTGATAGAACTTTTGAGCCGGCAACAAATGAAGAGTTTGTTCAAATCTTTAATAATCTAAGAAATATGACATCAAAAGAGTTTAATGCTCTATATGATTCTAAAATTTCAAACAAAGATTTGGGAATTAAAAATATTTCAGGATATGATATCTTAAAAGAAATTCGTGCTAAGAATTCTAAAACTTTAGACACCATATTTAATATTATATTTAACACTGAATATTATAAAAATAGAGAAATGAGTGATACAATTCCAACCTATGATTATCATAAGTTCTCTCGAAATTATCATGGCGGGAAATATGTAAATGGAAAACGTTCATTTGATGATATATATTCAGATTATTATTTCTCTTTGAGAACATTAACACTCGAGAAAAGATATGATGCAATGAAACAACAGGCTTTTGAAATGTATGGAGTTTATCCTGCATATCCAAAAGTTGATTCCCAAAATAAAGAGTTTGCTGAAAAATTGTTAAAAGCTTTGCATTCTGATTTATGTGGCGATATCGAAAGTATTGATGCCTATAAAATAATTATGCAATCAGCCCAAATAGTTAAAAATATTGATAAAAAGTTGGATAAATATGAACTGGAACAAACATTAACACCACAACAAAAAGCTTCAATAATCAGAGATTATAGAACGTTTATGGATATTAATGAAGGCGATAATACGATTGAAAATCTTATTAAAGAAATAAAAAATGTTATTGAAAATGGTAAAACGACCCAAGATTTCAAATCCGTAAATACCAAAATCATGAAAGAAATTTCTCCATATTTAACCACTCTAAGAGGACAACCTTTGGATGAAGCAATAAAATCCCGCTTGGAATCTATAGAAGACCAATCAAAGGATTTCATCATGAATTCTGTTGAGCCAAAATATCAAGAAAGAGCAACAAGTATGTTGAAAAAATGGATTAAGGCTCGAATAAAAGATGATGTAAATAATACAACAAATAGTGAAGATGCTTTTGATTATTCAGATTCTCTTTATGAACAATTTGCAGAATATGTAGAAAAACATTTGTTCTCCTCAACTCCTGAGAGTGTTTTGAATAATTTCTTATTGATGAATGCTAAAGATGCAAGACCAAAAAATCTGAACGCAACGAGTGAAGACGCTGTTGAAGCAATGGAAGATTTTGAAAGTTTGAAAGATTTTTATAAAGTAAATTTGAAAAACTTGTTATTCAATGCAAATCTTGTTGAGCTTCAGTCAATATTAATGAAATGTGCAAAAAATGGTAACTTGAATATTGTGAAAGATACTTTAGAAAATTCAAAATTGGATTTGACAGATGGAACAACAATTCCAATGAATTCCGATAAAGCAATATCAATATTATTCAATCCTTTACTTGCTGATTCTGCCCCAGATACTGCTGTAATGTTTATCAATCAACTCGGTATAGGTGAAAAAATTGCAGAAATAGCAGTGAAAAATTCTGATTTTAATACAGCAACAAAAAATATAAAAAGAATCAATAATATATTTGATAGCGTTTCTAAACAATCAAAAATTATCGAAAAAGAACTGAATAAATTACAAGCACAGGGAATAGATGATAATCCAAATTATGAAGAAGAAATTAGAAAAACAAAGGACATTGTTCAAAAGAAAGGGTTAAGAACAAATTACAGAAAATCATTGAAAGTTTATATGAGAGGTTTTGACCTTGCTCTTGACCAAATGAAACAACAACCGGAAATGTCGAAGCTTGAAATTTTGACCGCAAATATGAATATTGCAAATTCAGCAGCCGTAACAGTTGCTAAAAATGATGTTCAATATCTAAATGAAAATTTAGCAAAAGTTCAAAAATGGCATGACTTACTTGTTAGACTTAGCTTGCCTGAAAATTCTAAAGCTTCTGAAATAAGGAAAAACTTCCTTGATGAATTTAACAAGGTTGAAAAATATAGACAAAACACTGCAAAAAATTATTCGCAAATAAATATTGAGACCTAAAACAATAAAATAGGTAATAAAAAAGGGCACTAATTTTTTAATTAGTACCCTTTTTTAATTTCGAATTTTAAACTAATTTTTCTTCAAAAAATCAGGAACATCTAAATGCAAAGGTTGCATTTGAGGAAATCCAAAATTTGAAGTTGGTTGAGCAGTTGTTGTTGGAGCTGAAGGTGTTTTAGATTGGAAATACTCAGCAGCAGACAACTTTGGAACTTGCGGAGTGCTTGATTTTTCTGCAAAACCTGTAGCAATAACCGTGATTTGGATTTCGTTTTGGAAAGCTTCGTTGATAGCTGTACCGATAATAACATCTGCATCTTCGTTAACAACATTGTTGATTACAGAAGTTGCATCGTTGATTTCGTACAAGGTCATGTTAGAGCTACCTGTGATATTAACAATGATACCGGAAGCTCCGTCAATTGAAGATTCCAACAATTGAGAGTTGATAGCCATTTCTGCTGCTTTAACAGCACGACCTTCGCCTTGAGCTCGACCAATACCCATTAGAGCTGTACCTGAATCTTTAACAACTTTTCTAACATCGGCAAAGTCAATGTTAATCATACCAGGGATAGTAATGATATCAGAAAGACCTTGAATACCTCTGTATAGAACTTCATCAGTTACACAGAATGCTTCTCTTACGCCGATTGAGCGTTCAACAACTTGAAGTAACTTATCATTTGGAACAACAAGAATTGCGTCAACATATTTTTTAAGTTTTTCAATCCCAGCTTCAGCTTGAGCCATTCTTTTTTTGCCTTCCCAACAGAAAGGTTTTGTAACGAATGCGATAGTCAAAATTCCTAAATCTTTAGCAACCTGAGCAACGATTGGAGCCGCACCGGTTCCTGTTCCACCACCCATTCCGGCAGTAATAAATACCATATCAGCACCGTCTAAAGCTTTAGTGATATCATCTTTAACCTCAATAGCAGCTTTTTCACCTGTTGAAGGATCTCCGCCTGAACCTAAACCTTTAGTAGTTGCTGTTCCAAGTTGTAATTTATTTGGAACATTGCTATAAGTTAAAACTTGCAAATCAGTGTTCATAATCCAAAATTCAACACCTGCAAGTTTAGCTTTAATCATTCTGTTTACGGCATTTCCGCCACCGCCCCCAACACCAATAACTTTGATGCGAGTCGGATTTATGTTTGATCTTTGATAGTTTTTATTATCATGATTTGATATAATATTTTCCATTGTGCCTCCTACATTTTACTATTATTATATACAAAAAATTTAACTTTTCACTTTTTTGAATATTTTGTAATAATTAATTGTATTATTCGTTTTGAAACCATTTGGGAGGTAATTCTTTTATAACGAGTTTCATCATCTCATCCGGTTGCAAGTAGAAGGCTTCAGAAATTTTAAAAAATGTAGAAATTTGTGGATCTAATTTGCCTTGTTCCGCAAGAAGAATTGTTGTTTTGGAAATATTTACCCCATAAGCAAGTGTTCGAGCTGAAATATTAGCCTCTTTTTTCAACTTGCTTACGACTCTGCCAAACGCGGCAGATAGCTCCTGTTTTTTCGTACTATCTTGCATATTTCTATTTTAATTGTTATAATTCGGTAGTGGACATAATTATGCCCACATGATAAAGAAAGGAATAAAGTATGAAAGATAAAAATAAATGAATCACACTAATGTCATTCTGAAAGCTTAGAAAATTTGTGTGAAGTATGAGCACAAAATTTTCTTGCTATTCAGAATCTATCAATGTTGATTAAATAACAAATCAACTGGATAGACCCTGAATCACGCACTTCGCTGTCGCTCGTGCTGTTCAGGGTGACAAAATACCGCGTAATCCTGAGGTCATGCGAGCAGAAAAGTAAGCTGCTCCACCAATAAAACTACCAAATGGCGTCATTCTGAGGCTTTAGCCGAAGGATCTACAAACACTAAACAATGTCATTACGAGGAAAACGAACCGAGCAGAGTGCGGAGCTGTCTGCCAAAACGATAGGCTGTCCGCAGGACATATTTGGCAGACACGGAGTCACGTTTATGGCGAGGTGAAGTGTCAGACAGAAACACAACGTGACGTAGTAATCCCAAACAAGTTTTGAAAATAACCAAATACTTTTGTTCCCTTTTTCTTTTTCAAATCGAAGACAAAAAGAAAAAGTGGAACCGAAAAAGAAAAACACGAATGATTAAATGGATCGAGTCATCAGGGGCTTTGCCCCCGAACCTCCATTTAGAACAAAAAAGAAAGGATGTAAAAATGAAAGATAACAATAAAACGAATTACACCAATGTCACTCTGAACAGCACGAGCTCAGGCATTAAGGCGGAGCCGTATCCGTTTAGTACGAGTGCGGTGATTCAGAGTCTATTTAATTTTAACAAATTAGGCAATGGTGAGACTTGTCAGGGATTGTTACGTCGCTTTGTGCACAAAATTACCAATAATAACGAAATTTCTCCTCACAATGACATGATTATAAAAACTGTAACGAACTTATTCCCTTATTTCCCTATCCCTAAAAAGTTAAGGAGATTCCGGATCATCTCTTGGATTATTGGCGGGTCGGCCGGCTCAACGCAGCCCTCCCTAGGACGAGCTACACTATCGTTTCGCTCTTGCCAAAATCCGCAGTCCGGAATGACATTTATTAAACAACCTGCCTTTACTTTAGCAGAAGGTGCTACGCACGTAGATTTGTCACCAACAAAGGTGAAATTTGCATTTACATTAGCAGAGGTACTAATCACCCTTGGCATCATTGGAATTGTGGCGGCGATGACTATTCCAAATTTGATAACTACTCATCAGCAAAAGGTTACTTCTGCCAAACTTCGCAAAGCCGTTTCTACCCTTAATCAGGCAATTAAAATGTCTGAGTCTGAAAATGGCGAAATGGAAACTTGGGATAAAAGTTTGAGTTATGAGGATTTTATAAATAAATATTTTCGACCTTATATAAAAATTTCTATGACTTGTTATCCGATGACAAAATGCGGATATCCAGAAGGACGCACTCATTTTAAGGGTTTAGATGGGCAATCTAATTGGGGTTTCACAAATGCAAATCATGGTGGTAGAACTCCGTTTATTGATATGGATGGTATATTATATGCATTTTCTTTTTTTCTGAATGGTAGTGTGTATCAAATGAATGAAAATGATAAAATAATTATAATAGATGTAAATGCTTCTCAGCCACCAAATACTTATGGGAAAGATGTCTTTTTCTTGTATAGGATAGAGGAAGCAGATTCAATAGTTCCTTACGGTGCTGGTTTGCCACAGGAAACAATTATGCAAAATTGTAGTAAAACTGGCCCCGGAACTTATTGTGCAGCGTTAATAAAACAGAATGGCTGGGAATTCCCAAAGGGTTATCCTTGGAAATAATTTTGTAGTTACATTTGCACAAAAAAAGACGGTCATTTGACCGTCTTTTTATTGTTTAAAGTTTTTGATTAAAAAGTACCTGCAGGTTTCTTTTGAGGAGTTGCTCCAGGGATTGATTGCCAATTTGCAGCCATGATTTTTTTGAATGATTTCAAAGCTGTGTCTTCAAGTTCACCTAATTCTTCAGCTTCCATAATCAATTCTCTCAATGGCATCAATGCTCTTGGGTCTCTAAGAACACCTAATGCTGCTGCTGCACCAGCTCTAACCAATTCGTTTTCTGAATGGTTTTTCATAACATCAATCAAAGCCGGAACTGCTTTTGTGTCATTTAATTTACCCAATGAAGTTACCGCATAAATTCTTACGTTAACCCATTCGTCATACAACATATTAATAATCTTATCAACAGCTTTTTTGTTACCAATTTCACCTAAAGCTCTTGTGGCATCACATCTTACGTTAACTTTTTCGTGGTCTAAAGATTCAATCAAAGCGTCAGTTGCAACATCACCAATTTCGATTAAAGCATCTGTTGCAGTGATACAAACTTGAGGGTTTTCATCGTTCAAAGCTTCAACAAGAGGTTCAACAACGATAGCACCGCCCAAACGACCTAAAGCACGTGCTGCTCGAACTCTAACGTCAACGTTTCTATCTTCACGTAAAGATTCAATCAAGTGAGTTGTTGCTGCTGAATCTCCTAATTCACCTAAAGCTCTTGCAGCATACAATCTTACAGAACCGTTTTTGTCGTGTTTCAAAACATCAATCAAAGGTTCAACTGCTTTTGAATCACCCATTTCGCCCAAGATACGAGCTGCATTGTATCTAACTTTTTCTGAGTTGCTTGTTCTCAAATCAGTTAGCAATTCATCGAATGATTTTTTCACTTGTTTTTTCTTACTGTTCACACTAATTGTCATTAATTATTTTCCTCCAACACAACAATAAATATTCATACCTATCTACTCTTCTATAAAGTATTTTGAATGAATATTATTGCCTTTTTTGTTATATATGTGTTAACTTTTGTTTACAATTCATATTTGTTGTTAAGTTTTTCCTACTACTTATACACTTTTTAGGTTGTCAGATAATTAAGGGTAAGACTGACACTTATTTATTTTGTACTACTATAATAACACATTTTTCAACTTTATTCCTCAATTAGAGTAAATATTTTAAAAGTTTTTGAAATTGTTTTTCTAAAAATAGAGCTGTTTTAAGTATATGCGGTTCAAGTTTGTAACATTTCTTAATTATTTACTACTCACCTTTGATAGTAATAATAAATTCTGTTCCAACTCCAACTTCACTAATAACTTGAATTTTGCCATGGTGTTTATCAATAATCTTTTGACTGATTGCAAGCCCCAATCCGGTTCCAACTCCTACACCTTTTGTAGTATAACCGACTGTGAAAATTCTATTTAAGTTTTCTTTTGGTATGCCTTGCCCGTTGTCTTTTATTTTTACGATAAGGTTTCCTGAGTTGTATTCGGTTGTAATTGTTATTTTACCTTTATTTTCGATTGCTTGGCATGCGTTGACTAAAATATTTGTGAATACTTGATTAAGCATATTCGGGTAACATTTTATCGGTGGGATTTCCCCATAATGTTTTTCTATTTCAATTTTATTTTTTGTTTCATGGCTGATTAACTCTAATGTCAAATCAATTTCTTTATTTATGTTAGCTTCTTGAAGTTCCGCTTCATCAAGACGCACAAATTTTTTGAGAGAAACTACAATATTGCTTATTCTTTGAATTGCTTCTTTGTCAATGGAATTTATTTGTGTAAACATTTCTCTCAAATCGTCTTGTTCAATTTGAGAAATTAGTTTAGATATTATTGAATTGTTAGATTTGATTGAAGCTACAGGGGTATTGATTTCGTGAGCAACACCAGCTACTAATTGACCTAAAGATGCCATTTTCTCTGAATTTATCAGTTGGAGTTGGGTTTCTTTCAGTTCATTTAGTGCGGCTTTTAAATCTTTTACGTTTTTTGCGTTTTTTTGGTACAGTTCAGCCCTAATAATTGCGTTTCCGAGTTGGGATGATACTGCATCAAGAATTTCTATTTCTTCATTGAGTTCACGTTTTTGATAACTCAAAAGAACGATTACCCCAATCATTTTTTGCAGGTGAAAAACCGGAACGATAATTCTTAACACTGATTGTTTAAAAGGTTCTGCTCCAACATATTCGATTAAAGAATAACTTGTTGAGATTTTGCCGGAATTCAAATGCTTCATTGCAAGTTCATCAAAAGAAATGGTTGTGCCTTTAGGGATGTTATTTTCTCCAAAGGTTTCAACGGTACAAAATTTCTCACTTTCAAAAGATGCATAATACGCCCTGAAACATCCGAACATTATTGCTAATTCTCTTAGGGCAGAATTTAAAATCATAGAAATATCCATTGATGCTCTTATAATATTAGATACCTTATTTATCAGTGCAATTTTGAAGGCTTGTGATTGAGCTTTTTGACGGATTTTTTGAAGTTCATCATTTTCTTCTTCAAGTTTTAGGAGTTTGTCCTGATATACTTTTTGTTCTTTTTGGTTATCTTTTAATAGAACTTCTGAACTTACATCTACAAGAAATATAATTGTGTAAACTCCACGCTTTACTGCGGTTAAATCATAATAAGATGTAATATTATTTGAAGATGTATATGAAACTCTCGCAAAGAAGTTTTGTTTTGATACGATTGCCTGAAATATCGGAGAAAACAAATCGACATTTTCGCTATCCAGTGGGCAAAAATCAAAATTCATTTTGTGTGCAAATTTTCTGATATCTCCAAATTGTTGAAATACACGACAAAAAATATTGTTCTTAAAAACAACATCTTCATAATTTCTGATAACAATTACAGGATCCCTATACTGATTAAAAAAGTCGAACTTTTTCATAATAAAATTATATGCCAATCAGTAGTTTTAGGCAATTTGTAAAACAAACCAATACTTTACATTTGTTCTTAAAGTTTTATCATGGAGTAGAATATTACACGAGGGAATATAAATATGTACAATCCAAAATCACATAAAGCAGAAGAATTTATAAATAATGAAGAAGTTTTATCAACACTAGAGTATGCGAAACAAAATAAAAGTAATGTTGAATTGATTGATAAAATTTTGGAAAAAGCAAAACTTGGCAAAGGTTTAACACATAGGGAAGCTTCTGTTCTATTAGATTGTGATATAGAAGAAAAAAATAAAGAAATCTTTGAACTTGCACAAAAAATAAAAGAAGATTATTACGGAAACAGAATTGTACTTTTTGCTCCGTTATATTTGTCAAATTATTGTGTGAACGGTTGTGTATATTGCCCATACCATGCTAAAAATAAACATATTCCTCGTAAAAAGATGACGCAAGATGAAATTAGAGAAGAAGTTATTGCACTTCAAGATATGGGACACAAAAGACTTGCGATTGAAACCGGTGAAGATCCTGTAAATAACCCGATTGAATATGTTTTAGAGTCCTTAAAAACAATTTATTCAACTCATCACAAAAATGGTTCAATTCGTAGAGCGAATGTAAATATTGCGGCAACAACGGTTGAAAATTATAGAAAACTTAAAGAAGCGGGAATTGGTACATATATTTTGTTCCAAGAAACGTATAATAAGGAGTCTTACGAAACACTTCACCCGACAGGTCCAAAACATAATTATGCATACCATACAGAAGCTATGGATAGAGCTATGGAAGGCGGAATTGATGATGTCGGTTTAGGTGTACTGTTTGGTTTGGAACTTTATCGTTATGAATTTGCGGCACTTTTGATGCATGCTGAACATTTAGAAGCGGCGTTTGGAGTTGGACCTCATACGATTTCTGTTCCGAGAATAAGAAGGGCTGATGATATTGACCCTTCAGCTTTTGACAATGGAATTGATGATGATACTTTTGCAAAAATTGTTGCGTGTATTAGAATTGCTGTTCCATATACAGGCATGATTATTTCTACAAGAGAATCTAAAAAATGTAGAGAAAGAGTTTTGAAGTTGGGTGTTTCTCAAATTAGCGGTGGTTCAAAAACCAGTGTTGGTGGTTATGCTCATCCTGAAAATGCTTCTGAAGAAGAAACCGCTCAATTCGATGTTGAAGATAGAAGAAGTCTTGACGAAATTGTAAAATGGCTTATGGAATTAGGTTATGTCCCTAGTTTTTGTACGGCTTGTTACCGTGAAGGAAGAGTCGGGGATAGATTTATGGAAATCTGTAAAGAACAAAAAATTCATAATTTCTGCCATCCAAATGCAATTATGACGTTGAAAGAGTATTTGGAAGATTATGCATCTCCTCAAACTAAAAAAGTCGGGGAAGAATTGATTAAAAAAGAGCTTGCAACTTTTGATAACCAAAAAATTGAATGCGTTGTTGAAAATAATTTGAAAAATATCGAAAACGGACAACGTGATTTTCGTTTCTAATTTTTAATAATGTTCTTCACTAAAAATTTTGAAGTCGGGCGGTAATTCTTTTTCTATATTTTCAAAAAGTTCTGCCATTGACCAACCGAAAGCCTCTGCAATTTTTTTCAGGGTCACAATTTGTGCTTCGTTTTCTCCTCGTTCAATCCTTGTCAGCGTGGATTTTGGAATATCGTTTTCATAGGCAAAAAGTAGTGCACTTTTCTTAAATTTCTCTATTCTAAATTTTCGAATTGCTGCACCTACAACCTTGCAATAGTACTTTTCTCTATCATTCATTGATTAATCCTGAAAATTCTCATTCAAACAATTGACCCATATATGGGATATTAGTGTATAATAAGAATTATGCGACCCATATATGGGTCACAATGACAAGGGCATAAAGTCTATAGGTCAGTAAGTTTGTTACATGAAGTAGGTTGGGCTATCTAGCCCAACATTAAAATAAGAAAGGATGTAAAAATGGAAGATAACAATAACAATGCGATTGTAGTACAAAGGGACGCAACAACATGTGCCCCCCTTGTGGGGGAACCGAAATCTTTGATTTCGAAGGGGGGTAAAAATGTGTTGGACTATAATCAAGAACCCCCTCCCGAATTTGTAAGTGATAAAAATAGGCTGGATTGCTTCGCATTCGCTCGCAATGACGAAAAAACTGTAACGAACTTATTCCCTTATTTCCCTATTTCCTTGTCCCTTAATAAAAAGTTAAGGAGATTCCGGATCAAGTCCGGAATGACATTTATTAAACAACCGGCATTTACATTAGCAGAGGTATTAATCACACTTGGCATCATCGGTATTGTTGCGGCGATGACTATTCCAAATTTAATTACAAAACATCAGCAAAAAGTTACGGTAACAAAACTTGAAAAGGCAATATCTTATATAAATCAGGCTTATAAATTATCGTATGACGATGTTGGAGAACTTACTATTGATGAAGCTTTTAAAATGGATTCTGATACTTACTTTAAGACATATTGGGCTCCATATTTGAAAATTTTGACAAGGTGTACGAGTTATTCTTCTCCTTGTGGTTATAAATCAAATAATCCATATAAAGGTATTGGTAAAGATATGGATTTTTATCCTGTGCATCCTAAAGGAACAGCTTTTATAACTTTTGACGGATATTTTTTTAGTATAAGAACTGCGTATAATACTGATGAACATGGCTCCGGAATTATTTTAGTGGATTTGAATGCTTCAGATGGTCCAAACAGGTATGGGAAAGATGTGTTTTTCTTAACCAGAGTTGCAGAAGATGGTGGAGGCGTAAGGTGTTATGGGTATGAAAAAACTAATGATGAAATTAATAATGAATGTTCAAAAGATAGTTATGGTATGTATTGTGCCGAAAAAATCAGGCGTGCAGGTTGGAAAATTGAAAAGGATTACCCTTGGTAAACAAAAAAGGATGAACTAATGTTCATCCTTTTTCATAATTTGAATTATTACAAATTTAGTCATTGATAACTTTCAAAAGTCTTTCCCAAACTTCATCAATTGAACCTTCTGCGTTGATTGTTCTAAGAACGCCTTTGTTTTTGTAGTAATCAATTAGTGGAGCTGTTTCTTTGAAATAAGTATCAAAACGAGCTTTTGCTGTTTCTTCATTGTCATCTTTTCTTTGAGTTAATTCAGCACCACATTTGTCACAAATTCCTTCAACTTTAGTCGGTTTGAATTTTGTGTTGTAGATTTCTCCGCATTTTGGGCAAGAACGGCGGTTAACAATTCTTGCAATCAAAATTTCCGGATCTAAATCAAAATAGATTGCTCTGAAATCTGCTTTGTCATTGCCGTTGATTTCTTTGTTAATTTCTTCAAGCAAGTCTGCTTGTTCAACGCTTCTTGGGTAGCCGTCTAAGATGTAGCCATTTTTGCAATCATCTTGAGCCAATCTGTTTTTGATGATTGAAGCTACTAATTCAACAGGAACCAAGTTTCCTTTGTCGATGTAAGATTTAGCAATTTTGCCGTTTTCTGTACCGTTTTTAATTTCTGCTCTTAACAAAGAACCTGTATCAACATGTGGCAAATTCATTTCTTCTGATAATTTGTTTGTTTGAGTACCTTTACCACAAGCCGGTGGTCCTAAAAAAATCATTTGTTTTCTAACATTTTCAGTCATAGTGAAATCTCTTTTCCTTTATCTATTTTTAACCAACAGATTTATATTACATCAAGAGGATTTCTATTTCAAGAATTGATAATTTGTCGACATTTAATCAAACATTAACAAATGTAACAAAGGTGAGAGCATGTGAAATTAAGGGTTTTGGGATGTTTTTATATATTTAAGAAGATAAATATGAGAGAGTAATTAATGGCAATTGACGTAGCAAAATTTAGAATGGCCGGCACTCAAGCCACCTTCGGATCCCGTTCAAGCAGCGGGACATCTCGTCAATCCTCAGTGAAGTTACAAACTTCAATTGGGGCTAATAAAACTACTCATTTTTCATTAAAATCAGGAGCAAAAACAAATTTTGTAGCGGGGCAATCTGTTAGTCGTGATTTTTCAAAATATGATTACCAAGGTGTTAGACAAAGGTTAAACGGCGGTCATCAGGTTCGCGGCACTTATGCTACAGGTGGAGCTACAAAAGTTGCAGCAAATACAAATATTCAAGTTGGTCAAAGCAATGCATTTACGGCAGGTCAAACTATTGGACAAACTATCTCTATGGGTATCAGTTTGTTAAATCAACTTGGGGTATTAAAAGGTTCAAAAGGTGCTTCTCAACCTAACGCTCAAACAAATAGTCAACAATTAGATCAAGCATTTGGAAGTTTAGGTTCAAATGGAACAGCAATAACATTGTCTTCATCTCTTGGAACTTCTGCTATTTCTGCAATGGCTAATGCTACAAATTCAGCAGATTTAACAGGTGCAATATCTTCTGCTAAAAATGCACTTGCAACAATGAATGCAGAAGCTACACAAAATAAATTCGAAGCTAATTATAATACAGCATCCGCTAATGTAGACAGTTATAAAGACAATGTAAAAACGGCAAAAGATGATGTTGCACAGAAAAAACAAGATGTAAAAACTGCAAATAATACAGTTGACGCATATAAGGATAAACGAGATGTTGCTAAAAATGAATTGAATAAAGTTGATGCTCAATATGCAAAATCTGTTGAAGCATACACTCAAGCTCATGACGCTCATATAGATGCAACAAATAAACACAATCAAGCAAAATCAGCATTATCTTCAGCTACAGCAGCTAAGAATGAAGCAAAAGCAACATTAGATGCTACACCTGAAAAAATTACAGTAACAAATCCGGACGGTTCAACTTCTCAAGTTGATAATCCGGCATTTAAAACAGCAAAAGCTAATTATGATGCTGCAGTTAAGAAAGAAGAACAAGCTCAAAAAGCTGAAAAAGAAGCCGCAGATGCTGAAACAAAAGCTGCTGACGCTGAAACAAAAGCAAAATCAGCAAAAGATGAAGCTTATAAAGAACTTGGAGATAAAAAAGCTCAAGTAGATAATTTAGAAAAATCATTAACAGATTCACAAGCTAAATTAGACAAAGCTAAAGATACTCAATCTCAATGTGAAACTAATCTTCAAACATCAGAAGAAAAATTAGATAAGGCTGAAACTCAATTAGACAAAGCAAAATCAGATATTGATAAATTTAAAGATTACAAATCTGATAGAGATAAATTAAGTGCTGCAATTACAAAACAAGAAAACAGATTAACAAAAATGATTGCAAGTGAAGATACAAAACAAGGTAAATTAAATACAAAAATTCAAAATCAATCTACAACAAGAGATAATGCTTTAGGTCAAATTGATTTGAGCAACGGAGCAAGCAAGGCTGAATACAAAGATTCAAAAGTAGCTCAAAAATCTGCAAACAAAGTTATGTCTAACTACGAAAAAGCAAATAAGCTAGATATGGTTGACCAAAAACGTACAATCATGAAACAAGTTCCGGAAGCAACAATCAACGGTCAACAATATCGTAAAGGTGAAATTAACGGACAAGAAGTATACTTTAGAGATACTATTCAAATTTCTAAAGAGGATTACGAAAAAGCCCTTAAAGCTTAATAAACTTAATCAAAAATAACAAACTCTTTACTTTTTGATTTATGTATATTAAAATATATTTGGCAAGCAGTATTGCTAAATGAGAAAAGAACGGTTCCCCCGTTCTTTTTTTCACTAAAAAGGGCAAGATTTTAGTTGAATATAGCTAGAATTAGAAAGGTTAAGGTAGGGACAAATGAAACAAGATGTAAACAGGTTAGAAGTTTTGGAAGCAATTACTCCACTAATTGAAAATACCGCAATGCGTTTCAATTTAGTTCCTATAGAGATTGATTTCTCAAAAGAAAACCACCGTTGGTTTTTACGAATATTTTTGTATTCAAAAGAACGCAATGTTACCTTGGATGATTGTGAAAATGTTACCCGTAGTTTGGAAGGTTTTTTGGATGATTTAATCCCTGTTAAATACTACCTTGAAGTTTCTTCCCCGGGGTTAGAGCGAAAATTCAAGTCAGAAAAAGAATTTATCATTTTCAAAAGCAAGAGAATTAGTTTGAAACTAAAAGAACCGCTAATTGGTGAAACAGAAAAAATTTTTAAAGGCGAAATTATAGATTACGATTACAATGAAGGTTTGACGTTCTTCCGTTTTGACGATGGTTGCGAACTTCAAATTCCGAAGGAAAATATTCAATCAGCAAAATTGTATATAGATTGATGCCGTTTATAGATTTATTAACTTATTTATATAAAGTGAAAGGAAAATAAAATGATTAAAATTGGAGCAGGAAACTTAAATGAAGTTTTTGAAGAGTTAGAAAAGGAAAAAGGCATTTCTAAAGAAGTTGTAATTTCTTCTTTGTGTGATGCTATGGTTGCAGCTTATAAAAAACACTTGAGATTGAAAGAAGTTCAAAATGTTGAAGCATTTTTGGATGAACAATCAGGTGAAATCGGTATCTTTAAAGGTAAAACTGTTGTTGACCATGTTGAAGATGAAGATAACGAAATTTCTCTAGCTGAAGCAAAAGAAATTGATGAAGATGTTGAATTGGGTGATGAAGTTAAATTAGAAGTTACCCCTGAACAGTTTGGCAGAATTGCTGCCCAAGCTGCTAACCAAGTTTTAACTCAAAGAATCAGAGAAGCTGAAAGAAATCTTGTTCTTAACGAATTCTTAGAAAAGAAAGGTACTTTGATTACTGGTATTATTCAAAAAGTTGACGATAGAAGAAATGTTATCGTTAATATTGGTAAAACTGACGCAATTATGCCTAGAAAAGAACAAATCCCCGGAGAATATTACAAACCTGGTAACAGAATTAGAGTTTTTGTTCTTAACGTAAAAGAAACCACAAGATTACCACAAGTTATCGTTTCTCACGCTCATCCTGAAATTGTTAGAGAATTGTTTGAACTTGAAGTTCCTGAAATCGAAGACGGTATTGTAGAAATTAAATCAATCTCTAGAGAAGCCGGTTACAGAACAAAAATCGCTGTTTGGTCTAATGATCCGGAAGTTGATTCGGTTGGTGCTTGTATCGGACCTAGAGGTAGCAGAATTCAAACTATCGTTGGTGAATTGAAAAACGAAAAAATTGATATCGTAAGATATTCAGAAGATCCTGTAGAATACATCGTTAACGCTTTATCTCCTGCGAGAGTTGTATCAGTTGATATTATGGCTGATGATGAAAACGCTCACGAAGCACTAGTTGTCGTACCGGATGACCAATTGAGTTTGGCTATCGGTCGTGAAGGTCAAAACGTAAGACTTGCTCACAAATTGACTAATTGGAAAATTGATATCAAATCAGTTTCTCAAATGGAACAAGCTGAAGCCCAAAACGTAAATAACTACGAATACGATGAAGAACCACAAGACGCTCAAGATGAAGATGTTGTGGTTGATTCAAATGAGTTGGATGAAGAAATTGCAGAAGAAATGAATCAACATGAACTTGATGAAGAAGATATGCAAGACGGTGGCATGTCTGAAGATGCAGATGAAGAATAGTCTTTTAAATTTCTAAAATGATTTAAAAATGGCTGAAAGCCTTAGTATGTATTGGCTTTCAGTCATTTTTTTTGTTCGTAATGTTAACGAATGTATTAATTCTAAAGAATTAGACTTTAAATAAACAATCACATGATATATAATATATATGTGGGATATATCGGAGGATTAAATGAAAAAACGTTGGTATGAACTTTCACCGGATGTATGTATTGTTATTAGTAAAATTGAATTAGTTAAAGAAGATGACAGAATTCGTTATGCAAAAGTTATGTTGAACGAATTGAGAAAAGCTGGTTATGTACCTAATAAGAATATTTACCTTGAAAGAAGCAAGGAATATAAAATGCAACGTTGGTATGACAAAAATAAATTTTTGTTCTTGGCTTTTGAGTATTTGAAAGATTCAGAGTCAGAAATTCAACATTCTGTTGTGACAAATGTATTAAAATTTATGCGGGAAGAAAACGTTGCATAGCAAAGAAATTACTAAATTTTTGAAACCTGTGGAGTTTTTCTCTACAGGTTTTTTGTTTAAACAAGTCCTTCTTTAAGAGCTTTAACAGCGGCTTGAGTTCTGTCATCTACTAACAATTTTTGGATAATGTTGCAAACGTGAGCTTTTGCGGTATGAGAAGAAATGGTTAATTCTTCTGCAATTTCATTGTTGGATTTCCCGTCTACTATTAATTTTAAGACTTCGTATTCTCTTTGTGTAAGATTTGAATGTTGTTCTCTAAATATTGCACGTGACATTTGTCTTTGCGGTACGAGTCCTTTGTTTTTATCTCTCAGAATAGGGACAGCAAGCGGATCAATCCACATGGCTCCATCTTTGATTGTTTGAATAATCATTTTTAGAATGTCGGTATTTATATCTTTCATGACATAAGCACAGGCACCGGATTTTAGGGCATCTATAACCTCTTTTTCGCTTAGGTGAGAAGTTAAGATAATGATTTTAGCATTGGTGTTAAGTTCCAGAATTTTTTTTGTAGCTTCAATCCCTGAAATATCAGGCAATCCAATATCCATAAGAGTTACATCAGGATGAGTTGTCTTGAATTTTTCGATTGCGTCTTTCCCGTTTTGGGCTTCTGATGTGACTTCTAGCCCGTCTTGTTCTTCAAATAGTGATTTCAATCCGACACGTAAAAGTTTATGATCTTCAACCAATAATAATTTTATCGCAGAGTTTATCATAATTGCTCCTTTTTGTTTTTTTTAATTATATTGGTCTTTAATCTGTAATTTTAATCGGATTTTGGATAGAAGCTGTAGATATTATTTTTTATCTTAATTTTTAGTTTTGAATTTGAACTAAATTGAGAATTTTTATATTAATGCTGATGATATTGTATATAGAAGTTTTAATTTTTCTTCATTATTTTGGATAAGGTTGATGTTTTGCGTAATTGCTTCTATGTATTCATTTTTTGTGTTCAAACTTTGAAAAGAAAAGAGGTGGTTAATGTTTACATTCAAAGCTTTTGCGATTTTTTCAATGGTTTCAGGTTGAGGATAATTTCTTCCTGTTTCAATTTTGCTGAGGCTTGTGATGTCCATATTAATTAGTTCAGCAAGTTTTTCTTGCGTAATATTTTGAGATTTTCGTAAATATTTAATTCTTTGTCCTAATTTAGTTTTTAAATTGTTCATAACATCCTCTTGTCTATCATACAAGCTCTACCAAAATATCAAAACTGATTATTAATCATTAAATATGTTGATTAATTAGACTATTAATCATATAATTTAGATTAATGGACAAAGAATTTGGAGGCTAATATGATTTCTGAGCAATGTTTATTTGAATTAAGGGGAATAGAGAACAAGGAATTTTTTAGAGTCTATAAGTCAATAAGTTGATAAGTTTATAAGAAATTTAAAGGGAGAAGGAAATAAGGGAATAGGGGAATAAGTTCGTTACAAAATATATTATACATGTCATTACGAGGAACAATGTTGAACAAGAAGTCCAAAAGTCTGTACAAAGTGACGTAGTAATCCCTAACGAATTGAGTAAGGTAGGTTGGGCTATCTAGCCCAACATTAAAATAAGAAAGGATGTAAAAATGGAAGATAACAATAACAATGCGATTGTAGTACAAAGGGACGCAACAACATGTGCCCCCCTTGTGGGGGAACCGAAATCTTTGATTTCGAAGGGGGGTAAAAATGTGTTGGACTATAATCAAGAATCCCCTCCCGAATTTGTAAGTGATAAAAATAGGCTGGATTGCTTCGCATTCGCTCGCAATGACGAAATTGTGGGATTTGAAGACAATAAGATTCTGAACCAGCTAACGGCTACGCCGACGCATACGGACTCACACGTTTCGCCTCAGCTCAACGGTTCGCTTTGTAAAGTTCAGAATGACAATACAGCAGTTGTACAGAATAACGCTAAAGACAAAACCTTAACGAACTTATTCCCTTATTTCCCTATTTCCTTGTCCCTTAAAAAGAAAATAGCCTTCACTCTTGCAGAGACCCTCATCACCCTTGGCATCATCGGTATTGTGGCGGCGATGACTATTCCGGCACTTATCACTAATTATCAAAAAGAGTCAACTGTTACTCGATTGAAAAAGGCAATCGCTGTAATAAATCAAGCTTATAAACAATCATTTGATGATGTTGGGGAACCTGATAGTGCTTTTGATATGGAAGCAGTAGAGTATTTTAAGCAATATTGGGCTCCTTATATTAAAGTTCTGACATATTGTTCAAATCCTCAGGTTTGTGGTTATGACTCTAATAATCCATTTATTACTCCTAAAAATAACTCTGCCAATACGACATTAGTATCTCAATTGTGGCGAACAACATTTTATACAATGGACGGATTTTTATATATAGTTATGACTGCCGGAGGAAATCCAAAGAGACCGGCTTTTGATGTTTTGGTTGACATAAATGGTGGAGCAAAACCGAACAGATTGGGTCGTGATGTGTTTAAATTGGTAAGGGTTCCTGATGGTGGTGGGGTTCAACCTTATGGTTATGATAGGACAACTTATGATATAGATAGAATTTGTGCTGAAAGTGGTTGGACTTGTGCCGAAAAAATCAGGCGTGCAGGTTGGAAAATTGAAAAGGATTACCCTTGGAAATAGTTTTATAAACTGTAAGAATTAGTATTTTTCAAGATCATCTTCATCATTGTGTTGTTTATTTTGGAGATGATTTTGAAGTTTTTTTACTCTAAGAATTTCTTTTAAATCTTCGGTTATTTTGTCTTCTTCATCAAGAACACGTTTGTGCTTTTTGGAATTGATAACATTTGCGACATTCATCATTGCAAGTGAATTAAGTGTTGCACGCAAAACAGCACTCTGATCGGTGTATTGTTGGCTTGGGGCTTGTTCTTCTTCTTGGTTTCCACGTTGAGAAAAATATTCCCCACCTTGCCCCATTTTATCATCTTGCATTTTTGCTGCGGTTCCAGAAATGTCTCCACTCTTAAAATTGAAAGAGCCACCAATTCCAAAAAATCCGGCAGATCTGTTATCGACCATGTTTTTTCTCGCTTTTCGTGTTTATTTTCCTACATATTATAAAGGATGTGATATGTTATTAACTCATCTGAATATATTATTTTGCTATTATGTAAACAAAATTTTACATTCTGATGTTTTAGTCCCTCTATTTTAAACGTTTTTCTACTACTATGATAACATATTATATTGAAAAATTCAATAATACATGGTATAATAAATATATATTTAGAGTAATTGAGGATTAAAGAATGAAAAATTATACTAAGGCATTTACGTTGTCAGAATTGCTTGTTGCATTGGGCGTAATCGGTATTTTATGTGCAATATTGTTACCTGTTATTGTAAACTTGTTGCCTAATCAAAATACAATGATGGCAAAAAGAGCTTATTATATGGTTCAGAGCGTAGTTTCTGATTTAATCAATGATGAGTCTTGTTATCCTGACAAATCAAATTCTGCAAGTGGCAAAAGATATGGTTTTGATGACGGTTTTGCGTATTCAAACTGTGTAAATTGGGATGCTGCAGCAGATATTTCAACAGAAGCTAATGCCGGTAAAAAGTTTGTAACTTTGTATACTGATAAAGTTGATGTAAGTAGCACAAATATTGGTACAGACGGTAAAGGTTCTTTTACTACAAAAGACGGTATGTCTTGGAGTTTTGACGGTACCGGTTTTGCATCAAAAGCTTCTAAAACATCCGTAGCAAAATTGATTGTGGATGTAAATGGTAAAGAAGCTCCGAATTGTGGTCAATCAACAGCGTCAAATGTTGATTTAGGTGACGGTGCAACACTTGAAGGAAATGATAAATGCAATGCTAGAGAAAAAGGTTTTGATCGTTTTGTAATCAACATATATGAAGACGGACGATTAAAAGTTGATGCTAGTGATACTTGGGCATTAAATGCAATCAAGGTAAACAAAGATATAACAGAAGATAAATAAAGTAGTCGGATAATCGCACTTTGGAATTATTCTAAAGTGAGGAAAGTCCGTGCATCCAAGAACAGGCCGCCGGAGAAACTCCGGGCGATGTGAGTCGGCGGATAGTGCCACAGAAATGTAGACTGCCAATGGATTATTTTAATCACAGGCGATGGTGCAACGGTGAGTTAAGAGCTTCACCAGTGATATCGGAAGGTATCAGCTAGGTAAACCCCGGTCGGATGCAAGATTGACACGAAGGTTAAGGTTGTTCGCCATCTTCGGAAAAATCGCTAGAGATTAGGAGCAATCCTAATACCAGACAGATGATTATCTAAAACAGAACACGGCTTATGGGCTACTTTATTTTTTATAAAAACGAATTGGAGTTTCTCCGGTTCGTTTTTACGTTATAATGGAATAAAAAGAGAGGAGATTAGGTTTGTTTATAACATTTGAGGGTGCTGACGGTTGTGGAAAAACAACGCAGTTAAATTTGTTAAAAGATTATTTGGAGAATAAGGGGCTTGATGTTGTTTTGACTCGTGAACCAGGGGGAAAAGGTTTAGGCGAACATATCAGAAAAATTCTTTTGACTTATGACGGACCGGTTTCAGACAGATGTGAATCTTTTCTTTTCTTGGCAGATAGGGCTCAAAATATAGATGTTATAGTCAAACCTGCAATTGAACAAGGTAAAATCGTGCTTTGTGACAGGCATACTGACAGTACTGTTGCTTACCAAGGTTATGGACGAGGGCTTGATATTGATGAAATAAATAAATTAAACAATCTTGCAACGGGTGGCAAAAAACCTGATTTAACATTTGTTTTTGATGTTGATATTGAAACTTCAATGAAAAGGGTTGGAAAAGAAAAAGACCGAATGGAAAGTTCCGGCAAAGACTTCTTTAATCGTGTAAGACAGGGCTATCTTGAACTTGCTAAACTTGAACCTAATAGGATTAAAGTGGTAGATTCAACAAAATCAATTGAAGAAGTTCACCAAAAAGTAATCGAAATTATTGAACAATATATTTAAAAATTTAAGCGGCTCATTTAACTAATGAACCGCTTTTTAAAAATTTTATTTTACCGCCGGAAAGAAATATCTTACTCCGTCATCTGATCTCCACCGAATATATCCGGTTTTAGGGATTTTGTCCAAGTCCATTACACTGACCAAAGCCCAGTTTCCACGAATTACGTTAAGGTTGATTTTTTGCGGATAATTCATTGTAGAAATCGTTTTAGCCATATCTTCAGGAGAAGATTTCATATCTTTACAAGTTTCAGGAGCACTTTTTAAAAGCGTTAAACCGTATTTTTTACCGTAAGTGTTGTAAAAGTTAATCCATGTCATAAATTTGTATGGGTCATCTTTTTTTATCCATGCGGTTTTTCCTGTTTTGTTGTCATAAACGATTTCAATCCAATCATCCAAAACATCAACTACACTAACCAGTGCCAACTCTTTTTCAGGTAAAAACAACGTGAAAAATTTTTCCGCTCCAATTGTTTCAGGAAAAAATTCATCATTATTCCACCTTACTCGATATAAAATTTGCGACTCTTCATTTGGTTCTTTATAAATTTTTATATCATTCCCAACTTGATAAAGTCCTACCGTATTAACCGTTACAACATTTGGTCTTACAGGTATAATATCTTTTGCATAAGTTTTTTCTCCCAAACTGAAGCCAAAACTTAGAGCAAATATTGATAAGAATAAAATGATGAATTTTTTCATAATTCGTTTACTCCCTGAATGAAATTTGAGCATAAGCTTTTTGCAATTTTTCTCTAACAGAAGTCATTTGTTGTTCAATAATTTCGTCTGTCAAAGTTGCATTTTCATCTTGCATCTTAATTCTGAAAGCTACGCTTTTAAAACCTTCTTCAACGTGTTCGCCTTGATATACGTCAAAGATTTCAGAACCCTTGAAGATGTTTTGTTTAACAGAGCTTTTAATAACTTTTTGGATATCATCAAAAGTTACATCGTCATTGATGATAAATGCAATATCACGTCTAACTTCAGGATATTGTGGCAAGTGTTTAAATCTTGGAACAGATTCTTTAACGGCTTTTACAAGTTCTGTCAAATCAACTTTGAATAAAAATGCGTCTTGATTTAATTTCAATTTGTCAATCAAAGTTGGGTGAACTTGTCCAAAATATCCGATAGGTAAAGGTTTTTTGCCTAACAACATAATAACGGCTGTTCTATATGGGTGAAGAGCGTTATGAGTTTTGAATAATTCTGTTTTTTCGATTGGTACAAGCTTAATTCTTCTTGAAACTTCTAATTCTTCAAATAAGTTTTCTAAGATTCCTTTAACTGTGTAAAAATCAGGAGTTGATTTAATTTGCCATTTAGAATTTTGAACTTCTCCTGTCAAAACTCCTTCCAAAACTCTTGTTTCTTTCACTCCTGTGTTTTTTTCGTCAGCCGGAGCTGTTTTGATGTAAGTTTTTCCGATTTCGTAAGCCCAGAAATTTTTCTGACCATTATCAAAATTGTATTTCATACAGTTCAAAACACTTGCCGCAAGAGTTTGACGAAGCATTGAACTGTCTTCACTTGCCGCATTCAAAACTTTAACCGCATTTTCTTCATCATAAGTCATTTTGAATTTGTCTAACAATGGTTTTCCGATTAGTGAAGTTGTTTGAATTTCATTCAACCCTGCGGAAAGCATAATTTCATTTACTTTTTTGATTACTTTTTCTTCTAAAGTAATGTGTGGAGTTTGAGCTTTAGCAGGTAGTGTCGGAGAAATTTTGTCATATCCGTTGATTCTTGCAATCTCTTCAATCAAATCAATTTCTCTTGTTACATCGTAAGCTCTGAAACTTGGAACTAAGAATTTTGCAGCCGCATCATTTCCGCCAAGTTTTTTAAATCCAAGATTTTCCAAAATGTTGATACATCTTTCAGGTGCAATTTCACAACCTAAAATTCTTTTGATTTGAGCGTATCTTAAAGTTATTTCAATCGGATCGAGCTTGTTTTCTCCGTCTTCAACAACTCCGACAACTTCAGCGTCAGCATATTCAACCAATAACTGCATAGCACGCATCAATGCCGGTTTTACTGCTTCAATATCAATTCCGCGTTCAAATCTTGCACTGGCTTCACTTCTATAACCTGCACTTCTTGCAGATTTTCTGTTTGATGCAGGTGTGAAATAAGCGGCTTCTAAAGCAATTGATGTTGTGTTGTCATCAATTTCAGAATTAGCTCCGCCAAATACTCCGCCTAAACAAACACCTTTATCTTTTGTTGCAATCAAAACAGATTCAGTTGTCAATGTTCTTTCAACTTCATCAAGAGTTACAAGTTTTTCGCCTTCTTCTGCTCTTCTTACGCAAAGATATCCATCAAGTTTGTCCGCGTCAAATGCGTGAAGCGGGCAACCATATTCAAGCATTACATAATTTGTAATATCTACAATGTTATTTATTGAACGCACACCTGAAGCTAACAATCTTTTTTTCATCCAATCAGGTGATGGTTTTGTTTTAACATTTTTCAAAAGTGCTATTGAATAATATTTGCAAACATCTTTATCTTTGATTTCAACTTTAAATTTGTCTGTTGTTAAATCTTTTGTGCATTCAATAGGATTAAATTTCAATGGTGTATTGAATA
Organism: uncultured Candidatus Melainabacteria bacterium; assembly: GCA_934718135.1. Lineage (GTDB taxonomy): Bacteria > Cyanobacteriota > Vampirovibrionia > Gastranaerophilales > Gastranaerophilaceae > Zag111. The sequence continues at coordinate 6,698 of CAKUZW010000006.1, read as the reverse complement.
AAGAACTCAATTCTCTAGCTACTCCGATTACAGACATTTGGTCGCCTCTATTGGCAGTTGGAGCAACATCTAGAACTGTGTCTTTTTCAAATCCTAATACGTCTTTAACATCTTTACCTAGTTGAACGTCAGGGAAAATTCTATTCAAAATCAATATGCCGTCTTCTTCTTGGTAATTTCTGTCAGAAACTCCGAGTTCGTCTGCGGAACATAACATCCCTTGAGATTCAACTCCACGAATAACCGCAGGAGTCAACGTGAACATTTCACCTGTTTTTCGGTCTAAAACTTGAGAACCTACACTTGCGTAAGGTACAACTTGACCTTCTTGAATATTTTGAGCCCCACAAACAACTGTTTTCAATCCTGAACCTGTGTTTACAGTTACAAGATGAAGTCTGTCAGAGTTCGGATGTGCATCAATTTTTTCAATTTTAACAGTTTTTATATTTGTAAAACTTGGTTTAACATCTTCCACCGCTTCTACTTCCAATCCGCTCATAGTCAATTCGTGAGCTATTTGAGAAGCTTCGGCATTTGATAAATCAACGAATTCGTTTAACCAATTTAATGATACTTGCATTTTATTATTTCCCTCATAATTTAGTTATAGTCTATGGTTTTATTTTATTACAAAATAAAATGGTTGTAAAATTTGTGAACAAAAAGGGATTAATAAACTAAATCATTAATAGTAACTTTTAAAGAGTTTGCAATTTTATAAAGGATGTAAATACTTGGATTCACTTTTTCGTTTTCGATTTTGCAGATATATTGTTGACTTATACCGCTCAATTCAGACAATTCATCTTGCGAAATTCTATTTTTAGCTCTAATTTGGCGGAGATTGTCTGCTATGTTTTTGTTTAACTCGTTTGAATCCATAAATTGATTTTATATGATTTGACAAATATTTTTTATACATGATAGGATGTATTTTATAAACGATTGTTTATAAAATAAAAGGAATTGATTATGGTTTGAAAAATAGAAAAAAGAGGAAAAAATGAATGAAGGCTATGAGTGGTTTTAAGGAAAATTGGAATAAGAATTTTTTAGAGTTTATAAGTCAATAAGTCTATAAGTTCTTTAAATAAAGTAGGTTGGGCACATCTGCCCAACATTAAAATAAATACTTTTGTTCACTTTTTCTTTTTGATTTCAACGCAAAAAGAAAAAGTGGAACCGAAAAAGAAAAACACGACTGATTAAATGGCTCGAGTCATCAGGGGCTATGCCCCCGAACCCCTATTTAGAACAAAAAGAAAGGATGTAAAAATGAAAGATAACAATAAAACGAATTACACCAATGCCACTCTGCTCGTGCGGCTCAGAATGACGGCTTTTACTTTAGCTGAGACCCTCATCACCCTTGGCATAATCGGAATTGTGGCGGCGTTGACTATTCCGGGGCTTATGACAAATTACAAAAAACACAAAATCGAAACTAAACTAACAAAAGCTGTGTCTACGATTAATCAGGTTATAAAACAATCTGAGGCGGAGAATGGTGAAATGGAAACTTGGGATAAAAGTTTACCTTATGAGGAATTTGTTAAGAAATATTTTGTCCCATATATGAAAATTATGCAAATTTGTAAACCTGATAATAACAACTGTGGTTATGGGGAAGACACTGCGTATACTTGGTCTCATTTAAATGGAACTTATAATTTATATAGAGACCCATTTGCATTTGGGAGAACTCCATTTATTTCTATGGATGGAATTCTTTATGCTTTTGCTTACGATACACAAGGGACACCTGTTGTTAGTGATAATGATAAGATTATTTTTATAGATATTAATGGAGCGGAAAAACCGAATAAACATGGTCAGGATGTATTTTTCTTAAAAAGAATAGAGGAGGATGACTCAATAATCCCTTATGGTGCGGATTTGCCGCAGGCAACAATAATGAATAATTGTAATAAAAACGGAGATGGAATGTATTGTGCTGCATTAATCCGTCAAAATGGGTGGAAAATCCCTAAGGGTTATCCATTGCATTAATTTGGATTGATTTTTTTCAATCTAAAGAATTAATTTTTATTAATAATTCTTCCATGACTTTAAAATTTATAGTAGAATAATACATGACAAGTTAAGGAAATGGATAAGAAAGTCATGTGTGTCACCCACAACCTTAAATGTCAGAGTGCTTGGAGTGTAGGAGGCACCTTGAGACAGGAATTTGGGGAAATTGGATAGTTTGTATCTATGAAAAAACCAAGTTCTGCCTTTTTATACAAAGGAGATTATTATGCAAAACTTGAAAGACGGGAACTTTTTAAACATCAAAACTTCTCATAAGGAAGATATCAAAGGGGTTACTAAGCCAAAAACTATCGGTTCTATCAATCCGATGAGCAAAATTGTCGGAATTACACCAAAAATTAATTTAAATAATATTAAAGTTATTAAAAAAGACGGTACTAAAGAAGATTATAATATTGAAAAAGTTGTATCGGCGATAAAGAAATCTGCTGCTAGAATGTTAGTAGAGCTTAAAGATAAAGATATTTCCGATATTTGCAATTTTGTAAATAAAAGCGTAATGGATACAAAACAACAAGAAATAGAAATCTTTAAAATGCACTGTATCGTAGAAAACGCTTTGGAAAACTTTAATCCGAAAGTTGCAAAGAGTTATAGAAATTATAGAGATTATAAAATAGATTTTGTAAATATGTTAGATAAAGTTTATCAAGAAAGTCAAAGAATTATGTATATTGGAGATAAAGAGAATTCAAATGCGGATTCGGCTCTTGTATCAACAAAAAGATCTTTGATTTTCAATCAATTAAATAAAGAATTATATAAGAAATTTTTCTTAACTGTGCCTGAACTTCAAGCAACACGTGACGGATATATTTATATCCACGATATGTCAGCAAGACGTGATACAATGAATTGTTGTTTATTCGATGTTGCAAATGTTTTGAAAAACGGTTTTGAAATGGGAAATCTTTGGTACAACGAACCGCAAACATTGGAGGTTGCATTTGATGTAATCGGTGATATTGTTATGGCTGCAGCAAGTCAACAATATGGTGGTTTTACTGTTCCGGAAGTTGATAAGATTTTGGCACCTTACGCTCAAAAAACTTATGATAAACATTATAAAAGATATGTAAACTTAGGTTTGTCAGAAGAAAAAGCAGATGCTGCTGCAGTTGAAGATGTTAAAAATGATTTGCATGACGGTTTCCAAGGTTGGGAATATAAATTCAACACAGTTGCATCAAGTCGTGGTGATTACCCATTCATTACAATGTCAATGGGGCTTGGAACAGGCAAATTTGAAAAAATGGCATCACTTATGATGTTAAAAGTTAGACAAGAAGGTCAAGGTAAAAAAGGCAACAAAAAACCTGTTTTATTCCCTAAAGTTGTATTCCTATATGATGAAAACTTGCATGGTAAAGGCGGAGAATTAGAAGAATTATTCGATGCCGGTGTTGAATGTTCAAAACGTTCAATGTACCCTGATTGGTTGTCTATGACCGGTGAAGGTTACATTGCAAGTATGTATAAAAAATACAAACGTGTTATCTCTCCAATGGGTTGTAGAGCATTTCTTTCTCCATGGTATGAAAGAGGCGGAATGAAACCTGCTGATAAAGATGATAAACCGGTATTCGTTGGTAGATTTAACATTGGTGCAATAAGCTTGCACTTACCAATGATTTATGCAAAAGCTCAAAAAGAAGGTAAAGATTTTTACGAAGTTCTTGATTATTATTTGGAAATGATTAGAAATCTTCACAAACGTACTTATGAATATTTGGGCGAAATGAGAGCTTCAATCAATCCTTTGGGATTCTGTGAAGGTGGTTTTTATGGCGGTCATTTAGGACTTCATGACAAAATTAAACCTGTATTGAAATCTTCAACTGCTTCATTTGGTATTACCGCATTGAATGAGTTGCAAGAATTGTATAACCACAAATCATTGGTTGAAGACGGTGAATTTGCACTTGAAGTTATGAGATATATCAACAAAAAGGTTAACGAATTTAAAGAAAAAGACGGTAATCTTTATGCAATTTACGGCACTCCTGCTGAAAATCTTTGCGGATTGCAAATTAAACAATTCCGTAAGAAATTTGGTGTAGTTGATAAAGTTTCAGACAGAGGTTATGTTTCAAATAGCTTCCACTGCCATGTAAGTGAAAAAATCGGTCCTGCTCAAAAGCAAGATTTGGAAGGTCGCTTCTGGGAACTTTTGAACGGTGGAAAAATTCAATATGTAAAATATCCTATTGCATATAACACAAAAGCAATTGAAACTCTTATCAAAAGAGCAATGGACAAAGGTTTTTATGAAGGTGTAAACTTGTCATTATCATATTGTGATGATTGTGGACACCAAGAATTGAATATGGATGTTTGTCCAAAATGCGGTAGCAAAAACTTAACTAAAATTGAAAGAATGAATGGATACTTGTCTTATTCAAGAGTTAAGGGCGATACAAGATTGAACGCTGCTAAAATGGAAGAGATTAAAGATAGGGTAAGCATGTAATGAATTATCACGATATAACAAAAGAAGATATGCTAAATGGTGACGGATTGCGTGTAGTTTTGTGGGTTTCAGGATGTAACCACCACTGTAAAAACTGCCAAAATCCAATCACTTGGGATGAAAAAGGCGGACTTCCTTTTGATAAAGCAGCAGAAGAGGAACTATTCGAGGCTCTTGATAAACCGTATATTGACGGTATAACTTTCAGTGGCGGAGATCCTTTATTCCCAAATAATAGAAGTGAAGTATTCAGACTTATCAAAAAAATCAGACAAATTTTACCTGAAAAGACTATTTGGCTCTATACAGGTTACACTTGGGAGCAAATCAAGGATTTGGAAGGAATTTCAGATATTGATGTAATTGCAGAAGGCGAATTTGTCGAAGCACTAAAAGATGAGCAAATCAAATGGGTTGGTAGCTCAAATCAAAGGGTTATCAATGTTCCAAAAACTATTTTGAAAAAAGAAGTTGTACTTCATTAAAATAAAATATTCTTAATTTAATTTAAATAAAAAGTCGGTTTTAGCAATAAAAATCGACTTTTTGTTTTTATATATGTAGGGAAAAATGAATATTACTTTTCGCCTCATATCAAATATTCCGTTCAAACCTTTTGAACACACTAATATTGCAAAACAGAATTTGAAATATGTTTTGCCTAATGATGTGTTTGAAATTCAATCTGCTCGAAATATTGGTAAAAATGTTTATAAGATTTCAGAAGATATTTTTGACCGAACTAAAATCGAAAAAACACTACAATCTTTTGGTTTTTCAAAAGATGACGGGTATTTAATCGCAAGCGATGAACTTACATCTAAAATTCATGATTTACAAAATATTGCAGGTGGTAGTAGTTCTTATGCATTATCTCAAAAAGATGTTGATACTTTGCACAAAATGATTACAACAGGCGAACATAAAGATTTCTGGCAAAAATTGGATAAAGAAGAATTGTTTGTTTATTATGAAAGATTTAAAAACTTATTTGCGTATTCAAATCCAACAATAATTGAATCTAGAGGTACAAAATTTTGGGATGAAGTTTTGTATAATCTTGAACATAAAATTCCTAATGAAAAAGAACAAACAGCACTAAATCATTTTGTTGGCGATTGTTCAGATGATATAAATGACGCGTTGACTAATTTGAAAAAAGGAAAGCTGACAAACAATTTTTATATGGAACAAGCAAGTCAATTATCTAAACTAATCGAAAAATACCCAACAACCAGTGATATAAAGTTGGAAAGGGTAGAACGAAATATTCATCGTTTTTCAGGTATAAAGCTGATGGACGGGACAAGTTTGGATGAAATTCTTAACAATTTTGATAAATATAGTTCAAATTTAGCAGAAATCAATAAAGAACTTTCTGGACGAACTATTGATAACGAGCGTTTTATGTCTGCAACGTTGAGAGAAAATAATTATCCTATGCAGGGCATTCCTTGGGAAATCAATCTGAAAAAAGGAAGTAAAGCCCTATTTCGTGGAACTTACACAAATGTAAATAACCACGAAGCAGAATATATTATTCAAAAAGATAGTAAGATTGTGTTGAAAGGTATCTCATTAGATTTTCGTGAACGACCGATTCTTGTTGCGGATGTAATTGTTTAGGGGCATGTTTAGGAGTGGCTTCAAAGTCATTTGTCGTAGAGTGTTCTGTCCGAATAAATAACCTTTTCTTAGCATTTTTGCCAAAAAAAAACGACTGTATTACGAGTCGTTGAAAATCAATAGGAAAAAGGGAAAGGAAATTTATTTAAAAATTTTTGTTTTTGCTTTTTTATAATTTTGTTTAGTTTGTATTTTTTTTGTATTAGAGTCTGAAACAAGACCAGAATGACATTTTATTTTATTTTATTTTATTTTTTGTTTTGTTTTTAGTTGTTTTTCACCTCTGTAGTCGCCTTATTGACTTAAGGATGACGTGACTTCAGTGCCTTATTGCCTTGGTATAATTAACTTATTCATTTGTCTTTCAAATCTCAAAGCCATTGGCAGCATGATACCCATACGGCGAGTATTAAGCATTGAATGTTTTGAAACTTGATTCAACGTTTTTAGAAATTACTTTCTTAACAGCTTCGATTTCTGTTGAGATTGCATTTTCTTCTGTATCTAGTTGTTTCAATTTCAATTCCAAATTCTTATCTTGAGA
>CAKUZW010000005.1 GCA_934718135.1 uncultured Candidatus Melainabacteria bacterium | reverse complement strand
GTTACGGCATCAAATGATAAAAATACCCTTGATACGGTTTTAAACTTTGGGGTCATTGATTACCTTGTCAAACCTTTTGTACAAGAACGATTTCAACAAGCACTGGACAAATTCGTTGAGTGTAGAGTTCAAAAAAATAATGTTTGCGTTCTGGATCAGAAAAAAATTGATGAAATTATGAATAGCGAACATTTGGGGAATAATAATTTTGAACTTCCAAAAGGTATTCAAGAAAAGACATTAGACAAAATCCGCGAATACTTAAGAGAAGATACAAATAGCGGACATACATCAGAACAGATTGCCGCATTTTTGGATATTTCAAAAGTTACGGTTCGAAAATACATGCACTATTTAACAAAAAACAGTGAAGTTATAGAACAAATAAATTACGATACCGGCGGCCGCCCTTGCATGGTATATTTTATGAAATAGCCAATGTAAATATCCGTTTCTAGTGTAAAATTTACAGTAACAACATTATTTTTTCTTCTAATTCCGTTAGCCCAGTTTTCCCTCCGGTAATTTTTTATTATCAAAAGATGAAAAGAAAATACCGTAGTTCTGTTTTGAAATGGTTTGTTTTTAAAGATTAAAATTGTAAATGAGTTCATTTTTTAAAGAAAACTAACGGAAAATTATTTTGGCTAGAAATGTAAAAACGTACTTGTTTTTAATGGTTGAAAAAATAGTTTGGAACCTTGTAAAAGAAACACCACACCCAGCACCACACTCCACATAGCAATAGAGGTGATGGAATGTGGGTGGGCTTTGTTTAAAATCCGATTGAGTTTTTGAGTTCAGATGATTTTTTAACCTTAACTTCTTCAGAGAGCATTTTTGTTATTTCCTCAATTTCTGTGGTTCCCAAGAAATCTAAGAAAGGAGTGCCAACTAAAGTAATACAAAAACTGCTCCGTCATGGAAGAGCTTCAATTACAGAAGATATTTATATCGATATTGATAATACTTCTGATTTTGTAAAACAAGAACTTAATAGAGTTTTTGCAACCTAAGAATTACTAAAATAACCTGCCCAAGTTGCCTCAATGTAGGCAACTTTTTTATTATTAACTATCTTAAACAAATGCCAAAATGGAATGTTTTTGGAACGTTTTTTATTGCATTAAAAAAGAGGGTATCTAAAACCCTCTTAAAATGGCGGGAACGACGAGGCTCGAACTCGCGACCTCATGCGTGACAGGCATGCGCTCTAACCAAACTGAGCTACGCTCCCATTTCTATTTTGGTTACTTCTTTATTATATATGCTAAAAAATAAATTGCAAGAGTTTTTTTTATTTTTTTTATTTATTATTTTTTTGAGCCAATAATTACCCTCCCAAAACAAAAAGCCCTGACTTTACGCCAAGGCTCATAGAATGAATTGTAAAAAACTTTTATTTTTATATTATCTAATCTGCATATAAAGGTGCTAACTTTTTAGATTGTTGAGGTATAACACCTTCTTCAATTGATTGATAAACTCTATAATCAATTGTTGGGAAGCAGTTATCTATGCTTTCGATTTTTTTCAATGCAGAATCATCAATATGACCGCTTTCAATCATGTCAGCAATTTCTTCAAATCTATCAACATGTTCTCTAAATCTATCAGTTGCGTAATCCTTAGCTTGCCATGTTGTAATCAAGAATGGCCAATCTGAACTTTGCAACAACAAGTTTTCCCTTGCCAATTGATTCAACGCTCTATGCAACAATTTGTCATCCGGAATATTCGGATATTTATCAACAATTGATGTTATACGTTTTTCGCAAGAGTGAATAATAGGCCACATCCATTCAGTCAAGTGGTTATTCCATACGTAGAAGTGCCCGCCTTGACCCCAAGAAGATTCAGGGATTTGGATAGCTTCTGTTGGAGGATGAGCATGCAAGTATTCTCCTGCTGTCATTCTTTCAACTTGTGGAAGGTATTGATTGAATTTTTTAATAACTTGTTTAATAAATTCAATTCCTTCAAACCACCAGTGACCGAATAATTCAGTATCAAATGATACCATTATCAAACCTTCTTTACCGTTATGAGAATTTTTATAATCATTCAACAAGTGGTAAATCATTGTTGTATAGTGATCTGAATTCTCATTGATTTTGTTCAAAGCCAATACCGGATCATAAAGCATTTTATCGCCTAAATCAGTCTTAGGAGAAGTAATTCTCCAGTAATTCATGCCTGATTTGTCATCTTTTTTGTGGAATTCTCTGAAGCATCCATCTCCAGGGTATCCATCAGCAGCAGACCAAACTTGGTAACCAGCTCTATCGTTTCTACCCATAACGGCAACCTGAGCATCAGGCAACCAGTATGCTGAATAAGTATCATATCCGGTTGGTTCTCTTTCTGGTAGCGGAATATATTCAATATTACCGTAAACCCCAACTACACGGCGACATCCGATAGAATTTCCGCCTTCAATAACGTGAGATTCTGTGAAGAAATATTCAATATCATTATTTTGAAGAGTAACTTCAATAGCAGGACGCCAATGCTTTTGACCGTCTTTACCAATATATTCATAACCTTGACGGTAAGCACATTCAGGCAACCAACAACCTTTAGCTTTTTTGCCAAATAATCTTTTTGTTGTATCAGAACCAATTTTGAATTGTGCGTTCAAGTTATTATCAGTAGCAAGCAATGGAGAAAATCCATGAGTTGCACCTGATGTTGTAATTTCAATACATCCCAAGTCTTGGAATTTTTTGAACGCTGCAATCAAATCCATGTGGTATTTATTTACAAATGATTCTTTAATATTGTTAAACCAATCAAAGTAATATTTTGCTAAATATTTTAAATGTTGAGAGTGAGGAACCTTTGGATCTGGGTATCTGTCTAAATCTTTAGAAACACTTTTAATTCTAGAGTCTAAATATTCAACAAAACCATTTTTCAAATGCTCATCATTCAATTGCTCAGCCAAAATTGGAGTAATACCAACTGTTAACTTAGCTTTAATTCCTTCATCATACAATTCGGAAATTGCATTAAGAAGAGGAACATAAGTTTCTGCCATACATTCATAAAGGTTCTCTTCTCCGAACGGCCACATTCCTGCTTTTCTATAATATGGAAGGTGACTGTGTAACATAAAAACGAATTGACCTACTGCCATTTTTTCCTCCATTCTGCTGAACTATAATAAATATAATCCATTTATGTATAAATTATATATAGCACAAATGGGTAAAAAATATAATACTATTTAACTAGTTCTAGTGAATAATTTTACAAATATTAACAATAAAATTTTAGAAAAAATTTGACAAAATTATTACAAAATATTTTTGATAAAAGCATTGACAGCAGAGAGTTTTACCATATCATTACGGATTAAATTTATGTTATTTTTTATCTCTTTTTCGTATTCTTCACAACTTTCAAATGGGTGAAATGTAAATAGGTCTGAAAGAGAAATATTTAGAGCTATAGAAATTTTGACAAGGTTATCTGGAGTGGGGAAATATTTTCCTCTCTCAATAGAACTTATACTGTTTATATCAACATCAACAGCTTCTGCAAGTTTTTCTTGCGTTAGCTTGTTAAGTTTGCGATATTTTTGAATATTCTTACCTAAATTTTCTTTCAAGTTCATATTAATTCTCTCTTTTTAATAATTCTATATTCTTTTTAATGAACTAATAACAAACTTACACTTGTAAAAACATGTTGATATTCAAAGCTATGCATGTATAATATATATGTATTACTATTAATTTTTAAGTAAAAATACAATTGTCGCAAAGAAATAAGGGGATTATATGCCAAAAGTATCAATAATTGTTCCAGTGTATAATGTTGAAAAATATTTGAGAAAATGCCTGGACAGCTTAATCAATCAAACACTAAAAGATATTGAAATTATTTGTGTAAATGATGGTTCAAAAGACAATTCTCCAAAAATTTTAGAAGAATATGCTAAAAAAGATAATCGTATTGTTGTAATTAACCAAGAAAATTCTGGACAATCTGCCGCAAGGAATAAAGGAATGGGAATTGCAAAAGGCGAATATATTGGATTTGTTGATTCTAATGATTGGCTTGATTTAGACTTTTTCGAAAAACTTTATAGTTCTGCAATAAAAAATAATGCCGATATTGCACTTGGTGGAATTATAAGGGTAACAGGGATAAAAAAGAAAAAATCGCTAAAATTCGAAAAAGAAATAACAACAGATAATACAAATTTAAAATTTGAATTATGCGATATTCCAGAAAAATCTTATGTTTGGAATAAAATTTATAAAACAGAAAAAGTCAAAGAAATTGGGCTAGAGTTTGAAAATGGAATATTTTATGAAGATTGTATTTTTACCCCACAAGCACTATTCTATTTAGGCAAAATAGTAACAGTACCAAATACATATTACTATTACTTGAGAAGGAACAATTCAACCGTTAAACAACGAAGCGAAAAAGCAAATACTGATAGCGTTTATGCACATAAAAAAGCGAGTGAATTTATCAAAAAACATAATATTGATATTTCATCACATGAACCCAAAACTTACAGATTTAAGATATTTGGATTAACAATATTTAAAATTAGAGAAATCGGAAAACGAAAACAATACTTGCTATTCAATATAATTAAAATTGGGAAACTATAAGCAACAAAAAAGAGCTTGGTATAAAACCAAACTCTTTTTTTAAATCATTAACACAAATTCTAGATTGCAACTGATTGTGATTTGAGTTCCATTTCCATTGGCAAAGCCTTGATAGCTTGAGAGTTAACTCTTCTTGCTTCCTCAAACTTGTTTGGAAGAGGAGCTGCTTTAACAGGAGCTTTTGCAACCACTTTCGCTGCACCAACCGGAACCTTTGGAGTTGCGGCGGCAACTGCACGATTTGTAGGTTGAGCCGGAGTTTTTGCTGCAATCATTGCCGGATCAGGGTGAGTTTTGAAGTGATTGTAATCAGTCATAATTCTTGATACAAACTTTCTTGTTTCACCGAACGGAGGAACAGCTTTGTATTTTTTTACGTTTGCAGGACCTGCATTGTAAGCGGCTAAAGCTAATTCCATTGATCCGAACATTTTGTACATTGATTTGTAATACATAATTCCACCTTTGATATTATCGTCAAGAGAATAAGGGTTTAAGCCCATTCTTCTTGCGGTGGACGGCATTAGTTGAAAGACACCAACAGCCCCATGGGAGCTTTTTGCTTCGTGCCTAAAACCTGATTCTGTTTTTGCAATACTAAGAGTAATTGCTGGATCTACACCCATTTCGATAGAATGTTTTACTATCGCTGCCTTCACTGTATTTACATTGGCCGCCTGCACTTGTGTACAACACATGAACACTAATGCAATAGTGAATAGTAATAATTTTTTCAAAATGTAATCCTCTAGTTGTAAATTGAAAATTCTCAAAAACGACTTTTTTCTACCTACGTTTTTGTAAGTTTTTCGTCTTTTCGAATGTTTTGTATACACCCATTATATTACAAAAATTTAAAATTTCAACCCCTAAGTTACTTTTTGACAAATTTACAACTTGCAAAACACTTGTTATCACTGGAATTGAGCTGCTTAACAATTAGTGTAAAAAGTACGATAATTTTGTCAAGTTTTGGGTGTTTTTTTAATTTTATTTTGAATAAAATTTACCCCTCAATTGATACTTTTTATCATGGGTATCATAGGAATAAATTTTGTATTCATTTCCGTCACTTGAAATCTTTAATGAATTCAATAAATCCGTTCTCAAAACATCTGTATTTCGCAATATATCAAGCGTTCCCTTATTTGGATGCCCAAAATAGTTTATACCGGTAGAAATTAGAGAAATTTTATTCCCTAAATAGTCTACCATATCAGAATCTACAACCATTGGGCCTCCATGATGACCAACTTTTAGAACTTCAATATTATGTGGAATATTGTGTTTTAATTGATTAAACGCTAAAACTCCGGCATCGCCCATAAATAGCATATCAAAGTCTTTATAGTTCAACAATGTAACTGTAGAACATTCATTGCTTTGATTTTTGCCATGCACTTTTGCTTTGAAAGTTCGAATCGTTAAATCAGGTTCTTGATAAATGATATCGTTATTCTTTACAAATTCCACTTTTTGATGATGCTTACGGACAGAAGAAAATATGTCTTTGGCGGTTTTTGTTGAAGTTTCTTTAGAATTTAAGTATAAAGTTTTAACATTCGTATTTTCAATAAAATCAACGGTTCCACCGGAATGATCATTGTCAAAGTGTGTGACAATAAGCCCTTCAATATTTTTAATTCCTTTATCTTTCAAATATTTGAGCATGATGATTTTTGCTTGTGAATTTCCGCTTTTATAAGAAGCTTTTCCGGTGTCGACAAAGAAATATTTGTTTTGAGGCGTTTTTATCATAAAAGAATCCGCATTTTGCACATCAAAGGCTATAATTTCTAAGTTTTTTGACTCAACATGAATTGTTGAACCAAGTATGATGATAATTCCGACAAGTGCGGATATCAGTGCATATTTAAACTTTTCTACTTTTATCAAATAAGTAACAAGCAACAAAACTAAATAATAGAAGCATAATTGCAAAATATTTGGATGAGTGGTTTGTAAAATGCAGTGCGGCAAATTCGCAAAGAAATTCGAAATCCACACTAAAATATTCAATAAATAATTCAAAAAGAAATCAAAAATTCGACAAGTTATATTTGCAACAGGTGTAAAAACTGATATCAATGAACTTACGAACCCGCAAAAACTTATTATACTCAACAATGAAACCGTTGAAATATTAGATAAAATTGAATACAAGCTAAACGTGTTAAAATAGAACATTTGTATAGGTGCAATCCAAATTTGAGCGACTAGTGGAATTAAAATTGGAGCTTTCAACCAGTCAGGAATTTTGTCTAATTTTTGCGAAACTATGGTTGCTGTTGTAATCAATCCGAAAGTTACAAAAAACGACAATTGAAAACTCACATTATTAAGATATGCAGGATTGTAAATCAACATCAAAACTGCAACAAACGCAAGCAGTGACACACTGTGAGTATCTCTATCTATGAGTTTTCCGGCTAATACGAACAATAACATCAACGCCGCACGAACAACAGAAGGTCCAAGTCCTGTCATAAGAGTATATAGAACAACCAAAAACATGCCTGACAAAACTCTGGGTTTGTATGGAACACGAAGAAACTTCAAAATAATGAACCAAAATGAGAAAATAAATGCTACATTCATTCCTGAAGCTGCCAAGATATGCAAAAGCCCCGAATTTATGAATGAAGTTTTGATATAATCGGGAGGAGCAACCGCATCATCTCCAAAAACAATTCCGCCCAAAATTTCAAGATTAGGGCTTTTCAAATACTTTGAATGTGTTTTTAATATCTTATTTCTCGTATTATTTAGCCCTTGTAAAAATTTCCACTTTGGAGACAGTTTATTTTTAATAATTTTCAAATTCTGACCGTCAGAATACAAAACCGTAAAAGTATTAAAATTCCTCAAATAGACACTATAATCAAATTGAGAAGGGTTTGTTGCAGAAAATGGCTTTCTCAAATTTCCCTCTACTGAAATTTTTTCACCAATATTTAGTTTTTCAATAATATCGGGAGTTGAAGAAATTGAAACAAACGTCTTTCCATTTACTGTTTTACCTGCTACTTTTTCGACTTGCATAAAAAACTTTGCTTTGTCTTTTTCAGGAGAATTCGGGATACTGACAATTTGACCAACAACAGTAGATTGGGTCGGAGTTAGCGGTAATAAATCATCAGAATTTTTAATCTTAAAAAAAGTTAAGAAAAATCCAAAATAAAATATTCCTATTAAAAATAATACTCGTTTTACACTAAACAACTTTAGATATAAAAATAAAATCAAAACTATACTGACAATCGCCGCTATTAGAACTGCAAAGCCGTAAAAATATGCACTAACTCCACAAATAAAAAATAACGATGTCAAAAACATCACAAAATTTTTATTTTGTAATATATCCCTAATAAATTCGATTTGTATCATAATTCCAACATTTGAATGATAACATATAGAATAAGCTTGTGCAAAATAAAAAGAAATGATATACTGTATAATGTCAAAATAAGAGGAATGTATGAGCACAAATAACGATTTTTATATAGAAGATTTTTTAAGACAAGCGGTTTCTGTAGGGGCATCAGATGCTCATATTTGCGAAGGGGAAAGACCTGCTATTAGAGTCTCCGGACAAATTATGAGAATTAATCTTCCTCCATTGACAAGCGAGGATATGGAATTTGTAATTAGAACTGTTGCACCTCAACACTTGAAAGACCGTATCACAAGATTTTTTGATATTGACTTTTCTTATGAAATTCCGGGATGTTCTCGTTTCCGTATAAACATGAGTCGTCAATTAGGAAAAACGGCAATGGTTATCCGTGCAATTCCTTATTATATTAAGACATTCCAAGAATTATATCTTCCGACAACATTAGAAGAATTTGCAAGATTTAATAACGGTCTGGTTTTAGTTACAGGCCCTACCGGTTCAGGTAAATCAACAACAATCGCATCTTTGATTGACTATATCAACGCTTCAACTGCTAAACACATTGTTACAATCGAAGATCCGGTCGAATTTATTTTCTCGAATAAAAAATCAATCGTTTCTCAACGTCAATTGTTGATTGATACTCCGTCATTCTCTGATGGTGTTAAATATGCATTGAGACAAGACCCTGACGTTATATTCATCGGTGAAATTCGTGATAGAGAAACGGTAGAATCAGCACTGAAAGCTGCTGAAACGGGTCACCTTGTTGTATCTACAATCCACACCAACGATTCAGTTCAAACGGTTGCCAGAATTATCAACTTGTTTGACCCGAATGAAAGACCGTTTGTAAGAAGCCAAATTGCAAACACTTTAAGAGGAACAATTTCTCAAAAACTTGTTCCCGCTGCAGAAGGTGGTTCAAGACTTCCTGCAACAGAAATTCTTGTTGTAACTCCAACTGTTAAGGACTTTATCCAAAAAGATGAGTTAGAACAAATTTATGAACTTGTTAAAAACGGTTCATTCAACAATATGACAACAATGAATATGTCATTATACAAACTGTACACCGAAAATAAGATTAACAAAGAAGTTGCTCTAGAATATTCTGATAACAAATCAGAACTTGAACAACTTATGAGAGGTATCTACCGAGGTACAGGCATGAATAAACAAACTCTCAACTAATAACAAGAGTTGATAATATTAACATATATGTGTAAAAGGGACAATGCAAAATAGTTTTGTAACAGATGCAATTAATTTAAAGTCCTACAATTTGAGTGAATCAGACAAAATTATTGTTATGTATTCAAAAGACAAAGGACTAATCAGAGGGGTAGCTAAGGGGGTAAAGAAGCCTAAAAGCAAACTTGGTGCCCGCATGGACTTGCTTGTTGCAAATACTTTAATGCTTCACAAAGGTCGCAATCTTGATACAATTTGTCAAGCAGAAGTTTTGAATACCTTTAATAAAACAAGACAAGATATTGATAAAATTTTCTACTCAATGTATGTGACAGAAGTTGTTAATAATTTTGGACTTGAAGAAGACCCAAGTTCAGAAGTTATTTATAATCTTTTATATAAAACCCTCAACACTATATCATCTGCAGATTCTAAAGTTGAAATCATGCTTGCAGTTATAAAATTTCAACTAAAAATGATGATAGAGTCAGGTTTTTCAATAGAACTGGATTCATGCCTGTGTTGTCACGACAAAATTGAAGAAGAGACAATGTATTTTGTGCCTAATATGGGTGGAATTGTTTGCAAAGAGTGTGCTGAAAAAATTCATTACATCAAAAAACAAATGCCACACAAATTGAGAGACTTTTTCAAACAGATGTCGATTAACGATTTTGATGACCGTGGAGAGTACGAAACAAAAGCCAATGAAAAGGTTTGTACCGTAACATTTGAAGCTTTAAAAGAATATATTTCCCTAAAATCTCCAAAGAAATTCAAATCAACAGACATATTACAAGAAATGCCTATTGTCTAAAAATCTAATCCGGCAAGGGATATTTTTTTATCAATTTTATTATATAATCACTTCAAAAAGGAAGGTTCAGGATGAAAAAATTTATACTAATCGCGGCAGTAATGATTTGCGGAAATGTTGTTTGGGCAGCAAATGCTCAAATGTATAAACTTGATAACGGGCAAACCGTTGTTGTTGAACAAGTTAAAAACAATCCAATTGTAACAATTGACACATGGATAAAAACAGGCTCAATTGATGAGGATGACTCAAATAACGGGGTTGCACATTTTTTAGAACATTTGTTCTTTAAAGGAACCACAAACCATGCTCCGGGAGAATTTGATAAAATCCTTGAAACTAAAGGTGCCATTACAAACGCTGCAACCAGCAAAGATTTTACGCATTACTATGTAACCATTCCATCTAAAGATTTTGATTTGGCAATGGATTTGCATGCTGATATGATGATGCATCCGCTAATTCCTCGTAACGAAATGGAAAAAGAACGCAAAGTTGTATTAGAAGAAATCAGCAAGGACTTAAACGCTCCGGCAAAAGTTCTTCAAGACAATTTAAACGATATGATGTATACAAATCACCCGTATAAAAGAAGAGTAATCGGTAAAAGTGATGTTATTGAAACAATTACAAGGGAGCAAGTTTTAGGTTTTTATAACGCTCATTATTCACCTTCAAATATGATTACAATAGTTGTTGGTGATGTTGATCCTGAGCATGCTGTTGCAAAAATTAAAGAGGTTTTTAATGCTGAATTCAAAAAACCGATAAAGAATGTTTACCCCAAAGAAGAACCATTGACTAAACAGGCAAAAAAAGTCGAATATCTTCCAAATACAGAATCCGGATATATGATTGTAGGTTTTAGAGGAACTCCGATTGAAGATAAAGAGTCTTACGCACTTGATGTCCTAGCAACTGTTTTAGGGGACGGAAGATCATCAGTGCTTAATCAAGTTTTAAAAGAAAAGAAAAGAATTGCATTTTCAGTTGATGCAGGAAACTCTACCTATAGAGATGACGGAATTTTTTATGTATCTGCAAATTTTGAACCTGAAAAATGTAAGGCTGTGCAAGACTCGATTTTTGATGAAATCAAAAAAATTCAAACAAACGGAATTACAGATGAACAGCTTAATTTAGCTAAAAATATTATTGAAAGAAGCACATATTACTCTAGAGAATCAATTACAAATATTGCGACCGAAATCGGTTATACAATGGCATTAACCAGTGATATCAAATTTTATGACAATTATTTAAATAATATTAAAAACGTCACAAAAGATGATGTAAAAAAAGCCGCAGAAAAATACTTAGGTACAAATAGAGCTGCAATTTCAATAGTATTGCCTGAAAGTGCAAAAAATATCCCTGTTGCAAATATCAAAACCAATACGGGAACTGCTGAACTTGTGAGCGAAAATTCTCAATCTCAAAAATACAAACTTTCTGACGGTGCGACCCTTCTATATACTCCGAATACCGCAAACGATATTATTGCAATAAGCATCTATTCAAAAGGCGGACAGTTATTAGAAAAAACACATGGTACAGCAAACCTTGTCGCATCACTTATGATGAAAGGGACAAAGAATTATTCCTCTCTTGAGTTATCGCAAGTTCTTGAAGATAACGGGATAAAAATTGCACCGGCAGCAAGTGCAGATGCTTTTGCAATTTCTGTTCTTACAACAAAAGATGAATATGACAAAACTCTAGAACTGTTGAACGAAGTTGTAAACAATGCAACATTTGATAATTATGAGATTGAAAAAGTTAAATCTGACAAACTCAATGCAATAAAAACGAACAAAGATATTCCAATTCAAAGAGCTATCGAAGAATATAGAGATTTAATCTATCAAAACACTCCATATTCAATTTCTTCTAAAGTTTTAGAAAAAAATATTCCAAATATTTCAAAAGAAGAAATGCTTGATTACTATAACAAAGTTTTTGACCCTGAAAATATGGTGATTTCAATAAACGGAAATATTGACAAAGACAAAACCATTCAAGAATTGAATAACATTTTCCCTAAAAAAGAAAATGGCAAAAAATTTGATTATAGCGTTTATTCTTCAAAAATTCCGACACCAACGGCTCCACGCAAAACTGTTCAAAATATGCCAAAAACTCAAACGGCATGGATTATGCTCGGATGGCAAACAAATGGAGTCTTGAATGAAAAAGACTATGCAACTTTGCAGGTTATTGATTCAATCCTTGGGACAGGCATGAGTTCAAGATTGTTTAAAGACCTGAGAGAACAAGAAGGGCTTGCTTATCAATTAGGTTCAAGCTATTCTCCAAACGTGCTTAGAGGGAGTTTCCTTCTATATATCGGAACAAATCCTGACACCCTTGAAAAATCTAAAAAAGGACTGTTTGAAGAGATTAACAAACTTAAAACTGAATACGTTGGCGATAAAGAACTAAAAGATGCAAAAGAAAAACTTTTAGGAAATTATGTCATAGGACTGGAAACAAACCTTGATAAAGCATCAAACCTTGGTTGGTATGAAGCTTCAACCAGAGGTTATGAATTCAAAGACAAATATGAAAAACTAATCAATAGTGTAACAGATTCTGATATTATTGAAGTTGCAAACAAATACTTTAATGATAATTATATTCTTTCAATCGTGACAAAATAAGAGGAAAAAAGAAAATCAGAACAGCCCGTTTCTTATATTATGTTTTTTGACTTTTAGAAGCTTTGGAAGTAAACAAACCGCCAACCCATTGTCCAAAAGGTTTTATAGCTTTATTCCAAACCCAAGCAGCACCTTTGCCAATCATTTTGAACGGGAAAGCAATAACTTTTCCTACGGTTTTTAAAGCTCCCGGGGTTCTCAAAAGCCACCCTGCAGCCATACCCGTGCACATGCCGGCAGCAACATCATTATTAGACGGAATCATAGGCGAAGCCATTCCAAAACCACAGCCAAACAATGACGGCCCATACATTCCTCCGCCAAATGTTGTTGGTGTATTTATCATCCCGCCCATTGGCATATATCCGTTGTTGTTAATTGTAATATTAGTATTTCTTACAATTCGCATAATAACAATCTCTCATTTTATACTCTCATATATATAAAGTATATATATGATAAAAAATTGCCTATTTTGGAAAAGCGAATGATACAAAACGTTACAAAAGATGGTAGGTAAACACTACAGATTTATTTCATCTGCCATTGCTAAGAATTCTAACAGACTTACTACTTTTATATTTTTGTTTCCTGAGTAATATAACCCTTGTTTCAACCCTAAAATGCAAGACGGACAACTCGTTACCACATAATCAGCTTCAGTTTTTATTATACTTTGAGCTTTTTGTTTGGTTAATTCTTTTGATAATTTGTGATTTTTAATTGCAAAACTACCCGAAAAACCACAACATTCATCGTAATTTTCCATTTCTACATATTCTACATTTTCACAATTCTGAAAAATCGTTCTAATAAATGAATCATTTTTCAAATGACACGGCTTGTGAAATGTAACCTTTAATGGTTTATCAAACTTGAATTTAATCCCTTTAACTGCAATCAAATCCCCCCAATTTATTGACTTATTCACTTGTATCGGAGATTTAATATCAATATATTTTGGATAATCCAAAATTGTACTCTCGCAACTTGCACAATCCGTCACAATATAATCATAATCTACATCCATTAGATTTGAATTAAACTTTGCCACTTCTTCAAATCTTGCTAAATTCCCTTCTGATAAAAATGGTAATCCGCAACATTCAAAATTTGGTTCAATAATTTCAATATCTGAATTTTTAAAAATTTTGTTTAAATAATTATCTGTTTGAGGAAAAATTTGATTAACACAACCTTTAAAATAAAGAACTTTTACTCTAGAAGAAGTTGCATCTTTTTTTTGTTTTGGGCGAAAAGGTTTAGAACAAAAGGCCAAAAACTTAATCATATTTGAAAAAACAAAACGACTTTCTAAAAAGTTAATGATATGAGATTTAAAAGTTTTTTTCATATATTCATGTTTTGCAGTATTCAAAATTTGGCAAACTTCAATTCCGCTTGGGCAAAAATTGTTACATTTTCCGCATTTTAGGCACAAATCAAGATATTTATTTATATTTTTTGAAAGTTGCAAATCCCCTTTTGTGACCCCATGCAACATAATGAATTTGCCCTTGCTCACCAAACATTCATTCGGAATAAGTTTAAACAACGGACATGCCTGCTGACATAATCCGCATTTTGAACATTTATTCAAATCGTTTTCAAAACTTTTTAGCATCCTCATAACTAAATCATAGCATAAGCAAATTTGCTTTACATTCGTTTACAAAAGAGGTTAAACACTAAACTTTTTATAAAAACATCCGATTATAAAAGTATTCTTAGTTAAAAAGGATTATAGAAGATGTCAGAGTCAAATTTCACATTTAATAGACCATATAAACCATTCGGATTTAATGTTCAAGTTCCGGAAAGAACTCTTCAACAAGCAGGAGAAACGTTAGAAAATATCGTTAAAGCTCCGGCAGATCCGTTGTTCAACTTTTTAGAAGAAAATGAATCTGTTTTTAATGGTGATGTAGCATTTGAAATTAACAAAACCGTAGCTCAAAACTTCACAATCGGTTCAGCAATGCGACTTGAAGATGAAAAAGTTAACGGTAAAAATCCAAGTTTTGATATGCACTTCTAGATTTTGATTACCAATTTGAACGAGTCAAAACCTGTTTACCGTTTTTGTCATACATTTTGTCTTTATACCAAATTCCTTGAAATTCCTTATCCGGCCCAAACATGTATTGCAAATCTTTTGAAGCAAAATAAATTGCACTCTTTAATTGTCCTTTTTGGTCATATTGCATAGATGTATATGGGAAATTTGGATATTCATCAGACATCAAATCTGTATATCTCAAACTTCCAAATGCGGTATAATAGAATGCTTTACGTGGATTGTTTTTATATTGAATTGCATACATTACAAGTGTTTTTTTCTTATAATAAAAAGCACAATATTTAGCATCTTCATCTTCTGTAACCCCATTATTAGTCAACATATAATGAAGTTTAAACTCTTTATCCTTATAATATTTTGAAAATTCTTTTTTGAATTCGTCTTTCGTGAAATAAATATGACTTGAATTTTCGTCAAACAAAAGATTTTTATAATGCTGAATTTGATTTTCTCTTTGAGCTAAATCAATATCAAGCCAGTCAAATGTAACACTAACTTCAATTGGTGTAGTTTCATCTTGTTGCTGATGAACGTCTTGCTTTACATCATCAAGACTGAAAATATTTTCAACTGCAAAAACCCTTGAACCAAAAGCGATTAGAGAAACTAAAAATAGCGTTGTTAAAATCTTTTTCATAAATTATCCACCTTTAAATTCTAACTATTCAACATTTTATATGCTACACGTAATTTTAGAGAAATCAAATTATCCTCAGCTTCAAACAAAATATGCTCATTTACCGCATAATCTTCAGGCTTGATAATTCCATTAATTTCAAACCCTAAAAACTTGTTATTTGCATCACGCTTTGATTTTGTTGTGAGAGCGTAGATAAATGCCGCCATATCCTTTTTATCAATCAAATTGTCACCTGTTGGCTCACCATGACTAGACAATTTTTTAAATGCATTTTTAATTTGTACCTTGATTTTATTCAGATATTCCGGCTTATTCATAACATCATATCTGCCAAAACGATACTTCAACATATATGCTTCAAACTGAGCATAATCAAGTTTTCCGGTTAAATTTCTAGTTTCTCGAGCCATAAATAGCAAATAAGACTCCGCCAAAGTCTGAATTTCTTCTTTAAATGATGCATCCAAAGTTTCGATATCTTGAGGAGTTTTGTCAGGTTTTGCAGCTAACTTTCGCCAAGAATCCGGAACAATTTCAAAAGGTTCAGCATCCGGATTTGTAATTCCGCTTTGCACAACCATATCATTTAGAATAAGAGCAAAAGCCTCTCCGAGTTCAACGTTACCGTTGGACAATTCTGTAAGAATTGATGTCCTTGATAAATTTCTTTGAGGATTTTGCCCAAAATTTTGCATATATTTTTTTATCCTAGCTTATGTCCCAACGACCGCAAGTGCCGCCCCAACGAGCAATGATATTACCTTTTACATCTTTAATTTTTTCAACATGTTGAACTTCATCAACACCTTCAACGATTGTAATAACTTCACAGTTGTTAGAACAACCTGTACAACCGCAAGTAATTGATGTGAAGTGCATATCTGCAACATTCCAACCTTTGAATTTAGTCGGTGTTTCAGTGTATTGGTGATTTTCCATTGCAAGTAATGCCGCTCCGATAGCACCCATTGTTTGGTGATTTTCAGGAACAACAATTTTTGTGTTCAAAGCTTCTTCAAACGCTTTAACCATGCCTGTATTTGTAGCAACACCACCTTGGAATGAAACAGTTGGTAGAAGTTCTTTACCCAAAGCCAAGTTACTCAAATAATTACGAACCAAAGCTTGACAAAGTCCATAAAGCAAATCTTCAACCGGATAACCTAACTGTTGTTTGTGAATTAAGTCGCTCTCAGCAAATACGCCACATCTTCCGGCAATTCTTGCAGGATTTGTAGAACGTAATGCAGTTTCACCGAATTCTTCAATCGGAACATTCAATCTTTGTGCTTGGTGGTCTAAGAAACTTCCTGTACCTGCAGCACAAACAGTATTCATTGCAAAATCTGTAACAATACCATCACGCAAGATAATAATTTTACTATCCTGACCGCCGATTTCCAAAATAGTTTGAACTCCCGGAACATTTGTACTAGCTGCAACTGCGTGTGCCGTGATTTCATTTTTTACAATATCAGCACCAACCAACGAACCTGCCAAAGCACGTCCTGAACCGGTTGTACCAACACCCATTACGTCATATTCGGTTAATCTTTTTTCATATAATCTATTTAAACCTGTTTGGACAGCAACAACAGGTTTTCCTGCTGTTTTTAACATAACACTGTCAACATATTTACCTGTTTCATCAACTAAAGCTAATTTAGTTGTAACAGAACCAACATCTATCCCTAAATATACTGTTAAACTCATGTCTTTTTCCTTTTCTATAACAGTATAATGATAGCATGAAAAAAGTGATTAATAATAATTTTTAAATATTAATTTACACTATTAGTGCATAATATCTGCTCTGTTCAAATCACCGATATAATTAACAGGATTATCATTCGGCAAATTATCTAAAGCATCAGACAACATCTTTTCAATTTTTGAAAATCTCAAACCCTCAATCATAGTTTTTAATTTGTTATCCATAATATCAAACGAAATATTATTTTGATTTAATGTTATATCCATATTATTAAATATCCTCCCGAAAAACCGAATTGTTCTTACTACATTTCCTAAACCCATTTTTATGGTAAAAGTCACACTCTTTTAAGAAATATTAATAAAAATTTTTAATCTACATTGTTTATACTATTAAACTTTTGCGGTTTTTCCACTATACTGTATGTTATGAAAAAGATTGTATTATTATCAATATTAAGTGCACTAATTATTCCAATGACTTTTGCTCCGCAAGTTCAAGCTTCACTGATTTCTGACAGAAGCTACAGAGGAGAGCAAAACAAAGAAAATAAGCAAGCAATTAAACAAATTAAAAATCTGTTTGAAGTTCATAACAATTTTGCAAATAAACATGACATTAAAAGTCTTGAAAACTTATACGCTGACAATTACATAAATAATGACGGATTTAATAAAAAAGCGTATTTCAAAAGCATTGAAGTAACTTGGGAAGCTTGTAAAGATTTAACTTATTCTACAAAAATCAAATCAATAAGTGTAAATGGGGATAATGCAAGCGTGCAAGTTGTTGAAACTGCAAACGGTACAATCTATGATACACTTGACTTCATGCCTGTATCAGGAGAAATTCATTCAACATCCACAGGAATTTATCACCTGACCAAAATTAACGACAGATGGTTTATTTCTGGTGAAACTTCAATGACTGATGAATCTTCACTTCTGTATGGAGATGCAAGATTTATGAATATAGAAATTCAAGCTCCGGAACAAGTAAGTTCAGGAGAAACATATACGGCAACTGTCAAAATTGATTTGGACGAAAAGGATAACAACAGCACATTTATCGTAGGTTCAATAGACCACGATCCGGTGTCTTATCCTGCTTCAACACCAAAAACAGAATTGAGAGCACTTCCTCAATCTCAAATTTTAGAAAGATTGATTAAGGCAAACACCGACAATGTTAATGAATATGCAATCGCATCTTTAGCAATCTCAAAAGCAAAAAATGTTGATAACAGTCATTTTCAAGTCTATATGTCTGGACTTGCCTGTATAATGAAAAGAGTGAACGTTGTGCCGAAAAACAATTTGATTAAATTAGAGGATTAGAATGAAAACTTCAGTAGGTAAATATTTATTTTTAATTTTATGTTTTGTATTTTGGCTATTTTTAGCCTTGTTTTCTTCAAAGCTTATTGTTGATAATTTGACTTCCGGACATCATTATTCAAATGCAGTATTTCAATTGCATTATTTAAAAAATTTGGGAGCCGCATTTAGCTTACTCCAAAATGCAAGAGAATTTTTGATTATCGTTTCAATTGTTGCAATTACAATGCTATTTTTATATGTTCATCACCATATCAAAAATATTCACCTTATTTCAGTATCGTTCATTTCGTTGTTGTGTGCCGGAATTGCAAGCAATTGCCACGAACGAATAGTTCTAGGTTACGTAAGAGATTATATTCAATTGAATTTTATAAACTTTCCGATATTCAATATCGCAGATATTTTTATAACTATCGGGGTTATAGCTTTGGTTGGAATTTTGCTCTTCTACAAAGGTAGATAAAATGATTTTAACAATTGATGAAAATTCGGAAGATTTAAGACTTGATTCATATTTGTCTGAACTGTATGAAGGAATTTCTCGTTCAAAAATTCAAACTGCAATCAAAAACGGGAAAGTTCTGGTTAACGGAATATCTAAAAAACCTTCTTACACCCTAAGAGATGGGGACAAAATTGAATTTGAAAACCTTGTAGAAGAAACTGTTTTAAAAATTGAACCTGAAAATATACCTCTCGAAATTGTTTGGGAAGATGAAAATATGGCTGTTGTAAACAAACCGTCAGGAATGTTATCTCACCCGACATTTATTGAGACTTCAGGAACTTTGGTAAATGCACTTCTCTACAAATACGGCCAAAATCTTTCAGATATGAACGGTGAATTCAGAAGAGGAATTGTTCACCGTCTTGATAGAAACACTTCAGGACTTTTAATGATTGCCAAAAATAACAAAACACACGAGTATTTGGCAAACATGATTAAAAATAGAGAATTGACAAAAAAGTACCACACCGTTTTGGTTGGAAATTACCCGAGAGATAATGACGTAATATCAGACCCGATTGGAAGAAACAACCTTAATCCTAAAAAAATGGCTGTTCGACCGGATGGTAGACCAAGTGTTACAAAATTAAAAGTATTAGAACGATTTGGAAACGAAGCGACTTATGCTGAAATTACCCTTGTAACCGGCAGAACACACCAAATCAGAGTTCATACAAGTTACAAAAAACATCCTGTTTATAATGACACATTGTATGGAGCAGGACAAGGAAAGGTCAAAACTCAAGAACAAGTTTTGCAATCCTTTTATCTAAAATTTGCAAAACCTTTTTCAGCACAGATAATTGAACTTGAAATCGGACCGGATGAAAAATTGGAAAAAGTTTTAAACTATTTCAGAAACAGGAGAGTTTAATAATGAAAAGAGTATTCTTAATTCTTAGCGTTGTAATTTTGTTAGGGTTGATTTATTTAGCAATCCTAAATTTTAATAACTATGCAGATATCAACCTTCTTTACAGCAATATGATTGACATACAGAATAAAACAGGTTGGGCTGAACATGGTGCATATTTAGGAAGAGCGGTCAGACTATCAACATTTGTTGTGTTAACTCTTATTTCCGGAATATTTGTAGGTGCGGGAACTGTTTATATGTTTTTAGATGCAACAAAAGACAAAGTTAAGGCATACCAAAGAGAACTTGAAAAAACATCAATTTCAGGTTCAAATAATGCATCTAGAGTTGAAGTTTTAGAAGCAAAAATTAAGACATTAGAAAAAGCATTCAACACAGTGATTGATGAAAGAACAAAACTTGAAGTTCAAATAAAATCTCTTAATGCTGAAATTGATAACTTAAATAAAAACAATTAAGAATAAAAACTGTCATATTCAAACAAAGATTCGATATATTCTTTTGCAGCTCGAACTCTTAAAGTCTTGTCAGGAATGTTATGTTGAATTCTTTCAAGATTTTGCAACACTGTACTATAAGAATCATCTATTCCACAAAGTTCATTAACTACATTTTTCCAAGTATCCAAATCCTCCGTGGAAATCCTGTTTCGCATAGGCAAATCTTCTTTCATACCTGCAAGAACAATCTTTTTGAACAAACTTCGTCTTGCTGTTTCACTATACATTGAATATTCTGCAGGATGATCAAGATATGATTTTTCTAAAAATACACTTAACAAGTTTGAAACATTATTTTTATAAGCGATATTAGATTTGTTTATATCATCAATAATTCTAATATCATCACCCACAATTATAAAATTATTTGGATTTACATAATCAAAAGTATAATTAGAAGTAGCAGAACTCATTTTGTTCAATCTTTGACAATCTCCTGCAACAGCGTCAAAACTTCTTTGCGGCAAATCTACCAGTCTGGGAAGACAAACCTGTTCATAATATGCATCAATATTTATATCAGCGTTTTCATAAGCAAATTTTAGTGGAACCCCAACCGGAACATGTTCTTTATCACTTGAGACATTTTTCATAACTTCAACATCCCCAAATTTTGCAACAGATTGCCCATAATATGTTTTGAGATTTGCGAACTTATCTTTAGAAAAATTTTCAATATTCGTAAGTTTTGGAGCCTCTTGCAAATCGACTTTTATACAAAAATCATCATCAACTTTGTGAACCGCACCATGAGCACCTACCCCAAGCATCGTATCAGCATTCAAATGCTTGGCGATAAACTCCTGCAATTCTTCAAACAAATTTTTCTTTTCTACTTCTGTCGGATAACCTCTATCAAGTGCTTTGTGAAGTGTCCTTCCAAAAGGAGAAACAAAACCTGTGAAATTTGGAGTTTTAGCAACTTTTGACTTATTAAAATAATAATTATTATATGCGGGATATGAAATATTTTGAATTTGCATACCCTAAACAACTCTCCTAAAAATAATAATTGCCCTAAACTCGAAAAATCTTTGCAATTCTTAAAAGTTTTTCTTTATCTGCTAAATCTAAAGACTCAAAAACTCTTAACAAATCCTCTCGCAGTGCATCCTCAGGCACTTTATGTTCATAGCTGAAAAAATCTTCAAGTTCAATCCCTAATTTTATAGCGATTTTATCAAGATTTGACAGCAACGGGAAATTCTTGCCTGATTCAATCTTACTGATTGATTGGGGTTCTATTCCTGCAATCTCCGCCATTTTGTCCTGAGTATAACCAAACTTTTTTCTAATAGCTTTAAAACGTTTGCCAAAAAGCTGTTTTTTGTTCATATATTCCTTTATTTGATATTTTTAAGTAATAATAATACTAATTCTTTAAATTTAGCTTTTACGTTATTTGTCGTTTCAATAACTTCCTCATGTGATAGTTTTTTGGTTGAAACACCGGTTGCATAATTAGAGATACAACTTATTCCAACAACATTCATCCCACAATAGTTTGCAACAATAGCCTCAGGAACAGTTGACATTCCAACAGCATCAGCTCCCCAATTTCTCATCATTCTGATTTCAGCCGGAGTTTCATAACTTGGACCGGATGATGCTAAATAAACACCGTGCTTGATATCTATTTTTAATAATCTTGCAGCAGCATCAACAATTTTCACTAAATTTTTATTGTAAACTTCACTCATATCAGGAAATCTTACACCAAAATGTTCATCATTTGGTCCCACTAAAGGGTTTTGCCCCATAAAATTGATATGATCAGTAATAACCATCAAATCCCCTGGACGAAAACTTTTATTAACAGCACCTGCAGCATTTGTCAAAATCAAGGTCTTAGCACCCAATTCTTTCATAACCTTGATAGGATATGTTACATCTGCCATTGAATGACCTTCGTAAAAATGATTGCGACCTTGCATCATAACAACTTTTTTGCCATTGATATCAGCAAAAACCAATTGACCTTTATGACCTTCAACAGTTGATTTTGCAAAGTGAGGAATATTTCCATACGGAATAGCAATATCACAATACGAATCTGCCAAATCGCCTAATCCGGAACCTAAGACAATACCAATTTCAGGTTCAAAATTATCAGTGTACTCATTTATATAATCCAAAGTTTCGTTTATCATAATATACCCCTAATTTAATCAAAAACTTTATTCATAAAAATGCACAAAAACCATGAAAGCCTTTGTGCATTTTCAAAACACTTTATTAACCAACAAGTCTGTTGTCATCTGCTTCAGAAGCTTTAACCATCAAAGCATGTTCAACAGGGTTTTCTTTAGAATAACTAGCTTCATGAGTTTCTTCAAAACCGAAATCATCACGAGCTTTTCTTGCTTGATTTTCATCAACAATCTTCTTTGCAAGTTCAGCAATTTCGTAAACTAACTTATATCTGTTATCGGTATTTTCATTCAAATCCCATGCCACTTTAATAATTTGATCCATTAATAAAACCTCACTTTTTTAAATATAGTTTAATAATATAATACAAATAAATTTTTCGCAAGTAATTTCTATTTCAAAAAGCGAGTCCAATAACTACCATTACCTGACGGACTTATATCTTTTAGAGCAAAATAAGCACAAGAATGAGCCGGACTGTTTGAATCTAAATCATAACTGCAATATCTCTTTATTTCATTTTCATCTGTCATATTAGTGATTAAACCTGCCCAAGAACTACCCGCATAAGGAACCAAAGAATTTGTCTCAGAGAAAACAAAAACAAATCTATCAAATCCTAAACGATTAGGTTTATCAATGCCGTTTATATCAACACAAAGTTTTGGACCAATTTCTAATCCATATTTGGATGCATTATCATCCATAGCATACAATCTTCCGGACAAATCAATATAAACTGAAGTTTGGTCGCAAGGATATTTAATTGTTGGCGTTCCATTCAAATTTAGTTGAGTGATATTATTAGAAGCGTCAAATTCTCTCCACCTTGTTTCACTATTCTTAGTTTGACCTTTAAAATAAGACATAAACTTATCCAAAACTTTATCACTTCGATATAAATCTGTTCCATTGCTATAAAGAAGAACATCTGCATCATGCACAGAACTTTCTTCTTGAGCGTAAAACATTCTAGCTGCAATATTCAAATCTGCATAAGTTTTTTCAAATTGTGATTGCAATTTTTTGTGAGACAAATGAGTCATCAATGCCGGAATTGTCATAGCCGCCACTATTCCGATTATGCCAAGGGTGATTAATACCTCAGCCAAAGTGAAAGCAAACTTCACCTTTGTTGGTGGCAAATCTACGTGCGTAGCACCTTCGGCTAATGTGAAAGCGGGTTGTTTAATAAATGTCATTCCGGACTTGATCCGGAATCTCCTTAACTTTTTCTTAGGGAAAAAGGAAATAGGGAAATAAGGGAATAAGTTCTTTACATTTTTTATAATCATGTCATTGTGAGGAGAAATTTCGTTATTATTTGTATTTTTGTATACGAAGCGACGTAACAATCCCTGACAAGTTTCACCATTTACTAATTTGTTATGGATTACTACGTCACTTCGTACTTCTGCCTGACACTTCACCTCGCCATAAACGTGACTCCGTGTCTGCCAAATATGTCCTGCGGACAGCCTATCGTTTTGGCAGACAGCTCCGCACTCTGCTCGGTTCGTTCTCGTAATGACATGCATAATATTTTCTGTAACGAACCTATTTCCCTGTTCCTTTTTCCTTATTCCCTTAAAAATTCTCTTCATTATTACATCCTTTCTTATTTGTTACTACTAAATGGGATTAGGGTCACGTCACCCTGAACAGCACGAGCGGCAGCGAAGTGCGTGATTCAGGGTCTATCCATTTGATTTGCTATTTAATCAACATTGATAGATTCTGAATAGCTTGAAAATTTTATACTCATTCTTCGCAAAAAATTTTCTAAGCTTTCAGAATGACATAAAAAATGTAACGAACCTATTTCCCTGTTCCTTTTTCCTTATTCCCTTAAAATTTTTCTTCATACTTATTCCTTTCCTTATTTGTTTTGAGTTATTAAATATATTGTATAAATTATTAATTATAAATAATAATTTATTAATAATATTTAGTAAATAATTATTTGCAACTAATATAAAATAAAGTTTAATGAATAATGAATTAGTAAAGAAAATATTAGCCGACAATATGAGAATATTGCGTACAAAAAAGCGATACTCACAAGAAGCCATTGCTGAGCTTGCAAATGTCGGGCAAAACCAAATAAGCGGAATTGAAAATGAACATGCAAACCCGAATTTAGATACTCTTATTAGGATTGCAAACGCTTTTGAAGTGCCGATTTCAGAATTACTGACTCAAAAATAATTTTTAACGGATGTTTTTATACAAAAAGAGTAGATTTGAAAAACAAATCTACTCTTTAAAATTTAGCTTTAGATAAGTGCGAATGATTACATCATGCCGCCCATACCACCCATGCCTGCCATAGCTGACATATCAGGTGCTGCCGGTTTTTCTTCCGGAATATCAACAACTGCAGCTTCTGTTGTCAATAACATTGAACCAACTGATGCAGCGTTAATCAATGCTGATCTTGTAACTTTCGCAGGATCAACAATACCTGATTGGAACATATCAACGTATTTGCTGTTTAGTGCATCGTAGCCATAAGCTCCGTCTTTTTCAAGAACACAATCAACAACAACATCTGCTTTAGCTCCTGCGTTACGAGCGATTGCTCTAAGAGGTACATCTAGTGCTGCTGTTAAGATTTTGAAACCAACTTTTTCATCATCTGATTCAAAATCCATTGAGTCTAATTTAGAATTCAATTCTTGTTGAACTCTCAATAAAGCAACACCACCACCAGGAACAATACCTTCTTCATTTGCAGCTCTTGTTGCATTCAATGCGTCTTCAATTCTAAGTTTTCTTTCTTTCAATTCAACTTCAGAAGCAGCACCAACTTCAATTACTGCAACACCGCCTGACAATTTAGCAGCTCTTTCTTGCAATTTTTCTTTATCGTATTCAGAATCAGAAGCAGCAATTTGGTTCTTGATTAAGTGAATTCTTTCTTGAACAGCAGCTTTTGTTTCATCACCAACTACGATAGTTGTTTCGTCTTTAGAAACAGTAACACGTTTTGCTTTACCTAACATTTGAGTTGTAACATTTTCAAGCTTAATACCAAGTTCTTCAGTGAACATTTCACCACCTGTTAAAATAGCGATATCTTCAAGCATAGCTTTTCTTCTATCACCAAATCCAGGAGCTTTAACTGCAACAGCTCTCAAAACTTTTCTCATTGTGTTAACTACTAATGTTGCTAAAGCTTCACCTTCAACATCTTCTGCAATCAACAATAATGATTTGCCGTCACGTGCAACTTGTTCTAGTAATGGAACCAAGTCTGAAATCAAGTTGATTTTCTTGTTGCAACAGAATACATAAGCATCTTCTAACACTGCTTCCATTCTTTCTGGATCAGTAACGAAGTATGGTGAAATGTATCCTTTATCAAATTGCATACCTTCAACAACTTTCAAATTTGTACCGAAAGATTTTGATTCTTCAACAGTGATGACACCATCGTGTCCAACTTTTTCCATTGCTTCTGCAATAAGTCCACCGATTTCCTTGTTGTTACCTGCTGAAATTGCTGCAACTTGAGCAATTTCTTCTTTTGTATTAACAGGTCTTGACATAGATTTGATTTTTTCAACAGAAGCTTCAACTGCTCTATCAATACCACGTTTCATAGACATTGGGTTAGCACCGGCAGTCAAGTTTTTCAAACCTTCGCGAACAATTGCTTGAGCTAATACAGAAGCTGTTGTTGTACCGTCACCTGCAACATCATTTGTTTTAGATGAAACTTCTTTTAATAATTGTGCTCCGGAATTTTCCAAAGCATCTTTCAATTCAATTTCTTTTGCAATAGTTACACCGTCATTAACGATTTGTGGGGCACCGAATTTTTTAGTCAAAATTACGTTTCTGCCTTTTGGTCCTAAAGTAACCTTAACGGCATCTGCTACTGCATCAATCCCTTTTAGAAGAGCTTTTCTAGCTTCTTCATCAAAAATAATACGTTTTGCCATTATATTTTTCTCCTTTTGTAATCTCAAATAATTCTAGAGAATTTATTCTCTATTTTCTATTATTCAATAATTGCTAATGCATCTTTGATAGAAAGAATTTTATATTCTGTACCGTCAACTTTAACATCTGTTCCTGAATATTTAGCATAAAGAATTGTATCGCCAACTTTAACGTCAAGTGGTTCTCTTTCACCTTTATCGTTCATCTTTCCAAGACCAACTGCAACAACTTCCCCTCTTTGAGGTTTTTCTTTAGCACTATCCGGAATAAAAATTCCGCCGGTAGTTTGTTCAGTTTCTTCTACAACTTTAATAACAATTCTGTCGCCTAACGGTTTAATCATAATATCTCTCCTTTTCCTGTCTGAATTTATTTTCAAATCTAAAAACTTACAATACATTTATATAACGAATTTCTAAAAATATTAATAAAATTAAGGAAAAATTAATTATTCAATAAAATAGGCGGTCGGATTAAATAATCCGACCGCCTGAAATAAATTTTCTAAACAACCTGTTCCCTTATATCAAAAAGATTTTTATCAAACTCTCTAAAATTATTGATAATTTCACTAACTGCAGGAATAGATTTGTATAATTCCGGACTTTCCTCAGAACAAATTGCAACAATATGTCCTATTTTTGCCACTCTTGCTGATTCAATACCCGAAATCGCATCTTCAACAACGATACACTCTTGCGGTTTTAAGCCCAAATTCTTTGCAGCAATTTCATAAATATCAGGAGCCGGTTTGCCGGGAATTAAACCATTTGAATACACAATTTTGTCAATATCAAACCATTTTGCTAAATGAAAATTTTCAATATAAAAATCAACATTATCTTTTTCTGACATTGTTGCAATTGTGCGAGGAATATTATTTTCTTTTAAATAATCTAAAAACTCCACAACACCATCTGCAAGATGAAAATTCTCTTTATCTTTAAGGCACATATTTCTATAAACTTCTTCTTTTTCAGTTGCAAGTTTCTCTACCATTTCAGGCGTTGGTTGTTTTCCAATTGCATATTTAATAATTTCTTCATTAGTTCTGCCAAACATATATTTTAACATCTCTTCATCAGAAAAAGGAGTTCCCCTCAACCGTCTTGAATATTCAAACCAAGCTTCTTTGTGCTTTGGAGAGTCCCAATATAGTGTTCCGTTAAAATCAAAAATAATTCCTTTGTATTTATTCATTTTTATTGTTTTTCCATTATCTTGTTGTATAAATCTAAATATGTTTGAGCCTGTTTTTCCTTGTTCAGCATTTTATAAGAATATGCCAAGTTATAATAAATATATGGCTCATTATTTTTCAAATCCAATGCTCTAAAGAAGTTATATTTTGCATTTCGATAATCTTTTAATTTTAAATAAGCACAACCCATATTATAATAACCGTAAGAAAAATCATCTTTATATTTTACGGATTTTTTGAACTCCGCAAGAGCCATATTAGGTTTGTCTTGTATAAAATAAATGTAACCCAAGTTGTAATGAGCTTTATAAGATTTCGGGTCTTTCATAATAGCCTGATTGAACATATAAACAGCTTCATTTATCTTATCTTTATCCTGCATAATATTTCCAAGCAAAAGACAATCTTCAGATGAACGATTTTCTTCTGTTTTGCCTAAGAGAATTCTTTGAGCACCGTCAATATCATTTTGTGCATACAAAACCTTTGCATGTTCTGTTACTTGATCAACTTTTACTTCTTCTTGCGTTTTTTGCCAAGGTAAATTGGCAGCACTTGCAAAATTTATAAAAGCTCCACTCAAAATTACCAAAGTTAATATAATCTTTTTCATACAAAAATTATAGAATAAATTCAAGAAATTTTCCACAAAATTTAAATTTTGCTATTTATATTTTTTTACTAATTTTTTGAAATAATCTGTATCAGTTTTTGCTTTTTGAGCACAAGACATTCCCGATTGTAGAAAAGCAGTAATAGTACCTCTTTTCATCTGATCAAAAATTGCTCCTATATCACAATAACGATCACCTACAAACCTTGTTCCTTTATCGCCCATAGTGTGGAGTTCTCCATCAATCAATTGAAAACTGAATGTATCATAGCCCTCAATATTTGGAGGATTTTTTAAGCCGTTTATATCAGCTGTTACCATTATGTACTCACTATTATTCATGTTTTCAAACATAAGTAAAGTTCCATCAGGCAAAAGAACTTGACCATCATCCAGATGGTACTTACTTATTCCTTTATACACGACTTTATTTGATGAAGAAATATTTGAACAACATAAACTATTGTTACCGCTGCAAATTGTTGCACCTTTTAAATATTTAGCAAAAATTTTATAGTATGAACGCCCCTCATTATAGTAACTATTGTCAGTTGCAACTCCATCATCTTCCATTTGTTTAAAAACTTGTTGAATCGTTGAATAAGTTTTTAGAAATTGTGTTCTTAATTTTTGAGCTTTGTAATTATTTATCAAATTTGGAATTGTCATTGCTGCAACAACTCCAATAATGCCAAGGGTAATGAGGGTTTCTGCAAGGGTGAAAGCTATTTTCTTTTTAGGGAAAAAGGAAATAGGGAAATAAGGGAATAAGTTCTTTACAGTTTTTATAATCATGTCATTGTGAGGAGAAATTTCTTTAATATTTGTAATTTTGTATACGAAGCGACGTAACAATCCCTGACAAGTGTCACCATTGCCTAATTTGTTAGGGATTACTACGTCACTCTGTGCTTCTGTCTGACACTTCACCTCGCCATAAACGTGACTCCGTGTCTGCCAAATATGTCCTGCGGACAGCCTATCATTTTGGCAGACAGCTCCGCACTCTGCTCGGTTCGTTCTCGTAATGACATGATTTTTATTTTTCATACTTTATTCCTTTCTTATTTGTTACTACTAAATGGGGGTTCGGGGGCTTTGCCCCTGATGACTCGAGCCATTTAATCATTCGTGTTTTTCTTTTTCGGTTCCACTTTTTCTTTTTGCATTGAAATCAAAAAGAAAAAGTGAAGCTTAAACAAAATGCTTTCCCATAGACTTTATCATTACCTCATAAATACTACATATTTTTCGTAAAACAGTGAATTAAATCCATACTTTTTCATTAATAGTATGTAATATTTATGTACTTTTGTCAATACACAGAAATATTTCACTTATTTATAATTCATAAGTAATTTATATTTTTAAATAAGTATGGGAGTAATGTTTTGACCGAAAATAAAAAACTATTAGGAAAGAGAATTAAACAAATAAGAAAAAATGCCGGATTTACCCAAGAAAAATTATCCGAACTAATTGGGATTGAAACCGGTTCATTAAGTGGAATTGAGAGTGGGAGAAGCTTTCCGTCACTTGTTACTTTAGAAAAAATCTCAAAAATTTTAAATGTCGAACTAAAAGCCTTTTTTGATTATGACACATCAATGACAGTAAAAGATATGAAAAAATTTATAGTCAAAAACATTGATAAAATTAAAGACAATCAAATACCTTATATTTACAAGTATTTTGAAGGTTTGGGCGAATAAAAAAGCCCCAATCGAAATCGGGACTTTTTATATTCTATTTATTATTACCTAAAGTTTTCAGAATTCTTAATTCTCATCCAACCCTTTACGTTTGTAGAAATCTTCAATAAATCCTGTATTGAATTTTCCACTCATAAATACTTCATCTTCAATAATTGCTTGGTGGAATGGGATTGTTGTTTCAACACCGGTAACAACATATTCTTTCAAAGCACGATACATTCTGCGTCTTGCTTCATTCCGAGTTCTTCCCCAACAAATCAACTTACCAATCATTGAATCATAATATGGAGGAATTGTATAGTCTTGGTACACGTGAGAATCAACTCTTACACCAAAACCACCCGGAGCCAAGTATCCTGAAATAGTTCCAGGGTTAGGCATAAAACCTTTTCTTGGATTTTCGGCATTGATACGACATTCGATTGCGTGACCTTTCAAGTGAATATCATCTTGAGAATAGCTTAATTTTTCACCAGAAGCAACCAAAATTTGTTCTCTCACCAAATCAACACTAGAAATCATTTCAGTAACACAGTGTTCTACCTGAATTCTAGTATTCATTTCCATAAAATACCATTTTCCGTCATGGTCAAGTAAGAATTCACAAGTTCCTGCCCCTTCATAATTGATAGCTTTTGCAGCACGAACAGCAGCAGCACCCATTTGTTTTCTGGTTTCTTCATTAATTGCAGGAGATGGAGCTTCTTCTAACAACTTTTGGTGACGTCTTTGGATTGAACAATCTCTTTCACCTAAGTGAACAACATTTCCAAAACTATCACCCAAAATTTGAACCTCAATATGACGAGGGTTTTCTAAGTATTTTTCTGCGTAAACATCAGGATTTCCAAAGAAGTTTTTAGCTTCAGATTGACAAAGTTCCATATTCAATTCAACTTCTTCATCGCTGCGGCAAATTCTCATACCTTTACCGCCACCACCTGCTGTAGCTTTCAAAATAATCGGATATCCAACTTCATTTGCAAAATCTTGAACCTCTTCAACAGTTCTAACAATTCCTGTCCCCGGAGTAACCGGTACATCATTTTCAATCATAGTCTTACGAGCAGTAGCTTTATCGCCCATTTTTCTCATAGCTTCTGCTGTTGGCCCGATAAATTTAATACCTTGTTTTTCACAAATTTCAGCAAAATCGGCTCTTTCAGACATAAACCCGTACCCGGGGTGAATAGCATCAGCACCGGATACCATTGCAGCAGACATAATCGCAGGAATGCTTAAATAACTGTCAGCACTCTTAGCTGGTCCGATACAATAAGCTTCTGTAGCCAATCTTACGTGCAAAGAATTTGCATCAGCCTGAGAATAAATTGCAACTGTAGGAATACCTAATTCTCTACAAGCTCTAATTATTCTAACCGCAATTTCGCCTCTATTTGCTATTAATACTTTTCTAAACATATTCAAAATATCCCTTATCAAAAATAAGAAGTGAACAGCTTGGAAACTGTTCACTTTCTTTCATCTTAAATCATTATTCTACATACATAAGAACTTGTCCAAATTCAACAGGCTGTCCGTCTTCAACACAAATTTCAACAACTTTACCTGCAATTTCAGACTTAATTTCATTCATCATTTTCATTGCTTCAACGATACAAACAACATCTCCAACTTTAACGTTATCGCCAACGGCAACAAAAGCATCAGCATCAGGAGATGGAGATTTGTAGAAGGTTCCAACCATTGGAGAAGTAATTGGAGTACCTTTCTTAGCCGGTTCAGAAGCAACCGGAGCCGCAGGTGCTTGAGCAGGAGCCGCTGCAGGTACACTTTGAGCTACAGGAGCTGCTGCAACAGGAGCAACAATTACATCCTTTCTCAAAGTAATAGCTTGTTCGCCATCTTCCAATGAAATTTCGGTCAAACCTGTATCTGCCAATACTTTAGCCAATTTTTCTATATAATCTGTTTCAAATTTCATTTGTTTTCCTCTTTACATTTTTGAATTAAAAAACGACAGAAGCAACTAGCATCTGTCTAAATATTCATTTGTTCTGGTATCAACTCTAATAATGTCACCATTAGCTACGAAGAACGGAACGTTAACAACTGCACCAGTTTCCAAAGTAGCAGGTTTTGTACCACCTTGTGAAGTGTTTCCTTTTTCAGAAGGAGGAGTATCAACAACTTGAAGTTCAACATGAGCAGGAATATCAACACCGATAATTCTACCTTCGTGAGTAAGAACCATAACATTCATATTTTCTTTCAAATATTTTGTTCCGCTACCGATTTGAGCTTCTTCAACGTGGATTTGGTCATAAGTTTCGTTATCCATCATAACGTATGCTGTACCTTCTTTATATAAATACTGCATTTCACGTCTATCTAATGTAGCTTTAGCAACTTTTTCACCTGCTCTAAATGTTTTTTCAACAACTTGACCGGTGATAACGTTTTTCAATTTAGATCTAACGAATGCAGCACCTTTACCCGGTTTAACGTGCAAGAATTCAACAACAGTCCAAAGTCCATTGTCTAATTCAACTGTCAAACCTGTTTTAAAATCGTTTACTGAAATCATATTTTTCCCCTTTTATCAAAAGTTTATCTATTCTTGTGAGTAAATAATAACACAAAAACCAAGTTTTACAAAATTAGTTTACGGAATGTTAATTTTATTTTTTATATTGCTTCCGCCCAATAAAATCCTTCCGATAAGAACCTAAACCCTTAGGATTTCTTGCAAATTCACGGGAATGGTTCTTGTTTGCAAGCCAATGCAAGTTTCTTTTTCCCTTTAAATTTCTTATTGACTTATAGACTTCATTTATATCCTTCTTTACTTTTAAAACATCTTAATCTTATAAACGAATACATTTAATGTTATGATTTGAAATTTGTGAGAAAACAAGCGAACAAATAAACTAGTTTGCACAAGTCAAAAAATTTATATATAATTAAACTGAAATAGAAAGGATTGTACAGTGGCGGTAAGTAAAGAATTATTGGCTAGATATAAAGAGATGAAAGCAAAAGGAATAAATATTACGCTTTCTGAATTAAAAGCTCAAATGGAAGAAGAAGCAAATCCGGCAAAAGAAGAAATCGCAACGGTTCAAGCTCCTGATACATCTTATCAACAAGAACAAACTGACACTAATACTTGGACAACGACTTATTCAACCAATAACTACACTGAAGAACAATCAACACCAACCATTCAAACCCCTTACCAAGAGCAAGTATCACCAATTGTGCAGCCAACTCAAAATTTTTCATTTTCTAAGCCGGAACCACTTGAACAACCTAGTCAACAAACTAATTCCTACTCAGAACAATTTGTTGAACAGAAACCAAGTTTTATAGAAACACCTAAACTACAAGACGACAATACAGAAAGTTTTCAGCCGGATGCAATAACGGCTCCAACAAGAAAATATGCTCTAATCGGTTATCCTTTAGGTCATTCGCTGTCAGCATACATTCATGATGCAGGATTCAAAAGTTTAGGATTGAAAGCAAGTTATGAAATTCTTGAAACTCCGCCGGACACGCTTGTTGATAGGATTAAGTATTTTAAAACTCACGACTACAGTGGGTTCAATGTAACTATTCCGCTAAAACTTCCTATAACTTTATTTTTAGATGAAATCGACCCTTCTGCTAACATCGCAAATGCAGTAAATACTGTTGTTATCGACCCTGAAACAAAGTTTTTAAAAGGGTATAACACCGATGCGTTAGGATTTCGCAATGCAATACCTGATGATATAACACTTTGCGGCAAAGTTGCGGGAATATTAGGAACAGGAGGAGCTGCAAGAGCAGCAATTACAGCACTTGCTCAAAGCCAGATGAAAGAAATTAAATTATTTACAAGAAATGTCCCAAACAGTTTAGAACTTGTAAATTATTTAAGAAAAACTTTTCAAAATGTTGAATTTAATACATATCAAATTGAAAGAATTCGAGATTTATCAGATATTGATTTACTTGTAAATACAACACCAATCGGAATGTTAGGAAGAGCTGCTGATTTTACCCCTGTTGAAGAAAACGAACTAAGAACCCTAAAACAAGGAGCTGTTGTCTACGATGTAATTTACAATCCTAAGAAAACAATATTGCTAAAACTTGCCCAAAAATATGGCTATAGAACGATTAATGGGGTTGATATGTTCATTCACCAAGCACTTGCAGCCGAAAAAATTTGGACAGGAAGAACTCCTGATTTCAAAGATATGAAAATTGCAGCACTTGAAAATTTATAAATATTGAGATTTTATTTTGTTAGACAAATTATTCATCTCTTGAGCAACGTTTTTTGGCCAAACTTTATTGGTTTTGCAATATTTATCTCTAATTTTGTTTAGCGTGACATTCCCACTTGGAATATAATTTTTGCTCAAATTTCGTCCTAAACTGTCAACGGACTCTTCATAACTTTTCGGGTACTGTCCCGCAGAACCAACAATATTGTATTTGCAAGATTTTTTAGGCTTGCTGCCATAACCCGATTCAACTTTAGTTACGCTCATCAAAAATAGGGCATTTATGTTGTATTTATTTTGCGTATCAATAAAAGCCTGTCCCATACCCTCTAATTTGGTATTTTCAAGGCATTTGTTTAAATCTTCTGCAGTTCCGTTGAAAAGTTCTTTTGTGACATCAAAATTTGGGGTATAAACTGTTTTCAAATCCGGAGCTTTCTTTATAAACGTCAATTCATGCGGTCTTTGAACTCTTGTAGACACCGGAGTCCAAGTTAATTTTCCACCTTGAACATCCACATTTCCTTTAGGAAATGGAAGCGGTTCATTCTTAGAAACTTTGATTGAGTTATTCTTTGGATAAGTATTCCAATTTGCAATTGAATCATTATCTAATCCGGAAAAATCAAATAAAGGAACAAATGTTTTTGCATTTTGAGAATTTTCAGAATTCAAAGCAGACGGAATATTCGTAGTATTTCCACCACTTCTTTGTATAGGTTTTCCATCATCTATTGGCATGCAATATATTCACCTCTCTATATTTATAATAAAAATTTAAGAGAGGTGAAATTGCATAAATATTAACTATTGTAAAAGATTTTTACCTAAATTTTTAACGGTTTCAATATCTTCATGAGGTTCGCGACCGACAGTAGTAAGATAATTACCGATTAGAATACCTTCAACACAAGTTTTTAGAGATAATTCTTGATTTTCTTGAGATAATCTCATTCTACCGCCGCAAAAACGAACAACTGAATTTGGATTTGCAATTTTGAAGACAGCCATAGTTCTCAAAACGTTTTCTTCATCAATTTTGTCGTGATAATTTTCAAGCGGAGTTTCAGGAATTGGCATCAAAATATTTATAGGAATTGAATCAGGGTCAATCTCAGCAAGTTCCATAGCCATTTCAATTCTTTGTTCTACAGTTTCACCCATACCCAGAATTACACCACAGCAAAGTTCCATTCCATATTTTTTAATAAGTTTGCAAGTATTCAATCTATCTTCCCAAGTGTGAGTTGTACAAATTTCAGGGTAGTAAGATTTGCAAGTATTTATATTGTGGTGAAATCTCTTTAAACCGGCATCAGCCAATTGTTTTGCCTGTTCTTCATTCAAAATCCCGATAGAAGCACAAGATCTCAAACCGTCAACTTTGTTTATTTCTCTAATCATATCCAGTTCAATTTGAAAATCTCTACCTTCATCAGGTGTTTTTCCGCTTGTTACTATTGCAAAGCGAGAAACGTGATTTGCTTTAGCTTCATTTGCAACTTTTTTAACTTCTTCAATACTTACCAATGGATAAGATTCAATATTTGTACAATAATGAGCACTTTGAGCACAGTATTTGCAGTCTTGAGAACATTTTCCGTTACGTGCATTGATTAGTGAACAAAACTCAATATTGTTTGACATATATTTAGAAGATTCTTTTAATAACTCATCTAACGACAAATTATAAAATTTCAACAATTCTTCTTTTGTATATTTTTTTTTCTCAAATTTGTTATTCATATTTTTACCTCTTTTTCTTCTATTCAATTCCGATGTATTGTTTTAAAGATTCCAAAGCTCTGTTTGACATAAGTTCGCCTTTAAGTTTTTTGTTTTTCCGTTCTTTTTTCGGTAATTCAACAGAAGGAACAATTCCCCAATTCGAATTTATTGGTTGGAAATTTGTATGTTCAGGATTTGTAATGTAATGAGTCAAAGCTCCAAGCATAGTATCAATTGGAAGTTCAAACAATGGTTCATTATTAATCAATTTAGCCATATTTATACCTGCCAAAAGTCCCGAAGCAATTGATTCTGTATAACCTTCCGTCCCTGTAATTTGACCTGCAAAGAACAAATCCTTACGTTCTCTTGTTTGGAGTGTCGGGTTTAACAAAGTTGGAGAATTTATAAAAGTATTTCTATGCATAACACCATATCTGACAATACTTACATTTTCTAACCCAGGAATTGACTGTAGCAATTCTTTTTGAGCACCCCATTTTAAATTTGTTTGAAAACCGACAAGATTGAACAATGTCTTTGCAGAATTATCCTGACGCAACTGAACTACAGCATAATTTTTTTCACCGGTTCTTTTATCAATTAGCCCGACAGGTTTCATTGGACCAAATCTCAACGTATCAACACCTCGAGAAGCCAAAACTTCAATTGGTAAACAACTTTCAAAGAATTTTGCCCCCTTTTCAAAATCGTGTTGTTCAATTTTTGGAGCATGAGTCAAAATATCATAAAATTTTTCGTATTGCTCTTTATTCATCGGACAATTAATATATGATGCTTCACCTTTGTCATAACGACTTGCCCAAAATGCAATATCAAAATTAATACTATCAATTTCTACAATAGGAGCAATAGCATCAAAAAAGTGCAAATATTCACTCTTTGTAAAATCTTTGATTGCATCTGCAAATTTTGAACTGGTTAAAGGCCCGGATGCAATAATTGTCGGAGTTTGCGGAATTTCACAAACTTCCTCACGAATTAAAGAAATATTTGGATTTTGTTCAATTTTTTCTGTTACGGTTTGAGAAAATTTGTGTCTATCAATCGCTAGAGCATTTCCCGCCGGAACTTGGCATTCTTTAGCAATTTCGATAAGTTCGCCCCCTAATAGTTCCATTTCATGCTTCAAAAGCCCACTTCCATTTGTAATATCATAAGAACCTAAGCTGTTTGAACAAACAAATTCTGCACAATCTTTTGTTGTATGAGCACCCGTTTCTTTGTTAGGTCGCATTTCATACAAATTAACTTTTATATCCCTTTTTGCAAGTTGTAATGCGGCTTCTGAGCCCGCCAAACCTGCACCAATTACGTTTACTTCCATTCCTGTAGTTTAGCTAAGACATAAAACACTGTCAAATCAAATAACCACTGTTACAATATGTAAAATTCACCCCAAAAATCCTAAAGTTTCAACTAAAAATACCGATAATTCTACATGTATATCTATAAAAGGATAAAGGGCAAACAATGAAAGTTACAAGAAAACCTGCAAATTTTTCAACAAGTGGTGAATATAACACCGCAGGGGTAACTATTGATGAAAAATTAGCCCAAAATTATAATTCAAGAATTGTTAATACAGCAATAGAACTAAAAGCTAAATACGGTTCAAAATATTCTGATGAATACTATTTAGAAAGTGCTGCAAACTGGTACAAATCAGAATTAAACACAGCATTTAATTCTGCATATTTAAAAGGCACTGTCGGTTGCCCAATCCAAAACCCTCAATGGGCAGGTTATTCTTATGAAGAAATCATCCAAATGGAAAATAATGGAGTAAAAATTCCGCAAGATGTTCTTCTTTGGGCTCATGCTCAACAAGAATCCGATATTACATCTTATGAAGTAGTTACTTCAACTGGCGAAAATGATGACAACGCTTCAACAGAAGAATTGTCAGGTGATTTTGACATTAATAGCCTACAAAAAAAAGCAAAAGAAAATATTGCAAAATCTGAAAAAGCCCAAGAAGATATTCAACAAACAGTTGAAGAATATAACCAAAACAAAGAAAAAGCTATTCAA
Organism: uncultured Candidatus Melainabacteria bacterium; assembly: GCA_934718135.1. Taxonomy (GTDB): domain Bacteria; phylum Cyanobacteriota; class Vampirovibrionia; order Gastranaerophilales; family Gastranaerophilaceae; genus Zag111. The sequence continues at coordinate 100,784 of CAKUZW010000005.1, read as the reverse complement.
TTAAAAAATGAAAAAGAAAAGGCTTTAAAAAATTCAATATCAGAAATTACAAAATTAACAAACGAATGGAAAAAACTTGACCAAAAAGCTAAAAGCGGAACATTATCAGAAGCTGAACGTTCAAGATATGAAGAATTAAGTAAAACACTTGGAAACGAAACTAACAAAAATACTTCTTTTGATAATAACGAATTGGATGAATTGCTAAAATCAATGAACCTCTTAGAAACTAAAGCTACAGAAGATTTAGTAATTGCAGATGAAACAGTTCAATCAGGACGTGAATTATCAAAATACAATAAAAATTATCACCAAATGCAACAAACTCACATTCTGAATAATATGATTTTATCAGGAGATTCAGGGTTGTTGAGTAATACTATATTTGGTTCTTCAAGCACTTATATTCAAGAACTTGCAATCAGAACAGGAAATGATTTGTCTATCCTTTCTAATGCTCAATTAACCGAACTTAACACTACGGAAACCGTTGACTTGAAAAACTTTGCAACTGCATATACAGATATCAATAAAAACACTGATAAAGAAAACAATAACCAATCAACTCAAACAACAAATCAAGATGAAAATAAAGTTGCTCCACAAAGTCAAAATACCCAAACTACAAATACAACTAATGCTCCGACAACAAATGAAACAAATAACACAAATAATTTAAATAAAAATACTAATAAAAAAGAAAAAGAAGGCAAAAATACAAACTATTTCGTATTCCCTATGAGCGGAACTCCTGCAGCAGCACTTGCAGCAACAGCGGTTTCTGCTATTTCGACTGCAGATTTAATAGGCAAACAAGATAAAACAAATGAAACAAAAGTAAAACTTCAAAAAGATTTAGCAGCAACAGAAAAAAATCTTCAAAGATTACAAAAACAAATCAATAATGTTGAAAAACAACATAATGATTACATTCAAACATCAGAAACTTACCTTGCTCAAATAGACAACTTGATGGCAGAGCAAGAAGCTCAGTCTGTTCAAAACAACACTCAACCAAAACCGATTGTTCTAAATCAAAATCAAAATAACAACAATGTAAATACTCAAACAGAAAATAACGATACAACACCTGAAATTGAACAACAAGGAGAAGAGCAACAACAACCACAAAACCCGAAATTTGAACAAATCCAAAATATTTCAAACGAACTAAACACTGTTACAGCTTTAGACAATGCTTTGATTTCATCAATGAAAAAACCTCTTGCAATAGGACAAAATCTAATCAATTCAAATCAAAAAACTACAAAAACTTTAAACCAACAAAAAAATAATTTAAATGAACAAAATCAAAATAACCAACTTGTTTCAGTAAGTACAACCTATTGTGGAACCTTAACAACTACAATGGGAGCTTACAACATGTCAATTGCAATCCCAATGCTAAATACCGGACTTAGTATGCTTGCAAGTTTCAATCCGGTAACAGTTTCTATGGGACAAGCTATGTGTGCAGTTGCGAAACAATGGATTGCAATCGCAACAGCTCAACTTGTTACAGGGCCTGGAGCTTTGACAGCAGGTACAGTTGGTATTGTTTCAAGTGTAGAAGCATCAAAAGATATCAAAGAACAAGGAAATATAATTAAAAATTCTCAAAAAGAATCTGATGCAAATAATAAAACCTTGAGAATTTTAAATAATAACCTCAACAAACTTGAATCAATTCAAGGAGTAAATGCTGCTGATTTTGCACCTTCTCAACCTGCACAACAACCTCAAGATACACCAAAACTTGCAACATCTAAAACTAGAGATATTAGCTTTGAGACAATGAAAGATGTAACTAAATTGCCTCAAGGACCAACTAATTTGAGCAATCCGCTTAATGATGTAAAAAAAGAAAACACTCAACAAAGTGTAAAAACAACTCCAACCCAAACACCTAAAACAGAAGAAAAGAAACCGCAAGAAGATGTAAAAACTCCAACTACACCTTCAAACACTAACGCAAAAACAAATTCTACTCCTGTAATTTCAACACCGATTGTAGAAGTGCCAGACTCTACCCCTGCAACTTCATCAACACAAACAATCGCTGAAACTTATTCAACTCCAGAAGCACAAGCTACCCCAATTAATATTTCTACAGCACAAACCCAAGAACCAAAAACAACACCAACATCTGAAACAACTACAACAGAAACTGAAACTTCTACAAACTCAACTCAAAACACAGAAGAACCGGCACCGGTTGATGAAACCACAACAGCTACAACAGACGAAACATCTACTCCGGAAACAACTTCTACAGAAGAAAACGATACTCCAGAAGAAGATGAAATTATTGATACCGATAATATTGAAAAAGAAACAGAATTAGAAATCGCAGTGATTGAAAACAATACTCAATCAGGTGAATTTACGGACGATGCTACACTACTTGGTGCAGCCGCTACAACAAGTGCAAATATAAAATCTAATGTTACAACAGATGACAAAGCCGACAGAAAACTTTCAAGATTTAATATGGATAGCATTATTGAATCCAAAAAGAAAAAGAAGAAAGTTCAAGCAGTATCAGCATCTTCAAAAGGTTAAAATTATTCTTCATCTTCCGTATCCAAATGACTTAAAGCATATTCACAACATTGCTTAACAAGATTATTCAAAGAAACTCCTTGATTTTGGGCAACGATAGAAAGTCTTTCAATCAAATCCAAAGGTAATCGGAAAGTTTTATTAATCATTTCAGGTTTTTCAACTTTAAACATAATGACCTCACTATGTTTAGTTTGCCATATTTTTATGCGATAAAAAATACATCATTAATGTATTATATTTTGCAGTGTATTTTACACTTGATTAATATAGTGCATTAATTTATAATTTTTTGTAAAGGGAATAAGGTCATAACGAAGCACAATATTGTACAAGGAGTGCAAAAATCTACACAGAGTGACGTAGTAATCCCTAACAAATTATGTAAATAACCAAATTCTTTTGTTCACACTTTTTCTTTTTTGTTTCGAAGAAAAAAGAAAAACACGAATGATTAAATGGCTCGAGTCATCAGGGGCTTCGCCCCCGAACCACCATTTAGTAGCAACAAATAAGAAAGGAATATCGCATGAAAAATAACAATACAAATCACACCAATGTCATTCCGAACAGCACGAGCAGAATGACGGCTTTCACTTTGGCAGAGGTTCTCATCACCCTTGGCATTATTGGTGTCGTGGCGGCGATGACAATCCCTGGGCTTATAAACAACTACAAGGCTCAAAGGCTTAGATCACAGTTTTTAAAATCGTATTCAACTGTTCAACAAGCGTTTAAACTTATGCAAGAAGATGATGTATCTATGGATCCAACCACTTATGATGTTATTGGGTTTTATAAAACATTTATGAAATATTTACAAGCTCCAACAGATTGCGGCATCGGATATAATACAACAGCTCCTTGCTATTACACTAGAGGAAATAATCCCAAAGCATATAAAACATTTGCAAATAAACCTGCATCAACAATATTTTTTGATGATGGACAAATTGCATTGCAAGATGGAACATTGCTATTATTTGAAAATTACCATAATGGAAGAATTTATATATCTGTTGATTTGAATGGAGTAAGTAATCCTCCAAATCGTTGGGGGTATGATTTGTTTACTTTTCAATTTGTAGATGAAGAGCTAAAAGTAATGGGAGATATTGGGACAGATTATACTGATATGACTAAATTTTGCGACAAAAATTCTTCTGAGGAATTTAATGGAATTGCTTGTGCCAAATATGCAAAAGATAATTCGGATTATTTCAAATCGGTAGTGAAGGAATTTAAATAAATTAAAAGGCAGGTTATTGAGTTTTAACCTGCCTTCTTTTTATTATATATTAAGCTTCTTTTTCAAATTGGTCTTTACCAACTCCGCAAAGCGGACAAACATAATCATCCGGTAAATCTTCAAATTTTACATTATCGTTTTCTGCCGGATCATAAACATAACCACATACTGTACATACCCATTTTTCCATAATTAATTGGTTTCCTTTCTCTTTTTACATTCACTACATATTCCATGAAAAACTATATCATGGCTTGTTATATCAAATCCCGTAGCTTTTGTTGTATTCTGAACCAAGTCAGGTGCTACACTTGACGGGATATCATACACTTTTTTGCATTCTTCGCATATAAAATGATAATGTTCAAAAGTGTTGTGATCAAAGTGAGCAGATGGCTCCAAACCATCAATTTTTTTTATCAAACCGGCTTCTGCCAATTGATTTAAATTTCGGTAAAGAGTCGTCATCCCGACATTTGAATTATCAGACTTTAAGAATTCCAACAACGCTTCTGCAGTTGGATGGATTGCATTTTTTGATAATGTATCCAAGATAATTTCTCTTTGTTTTGAATAATTCATTTGCCTAACTCAAATTGATAACTATTATCATTTTATCTATATTTCTTGGTTTTGTCAAGGTTTTTATGGGTTAAGCCGCTTGGGCAGCAAGTTTTTTCTCAATATCGGCTCTTACTTGATAATCTGGATTAAGTTTTCTTAGTCCAAGCATAATTGCAGGAGCGACAATACCTAATGCTCCGATACAAGCTCCGATATTTTTGATAATTGATGCTTTTTTCAAGCTTTTTACCGAATTCAAAAAGTCATTCAAAGATAGAGAAGATTTTTGATATTGATTGAATAATTTTTCAACTTTATCACAAACGCCTCTCAATTCATTCAAGTCGATATATTTTCTTGTATCAACTTTGTTTGTCTTTTTCGCAAAGAATAATTTATCTTCTTTTAACATTTGAATTACATCAGAATCTTTTGCCAATTTAATGATTAAATTGTTTTCTTTCGGATTTACTGCAAATTCATAAAGTTTTGCATCGTCAGTGGCAGCTTTTCTAAATTCTTTAATTTGATTAACAAGATAATTATTTTTATTTTGAAATGCTTTCGGCAAATCATCACCAAAAATTACTCTTGAATCAAGGTCAATTGATTTTCCTTTTTTATCTGCATGTTTTTCAAGAGCTTTAGCTAATGCAGGGCCTGCAAAATACATAAATGCCCAGAAAAAACCTTCTTTAATTGTGTATCCTAGAAAATCTTGAGGGTTTTTCGCATGTGTCAATCTCTCTCCGGTGATAGCACCGTCTACAAGCATTAAGTTTTTAACAGGGTCAAAAATAAAATCTTGAACTCCGCCTGTAAATGATACATTTTTATTTGTTAAATTGTGAACGTTAGAAAATGCTGATGAGAACGGAATATTCGCATCTTTATTTTTATTATTTTGTTTAGCTTTTTGTTTTTCAAAGAAATCTTTTTTAATTTTTTCCTCAGTATAGTTGTGTCTAAATTTAGTCAAACCTAAATAAGTTCCGGCAGTCAAAATTGTAGAAGCCGCAAACTTCGCAACTGTAAGAGCTTTAAATTTAGTTTGATGTTCAGCAACAGCCTTCAAGCTATTTTTAATTTTGTCATTTGGGGCATATTTTTTTGCAAGTTTTAAAATATTTGCATCTTTAAGAATTCTTGCATCTACTTCAGGGTCTAATTTTGCAGGTTTAAACAATGCAACATCCAGCACTTTTTTATAAGCAGGAATTCCCCAAAGCCAAATTGCCTGAGTTCCAAATTCATCTATAAATCTATCTTTTCCCTCTGCATCATCCCCTGACATATATGAAGCAGCGGTTAAACCGCAACTGTTTGCAATATCTTTGATTGCTAATGGGACTAATGAGCTATTATTTCCTAGTGTGGAGTATACTGTACTTGTTGTTATTTTTGGTATCATTTTATATTTTTCCTCTATACAGAAAAACAGGACAAAACGTGCTTTTCTGCCTCAACTTGTGTATTACAAGCCCCAAATTAAATTCATTAATTTCACGATTGGAGCATTCGCTTTCACTATTGAGTTTCGTCGGATATTTTTATGTTTCATAATTCTAACCTTCACCTCTTTTTTAACTATCTAACAAATTATTAATTGCTATTTTTACAATTATTATTTACCATTTGTAACAAAAAAACAGAACCTTATTTGCGATGAGGCCCTGCTTTCGAAAGATTTACGACAATAACAAAGTATCTTGTCCTGCTAACAAGCCTCAAAAATACTATATCTGCTACGTCGTAATAAGAATAATAACATTTGAAAAATAATAATCCTACGAAAAGTATCCTAACACGGGTATAACAAAAAATCAACTCTAAATACATACAAAACTTTAAAAAGTTTACATCCGACCTAAAATATATTATACTTGTATATAATCAAGTATTTTAAGGGGAAAATATGGAAAATATGGATAATACGCCGAATAATGATGACGAAAAGCTTTTTAATTTCAACGAAATAGAAAATCAAGAAGAGCAAAATGAAATAACGATTGATGAATTTTTCGATAAAATTACTATCAAAAAGAAAGAAAAGCAAAAAGTAACAATCATAAAACCTGAAAACAGTTCAGGTACAGGAGAAGATGTTCCTGATTCAATTGCAAACAAATTCAATTGGGGAGCGTTTTTATTCAATTGGATTTGGGGATTAAAATATAAAAAATGGGAACTCCTTTCTATTCCGGTATTATTATTTATTCCTTACGGATTTATTGCGGCATTTGTTATTGCATTATGGGCAGGAATTAAAGGTAATCAGTGGGCTTGGGAAGAAGTTATCTATAAAAACGAAGCTGATTTCCACAAATGTCAACAAAGTTGGGTAAAATGGTGGATTGCACTGACAGCATCTTTTATTTTGACTGCGGGTATTGTATTTTTGACACTTCTACCAAAAGAAAAACAAAAAGTCGAAGTATCTATTCCGACTTATTCATTCCTGTCAACTTTAGAACTTGATATCCCTCAAGAAGTTTATGATGACACCAAAGAACACGATGAATATTTTAACTTCCTGACATCAAATAAAAATATTGTTTATTGGGTAAAACAGGAGAAAGAAAATACACTTGCAAATAAAGAATTTTTAGAACAAGAATTCAAAAACAATCAAGATCAACTTGACGATAAATTTGTTCTTATCCCTGATTTGATTGACAATTCAAAAGATAAAGCCAAACTTCCGGAAGTAACTTGCGAAAAAGAAAATGGAATGTGTATAAAGAAATGGTTATATACAAACTGTAATAGCGGATTTTGTATAATCAATCCACAGAAGAAAAAATATGTAAAAGTAAGAGACAAGAAAAATGTCATTAAACAAGTTCTAAAACTAAAAAAATCATGGAATAAATAGTTTTGGGATGTTTATAAGAACATAGACTTTATTAATTTCTCGTGCTAACATAAAGTTATGCAATCTGAGTTGGAAACAATCACAATAAGAAGAATGAGTCCTGATGATGTTGACGGAATTATTGCAATTGAAGAGAGGGCTTATGGGGATCATCATTGGTCAAAAGAGTCTTTCTTAAACGAATTAAGTAATGAACTTGCAAGATACTATTCTGTTTTTACAAAGGATGGAACTTTAGTTGGATATGCAGGGTGTTGGCATATTTTGGACGAGGCACATATTACAAATATTGCCATTTCTTCGGATTTTAGAAGACGAAAATATGGTGAGGCGTTATTAAAAAGGATTATTGACGATTGCTATTTAGAAAAAATTAAATATATCACGCTAGAAGTCAGAGTTAGCAATATTCCAGCAATAAATTTGTACACAAAATATGGTTTTAGCTCCTTTGGAACAAGAAAAGGCTACTATCAAGACAACAACGAAGATGCACTCATTATGTGGACAAAAAATATTTTCTTTGACGAATTCAAATTAAATTATGACAAAATCGCAAGTGAATTGGAAGGTAAAATTATAATCAAATGACACAAGAAGTTTTAATTCCAAAAATGAAAAGAATAGACAAAAGACAGCAAAGAATTAAAATTCCTATGCTGAATTTGGTTGTGATTTTGTTTTGTACACTTTTGCTTGTTGGGGCGACTTTTGTAAATATCAATATCAAACATTATTTTTTACCGTTAGATTTTTTCACTAATAAAAATTTAACTTCAGAAGATTTTATAACATGTTTCAGTATAATCCCGCAAATTCCTATCGTGATGTTTATTTGTTCTGTTTTGGGAAGAAGAATGGCATTAACAAGTGTTGTTTTATATATTTTAGGCGGGCTTTTCTTTGCTCCTGTATTTGCATTAGGGGGCGGAATAAGATACGTAACAGAATATAGCTTTGGTTATATTTTAGCTTATATTCCTGCCGTTTTGATTGCAGGAAATGCTTTGAAAAAAACTTACTCATTTAAAAATATGTTTTTAGCAGCATTGTCAGGGGTTTTGACTATCCATATTTGTGGAATTTTTTATATGATAATTATTGCACTAATCAAACACGATGGGTCAACGTTTATTGAAGGTTGGATTTCAGCCCAAAGCGGATTGAAAATACTTTATGATTTTGTTGGAAGTTTTGTTCTTATTTTAATAGGAAAATATATTCATTCTCTAACAAAGTTTGTTATGGAATAAATATTGCCTGACAGCAAAAAATATGCTACAATAACCGCAAGGACGGTGGATTTATGGATTTGACTAAATTTATATCGGATGTACCCATTTTAATTGTTGTATTGGTGTTTGTAGCTTCTACAATCTATTGTTTTGCAAAATACGTTGCAACATACAAAAATTTAAGTATTTTGATTAATTTTATGGCACCGTTCAAAAGAAATGATTTAAATTTCAGATTTAAAGAAATTGACAATTGGATGAGTGGGAACCCTTATGTGAGTGCAATTTGGTCTGAATTCAAAAATACATTAGTTTTTTCAGAATCTATTCCATTAAAAGCAGAAGGAAAAGATTTGAAATACCAAGATATTTCATCCACAGTCCAAAATATTCAAACAACGGTTGACCCTTTGTATTTCTTCAACGAAGAAACTCTTGTAACTTCAAAATTCAATTTCAAAATGGTACAAACAATTCCAACTGTTTTAACAGGTTTTGGTCCATTGTTCACATTTTTGAATATTGCAATCGCGTTTGGGAGAATTGATTTTTCAACTCAAGAAAAAACTATAGCTTCTGTTTCAAGTTTTATGACAAGTATGCAGACTGCGGCATTAGTATCAGTTATTGCGGTTGGGTCATCTCTTATTTATTTAATGATAGAGAGAATTTTATATAACAAAATGTGTAAAACTCCATTAAATAAAATTCAAGAAATTATGGGCTCATTATTTGCAAGTATTTCATCAGAAAAATTCTTGTATGAGTTGTTAAGAGAAACGAAAATTCAAAACAATTCGGCTGCAAACTTAATGACAAATATACCTGCTCAATTCAAAACAGCGTTTAATTCAAGTATGGCAAGCAACTTAGTGCCTTACCTTGAAAACTTGATTTTTGGATTAAATCAATTGAACAAACAACTGAAAGAAGCGGCTAAAGCTAACAAGTCAGACGATGTAGATGATTTGTTCTAAAATAAAAAGGATAAAATGGTAATACAATTCAGAGGAAAAAAGAATAGTGACGAAGATAGCGGAAATATCTTTTGGGTAACGATGGCAGACCTTTTACTTGGTTTGGCAATTATCTTCATTACTCTATTTGTACTTGCAATGACCGGTTTTTCACAACAAAATATTCAACAACAAAAAGTTCAGATGGATGTTTCAAAAAAAATTAGCGAAGGATTAAAGAATTCTGAGATTGTTGCCGATATAGATAAAATGTCAGGCGATTTAAAAATCTCTGATGGAGAATTATTCGAACTAAACAGTTATGTCTTGACTCCACAAGGGAAAAAATTGTTAGACAAACTTGCACCTATATATATAAATACAATCTTTGCAGACAAAGAGTTGGCCGGACAAATTGATAATATTGTTGTCCAAGGACATACGGATTCGCAGATGTTTGCCGGTGTAAAATCCAAGGATGAACAGTTTTTGAGAAACATGGATTTAAGTTTGAAAAGAGCTAACGCCGTGGCAGAATATATTTTGACAACAAATTATGACAAAAAATATTCTGATGAATTCAGAAAGAAACTTGTTGTTGAAGGCAAAAGCTACAATGAACCTGTTTTAGTTAACGGTAAAGAAGATTATAATAAAAGCAGGAGAGTTGAATTAAAATTAAAAGTTAAAGATTGGAATGTATCAACCGCACTAGGATTAAGGAAAGACTAAAAATGCTTGATGAAAATAATATATTAGAAACAATAAATATGATTAAACTCTACAACCTTGATATCAGAACAGTTACACTGGCATTGAGTTTGAGAGATTGTATATCAGAAGATATCGACAAAGTTTGCGATAATATTTATAACAAGATAAAAAAATACGCAAAAAATCTTGTTGCTTATGCTGATGAGTTAGCAGATGAATATTCAATTCCTATTATCAATAAAAGAATTGCAGTAACTCCGATTTCACTTATTGGTGAGGCTTGCAAAAATCCTGATTATGTTAGGATAGCTCAAACTCTTGATAAGGCAGCAAAAGAAGTTGGTGTAAATTTTGTCGGTGGTTTTTCAGCACTTGTTGAAAAAGGTTTCACAAAAGGAGATAAATTACTAATCGAAAGTATCCCCGAAGCTCTTGCAACAACAGAAAGAGTTTGTTCTTCAATCAATGTTGCATCTTCTAAAGCCGGCATAAATATGGATGCTGTTTTAAAGATGTCTGAAATTATTAAAAAATCCGCAGAATTAACAAAAGACAATGACGGAATAGGTGCAGCAAAACTTGTTGTATTCTGTAATGTTCCTGGAGATAATCCGTTTATGGCAGGTGCATTCTGTGGAATGGGTGAACCTGAATGTGCACTAAACATTGGTGTTTCAGGCCCAGGGGTTGTAAGAGCAGCAGTTGAAGCATTGCCTGATGATGCTGATATGAGTGAACTTGCAAATAAAATTAAAGAAATTGCTTATAAAATTACTTCAACCGGAGAACTTGTAGGTAGAAAATTAGCAAAAAGATTAGATATTCCGTTTGGGGTAATAGATTTATCTTTAGCTCCAACACCTGCTTTAGGTGATAGCGTAGCAGGAATTTTCCAAGCCATGGGTCTTGAACATGCCGGAGCACACGGAACAACTGCAGCACTAGCAATGCTTAATGATGCCGTTAAAAAAGGCGGAATTATGGCAAGTTCTCATGTTGGAGGTTTGTCAGGTGCTTTTATTCCGGTATCTGAAGATGCAGGTATGATTGAAGCTGCAACAAAAGGTTATTTAACTTTTAACAAACTTGAAGCAATGACTTCTGTTTGTTCTGTCGGGCTTGATATGATTGCAATCCCGGGGAAAACACCAACAGATACTATAGCAGGAATAATTGCAGATGAAATGGCAATCGGTATGATTAACAAAAAAACAACTGCGGTTAGAATTATACCTGCCGCAGGAAAAGATGTCGGAGATAGAATTTCTTATGGCGGACTATTAGGAGAAGCTCCAATAATGCCGATTAATGAACTTTCTTCTACAAAATTCGTTAAAAGAGGTGGAAGAATCCCTGCACCAATCCACAGTTTGAATAATTAAGGAGTAAGATAATAAAATGTCAGGAAATTCAATTACAAAATTTGCAAACAGTCTTACTGATTATCTTGTCGATGCAATGACGGATAAATATGGAGACGCAAAATCTTTCAGATACAAATATAACAATCTGAAAGTCTATATGGACCCAAAAAGAGTTTCGGATCCGCACTTTTTTGTAATGGTCGGAATTTCGGAAGCATTATTTTCCGTTGATGACGGCAAAAAACTAGACGGTGGTCTTGGCGGAAGTGAAGATGCCTGTGTAAAAAAATGGGCAGAGAGAAAAAATATTCAAAGTGAACTTAAAGAACATTGGAAAGCCGTAAAAGAAGCCTTCATCACCGAGATGAAAGAAGAAGAATTAAAAAGACAAGCAATGGCAATTGTTCGAATGAGAAGGGTTGAATCCGAAGAACTCAAAGTTGATATGACAGGTACCGGTATCAATAGAGCTAAACGAAAAGAAATGGAAGCAAAAAGAAAACATTTAACAGAATTTAAGAAGCAAATGGAAGAGAAACATAAAAAAGATAAAAAATAAGGATTACGAGAAATGAAAACATTACATGAAATGGCTGTAAAACTTCAAGAATCTATTATTAAACAACAAGACGATGCTCACAATTCTACAACGTTGAACGTAAACAAATACAATAACCTAAAATTAAAAATGAGTACAAAATTTGCATACCCGCATATTATTGTAACAATTGGGATTTCGGAAGCCGTTTATAATATTGCCGAATGTACTAAAACAGACGGGGGTTTGGGACCTGATGAAAAATATGTTAGAAAATGGCTCGGTTCTAGTACCGTTGCGGCTGATTTAAAAGAAATATATATTGAATTAAGCGGACTTATCAAAGCAGAAGAAGAGAGCAGAGAAATTTCTCAAGAAGGGGAAGCTGACGAAGTTAAACGAGATGCTCCAAGGAAAAAGCACGCATTTAAAAACTTGCTGGAAGGAACAATTCCAATGCTGGAGGAAGCTCCTGAAAATGAAAATCCGGATGATCAGATGATTTCTCTCCAAGAAGAAATGCAAAATAAAATTCACTCTCCTCATACGCAAGAAGAAAGTCGAGAAGTTGAAACAGCAGAAACAGTAAAGAAAGATTTGAAAAACTTCTTAAAATCAATGTTTAGAAAAAAGTAAATTTCATTATTTTTTATCTATCAAACTGTTTTTGGAGCGTAGATTTCTGTGATACGTAATCGCAAATCTATGAGCTTCATCTCTAATTCGTTGAATTAAAAATAAGGCACTGGAATCTCTTGGCAAGAGAATCGAAGTCGAACAATGCGGAAGAAATACTTCTTCCTGTCTTTTTGCAAGGCTGACAAAATCAATTCCTGTAACGCCCATTTCTTCAACAATTTGCATAACACTGGATAATTGACCTTTACCTCCGTCAATAATAATCAAATCCGGCTTATCCCAACCTTTTTCGCCTAATCTTGATAGTCGTCTTGTCAAAACCTCTTTCATTGATAAAAAGTCATCTGGTTTTCCTTCGGTTGATTTGACTTTGAATTTTCGGTATTCGGATTTCTTACTCAATCCGTTGATAAAAGTTACCATTGACGCAACGGTATTTGTCCCTTGAATATGTGAAATATCATAACATTCCATACGATATGGAAAATTATTCAGTTTCAATTTTTCTTTCAGATAAGAGCCTATTTTGTTAAAATCTTCTCGAATTTTGGACATTTTAGAAAGTTTGGCGTTGTCTAAAATAACTTTAGCATTTTTATCTGCCAAGCTTTGGAGTTCTTTACCTTGGGTAGATTTTCCATAACTTATTTTAACTTTTTTGCCGGAAATTATTTGTAACCACTCTTCATATAACGCCTTGTCGCCCACTGCTTCAAGTTCATTTGAAACAATTCGATCAGGAAATTCCAAAGACAAAGTGTTGTAGTATTCTTTAAAGAATGTTGCAAAAAATTCTGTCTTATCTTCTTCTTCAACATCATAAGTAAAGTCTTTTTTATCAATCAAACGACCTTCTCTTATCATCATAATAACGATTGCAAGAATTCCGTCTTCGTGTTGAAGAGATATAATATCTTCGTTAAGTTTAGTGTTTTCGTAAACAACCTTTTGCTTTTCCAAGGTTTTTTGCAAGTCAAAATAGCTATCTCTTAATCTTGCAGCTTTTTCAAACTGTTCAGAATCTGAATATTTCTGAATTTGTACCATTAATTGTTTCATTAGTTCGGATTGTTTACCGGATAAAAACAATTCAGCTTGATGCACAATATTTTTGTACTCTTCACTTGTCACCATATTTTGGCAAGGTGCAAGGCATTTTCCTATATGGTAATAAAGGCAAGGTCTGTTTTTGAATTTTGGAGTTTTGCATTGACGCAATGGAAAAATTTTCTTCAAAAAATCTAAAGTTGAATGCATTGCACGAATATCAGTGTAAGGGCCGTAATACTTTCCTTTTTCTTGATTAATATTCTTTTTTCGTACAATTTGAATTCTTGGAAAATCTTCATCTGTCACAAGAAAATACGGATATTTCTTGTCATCTTTTAACAATATATTATAACGAGGTTTGTGTTTTTTTATCAAATGGCTTTCCAAAATCAAAGCCTCAACCTCTGTATTTGTAATAATATATTCCAAATGATCAATTTGAGAAACTAAGATATTAACTTTTACACTCTCATGATGTTTTCGATTGAAATACGATTTTACACGTCTTTTTAAAATCTTGGCTTTTCCAACATAAATGATTTCATTATCCGCATTATAATAAATATAACACCCAGGTAATGATGGTAAAAGTTTTAAGCTTTCTTTTAATCTCTCATTCATACTCGAAATTATAGCATATTAAACAATTACTTTCTGGTCATTTCAGATAAAATATTGACAACTTGTTGAAAAACAGGAGCCCATTCATCTTGAACTTCTGCCTGAATAGGTTTGACAGAAGTGTACCAACCGACATTTTCACCTTTTGTTTTGAACCAACGGAAATTAACCTGTTTATTGAACAAACCTAAAGTTTTAACTCCCAATGCTCCGGCTAAATTCAAAACCACATTATCAGTAGATATTATCAAATCCATATTTTTGATTGCACAAGCCGTATCAGTAAAATTTTTTAAACTTGAACCTAAGTCAATGATATCAGGTTTTGTAATATTTTCACCGACTTGAAGTGAATAAACATCAACCCCTTCAAGAGCTGCTATTGAGGCAAATTTATTCAAATCTACATCTCGTCCGTTATAATTGGCGGATTTGTCTCCTTGGTATGCAATTCCAACTCGCAAGTTAGTATTATTTTTAATATATTTTGAAGCATAATCAGTGATTTGTGCTTGTGAAACAGTTAAATACCCTTGAGGATACGGCAGAGAATATGATTTTGTTTTCAATACAAACGGAACATCTAAAAGTGCCATATCATAATCATAATAGATATGCTGAGCAGAAATTTTATCTGACAAAATCTCTACCCCATCCGATATAATTGGAGAATTTTTAATCAAGTCATACAAATTGTTTTGAACCACAAATATGACTTTCTTTGCAAACGCCTTTAATTGAGGAATAAATCTGCAATACATAAATGTATCCCCAAAACCTTGTTCATAGTGCACAAGTAAAATTTTGTCAGATATATCCGTAACCAAATTCCACTTTTTATCTTTCCCGACAATTGGATATTTCAAATTTTCATCATCAATCAAAAATCTGTATCTGAAATATTTATGGCCTTCTTCAAACTTGCCACAATTGATTAGAAAAGCTCCATAGTTGTAATAATCTATCTCTGTCGGGTTATTTTGAAGAAGTTCTTTGTAAAATTTATCTGCTTTTTCTTTGTTTCCAAATTTTTCATAACAAAAAGCCAAACCATGTAAAATCAAACGGCTGTGCGGATTTAATTTGTAAGCTTTTTCAAAATAAAATATTTGGTCTTCTATTGATAAATCACCATAAACTTTTGAATACAAGTTTGCCACAATTGAATAAATAGTTGCTTTTGTTTTATCAATCTCCAAATATTTTTCATAATATTTTATAGCTTGTTTATAATCTTTAATTTGAAGGTTGTAAAAATTTCCAAGGGTCAGAAACATTAAAGGTTTGTTCAACTCTTTTTGTTCGTATATTTTGATAAATGACAATGCTAAATCATTAAACCTGATTTTTGCCAAACTTTCTGCTATTGTTGAATAATCATCAGCAATAAGGATAGATTTAACAATCAAAAATCTGTATAAAACAAGAGCTTCGACAAAAATATTATTCGAAATCAAATCTTTGGCAAAATTTCTGATTGTTGTAAACAAATTTTGTTTTTCAACTTCAGGAGCATTTTGCTTCATACTGACAAATTTTTTATAAACACCTAAAACTTCGGTTGAAAATTTGTCAGCATCTACACAAGACAACAATTTTGCGTCAAATTCATTTAACAATACATCTGCAATTCCATTTCCGGACATTGCAACTTTATCAAGGGTAAAAAGGTTTTCTAACTCGGATTTAATCATAATAACCAAATCATACCATAGGGAATACAAAATAAATTACTCCAAAAACAGGAGATTTATTACAATTTTGTAACATTTCTACTAATCAAATAGCAAAAAATTTTTTTTACGGATATTATATAACAAATTCAAATATCTATCATACCAAAGTTATTAATATTATCACGAGAAAGGACAAATCCTCATGAGTCTGGAAATACAGCAATTTAATGAAATGTTTAAAAGCTTGCCTCCTAAGGCAACAAGAAAGTTAAAGAATTTTGATGGTCACAAAAGATACACTTTTTATAGAGGAGTAGAGGGGGTAAACAAAATTTCCGAATATTTAAATCCAAATCATCCATGTACTCTTATAAGACGCCTTAGTAACGAAGGAACAAAATCTAGACCAGACTTAAGAGATACAATGGTTTCTTTAAGAAATAATAAAGAAGAAGTTTTGGTGTGGTACAAAAACAAAGGTTATTCTAAAGATGGACTAATTGTTGAAGTTTATAAAGGAGATAGTTTTGAATTACCTACAATAATAAAACATTTTAAAGATTTTGAAACATTAAGAAAAGATAATTATTTTGTTGAACTGTTTGAAAGAATTACCGGTAGAAACGTTACCGGCAAAAAAGTTAGCAATAAAAAAAACTATTGATAAAAAAAGCTTTATAATATAATAAAAAAGGAAACGGAAAAGTTTCCTTTTTTATTGCAAGAGAGTGAAAAATGTACGATGATATATTAGAAAGACTTTCCAAATCCGCATTTAGAAGTCGTTTCAAATTAAGAGACAAAGAGAAAAATTATATTGAAGAAAAAGGGTTAGAGAAGATAAAATCCCATGCCTGTGATTTTATAAAGAAGAGAATTTCACCTGCAAAAATTCCAAATGACGGAAAACAAACTCCAATGAAGGGGCACCCTGTTTTTATCGCTCAACATGCAACGGCTACTTGCTGTCGCGGTTGTATAAACAAGTGGCATAAATTTCCAAAAGATGTGGAACTTACAGAGCCTGAGCAGGATTACCTTGTAGGACTTATAATGGAATGGATAAAAAAGCAAATAGGATAGGGCATATTATGGAATATAAAACAAATGTTATGCGAATGCTTGATAAACACAAAATAAATTACAAACACTATTCTTATGTTGATACAGACGCAGTGAGCGGGCTTGAAGTAGCAACTGTATTAAATCAAAACCCGAAACAAGTATTCAAGACTCTTGTAACCGTTGGGAAATCAAAGAAATACTACGTTTTTATGCTTCCTGTTGAACACGAATTAGATTTGAAAAAATCGGCTCATGCGGTTGGAGAAAAATCAATTGAAATGATTAAATCAAAAGAACTTTTGCCACTCACAGGATACATTCATGGTGGATGTTCACCCTTGGGTATGAAAAAATTTTTCACAACAACAATAGATTCTTCTGCTAAAAATTTTGAAACAATTATTTTTAGTGCGGGGAAAATAGGTTATCAAGTAGAAATGAGCTTGAATGAATTATCCAAGCTCATAAAATTCGAATTGCATGATATTGTCATCTAAGACAAACCTAATGCCAATTTGTTATTATTAGATACGGTGTCTAAAGCTGCAAATACAGCTTGTTGTTGGGATTGTAATATTGAATATAAAGAAAAGTTTACAAGTAGAATTTTCCACCGCTAGAAATGAAGATTGTGAGAGATTATTCGCAAACGTGTTCTAAAGCTTTTTCTAAAATATCTTTAACATGACCGTCATTCAAAGAATAATAAACATTCTTTCCTTTTTTTTCAGAACGAACGAGTTTTGCAACTCTCAAAACTTTCAATTGATGTGAAACCGCAGATTTTGTCATATTTAAAAGAACGGCTAAATCTCCAACACACATTTCACTTTCTTCCAATGCCCATAAAAGTTGAATTCTTGTGCTATCGCCCATTACCTTGAAAAAATCGGAAAGTTCATACAATAGTTTCATATCAGGCATATTTGGCTGAACTTGATTAACAATATCTATATTTATTGCTTCACAATCTGATTTTCTATTATCCATAATGACTCCTTGTGTCTTTATTATATCATAAATTGAACAGTTGTTCAACTGTGTTAATTATGTAACAATTTTGAATGTTTAGGCTTGACAATTGAATAGTTGTTCAATTATAATAGTAGTATAGTTGAACAAGTATTCAATCGAGAGGTGTCAATATGTGCGAACATCATCACGAACACGAAGAAGAAAATTCTAAATTAAAACTTGTAAAAATCGGATTATCATTTCTGATTTTTTTGATTGCTATTCTTTCAAATATTCAAGGATGGGGCAGGTTTTCTCTTTATTTAGTTGCATATATTATTGCAGGTGGTGATATTATTGTTAAGGCAATAAAAAATATTATCAAGGGCGAAATTTTTGATGAAAATTTTCTTATGAGTATCGCAACAATTGGAGCTTTTTCAATAAAAGAATACCCCGAAGCTGTTATGGTTATGGTGCTTTACCAAATTGGGGAATATTTTCAAGACAAAGCTGTTGATAAATCTAAAAAATCAATTTCTGAACTTATGGACATTCGTCCTGACTATACAAATGTTGAAGAAAACGGTCAATTAACAAAAAAATCACCAAAAGAAATAAATATTGGCGATATCATTGTTGTTAAAACCGGTGAAAAAATTCCTCTAGACGGCACAATAGTTGAAGGGAGTGCAATTGTTGATACTTCTGCTCTGACGGGAGAATCAATTCCGCAAACATTATCAATAAATGATAACGCAATCAGCGGTTGTATAAACACAAACGGACTTCTAAAAATCAAAGTTACGAAGAAATATTCAGAATCTACTGTTTCTAAAATTCTTGAACTTGTTGAACATGCAAGTTCTAAGAAAACAAAGGCGGAAAACTTTATAACAAAATTCGCCAAATATTACACTCCTATTGTTGTTTTGGGTGCAATTTTACTTGTAATTATCCCGACAATTGTATTTGGAGGCGATTTCCAAACTTGGCTTAGCCGAGCACTAACATTTCTTGTAATTTCTTGCCCTTGTGCAATTGTAATTTCAGTACCTTTAGGATTTTTTGCAGGAATTGGAGGAGCTTCAAGACAAGGAATTTTAATCAAAGGAAGTTCATATTTAGAGATGTTATCTCGTCCTGATACCGTTGTTTTTGACAAAACAGGAACTCTTACTAAAGGTTGTTTTAAAGTTGTAAAAATTTCACCACAACCTGAAATTTCTAAAGATGAATTGTTAAAACTTACAGCTTATGCTGAAAACTATTCAACCCATCCGATTGCACAATCAATCAAAAAAGAATTTGATGAAGTTATTGATGCGGATAAAATTTCGGATGTTCAGGAAATTGCCGGAAACGGGGTCAAAGCAATTGTCGGAGACGCTACAATTCTCTCAGGAAACAAAAAACTAATGCAAACTTTTAATATAGACTATATTCAAGCAACTGAAAACGGTACAATTGTTTATACTGCAAAAAATAATAAATTTTTAGGCTATATTGTAATTTCTGACGAGATAAAAGACAATGCAAAAACGACCATTGAAAATCTTAATAAAAACAAAATTAACACTGTTATGTTGACTGGCGATAACAAAAATACAGCAGATTATGTAGCAAATGAATTAGGTTTAACAAACATTTATTCTCAATTGTTGCCTGCTGATAAAGTTGAAAAATTGGAAGAAATTATTAACCACAAAGATAAAAATAAAAATGTTATATTTGTTGGAGACGGAATAAATGACGCACCAGTATTAACTAGAGCGGATATCGGAATTGCAATGGGCGGATTGGGTTCAGATGCTGCGATTGAAGCTGCTGATGTAGTAATTATGGATGATAAAATTTCAAAAATTCCAACAGCAATAAAACTTTCTAAAAAGACAATGTCTATTGTTCGACAAAACATTTTCTTTGCAATTGGAATTAAATTATTATTCTTAATTTTTGGGGCAATCGGTTTTATCACTATGTGGGGTGCCGTATTTGCAGATGTTGGCGTAACTCTACTTGCAGTATTGAATTCCCTAAGAGCATTAAAACAAAAATTGAAAATAATTTAAAAAGGACATCATTAAAAGATGTCCTTTTTTACAAAATCTTATAAATACAAATTATCTGATAAAGTTAGTTTTTATAACTTCTTCTTTTTCAGGAGGTAAAATTCCTGCTTTTTTAGCGGCTTCCATAGATTTTAGGTACCAAGCCATGTTTTTACCTAAAATTCTCATAATTTGCATTCCTTCTTCATCTTTCAAAACATCGTCAGGAGTAGCACCATGAACCATATTCCAATAACGAGAAGAAATCACAGGCATTTCAGTTATTGTAAAATATTTATTCAATTGGTCAAATGTTGCAGTTGTTCCGGCTCTTCTTGCAGATACAACAATTGCTCCGGGTTTCATTCTGAACACTTGGTTAGCTGAACCCGCATAAAATGCTCTATCTAAAAATGTTGTAATAATTCCGCTTGCGGATGCATAATGAACCGGAGATCCAAAGATAAATCCGTCAGCTTCTTTTGCTTTTTCGATAAATTCATTAACTTTGTCATTAACTACGCATCTTCCTAGTTTTTTGCAAGCTCCACAAGCTCTACAAGGAGCTATTGCATCTGTTCCGATATAGAAAATTTCGGTATCAATTCCTTGAGAATTCAATGTTTTAGCGACTTCTTCTAATGCAGTATTTGTACATCCGTTTTTATGCGGAGACCCATTTAACAATAAAACTTTCATTTTCACAACCTTTCACTTTTACTCGATACCATTTTACCAAAGACAATCAAATTTTTAAATCCACTTGACACATATTGTATAATATATATATGAGCACTAAAAGAATTGTTTGTGTTGCAATGATATTTGTTGCTTTATCTTCAGTGACAAATTTGCAAAGCTACGCAATAGAGGAAGATGAATTATTCAAACCCATAGATATAAAAGACGGAACAACGCTATCCGTTTTAGATTGTGTTGCAGCCGCTTTCAAAAATAGTCCTAAAATTCGCAGACAAAAATATAATTTGGATATAGCAAAGAGCAATTTGGGAATAGCAAAATCTCAATATTTCCCCGTAATTAGTGCAAATGCAGGGTTCTATAATGAAAATAATTCCGATAATATTTATTACAATTCTCATTACAGAGAACTTCCGTCTGTTGGAGTTGCAATTAACAAGTTGGTTTGGAATTTTGGAAAAACAACCGCGTATATAAAAATGGAAGAATTTTACAAAATTGGTGCAGAATATGAATTTATGGACAGTTTGTGTTCAACTTTGTTTGATGTTAAAGAAAAATACTATGCCTTATTAAAAGCTCAGGCAATGTTTCAAGTTGCAGAAAATAATCTTGAAATAAATCAAAAATTTTTAAAACTTGCTTCTTCTAAAAAAGAAGCCGATAAAACAACTGCAAATCTAAATTTGAGTGAGGCAAAAGTTCAATATATTGAAGCGAAAACAAACTACAAAAATGCCAAAATTGATTTGAATAACGCAATGTATTTGGACG
The DNA here is from genome assembly GCA_934718135.1 of uncultured Candidatus Melainabacteria bacterium. Taxonomy (GTDB): domain Bacteria; phylum Cyanobacteriota; class Vampirovibrionia; order Gastranaerophilales; family Gastranaerophilaceae; genus Zag111. The sequence goes on along the minus strand of CAKUZW010000005.1, from coordinate 79,195 downwards.
ACCAACCGAATTATAATATCAAAAATACAAAAACTTTTACCTACCAAAACGATTTTGCATACAAAGATTCCCCAAATTCACAGGATGTTTTTGAACCTGAAACCTTTAACTTCCCTTTAGATAAAGCGGTAGAAATAGCTTATGAAAACAGTCCTGATTTAAGTGTTTTAATTTCAACAAAACACGCAATGGAGCAATCCCTTCTATATGTAAAAAGGACTTACTTCCCTGATTTAACAGCAAATGCAGGGTATGGTTTTAACAATTCAAATCAAACGGCAAATAACAGTTTTCACGTTGGTGTCGGATTATCAAGTAATGTCAATTTGATGGAATTAAAACACAGTATTAAAGGTGCAGATGCTCAGTTAGCATTAGCAGATAACGAAATTCTATTATTCAAAAAAGATTTGTATTTTGAAGTAAAAAAAGCATTCAACAATGTTGAAAAAGCACAAAACCAAATTGCTCCGACTAAACTTGAAACACAACAAGCATTGCAAAATCTTAAAATTGTTGAAGAAAAATACCAAACAAATGAACTTAATTATGTCGCACTTCAAGATGCCAGAAAAGATTATATCAAAGCCCTAAACGAATATATAAACAGCCTCTATGATTATAATATTGCACTAATTGAAGTTGAGATGGCTATGCACTATCATATCGTTGATATTCACCACAAATCAGAACACGCAATGCATTATCACTCTCAAGAACTTATTGAACATTTGAATAAAGTTCTTGGTTGTGATGAAAAAGAAGTTTCAACAAATAAAAATAAAAGAAAAAAATAATTAAACCACCCATATATTACCCAACAGGACAATACCAATCCAACTTTAAGGTTATAAGATAATAATTGAAATTATGATTTTATTCATTATCTACAACTTAATTTTATTCGTCTTGTTATTGTCTATTGTCAAATTGTATATTGAAAATCGAGGCCTAAAAAATAATCCAACTCAAAATATCTACCTGCAAGCAATAATTAAATACGTCCCGCTTTGCATCTATTTTAAAGATTTGCAAGGTAATATAACTTTAGCGAACAATGAATTTGCAAAAGCCGCAGGAATTTCTTGTTCCGAAATCAAAAATAAAAAGATTACACAAATTTATGCCCCAAGTTGTATAAAAGAAACAAATATTGAAGATTTAGGAATTCTCCAAACAGGAAAACCTTTCTATTCCGAAAAAATTATGACTTTTGCAAATAACAAATCCGCTTACTACCGAATTGTAAAATCTCCGATTGTTAAACCTTCTGGCAAAATTACAGGATTCATAATCGTTTTAAATAATATTGATAAAGAGAAAAAGATTGAAGCAAACAAAGAAAACTTCATTGCAACTCTAACCCACGATCTTAAAACTCCAACTTATGCACAAATGAATACCCTAAATATGTTGTTAAATGGTGCTTTTGGGAAACTTAATGATGAACAGACAGAAATGATTCAACTCTCAAAATGCTCTTGCAAATATGTTTCTGATTTAATAGCCACAATCCTTGACACCTATCGCTACAACAAAGGAAACGTAAAACTCAACCCTGAAACCTTCGATATTTATTATCTTGCAACGAAATTAAAAACCGGTCTTGGCGGTATGGCAAAAGAGCGAAATCAAACGATTGAATTTTCTACTCCAAAAAATATTTGCGAAATTTACGCTGATAGACTCCAAATCAAAAGAGTAATTTTTAACCTATTATCAAATGCCATAACATACGGCTACAAAAATTCAACTATTTTGATAAATATAAAAGATGAGAAAAACGAAATCGAATTCACAATAACTAACCAAAGTGAACAAATTCCCGAAAAAGAATTATCAACAATGTTCAAAAGATTTAAAGAAACAAAACTATCCTACTTTAACAAAACAAGCACCGGACTTGGGCTTTACCTTTCTAAAAAGATTATTGATATGCATAATGGCGAAATTTTTGCTAAAAGCTACCAAGACGGAAAATGTATTTTCGGATTTAAACTCCCTAAAACAACAATCCCTCCCCAAAACACCGATGCTTCCCAAATTCATTCTCAAGTAGTCTAATCTTCGTCATTTTTTTTTGAAAACAAAAACTTACATCCTGTAATTAATCCAGCACATGCACCAATAATTCCATTAACGGCTACAGAATTTTTAAAAGGGGATTTGAAGAATGAAAATCTCCTTGAAATTAAATCCAAAACAACCCCAAAACCAAACCATGATGCAGCCGTCATCATAGATTCGTGAATAGCAGACGGTTTATGTTTTTTGGTATTTTTGTGAGCCGTCCCTGAGTTATTACTCTTTGCACCAAAATATATGTGATTATATGAATTGGGGTATGAAATACTTGATACTTTCATTTTATTCTAGTCTATTAATATAAATCCTTAACTATATTATATTGTAAAAATACTGAAAGCAATATTATTTTCTAAAGCTCGGAAATTAAAATTTATGCAGTTGCATAAAAAGATTATTTTATAGAATAAAAGAGTTTCAGTTTTTACTGGAGCTTTTTTGTTATCCTGCAAATAATAAAAAAAACTCATCTGATGATGAGCTTTGAATGGCTGGGACGGAAGGATTCGAACCTCCGAGATGGCTGGACCAAAACCAGCTGCCTTACCACTTGGCGACGTCCCAATATTTAATTTTCACATCTACTATATTACATGCTAAAAAAATATTGTCAATAACTATTTTAAACTCATGCCCCAAAGTATAGATTTTAACTTTTCTCGAGCAGAATTCTTTTGTATAGCCTCATAAGCAAGCATAATATACTCAGTTTGTTCATCATTTGGTGCAATTTTATTTATTATTTTGTTTAACTTTGAATAATTTTGCTTGAATTTTTCAATGCTATCAAATGTCATGTTAGTTTCTTCTTGAACATCAAAAATATCTTTATAATTCACATTTAGAGCTTTGCAAATTTTTTCAATAGTTTCAGATGTTGCAAAACTTTCACCTGCCTCAATCCTTGCAAGTTGTCGTAAATCAATTTCAATTTTTTCGGACAACTCTTCCTGAGTCATTTTTCTGAATTTTCTTAAACGTTTAACTTGGGCTCCAAAAAGAGTTTTCAATGACATAATTCTACCTCTATTATAAATTGATTATAATGTTTAGAATTAATATTATTTAATGGCGATATATAGCATATACTATTTAGCAAGTATTGACACATGCTATTAAATGTCATAATATTAAAAATGCTAAGTCAATTAGTTTTTTGCAAATAAAGAAAGGATGTAAAATGAAACAATTTTTTGAGGAAATAAGGAAAAAGGGACAAGGAAATAAGTTCGTTAAGGAAGATATTATACATGTCATTACGAGAACGAACCGAGCAGAGTGCGGAGCTGTCTGCCAAAATGATAGGCTGTCCGCAGGACATATTTGGCAGACACGGAGTCACGTTTATGGCGAGGTGAAGTGTCAGGCAGAAGTACGAAGTGACGTAGTAATCCATAACAAATTAGGCAATAGTAACACTTGTCAGGGATTGTTACGTCGCTTCGTACACAAAAATACAAATAATAACGAAATTTCTCCTCACAATGACATGATTAATAAAAACGTAAAGACCTTATTCCCTTATTTCCCTATTTCCTTTTTCCCTAAAAAGAAAGTAGCCTTCACCTTAGCCGAGACCCTCATAACCCTTGGCATTATTGGCGTTGTTGCGGCAATTACTATTCCTGGGCTTATAAATAACTATAAAGCTAAGCAACTTCGCACAAAGTATCTAAAAGCATATTCTACGGTTGCTCAAGCTTTCAAACTTATGCAAAATGATGATATAAATACAAATATCAAAGATTATGAAGGAGGAAAATTTGCAAAAGTTTTTGCAAGATATTTAAGTGCCGCAACAGTTTGTAGCATTAAAGCTTATGACAGGGATAATGGAGAAAAAAATTCACCTGGGTGTTATTCTTATAAACTTAACACAGAATTTAACAATGATGGATACAAATATTTATCAAAAAATGGCTTTGCTCCAGACGGATATTTCAATAACGGACAACTTATGCTACAAGATGGAACATTGATTTTCTTCGATGATTGTCCCGAAAGAGAAAATTGGAAGGGATGTTTAGTCACCGTAGATATCAATGGATTTAATCAAAAACCAAATAGAATGGGAGTAGATTTCTTTGTGTTTGAAGTTTTGGATGGAACTCTACACACTTTAGGCGACCAAGATACATCATATAGATTTCATGACGACTGTGATTTAGACAAGCCTAATCAAGGAGGTTGGACTTGTTCAACAAATGCAAGTAGCAATTCCGATTACTTCAAAATGGTTGTAAAAAAGATTAAATAAAAACTTTACAACCAAGGATTAATTAAGAATTTAATCGCACGGCCTTGAATATGCTCATTCATCGCATATTCAACCCTATCTAAAGGAAGAGTACAAGTTATCAATTTTTCAACTTCCATATCTCCTGATGCGATATAATCAAGAGCCATTCTAAAATATTTTGGAGTATGATGAAAAACACTCATCATCTTGATATCACCATAGTGCATTTTTGTAGTATCAAAAGTTACTTTAGAACCGGATTTGCACCCTCCAAAGAAGTGAACTGTCCCACCAGGGCGAACACAATTGAAAATCTGTTCCCAAATCTCAGGGAGTCCGACACATTCGACTGCCACATCGAGCCCTTTATTTTCATCAGAAAATTCTTTGAAAATTCGTTCAGGGTTTGGGTATTTTTTCAAATCAATAATTTCATCTGCATGAGCAAATTCATCTGCTGCTTTGAGTTTACGAGGATTTCGACCTGCAACAATAACTCTTGCCCCCATTAGTTTTGCAACCCGAGCAAACATCAAACCGATTGGTCCAATCCCAATAATTCCAACTGTATCACCTTTTTTTATTCCTGTTCGTTCTGCACCATGGACAACATTTGCTAACGGTTCACAAAAAGCCGCACGCTCAAAACTCAAATTATCAGGAAGGTGCAACATATTCTTTTTAACAATTCGGGCAGGAACAGTGATATATTGAGCATAAGCTCCATTTAGCAAATTCAAATTTTCGCACAAATTATATTCTTCTCTTTTGCAATAAAAACACTCTCCACATGGAGCAGAATTTGCGGCAACTACCCTATCTCCAACGTTGAAGCCTTCAACATTTCGCCCAACACGCTCGATAATCCCAGAGAATTCATGACCAAATCCTGATGGAATTTCCTTAATCAAAACAGGATGACCACGTCTATACGTTTTAACATCCGTACCACAAGTCAACGCTGCCATAATTTTTACAACAACTTCACCGTCTTCCGGAGGTTTTACCATAACTTCTTCATATCTTATATCTTTTGGACCGTAATATTGTATTGCTTTCATTTATTTTCCTTATTAATTTGCAACTTTGATATACGCTTTTAGAATTTTATTATCTAAAGTGTCATTGATAGCTTTTTGAACCTTTTCTAGCGGATATTCTGTAGATAGCCCGCCAACTTTGACATCTTTGTTTTTTAAAAGGTCGTATGAATCTCTTAAATCCGCAGGGGACGGAGAATAGCTGCCAAGAACCGTCAATTCTCGATAATAAATCTCATTGTTTGCATAACCCATATTTTGAGGAGTGCTTGAAAATACCAAAATTTTCCCGCCATCGCGAACATATTTTAACGCCGTAGGAATAGCCTTATCAGAACCGGATGTCATAAAGACGCAATCTACTTTTATGCTGTCACACATTTCAGGAACGAGAAAAGCTTCAATCCCCAAATTTTTCAAAAGTTCAACTCGAGAAGAAATCAAATCGCACCCGATAACATTCATCCCAAATGCTTTCAATGCTTGTGCCATAAGAATTCCGATTGAACCCAATCCGATAACTAAAGCACTTGAATGTTCTCTTAGATTTGCACGTTTAACCGCACGAATACAACATCCCAAAGGTTCATAAAAAGCAGCTTCATCATTTGTCAGATTTTGAGGTTTTAGATAAGCGACATTTTTCAAATGCTCCTCAGAAACAAAAACTAATTCACTAAATCCTCCGGGGCGAATATTAGTTTCTTTAAAATGACGGCACATAGAAACATTACCATTCTTGCAGTATTCACATTTCCCACAAGGAATATGGTGAGAAGTAACAATTGTGTCCCCAACTTTAAAATCTGTATCAGAATTAATTTCAACAACAGTTGCAACAATTTCGTGTCCTAAAACAGTTCCCTGTTTTGCTCTATGCTGAGTTAGTTTTACAATATCAGACCCGCAAAGCCCGCAACCAAGAACTTTTACCAAAGCACCTTTACGACCATACAATCTTTCATCTTCCCTATTTTTTATAACAAGAATATCATTTTCTATTTCTGCAACTTTCATACTGCCTCACTCTTTCATCTCGATTTTAGCATAAATGAAGAAAATGAGGAATAGGTCAATATTGGCACTCTGAAATTAATAAATTCGCTAAATTGTTCACTTTATTTAACAACAAAAGAAATGACCGCATTTAAAAAGCCAGAGATGAAAACTTTATCACCTCTGGCTTTTTTATTTTAATTTCTATCAAAATTATGCTTTTTTAGAATCTTTCTTGTACTCATCAATAGCCAAAATTGCACAGATGATTAAACAAATTATACCTGATGCTAACCAGAAATAGATTGCTCCATCCCAGTTTTGAACACCATTTTTGCCTAATTTATCAACCAAGAAACCTGTTCCTGTTGCTGATAAAAATGCACCGATATAACCAAATGTTCCGGTAAATCCTGAAGCAGCAGAAGCTACTTTTTTAGAACTTGATTCAACTGCACAAAGTCCGCCAATCATCATTTGTGGGCCATAAGTGAATGCCCCAAGCAAACCGATGATTACATAGTTCAATGCAGGAATTGTGTTGAATTTCAAAGCAATTACGGCACAAATTACCCCAACTAAGTAAAGTAAGTTAACTGGAGCTCTTTTGCCTTTGAACAATTTATCTGAAATTAAACCGGCACAAACAGTTCCGCAAATACCAACTAAAGGTAATGAAGCAATCATGTTTGTTGCATCTTCAAGTTTGATGTTTTTCGCATTTTTCAAATACATAATCATCCAGTCTTCTGCACCAAATCTGATAATGTATACGAAAATATACGCAATTGCTAACAACCAAAGAGTTTTGTTGCATAATACATATTTTTTGAAGATTTGAACGTAAGACATTTCGTCTTCTTCTTTTTTCTCATCTGCTGATTTTTCTTTAACAGGTTCGTTTCTGTAAACTTCAACATCAGGAAGTCCTAAAGATTGAGGTCTGTCACGCAATCTGTCAAATAACCACAATGCAGTGATTACTGCTAAAACTCCAGGTACTAAAAATGCAGCTCTCCAACCAAAGTGAGCAGCGATGTGACCGGCTAAAATAAAGCTTAAAAATGTACCTGTTTGGTGAGAACATGACCACAATGACCATTTTGTTCCACGTTCTGAATTTGAATACCAATAAGTCAAACTTTTAGCAACTGCCGGAAAACCTGCAGATTGGAACCATCCGCTAACACCCCAAAGGAATGCTAATGTCCACAATAGAACCATTGCTGACATTTTTGTACTCAATCCCAAAATACTTACAAAATTTGGAGCTAAAGCAAATAAAATATTTGCAATTGCTGTCATCAAAAGTGCAGTTGGGAAAAATTTTCTAACATCAGAACCGTCAGCCAAAACACCATTTACAAACTTACCGATACCATAAGTTAAATAAAGTGAACTGCCCAATAAACCAAGTTCTGTTGCTGAATAGTGGAATTCTTCCATAATTCCCGGAAGAGCGACAGCGATGTTCTTTTTACATAAATAAAAAATTGTGTAACCTATAAAACAAGCGTAAAAAATTCTTAAACGCCAATGTTTATACATCGAATCAATTTTTTCTTGATCCTGTATAGGTTCTGCAATTGGAGGCTCTTTGAAAAATGCCCCTAACTTCTTTAACATAGTTTTTTCTCCTATTTCCTATTGTTTATTTCTGATTACTTGAATATTTCTTGTTTCAGTTAATTCTTGTCTGGCATTTTTAATAATTTCTCTTTTTTCTTCGTCCAAACTGTGGCCATGAACCAATCTGTCAATAAAACCTGTATTCAATTTTGTTGCTTTTTCTAAAGCACCTATTTCTTCTAATACCGGTCTGATGGCGTTGAAATCATAACCAAAACTTTGTTTAGAATTATAAATTAACATATCCCCTTCTTGGGATGTGATAGGTTTTCCACCTTGTTCAAAATACAATTTGAAAACTGATTTCAAATCTTGCATTTCAGATTGAAGGGTTGTAACTGTTTGTTGAATTCGTAAAAATCTTTCAAACAAATATTCAACATTTTCGAGTTGTTTATTTTCCCAATCAAATTTTTGCAAGAATAACTTTTTCAATTTTGGATACGCTAAAGCTAACCCCATTGTGTCACCCATTGCTCTATGGTGATCTTTTAACTCAACTTTAAATTTTTCTGTTAAGGCATTCAAGCCGTGAGCTTCAAGTTCCGGGTAAACTTCTTTGAACATTTGTTGAGTGTCAATTCTTTCATTTGAAATTTCTTTGCCAAAAACACGCTTTGAAGCTTCGTTGATAAAGGTGTAATCAAAAATTGCATTATGTGCAACAATCGGGTAATCTCCGATAAATTCCATGATTTTTGGCATTGCTTCAGCTTCTGTTGGAGCATCTGCAACCATATCAGGTGTAATTCCATGAATTGCTATACTTGATTTTCTAATATGTTGTTCAGGATTGATAAGAGTTTGAAATTCATCTTTAATTTTACCGTTTTCCAAACGAAGAGCGGCAAACTCAACCATTTTTTCTCTAGTGTAATCCAATCCTGTCGTTTCAGTGTCTAAAACTATCTCAATTACTTTTTTTCTTGCCATTTACCTATCCTAATTAGTTTTATTTAGATAATAGCACAAAAAAGTTTTCTATGTTAGAATGTGAAGAGTTAATTAACGTAAGAGGGACAAATTATGGCTAATGTTATAGAAATTAATGATGATATATTTGAACATGAAGTTGTAAATTCAGATATTCCGGTTTTAGTTGATTTTTGGGCAACTTGGTGTGGCCCTTGCAGAAAACTCGGTCCTGTTATTGAGGAAATCGCAGCATCATATAACGGAAAAGTTAAATTTGCCAAAGTAAATGTTGAAGAAAATATCAACACGGCAAAAGCATATTCTATCAGTGGACTTCCAAGTCTTTTAGTTTTTAAAGGCGGAGAAGCTGTTGAAAGAATGACAGGATTAATGCCAAAATCTACAATTGTTTCAAATATAGAAAAACATATTTAATAAAATGAATATATTTAAATAGCGGTGGCACCTGAAAAATCAGGTGCCGCCGCTATTTTCAACGAAGTAACCGAGCAAAATTATCTTCTTTTGTTACGAAATGTTATAATTGTAGTAAATATTACTTGCCAATTGTTGCTGGAATAAGTATAATAAGTACACTTGTTTTAAACTTTCTTAGTGTACAATGTAAAAGTTTTGAAACATTACCCAAAGAAAAACGCAATTATAAGGAAATTGTTGTTTTTAATAATGTGTAGAAAATTGGAAATTCAGTAGGTAAAATGTCAGTACAACCAATCATACCGAGTATAAGCTCGAATAATAACAGGATTCGCATAACATCAAATAACGAAAAAAAGTCTGAGAATACTCAAGGAAGAAATGTTTCTTTCCAAGGAGCATCTCCAAATCTTATCGTTGGATTGATGGATACAATTGAAGCAGGCGGTTATGCTGCATCATTTATTATTCAAGACGGTTTAGGTTTCATCACTCCGCGTGTTGGAAAAGGATTGGTTCGTGGTGCCCATGACAAAAAAGATGAAAACGGAAATGTTGTTTTAGGTAAAGACGGAAAACCGGAACGCCAACTAAATTGGGCTTTAGCAAGAAAAGAATTTTTAAGAGAAATTATCACAGGGCCTAGTGCATTTATCATTCCTTTGGGCATGCTTCATGTTATTAAAAACAAATTCGGTCGTGGAAATAATGTAAAATTAAATTATATTGATAGTTTCCAAAAACCATTTACAGACTTTGCAAAAAATAATACCGAAGAAATTATAAGTGGTAAAGCTGACAAAGGAAAATTCTACGAAAAAATCTTCCACGATACAATTGAAAAAAGTGTTAATAGCGAACTTCCTGACAATGAAAAAATGTCAGCAGATGAAGTTAAACAATTCGCTAAACAATTTACCGAAAAGCAATTAAAAATCGAAAGTATCTCTGCTAACAAATCATTAAGCAAAAAAGAACGTAAGGCTGAATTAGCTAAACTTGGTTCTGTTGTTGATGATTTTATGAAACTTAAAAAAGGAAAAATCGGTGGTACAGTCGATGAAATGGCAGTACAATTCACCGCATCAAACGGTAAAATTAAACACGGCAGCATTGGCGAAATGGTTAATGCAATGTCCGATTATTTTGATGATGCCGTTAAAACAACCCACAAAGCGTTGCAAAAAGACTTAACAGCAGATAAATTAGAAAATTTTGTTAAGTCATTCACCAACAACAAAATGGGTTCAAGAATTTTGACCAACTTAGGAATTTTTGCAGCAGTAGCAGCTTTCTATACTCAAATCCCTAAATTATACAACATGGGACAAAAAGGAAAAGCCGCAAATCAAAATGCTGAAAACGCAAAAAATCCATCAACAAACAATACACAAAATGCAGATAAAACAACAAAAGGTGATAAACCATCATTTGGAAACAATGTAGCATTTACAGGACTTTCAGGATTTTTAGAAAAAACAGGACATAAAGTATTCAATAGTTCAAAAGGAAAAACTGTTTCTGATATATTTGAACTTAATGGACCAATTATGTCTGCAAATGCAATGACAACACTTTTATTTGGATTCTGTATTCCTCCAAGACTTGCTAATGCTGAAGACAAATACGAATATGGTGAAGTTGTTGTTCGTGATATGACTGCATTTACAGCTTTATTATTTGGTGCTAAAGCATTAGCTAGAGTATGTTCTGACGGATTTACGAAATTTACCGGACTTGCTCTTAATAAAAAGAATATGGATAATCATAACACCTTGCACAAGGTTATTGACTACTTAAATCCAAATGATACACACCACAGTGTATTGTCAAGAAAACAATTAATCTCTAAATACACTCATATTGAAGATTATAAAGGCGGCGTAAACGGCTTTATGGAATTCATCGAAGCTAGCGGTGGAGATGTGAAAAAAGCTCTATCTTGCGACAAGAATATTAAAGCTACTGTTAATGACATCTTAAAAGATTTCAATGGTAAAACATTCAAAGATGCAACATCTAAAGAAATTAAAGAAGCATTGAAAACAGCTCATGCAAATAAAACTGATTTAATCAAAAAATTCTATGGATTATTCACAGAAAATAACGGACTATTAAATAAAGCAAGAACATGTAATGCCGCATTCGGTGCATTATCAACAATTGTCCTTGTTCCTGGTTTAATTATTTGGCTTGGAAACTTCTGCGAAAAAATGACAGAAAAAAGATCTAAAAAAGACTTAGAAAATGCTGAAAAAGCAGGAAATATCCCAAAAGCAGATGAAGCAGAATCATATTTAGAAAAACATCTACAAACCAAAACTCCTTCAATGGCAGGATTTCTAGGGAACAATAAATAAGAATTATTTTAAATATAACAAAAGGCGGGTCGAATTTCATTCGACCCGCCTTTTTAAAAGATGTAAATTTAAATATGTAATTATCCTTCAACAGCTTCGATAAGTTTATTAATATCATCAACCATAGCATCCGGATCATAACCGTGAACTTTAGCACCTGCTTCAAGATTTTCAAATCTAGCCGCAGCACAACCAATACATCCTAAACCATATCTATGAAAAACTTCAATACTTTCAGGGTGTTTTTGAGCGATTTCTAAAATATTCATATCTTTTGTAACTTTATCAGCCATAATTCTATCTCCTTTTTGACTTTTTCGTAAATACCATTATAGTACATTATACATGAAAAAAGAAGGATGTGTATCTTATGGATTTATTAAAATTTTTCTTCAAAGATGAAGTTCCGGCTATCGGACTTTCAGAAATCAAAAGAGAGCAAATTAAATATTCCTACTACGAACCGCCAAAAATAAAATACTACAAACCACAAGCTTTTAAGCCTAATTATAGCAACAATTTCTTTTTGTTATAATTTTACATTAATATTTCTTAATAATGCACTGTTAATTAAGCAATTTTTGTCCGACAATATACTTATATAATATATAGGGAAAAATTAGGGACATAATATGGCAGTTCAATTTGGAAATATTTTAAGCAAATTTGTTACTCCGGTTAAAGTATCAACAGGAACAAACGTTAGCTCTGCTAGAAGTATTGATACAAAGTTCAAAACAGCAGCTTACACATCAATACCTTATGAAAGAGCTCCTCAAGTTGTTGATACGGTTCCAACAAGAGATGCTTCAGGAAGACCGCTTTTAGCAGGTTATTCTACCCCACTAAAATCTTGGATTTGCTAGATTTTTAACCCATTAAATCAAGCTTACCTCCTTTGTCCGTATTTGAAACATTTGGATGAAAAGGATTAAAACCTGATTGTTTGGCTTGGTTTATAAAATCAAATGAACTTTTTTGAGCCATTTGAGAATTGTGAGTTTCAAATAGCTTGACAGGTTGCACAGCATAGGTGTATTGTCTTTTTACTTCATCAATTGCGTTAAACATAATTTTGTCTCTCTCACATTTAATAAAGTATTTTTGTTGAGTAATTTTTCAAAATTAAAAAATAATTTTACAAACTTAATATTTCTTCTTAGATGCAGTATTTATACAAAGTTCATTCTGTATTTCAAAAATCAATCCAAACCACTTGTTGTTTAATTTGTCCATAATAGATTAATACTCATCCTTAAATGGATGAGTATTAATAGCGTCATTACTGATTTTGCATAAATCAATTAATTATAATTGGTTCATTATTGATCACTTTCGTGGTGGTCATTGTCCTTCATCAATTTTGCAAAATCAGAAGGTTTAAGACTTTGGACAAAGTTTTTAAATTCTTCCGCTTCTTGAGCATCTTTAGTGCTATCTGTTGAAACCGAACCGTTAGAAAGAACATTCGCAGTCACGTAAATTGGAGCATCAATCCTGATTGCAATTGCAATTGCATCAGATGGACGAGAATCAATTTCAATAATTTTGCCATCTTCTTCATTTTCAAGGAAAATGGTAGCGAAATAAGTTTCTTTTTCAACGTCATTAATTTCAACTTTAGCAACTTTGTACCCAACTTTGTCAATCACACTAATAATTAAATCGTGAGTCATAGGGCGAGTTACAGAAAGATTTTCAATTTTTCTTATAATAGAACTTGCTTCGGCCGACCCAATCCAAATAGGAAGAGCACGTCTATTATCTTTGTCGTGAAGAACGACAATAGGAGAACCGGTTCTAGTATCAAGGGCAATGCCCATAACTTTCATTTCAATCATAAATACCTCTCTTATTACGAGTATTATAACTTATAAAAAAATTTTTTAAAACACTTTTCAAAAAAATAAGTTTGTGCTATAATAGATTTTGTAATCTAAAAACGGAAACGATAACTGATTACAAAACACTTGGAGAAGTGGCCGAGTCGGCTTAAGGCGGCACCCTGCTAAGGTGTTGTATGGGGTTACCTGTACCGTGGGTTCGAATCCCACCTTCTCCGTTTTTTAGTTTAAACTTAGAGAATAAGTGAAGATAGAATTTACAAAAACCGCCTTAATAGGGCGGTTTTTCAGCATGTGATTTTATTTAGAGAATTTTTAAGCCTGATTTTTTGCCGATTTTTATAAAAATTTCTACAAAATTCTCTTTTTCAAATTTTCAAGGTGCAGATTATTTATACTGGAGTTTAAAGTCCAGTTTGAAAATGAAGAATTTTTCTATTGTTTTAATAAAATTCGCCTCATATACCTATAAATACTATAACCAAGCAAAAAACATAGATTAGTATAAAAAGTCCATTTTGAAAATCAGGTCGAAAAATTTCCTATAAAATTGGCATAAAATATTTTTTTTATTAGTATTTAGAAAGACTAAAATATAAGAAAAGAAATAAAATTATTTATGTAAAAAGCAATTTGTGCTATTTCGCATAAATAATTTTTTCATTGACCATTTTTATAGCTTTTTGTTCTAAAACATAGGCTTCATAGCGTTTTTTATTCGCTTCTAAAACTAAATTATTTATTTTTGTTTGAATTTCTTTGTTTTTGAGCAATGGGATTGGCAATTTTGCGACATTTTTATCATCAATCATATTTATAACAGAACCATAAGTTTCTCGCTGTAAGAATATTTCTCCATAATGTGAATTTAAAAAAGCATATATATAACCGGCAATATCGTCAGAAGCACATTCTAATTTGATTACATTTTGACTTACTGCCCAACCCTCAAAATGCTTAGGCACAATCATAACATTTCCAATAGTGCCTCTATCTGTAATTAAAATCATATTTTCTTTAACTTCTAGTGATTTTTTAATTAATTTTTCGTGTACTTTTCTAGATAAGAATTTTTCAATATTTGGAGATAATTGCATTATATCTTTACCACCCAAAAATGGCACACCCTCATTTTCTCCAACGTATGTACGTTTAAACACTCCTGCCAAAATAATTCTATTCGACAACGTATTATCTCTCAATAATTTAATTTCAGAAGCATTATTTTTTAAATGTTTTAGCAAACAATCAACAAGCGGTATGTGATATGAGCCATCAAAACGATTATTGAGCTTACTTAATGATACTTCAAAATTTCTTATGCTTTTTCCATTATCAAAATATTTTGGCTTAAAATCTTCAATTGGAGGTAATTTCAATTCTTCTATAAGCATTTTTTCTGCTTCATCAATCAAATCGTTTGATTCATCTCTCAAATTATACGATTTTACAACTAAATTATGAATTTCTTTTTTAAGTATTTCCGGTGGATTTGGTATTAAAATATTCTCTAAATGTTTTGGTTCAATATGACTGATAACTGAACCATAATTATTTGTTTTAATTAGCAACTGCCCGATATTAGTTTTTAAAAAAGCATAAATATAGCCACTATCGGTTTCAGCATGCGAAGTCATACGAATTAAATCATGGCTAAAAATTTGATTGTTCAAAGTCTTTGATACATAGGATATATTACCAATTGTTCCAGAACAAGTTAGTAGTATTTGGCTTTTATGAACCCTTAACTTTTCTATGTCAACATCTGTTAACCCAGAAATATAAGAATCCGGTTTTGGTTTAATTTCAGTTATTTGAGAAGGTTGAAAAATCCCATATTCTGACTTTTCTAGAAATATTCGTCTAAATCTTGGTCTATGGTACGCTGTTAAAAATCCATTCTTACCATTTATAGCTTTTAAATTATATTTTGATTGTTCAACCAATTCTCTTGCTTTTTTTGCTTCAACTTTAAAAACACTTGCTTCGAGACGATTATCGTTTTCCAGAACTTCAGATAAATCAACGCTACACCATTTGATTTCATCATCTGGTAAGTCAACTTCTTTAACTTCTATATCGGATTGTTGTTCAATTATTTCTTTTTTCTTTGTATTTACCATCCGATACCTTCTTGCTTTTTCCATTTTGCAAATATCTTAGGGACTTCTTTTGTTTGATCATCAATAACTTTTGTTTGAGAAGCAACTTTTACAGTTTTTTGTCCGCTTGAAATTTGGTCAAGTTCGACGACTTCATTTTCTTCCGGAACCAAAATTTCGTTTCCATATTTATCCCTTTTAAACAAGGTCGTTCCACGTCTATCATGACCAATTCTATCAACCATCGCCATAAAGATCTTATAATCTTTCATTTGACCGGATTTTTCTTCTTTATCAATTTCATCTTGTGTTTTCTTTTGAATAAACAATACCGAAGTTTGAGTGCCATTTCTTGGTTGGAAAGTATCTTCGTGTAAATCTATACTTGCTATGATATATGCTTTTTGAATTAGCCAAGTTCTGATATATTCAAGCCCTGGAGAACCTAATATCGCATCGGGCAAAACAATCCCCATTCTGCCACCTGGTTTTAAAAGTTGTAAACATCTTTCAATAAATAATTGTTCTGGTGGTACGGAAGCCTGAAGTTTCTTTGTTTTAATCCAATTTCCGCTACTATCTTTATTCCAAATATGCCCCAAATCAAATTGTTGCAAAACTGCAGAATCTTTTACAGGAATTTTGCTTCCAAATGGCGGGTTTGTAACAATTACGTCAAAAAAGGCGATACTGTTACTATTTATTATTTTCTCCTTTGTTGTCCCAAGAGCATTTGCCAATTTTGTTTTAAAATCATCGCTCCATAAATGAGGTGGGTCTAATGAGTTACAAGGCAAAATATTTCCGCTCCCGTCATTATTCATAACCATATTCATTTTTGTGGCTTTTACCAAATCTGGATTTATATCAAATCCAAAAAAACTGTTTGAAGCAACTTCTGCTATTCTATCTCTGTATGCTAATAATTCATCAGAATTCCATTTGTCTTTCTTTTTGCCGAGTTGTTCTTCCATTACTTTTTCTAAATTTGAAATAACATAGGTAAGAGCATTAACAATAAAACCACCCGTTCCACAGCTGCTATCCAATACTTTTTCATCAATTTGTGGTGCAAGCATTTCAACAGTCATTTTCATAACATTTCTTGGAGTAAAGAATTCTCCTCTATCTCCTCTTAAATTTGCACCGACAAGTTCTTCATATGCTTTACCTTTAATATCTATATTTGTATTAAGTAAACTATATTTTTGCAATTCTGCAACTAAATATGCAATAGTTCTTGCTTTAAGTTTAATTTCATCATTGCTATCAAAAATATTTGAGAATTTCAATTTAACTCTATCAAATATTTTGCTTATTCGTTTCTTAACAGTTAATTGTCCGTCTTGGTTATTTCTTTCTGCTGATGTTGCATAAAATTCAAGCGGATTCGGGATATTTTTCTCGTCTTCTATTTTGCAAAATATTAGTTTTAATAATTCAAAAAACGCAGGTTGTTTTTGTAACCCTTCATTTACATAGATATGATTGTGGCATGTTTTGAATACAAACAATAAATTATCCTCAAAGGCTTTTTTTAATTTATCTCTTTTAGGTCTATCTATATCCTCTAAAGAACCATCAGCAAAAGGGATATCGTTATATTCTAAGAATTCAATTTCGCCTTTATCATTTATATTTTTTCTAAAAACATCCTTTTGTTTGCCATTTGTCCACATTCCCCATTCACAATTTGGACAAGCTGACATATATGATTGAAGTTGTCCAATACCTTCTTTATTATTGTTATGGTCAATAGTTTCGTTTTTGCATTCAATAATGATGTGAATATTATTCTGGGTTAATTCGGAACAGTCTTTGGGAAAGATTACAATATCGGCTCTTGGTTTTCTTGAACCTAATTTTAGAGTATATTCAATATTAATTCTTTCTCGATTATATTTATGTTCGTTTATTAAACGTTTTTCAATAGTCTGTCTTACATATTCTTCAGGGGTATCGTTTCTAAAGATTCCGTCTACATAATCACATATTTTACCCTCTGGTATTACAATCACTTTATTTGATATCATACTATTTAGTACCCTTTATAACTTCACAAAGCTTTTCGCTCATAAACAACCTTTTCTCATTAGATTTTATTAAAAAATATTAATAAGGTCATACTCTAAACAGAGGATTAGTTGTCTTGTTTACTACAATTCGTGTTTTGTATTAATATTTAAATATGATTAACTTGAAAAATAATGCAAAGGTGTTATTCTAGTAATATACATTATTTATTTTTAGAAATTAAGAATTTTAGTTTGTTACAATGTATATAGTTGGGTTCGGCTTTCCTCCCTCGTTATCCTCAAACCAACTGTTAAAAGAAATTAAACTGCAAGTGTTTTTACATAGGGCGGTTTTTAGCATGTGATTTTATTTAGAGAATTTTTCTTGCTAAATTTTTACTTTATTTTCTCAAAAATTCTTCAAAATTCTCTTTTTTTAATTTCCAAGGTGCAGATTGAAGTTAAATTTTTAAATCAAGTTTTAATTGAGATTATGCTTTGATATTCATGTTAAAATTAACATAAAGGAAGTATGCAAGATGTGTAGCGCGTTTTATAGTGATAATATTAAAAATTTTTTAAATCAGAATGAAGATGAAATATTTGGCATTATAGCCAAAAATGATGAATATAATTCCGTATGCAAGCAAAAAGATGCATGGATTGCACAAATAAGATTGCTTAAAAATGCACTTAGTAAATATGATGATGGTAGTGTTATATTTGAATATACAATCCCTCGTGTTGGAGGCAGAATAGATAATGTTGTTTTATTAAATGACACGATATTTGTTTTGGAATTTAAGGTTGGTAATGAGGTATATTTAGGCTCTGCCGCAACACAAGCAAGAACATATGCAATTGATTTAGCAAATTTTCATGAAGAAAGTCATAATAATACAATAGTTCCAATACTTATTGCAACAGATGCACCCAACTACGAGCTTGAATTTAAAAGATATAAAAGCAATGTTTATGATGTTATTTATACAAATGGGTATAATTTAACTCAAGTATTTGATAAATTCAAGAAATTATTTAGTAAAGAGATCCAGCTTGAGAAATGGTTAAATTCAAGATATGTCCCAACTCCTACTATAATTGAGGCTGCAGAGGTTCTATATAATAATCACTCTGTTCAGGATATTTCGCAAAATGAAGCTGCAGAAAATTTAACTAAAACATCTGTAGCAGTACAAAAAATAATTGAATATTCGAAACAAAATCACCAAAAATCTATTTGTTTTATTACTGGAGTGCCAGGTGCAGGTAAGACATTAGCTGGCTTAAATATTGCAATAGAAAACCAAAAAACAACAGGCAAGAATTACTCTTGTTTTTTAACAGGGAATCAACCTTTGGTTTCTGTATTAAGAGAAGCACTAGCTAGAGACGACAATAAAAGAACTGGCATTCCTCTTGGCGAAGCAAGAGATAATGTTAAATCTTTTATTCAAATAATTCATCATTTTAGGGATGAGTCGCTAAAGAATTTAGATATTCCGCCCGTTGATAATGTTATTATATTTGATGAGGCACAAAGAGCTTGGCAACAAGTTCAATTGTCTAGTTTTATGAAAGATAAGAAAACTGTAATATTAAACCAATTACCAAATGAAAAACGTCATAAAATTCTATCAATGAGCGAACCAGAATTGCTTATAGAATATATGAACCGACATCAAGATTGGGCAGTTATTGTTTGTCTTGTGGGTGGCGGTCAAGATATAAATACTGGTGAAGCTGGTATTCAAGAGTGGTTTGACGCTTTGCGTCGTTCATATCCAGACTGGAAAGTTTATGTCTCAAATAAAATTACAGAAGAAGAATATATTGGTAACAGCTCTTTTGAGGAATTAATAAAAGGATTAGAGTGTAAAATTATTGAGAAACTACATTTATCCATATCGCTAAGATCTTTTAGAAGTGAAAAAGTTGCAAATTTTGTTCATTATTTACTTAACAATGAACAAGAAGAGGCTGCAAAGATATATAATGAAATTAAAAAGGTTTATCCTATATGTATGACAAGAGACTTTAATACAGCAAAAAAATGGATAAAAATGCAAACAGAAGGTAAAAATTGCAGATATGGTTTGATTGCAAGTTCGCAAGCAAAACGTCTCCGAGCAGAAGGGATTTGGGTCGAATGTAAATGTAAACCAGAAAAATGGTTTTTGGAAGGCAAAGACAATATTAAATCTTCATATTTTATGGAAGAAGTTGCAACAGAATTTGACATTCAAGGCTTAGAAATAGATTATGCTCTTGTTGGTTGGGATGCAGATTATCGTTATGAAAATGGACATTTTGAATGTTATAAACCTAGCGGTTCAAAATGGCAAACTATAAACAAAGAAGATAATAGACGTTATCTAAAGAATGCGTACCGAGTTTTGCTAACTCGCGCGCGTGAAGGTTTTATAATATTTATTCCAAAAGGTGATAATTCTGATAATACAAGATTATGCAAGTATTATGATGAATTATGGAAATATCTCGATATTATAGGTATAGAAATTGTTTAAAAAGGAATGATAATAGTAGCGAAACAAATTATTTCAACCTTGGAACAAATGATTTAAATACGGTTAAAAAAGTTTTTTAGCTTATGAAAAAGTTACAGAAAAAACGATTCCGGTTGAAATTAAGCCTCGTAGAGCTGGTGACTCTGCAAGTCTTGTTGCTGATAACAGAAAAGCAAAAGAGATTTTGAAATGGTTTCCAGAACATCCACTTGAAGGAAGTTTTAAAACAGCATATCAATGGGAGAAAAATAAAAACAATTTATTTTAATTTATTAAATCTTAAAAATTTCTAAGTAAAACATTTCTGCAATTTTTTGATTTACATAATTAAATGCGGCTTTAGTTGTAGTATCTTCGGGAACTGATTTACAGAGAGTTTGATTTTCAATAACTACTGTTTTATCAACAAATTGTTGCAAATTTTCTATTCCATTTTCTGCTTGAATGGTTCTTTTTTGACCTTCCCACTTAAATGGTTTTGTAATTATCGCAATTGTTTTTATCCCTGCAATTTTTAATTTTTCTGCAATTACAGGTGTAGCTCCAGTTCCACAACCTCCGCCAAAGCAGGAAATAAGAAAGATAATATCTGAATTTCGGGTAAGTTTCAAAATTTGGTTTATATGAATTAAGGCATTTTGCTTCCTGATTTTAGGATTCCCTCCGCACCCTGTGGATTCATCTTCGTTACTATAATTTCCTTCGGATAATAGGTATTTATTACTTGTTTTGGCTTCTTTTAAAATTTTTTCGTCTGAATTTATTACAATAAAATCAATATTTTTACACTTATTATTTAAATATAAATAATCGACAGCATCTTGTCCGCCGCTACCAATGCCGATAACTTTAATTTTTAAATCTTTCATATTTTTATCCTTTCTGATTTTACTTTAGATTATATATCCGTCAGTATTGGTGCTACTAAGGTATTTATATAATTTATCTATAGTTAGATCTTGTTCTTGCGTTCCTGTCAAAATTGCTTCAATTATTTCTTTGGGTAAAAATCGAAGTTTCATTAACCTATAAATATGTGTATTTGCTTTTTGTTCTGAGGTTAATTTATTTTCAAACATTAGCTTGTGATAATAAAAACTTTTTACAATCGCTTCTAGTAAGAATTTATTAACTTCTCTTTTATTTACATCGCCGATTATTACTTTACTTCCATTTTTAGTAGTAGAACTTATTCGGATTTTATACTCATAATCTATTTCGGAAGTTTTATCATAATTTTGTTCAACAGGGAGGTTGGATTTAAAAATCAAATATTTAATAGCTTCGGATAGCAGAGTTTTCGATGTAGTTATTAAAATATTTTCTTTGGATATTCTTACTTTAATAATTATGTGTCTTATAAAAGTTGTATCAATAAGTTTTTCTGAAATTCGTTCATAAATTATTTTTTGTTGATCTATTGGATAATCTGCAAATAACTTCTGCAAAAGTTTTTTATCAAGAACAATTTCTTTAATTTTGCTTATTACAAAAATGTCAATCTCGCCTGCTGAAATTTTAGTTATAGAACCTAGGTCTTGCAATCTATTTTGAATTTGAGCTTGGCTTACATAATATCGATAGCGTTTCCCCTTTTTTGTACTATGTGTTGGAGACATATAATTGTTTTTATCATCAAAAAGTTTACCTTTTAATAAAGAACCACTTTGAGCATTTGTAGCATTTTTTCGATTTAATGCATTTTGAGCCAAAAGATTTTGTGTTTTTTCGAAAATATCCAAATCAATTATCGGTTTTTGAAGTCCTTCATAAATATTATTTTTATGAACAATTTTCCCGATATAAGCTTTATTTTGAAGTATTCTATATAAATGACCTTTGTAAAAATTTTTACCACTTCTTGTATTAATATTATTTTCTTTCAGATATTTAACTAAATCTGGAACGTTACCTATTTCTAAATATTTATAAAAAATGAGCTTAACTATTTTAACTTCTGATTGTTTAATTTCTAGTTTCCCATCTTTTTTTACATATCCCATTGGTGGCATTCCATTTATCCACATTCCTTTTTTCTTTGAAGCTGCAAATTTATCTCTAATTCTTTCTCCGGTAACTTCTCTTTCAAATTATGCAAATGATAATAGTATATTTAAAGTTAATCGTCCCATTGAAGTTGTTGTATTAAATTGTTGAGTTATGGATACAAAAGACGTTTCATGTTTATCAAAAATATCTACAATTTTTGAAAAATCCATTAATGATCTTGTTAGTCTATCAACTTTATAAACTACTACTATATCCACTTTCCCATTTTCAACATCTTGGAGCAAATCTTGGAATGCTGGGCGATTCATCGTTCCTCCAGAGAAGCCTCCATCATTGTATTGTTTTTCTATCAATTCCCAACCTTCATGTTTTTGAGATTTAATATAAGCTTCGCAGGCTTCTCGTTGAGCATCAAGAGAGTTGAAATCTTGTTCAAGTCCTTCTTCGGACGATTTTCTAGTATAAATCGCACATTTAAAAATTCTTGTCATACCACATTCATCGCTCTTTGTGTAAGTTTTATCAAGTCGAAAGACATAAATTTTATCATTAAAAGGCATCTTTATCATTTGGGAAAATGTATTTGTAAAATGATTTATTGTTTTCTAGAACTTCAACACACGCAATTCCTTCTAAGAATTCACCACTTGATGAACCGTATTTTAATGGGATTACAAATTTATTATTTTTATCTATAAATCCACATTTCCCGTCTTTTTCTACAAGACAAATTCCGTATTTAAAGCCGAATAATCCCACTCTGTCGTATTCTAGCGGAATAATTATCTCGTTTTTGGAATTTATGAAACCACATTTGCCGTTTTTTCGAACCTCGGCAAGTTTATATTCCAGAAACCAACCGCAAAAATCATATTCAAAAGGGATTATAACTTCTGTTGACGGAACTTGAATAATTCCCTCCTTTCCGTTTTTTCTATCCGGAATACAGTCTGGAACAGAAGTAATATTTCTTTGAACAAAAGATGCTGTTGGGGAATTAGTTTTTACGATTGTACAAACATTATCTTTTTCTAGAGTGTAACCGTACGGTCGCTGATAAATATAATCGTATTTGCAGGGAATAACAATTTTGCCACGGTTATCCATAACTCCGCAGAGAGATTCGTTGTTGTAAATAATTATTTGATCAGCTGCGTTAAAGCTTTCAAATGTATGAAATTGTGTTTTAAAAAGGATTTCTCCATTTTTATTTATGCAAAAATTTTCATCGCAGCCAAAAGGTTTGACAATCGCTTTGCCTCGACTAAAATCTGTTGCTGATATAAATTTATTTTTTAATCTTTTCATTTTGTTATTCCAAAAAATTTCTTTCCATTCCACCTTGTACCTGTAATTTCATTTGCAATTGCAGAAAGACTTTTATAAACATTATCATTGAATTGATATCCATTATCGAGTTTTATAACTTCATATTTTCTTCCTTTAAATTCTCGGATAAGTTTGGTTCCGGTTTTAATTTCTAAAGAAAGAGATGGGGTAAATGTTGAGATTCCTTTTGCATATTTATCGACAAGTTTGTCGATTTGCTTTTGTAGGGATAGTTCTAGTTGGTTATTTTCTTTTTGCCATTTTAAATATTTAATTGCGTATGCTTTATGAATATGTTTAGGCAAATTTGTTTTAAAAATCTTTTTCCACTCTTGTTCGATTTGTGTTCTGTCGGATTTCATGATAATCACCTCATACATAGGATTGCTCTTGTATCTGGGTATTTCAAGTTGTTAGAAACAAATCTTATCTAATGTTTGATTATATAATTTATCTTGTTCTTCAAATAATTTATTTATTGAAATTGGTTTTTTACAATTATGATAATTAAATTTAGGCACTTTTATAACTTCGCACAAGTTTTCAATATATGAGATACATTTAACTGCTTTATGTAATCTTAATTCTCCCTCAAAATCAAAAGGCATACTTGTTACAAGTTTGCTATTTTTATTGTTATCAAGTGCAATTTCTATAAGTTTTTTAGTCGCACCGCAAGAAGTTCCACCACCGAGTGGAGCTATAGCAATAATGTTTTCATAGTCTTTAAGTAATTTCAAAATCTCATTTTTACATTCTCTAACAGAAAGTTCTCCTAAATTTACATCTCCTCCTGCAGGAAATTTTCCACAAGCTTTTTCGCCAATACGCAAACCTGAATATTTTTTAATTACATCTATATCGGTATCAAGAAAAATTTTAGGTAGATTGGTTTTGTAATTAGATAATATTTTGCAACCTCCGTTACCTATTCCGATTAAGCAAGTTTTTTCAGTCATTTTGACCTCCTTTTGTCGTCTTACATTAATCATCTTAACAGGTAACTATGTCAAGTTCGGGTACATAAAAAGTATCAATTTAAAGTTTTTTTCTAATTTCATCAATATAATTTTTGTATTCTTTTTTTAACTTTTGTGGTGCTAAAATTTCAACAGCATAACCCCATTTAAACAAATTCCACATTATATGTTTATCGCCACTTGCTTTGAAGGTTACAATAACGCTACCGTCAGATTGTTGTTTTATTTTTTGAGTTGGGTGAAAGTTGTAATTCAAAACATCTTCAGCGGCTTCTGAAATAAATTTTAATTTAACATTATAGATTTCTCCAAAATAAACTCCAAACGATTTTTTTGAAAACTCTTGTAAATCAAAATTCTTTGCATCAAATTTTTCATTTGTTAATTGTATATTTTTCAATTTGTGCAAAACATAGTTAAATTCTCCGACACCTTTGGCAGATTCTCTTGCAATTAAATGAACTTTTTCTCCATAAATTAAGCCTAATGGTTCTAAAGTCCTTTCTTTATCGTGGTAAATTGCTTTAATTTTTCTATTTTCTTTTATTGCTTGGCGAATAATAGAAATAGTTTCTAAATTTACTTTATAACATTGTGATTGACGAATTGCATAACCTTCTGATTGAAGCAATAGTTCAATTTGATTATTATCCATTTTGTTATGTTTATATTTTAAGGCTTTAATTTTGGTTAAAATTTCGTCAAGTTCTGTTTGGGATAATTTATCACAATTTGGTTTTAATTTTTCCAGAAACGCAATATCTTCATTTGAAAAAGAAACAAGTTCATTCAATGAATAATTGGTAAAACCCCATCGCTTACAACGTTCTTCTGTTTCTATTTCGTCTACTTGCGGTAAAATTGCAAGTACACTATCACGCATTCTTTCAGCTGTTCTTCGAGAAACATTAAACCTTTCTTGAATGTCATTTAATGATACTCCATTCAATTTTGAAAGCATAAAAATTATTAAATCAATTATATCTGAAACTCTTGAATATCTTGGCTTTTCTTCCATATATAAACTCCTTTTTGTTTATTATATCACAAAAATGCGTCAAATATGGGCGTTGATTTATTCTTTTGCCTTAAAGTTATACAATGGTTTCAAATGGTCTATGATTTCAGCAGTAGGTGCAATTGCTTGAATTATCTCATTACTGTCTTTATAGGCACTTGGAGATTCATCTAGTGTTGCAGTAGAAATACAACTTGAAAAAATATCTTTCATTTGATTTTTATATTCTTGCATTGTCAACTGGTCTTTGGCTTGTGTTCTAGATAAGGCTCTGCCTGCACCATGTGGAGCAGAATTATTCCAATCAGAATTTCCTTTTCCTACACAAATTAAAGAACCATCAGCCATATTGAGTGGAATTAAAACTTTTTCATTTTTATTACAAGAAATTGCACCTTTTCTAATAATTCCATCTTGTCCAATGTAATTATGGATTGTTTCAAATTCCTCATCCAGCTTCCAACGCATTCCGACCATAATATCGTGTGCCATAATTTTTCGATTTAAGTTTGCATATTCTCTGCAATATTCTGCACAAATTAAATAGTCTTGAGCATCTTTACCCGTTAAATATGATAATTGTTTTAATTCTCCGGAACCATAACAATTTTTCTTAATTGCTAAATCTTGAAAATAGATTGCCAGTTTTAATCCGATATTTCTTGAACCACTGTGAATTATCAAGTATGTTCCTGTTGTTCCTTTTTCTAAAGAGATAAAATGATTTCCTCCACCTAGAGAACCGATTTTATTGACGTGATTAACAAAATTATCTTTAAGAATATCTTTGCAAATCTTTTTAGTTTTTTCAATAAATTCTTCTGGAACTAATTCGCTAAATCTTTTTCTTCCATCCCTACCAAATGGAATGTTACGGCGAATAACTTTATCAAGTTTTTCATAATCATTCGTAATATCCTTGTCATCCAGTTTTATAACATGCATTCCGCAAAATTGGTCAACTCCAATTATGTTTGGAATAATCTCTCCATTTTTAGGCATTTCAGCAGTAAAACCGATTGTACAACCTTTCCCTTTATGGCAATCAGGCATTATTCTAACTTCGCAATCTTTGAATATTGGATGATTGCAGATTGCCAGTGTTTGTTCTGTAACATCAATATCTTCAACTGATGTAAAAATTTTTGCTGATGTATATTTACCATTTACTTCGTACATATTATTTCCTTAATTTTAATTTTCTTGCTAGTTGTGCTGCCATTTTTTCTGTTATATGTAATCTTTGAGCGGTTGCTTTTATTGAAAAATGTTCTTCTCCAAAAATCTTTTTAAAATCAAATATTGAAATTGCAGTTCCTTCACATCTACAACTTGGCGGAATTTTATCCAAAATTTTATAGTCCATTGATTCAATAAATGTTTTGAATTTGCCTAAATCTGTAAAATTACCATTTTTATCTGTCCATAATTTTGATTCTGATTTATAAAAATCTGAAATGTATTTCATTATCATCTGCATATTTCCGCTAAAGACTACTTTGTTTGCTCGTATTAAATATTTCATTTTCAATAATCCTTTTCTTTTTTACATCATAAAATATAAGCACGTCTTATTCGGACGTACTTAATTGATGCTCTTTTTGAAGAGTTTTTCAAGTCATTGAAAAGAATTGTGTCTAAGCTATTTGTATAAAATAACACTATTAATTTACAAATAGAAAGATTAAATAATTATTGTGAGAATTTATATTTCCTTAAAATATTGTCCAAAGCCTTGACAAAAATTGAATTATAGTAAATAATATACATGTACAACCTAGGATGTTCTCCCTGCACTTTGCTGCATAGAAGCCTAGGTTTTTTTGTTTGGAAGTGTTGTACGTTTCACCAATATATTGTATGTATCTAAAAAAGTAGATGTTTGTTTCAATATTTTCAAATTATCATTTGGCAAAAAAGATAACATTTCTAAAATATCATTGTATAAATTTAATGTACGTTCTGGATACTTAAATATTTTTTCATAATGAAATACTCTGTTTCTAAACCGTCTGATATTGTATAATTTTTTAGCTATATAATTTATTGATGGTTTCTTATTAAAATTAGGAAATACTCCATAAAAACGTCTTGGCTTATTCCAAATTAATGAATTGTATTTTTTTACACAAAGATTTGTCCAAAATCCAAAATTAAGATTTGCAACAACTTTACCTGTAGAAAAATCTTTTGATTTTTCTATGCATTCAATTTTTGTGTCATTGTATGTCTTTAAAAGAACTTTGTATTCACTAATGTCAAGTTGTATTTTATTATTTATTGCATCTTCAATCCATGTTTTTGAAATATATTCCTTTAAAATATTATTAATTGTATTTCTTAAAATGACTTCCAATGTACATAATTCAGGATAGATAGCTTGCGATATTTTTATATTGTCTCTGTAATTTGCAACTATTTCATTAATCGTGTCATTTTCAGAATATGCAAATGAGGCTAACCTTTCAGTACTATATATTATGTCATATTTTTCGATTTCTTTTTGTTTAACCATGCGTAAATTATACTACAAATAGACTAATCCGGAATTCTTAATTGTTAGAAATAAAGCCCTATTTATGTTATTTATACAAAGTTTTGCAAGTATATTTCCTAAATTTTTAGCCCTAATCAACAAGAGCTTTTGCTATTTTATAAAAATCTTTCATTCTCTCAGGGTTATTATTCAAAATTTGTTCAATTTCAGCTTGTAAGTTTTTATTATCATTATGATGTTCAAAATTAAAAACTTCTGAAAAATCAACCTCAAGTACTTGTAATAGTTTTTCTAGTGTTGACATTAATGGATAATTTCGTCCTGTGACGATATTGCTTAATGCTGTTGGTTCTATACCAATTAACTCTGCTAATTTTTCTTGGCTAATATTTTTCTTTTTAATAAGTTCTTTAATCCTACGTCCTAAAAGCTTTTTCTTATCCATATAATCACCTTACTTACAATTTGATTTTATATAATCGTACAAATAAAGTTTCAAAATCGACATAGAAAGATACTGAACTTAAATGTGTTAATTCAGTATGAAATGTATTATGATTTGATTATTCTGTACTTCTGAGCAAAACTTCAGTACAAAGGAGATTAACACCCATTTCTGACATAGTTTGAAGTTAGAATAGGTAAAAGAAAGGATTTTAATATGTATTCAAAACAAAAAGAAAAAATCGAAAATCTACTAAATATGTTCAAACTTTCAAAACCCATGGATTTGAAAAATGGAAACGGGTTTCTTGTATATTCTGATGAAACTATTGATAATACTTCAAATAGTGAGTTAAAACATAAATATGAGAATGAATGTAAAGAGATAAAAAATAAAACAGAAAGAAATATTTATCGTTATTACTATTATGAAAAATTTAAAAACGATAGCCTACTACATGCAACAATAGTTATGATGAATCCAGCTTTTGCGGATTCAGTAGAATCTGATAATACAATTAAAAATATCGAAAATTATTTGGATAATGAAAAAGATGCTATTTTAAAACATTTACCGAATATTCACAATGAATTCGGTTCATTTGATATTATAAATCTTTATCCTATTAGAATGCCAAAATCTGAAAAACTCAATGAATTTTTAGAGCTAACAAAAATTGAAACAGAAAAGTATCAAAAATTTGTTAAAGATTATCTCAGGGAAAGCGACAAAAATCACATTGTCATTGCTGCCTGGGGTGGTGATAAAAAAGATAATGAACTTGCTAGAGAATTATTTGCAGACTTGGATATAAAATTCTATTGTTATGGATTAACTAAAAATGGTTACCCAAAACATTTTAGTTCATTAGCATATAACAATTTTAATAAGTTTAGATGCCCATTACCTTATATAAAAATTAATAATTGGATTAAGAAGTCTGGTTTATCCGCTTATGACAAAGAAAGGCTTGATGACGTAAGAAATTTAAAACAGTGGCTTACAAGCTCTCCATCTATAAGCCAATACTACGTTGATTATATGAATGGTCTGCTAAAAGATGTTTTTAAGCAAGTTGAGTAGTTAATTTTTGTGTCTAAGTACTTGAATTCTTTTATAGCAAGAGCGATGAATGGAACTAGTACGCCCGAATTGGTCGTTAAAATAATCAATAATATATTTGCGAAAGGAGATATTATATGCAAAATGTAAAAAAGGTACTTGAAAATATTGGAAAATTTAGAAATTCTGATGAATTACATGAAGTAAAATTTGAAGATGATATTATTTATGCACCTTTGAATTTTAAAGAAAGTAATTATGGTTTTATGATTTTCTCTAAAGAGGAATATGAACCTGCGTTAGACAAGCTGAAACAATGTCAACGAAAACATAGATACTACTATTATGAACAATTAGCAAAAGATAATACTAAAAATGTTATATTTGTAATGTTCAATCCAAGCTCTGCTTGTCCTGATTGTGATGATCCTACGATTAGAAATTGCCGAACTTTGGTTGAAAATACATACGGAAGTATGGAGATTATAAATATTTATTCTCAAAGAAATCCAAATGTTAAAGAAATTGCAAAAGACGATAATGAAGGAAACTTGAATTTCATTAAAGCCTTTTTAGGTAATCGCAGAGGTTCAGATATTGTTGTCGCTTGGGGTTATGGTAAAGAAAAGGAATACAAAACTCAAGTTGAAGCCGTAGAAAAATTACTAGAGGATTTTAATAAGTATAAAATCATAGTAAAAGAAGAGGTAATTAAAGAAATTCAAAATCTTGATAGGCACCCAGCACCAACATCTTGGGCAGTTTTTAATGGGTTTGAGCATTCAGCAGAATTAGCAAAGTATTAATATTTATTCACGCCACGTCTATTTCAGACGTGGCGTGAGTGCAATTTATATAATATTTTTAATTTAATTTGCAATGTTCGGAGAAAATATGGTATAATATCCGTATAATATCCGTATAATATTCGTATAATATTCGGAGAAAACCTGAAATATATCTATCAAAACGCAGACTGGCACAGCTTTAGATGGTGCGGAGAAAAAATTCAAAATTTATTATTAGAAATCAAAAATAATTAAAATCCCACAGCGTTTTGTAGATCTTTAGACCTTTTGACTTTAACTTCGGCTTCAAGCATTTTGGAAAGTTCGCCTAAATCTGTTATCCCCAAGAAATCAGCTTTCTTTTTCACTGTGGCGAAATCTCCTGCCGTTAGCCCTTTTATATAAATATTTGGATTTTTTATGCCAAAGAAATGGTTAAATGCTGAATTTACTTGTTCTTTAGATAAAAAGTCAAATTTAATTTTGAATGTAAATCGTCTTAAACTGGCTTCATCAAGTGTATTCATTAAATTGGTTGTGCAAATAAATGGGTATTCGTGGACTTCCATCCAAGTCAACATTTCGTTAACTTGTGAGATTTCCCATCTTCGAGTTGCATTGTTTCTATTTTGCAAAAATGTATCAGCTTCATCAAAAATTAACATCGCCTTTTTAGATTTTGCTTCTGAAAAAGCTTCTGCTATATTTTGCTCTGTTTCTCCAACGTATGGTGAAATCAAATCACTTGCCCGTTTAATTATTACTTCAAGTCCTAATTCTTTTGCTAAATATCTTGCATATAAACTTTTTCCTGTTCCAGGTTCACCATAAAGACAAAGTGAAAAATTTAGTTTCCCGCAAGTTTTTATTTTAGCTGTCAAGTCTTTTATATCTAAATCTGAATTGACAAGATTATCATTGTATTCTTGCATTTCAAATCCTTTTTTATTCTTTACATTTTTCTTTTTAGATACTACTTTCGCAAGGTTTTCAACGAATCCTTCAAAATCATCTTGATTCCCCTCAACTAATTTTGTTGTTTTTACTGCATTTGTAATCAATGCAGGGGGAATATCATAATTTTTGTTTAGGTCTATCAGTTTGTCTTTGTCTATTTCAAATTTATTTTTTCGAATTACTCTTTTCCAGATGTTCAAACGAATATCATCTGTTAATTTTTTAAATTCGATTGTATAAGTCATTCTTCGTAAAAATGCCGGATCAACATTGTATATATTATTGGTTGTCCAGAAAATTGGAATTGGAGTTTCTTCAATAAGGTTATTCAAATATGCTTTTGAAGCACTGCCAAATTCAGTAAAACCTCTATTCATAACATCTTCTGCTTCGTCAAAGAGTATGCAAGATTTCCCAACTTTAGATAAGATTACTTGTTTTGAGGCTAAATCGCTTAACCTATCTTTTCTTGTAGCTTCTTTGTCCATGAATTGTGCTGAGGTTGAGTACATATCGATTTTTGCTTTGTTAGCTATAAGCTTGGCAAATTGAGTTTTCCCTGTTCCAACTGAACCATAGAGCAAAATATTTACACCTTTTGTATTGTTTTCAATTGCAGATGTTAGAATATTTTTTGTTATATCTCGTTCTTTGGTTATATGTTTAAAATCGTTCCATTTAAGTTCCGATTTTTGATTTTTACCCAGTAATATGTTTTTTATTTGAGTTTTGGTTTTAATATCAGTGTCAGAAAAAATTTGTAAAATTTTACTGTTTAGTGCTAATTTAGCATCGTTAAATCCATGTTTTGTAAAAATACCTTTTTTAATCATTTGGTTTTTAATTTTTGCAACATTCCATTTTTTTAGTTTTAATACATATATTCCAAATGTTTCAAAATCTTCAAACTGCTTTAAACTAAAGGTTCCAATTAGTTGTATTAGTGGGTTAATTTCTTTTAGTATATAATAGAGAAGGAAATTGTACTCGGGTTTATTCAAATTATACAAATCTGCTATCAAATTCATTTTAGTTTTAATTGTAGAATTAGGAATCTTGACCTCTTGAAGATATGAAATTAATTCTTTTTTAATTTTATTTTTTGTGAGAGAAATTTCTCTTTGTGAGAGGTTATCGGGTCTTTTTACTGTTATTTTAGTTTTAAATTTAAAAACGAAGTTTAAATCTTCAAAAAAATTCTTGAAGTTATACTCATTTATATCTATACCTTCCATTAAATTTAATAAATAATTACATAACATATATTTTTCAAAAGAAGATATATCTTTTAATTCATCATATTTATTCCTTTTGGGGCTTCTGTTTAGTGTCCAGTCTAAATAATATTCGCTCATTTGTAAATCCTTTCTTACATGTATTATAAGAAAGAACTATGTCATTTACGGACAGATAAATCAAGCAAATGACACAAATGTAAACAATAAAGGCATTTGATATATTATAGATAATATAATATCTAATATTTGACATTTGCCTAAATATAGTATAATATATTAACTATGAACAATTTTTCATTTAATCAAAAAACACCAAAAGAAATAGCACAAAATTTGGTTGATAGAATCCAACACCGCAGAAAAAAACTCAAAATCTCACAAATACAACTTTCCCAAAAATCAGGTGTAAGTCTTGGCTCTATTAAGCGATTTGAATCAAAAGCAGAAATATCTCTTGCTTCGCTTATTAAAATTGCAATTGCACTTGATTTAGATAATGATTTTGATAGTTTATTTACTCAAACTACATACAATTCTATTGACGAAATAATAACTGGAGACTAAAGAAGTGGAAAATTATAGATATTTGAATGTGTTATATAATGATATTTTAGTTGGGAAATTAGCTAAAACCAATGATAATTTGATTGCATTTGAATATGATGATAATTGGCTAAATAACGGATTTAGCATCTCTCCATATAGTTTGCCATTAGTAAAAAAAGTGTTTATACCAAAGCAAGAGCCATTTGGCGGACTGTTTGGAGTTTTCAATGATAGTTTGCCTGATGGTTGGGGTAGGTTATTGGTTGACAGATTATTTTTGAATCATAAAATAAATCCACTTGAAATTGATAACCTTAATCGACTTGCTGTTGTTCAGGAAAGTGGTATGGGGGCTCTAACTTATAAGCCGGAACACCGATTTGAAATCGTAGGACAAAATTTAGATTTAGATTCATTAGCGAAAGAATGTTCAAAAATTTTAGAAACAAACAATTCTAATGAATTAGATGAATTGTTTATGCTAGGAGGTTCTTCTGGAGGAGCCAGACCAAAAATTCTTACACAAATTAATGGTGAAGATTGGATTATCAAATTCCCTTCTTCACAAGATCCTAAAAATATTGGAGAGCAAGAATATCAATATTCTTTATGTGCTAAAAAGTGTGGAATAAACATGGCTGAAACAAAATTGTTTTCTTCAAAAATATGTTCAGGATATTTTGGAATTAAAAGATTTGACAGAAATAATAATAGAAAAATTCACATGGTTTCAGTAAGCGGATTGTTAGAAACAAGTCATAGATTGCCAAATCTTGATTACAATATCCTTATGAAATTAACTTTAAAATTGACAAAAAATTACCAAGACATAGAGCAACTTTATAGACTTATGTGTTTCAATGTTTTTGCACATAATAGAGATGATCATTCAAAGAATTTTTCTTATATTTATAATGAAGCAAAAAAAGAGTGGCACTTGTCGCCAGCTTATGATTTAACTTACAGTTCGTCTTTTAATGGTGAACATGCTACAACAATTGATGGAGAAGGTAAAAATCCAAATTTAGATAATATTTTGTCGATTGCTAAAAATATAGGTTTAAAAGAAAAATTGGCAAAAGATATTGCGTCTGAAATTAAAAATCAGTGTACTGGTCTGCAAAAATATAAACAATAAATTATCTTTAATAATCGCCATTTTGTTCTTTTTTCAAATTCCAAGAACAATTTATATAATGGTATTTGTCTCCGCTAATTACTCGAACAATATCTTTTTTAAAGTCATACCTTTCGTTAGATTTAAATAGTTTTGTATAAACTTGAAATCGTCCTTTGGTGTCTTTTGTTATAACTAGCAAATCCTCTATATTTGTATTTAGAAGTTTTTCTCTTACTTTTCCATCAAGACGATTTATCACGTTTACTTCTACTAATTTTTTATATTGGTCAACATTTTGATCTTTCGAAATTTTGGTAAATTCTTCAAGGTTGTATTTAGTATTTTTCCGGCTACCTTCGTTTTTAAATTCAAAAAGTTGTAAGAGTGCTTTGAAAACTAAATATTCTTCTTTGTTGTAACAAGTTTTTCTTGAGTTTTCTCCATAGATGCTATGGCAGTTCAAACAACGAAATCTTCCTTTGTCATGCTTTACTGCTGCTATTTCTCCACACTTTTGACATTTATATCTTCTTTTTCTACGTGTTTGTTTAATCTGTTTAGGCATGTTTTTTAATCCTTTTATATATTTTTCACCTTTTTATATAAAAGGTGAAATAAATAATTTTGTCAAGATATTATCTATAATTGACTTCTGGACTAATTTTTACAAATTTTTACAAATTTTTACGCTTTAGAAAGTGCTTCTTTATATTTATTTAGAAACACGAAGTGCGTGTTCACAAATTAGAGGAGGTTCACATGAACAACTCAAAAATTTTAAAATTGAATAGTGTAGCTAAAAATGTACTTAAAAATTACATTGAAGCTTCCAAAAGTAGTGAAATGGGTGTTGCTCGAGTTGAAATTATTCCAATACAAGAAATTCAACTAGTTGAAAACAATCCTAATAAGCATTCTGAAGAACACTTAGACGATTTAGCCAGCAGTATAAACAAATATGGATTAATGGTTCCAGTACTGAAAAACAGCAAAAATCAACTCATTACTGGGGAAGGTCGGTATCGAAGTCTTTTAAAATTAGGAAGTAGTCATATAGCCTGTCTTACTATCGAAAATTTGTCTCCTGAAATCTTGAGAGCATACCGGATTGCAGACAACCAATTAACTAGAAGTTCCGAATTTGATTTTTCAAAACTTCAAACAGAATTTAAATTCTTATATGATTTCAAAATTTTTGGAACGGATATTGGTTTTACTTCTTTGCAGGTCGACAAAATTTACAACTACAAAATTGAAGAACCTAAAACTTCAAAGAAAAGTTCTCCTAAAGAAGAATCTTGTGATTGGATAGCAGATAAAATTCCTCAAAGAGTAAATAAAGGCGATTTGTGGCGTCTTGGAGATAATTTTCTTTATTGTGGAAACTCGTTAGAAGAAACTCCTTACAAAATACTGATGCAGGGTGAATTAGCAAATATTGTAGTTACGGATCCTCCTTACAATGTCAAAATTTCAGGACACGTATGCGGACTTGGGAGAACCAAACACCCGGAATTTGATATGGCATCAGGAGAAATGACAGATGAAGAATTTGAAAAGAATTTTGTAACCCCATATATACAAAATTGTATTAAAAATTCGATTGATGGATCTCTTCATTACCATTTCATTGATTGGCGGCATTTGAAAACTTTTTTAAATGTTGGACAAAGCCTTTATAACGAGTTAAAAAATATTTGTGTATGGGTAAAGTCAAATGGCGGTGGAATGGGAAGCCTTTACAGAAGTTCACATGAAATGGTCTGTTTATTTAAACATGGTACTCAGCCTCATATAAATAACATTGAGTTAGGTAAACATGGGCGAAATAGATGCAATGTTTGGTCATATCCAGGGGTAAGGGCAAATACGCCTGATACATTGGAGTTGTTAAAACTTCATCCGACAGTAAAACCTGTATCACTTTTGTACGATATTTTGCTTGACACGTCTAATGTTAATGATATTGTCCTAGACTGTTTTGGTGGAAGTGGTTCAACTCTTATTGCCGCAACTAGGTGCAAACGGAGAACAAGAGTTATTGAAATAAGTCCTCATTACTGCGACATAATTTTGTGGAGATGGGAGCAAGAAACAGGTAAAAAAGCTACACTAGTAAAAAATATGGAGGAACAAGTAAATGGCTAACGAGAATAAAATTGAAAAATTAAAACAAGTAATGTCAAAAAATTACGAAGTTGGATATTGTAAACCTCCTGAATCTACAAGATTTAAAAAAGGACAATCTGGAAATCCCAAAGGACGTAAAAAGAAAACGATTCCAAAATCTATAAATGAAGCCCTAACTCTAGAACTGACAAATAAACATATAATTACAAATGAGCATGGGAAACAAGAAAATGTATATTTGTTTCAAGTTCTAGCTAAACAACTAATACAAGATGCATTGAAAAGTGATAAACATTCAAGAAAGTTGCTAATGGAACTTTTAAATCAAAAAGATTTGTTATTATCCAGAAAACAATTAGAAGAAAGAGAGCCAGAAATTGACTCTGAACATGAAAGAGAACTTAGAAATCGTTTTTTGAATGATTTAAATGAAATGTACCGAGAACTTGATAAAGAGGAATCAAAAAAATCATAATTATCTCTTGATAAAACAACTAATTGATAATAAATTCCCTGCATTTGAAAATGCAGGGAATTTTGGTAAGAGCATTGAAAAGACTGAAACTTAGGTTTGCAAAAATCCAATATCACATAGATTTTCCCAGAAAAATTAAAATAACAGGGAATTTGTAACAGAGCCTTTTGCTCTTTGGACTAAAATATCCGTTTTTTAGTCAGAACTTAGAGAATAAGTGAAGATAGAATTTACAAAAACCGCCTTAATAGGGCGGTGTATTTTAATGACCAGTTTGGTTTGAACGGATAAAAGTATTATTTGGGAAAGTTGGCAATATATCTAGATTTGAGGGGTAGGAAATAATCAATCTATCCATTCAACAAAACGGTCAAATTAAACATTTTTAAGTTGAACGGTTAGAATGATTATTTAGAAAAGTTGGGTGTATTACTAGATTATTATTGCATTTTAGCCCTGAGTGGGAGTTGTACGAATAAAATGATTATTTCGGCAAAGTCCATTTTGAGAATTTTAGTTTTCAATAAACTTGCAGTTTGAGAAAATGTGTCAAATAAAATAAGAATTTTATTGTCAGCTTAGTAAAGCTGACCTACGAAACTACAAAATACTAATCCGGAGGAGTAAAATCTCTAAAAAAGAATACCCTTAATCTATAACCAGCCATTTTATATAATGTTTTGAGACGATTTACAGAACCATCCTCATTATAAAATGTGTAATTCTTGTCCACTACTTTTTTTAAATTACCGGATTTTTTGGAAACTGTCATTGTATAATGCTTGCCCTCACCGTTGCAACTGGAAACAAACATATCACCTTTGTAATCTTTTCCAAAACGAATATCTCTTGTATCATTACTTGGGGATTTAAATGTCACCATATCTACAAGTTGAGTTACAATATCCCTTTCTCCTTTCTTAACAAATGGAATGTTGTAGCTATCATAAATTGTACCACCCTTATCATATACTTCTTGTAACTTTTCTTCTAAAGGTTTTCCTGATGAAATCATATCAAAATCATTAAAAGTTTTAGTTCCAGGTTCTTCAATTACATTTTTTAATAAATTATTATAAATTTTTTCTATATCAACTTTATTTTTTACATTTCTTATTTCTTTAATACTTTTTGCATAAGCTTCAGAGTACCCATTAAACGAAAAACTCTGATTTGAATTACTGGAAGAATAAGACTTAGGCTGAACACCAACTCGCATTATATGTACTCCTTAATATGAGACGTATAATATCATATAAATCTTAAAAAATCAAATTTTATAAATTCAAAAGCAATAATTTATATTGTCAAATTAATAAATCTAGCCTACATTAAAACAGAAGCAGAGCTTTTAAAGATGATAATCCTGAATATCCATTTTTCAAAGCATTATTGCCGAAATTTGCTTACAATCAGAAAACAGGTAGTTTAAATAATGCAGGAATAACCTACAAACTATTACATTTTATTTTAGGATTACATTTTTTGAGAACAAAAAATTACTTCCCTTAAAAGTTTTTAAACGTCAAAATCTGTATTTTAAACGGACTTCCGCCTATTGGGAATTTTTATTTAAAATTACAAGAAATGTAATGGTTCTTATCCTTTTTTAAACCTAAACAGCGTGCGAGCTTTGGGGCAAAATACAGAGAATGAAAGGGAAAAAGGATAATTCTGACACTACATTTCTTTAGACATAGGAAGAGGCAACAAACCCCAATAATACTAACCATTTCCCTAATCCCTTACGATTACATATTTATAAATCTATCCTTCTACTTGAATTAGTTTTTTGAAAAATTTTTCAATTGATACAAAACGAACACAGTGCTCGGAAGTAGTGTTCCAATTTATCATCTTCGGAACTAATGTGTTCCTTGATGAAAGATAGTTATATAAATATAAGCAAAGCTTTTAGCTCCTCACTCGTTGAAAGAATTGGTACAAGTACCATTCTTAACTCGTTCGTCCCTATTAAACAAATAGTAGAGGCAAAAGGTTTAAAAAGCACTCGTTCTTTACGATTAGAGATTAATAAACCTGAAAGCAAATATATCTCTCGTGAAGTAAAAGTCAATAGAGGAACTTCTTATGAAATCTTGTTTTCTCGTTTAGAACCGGAGCTTCAACAAAAACTTAATATTATAAATTAAAAGTTAATGGCCCTAGATACTCAAATCATCTGTTACAAATAATCAAACCATGTGTTATTTTACATCTGGAGTTAAAATATAATAAAATTATTAGACTTGTTGGAACGACACAGTTTACTACTGTATTTTTAAAAATTCCATTCAATCATATTACTTTAATGCAGGATTTG
The DNA here is from genome assembly GCA_934718135.1 of uncultured Candidatus Melainabacteria bacterium. GTDB lineage: Bacteria > Cyanobacteriota > Vampirovibrionia > Gastranaerophilales > Gastranaerophilaceae > Zag111. The sequence continues at coordinate 40,086 of CAKUZW010000005.1, read as the reverse complement.
GTTTGCCGTAATATTTTACCGGCACATGTGCTGTACCTATCCATGAATAACTGTAAAAATTTGAGTTATCAATTATCGCTTTTTGATTTATATATTTAGGTTCTTTTATGTCGACTTTTTCTACTTCGTTATAGAGAACTTTTCCGCATAATTTTAGTTTTTTTTCGTATTTTTCTCCTATCTTTATTTTTGGAGTTGCTGCAATTATGTGATTGTTTAATCTTCTTTCAAGCATTGAGGGACTCATATAAAAATTGAGCGGTATTGTATCTTTTGCAAAATATTTATATTCAGGATTATTTACAAATTTTTCACCTTCCTTGGCAAAAGAATCAACTACAGCTATTGTTTTTGATGTTAGTAGTGGATGGCTTGTCTTTTTTAATAAAGGTTTTTGACAGCTTGTCAAACCTGAAATGATTGTTCCTATCATCAATGTTTTTATATAATTTACTTTCATATTTTATTTATACCATAATAAATTTTATCTTTGCAAACGGTTTTTAGCATGTGATTTTTAACAGAGAATTTTTAAGCCTGATTTTTTGCCGATTTTTATAAAAATTTCTACAAAATTCTCTTTTTCAAATTTTCAAGGTGCAGATTGGTTTTATACCATTTACACAAAGAAAAATTTATAAGTAATAATTCCCAATATTAGTATATTTATAATTGATATTATAATTAACTATAGTTTTACATTTGAAAGAGTATTCGTAAATAATACCATCCGACAACATAATTTTTGATATTTTATTCATTACAAAATTAAGCAAAGTTGATATACAACAGGCAAAAAACCTTATCTATATTTTGAAATTTTGTTCCAATTAGGATTATACCATAATTTACTTACCAAGTTTTTTTTAAAATCTAAAGGGGTAATTTTTGACAAAAACGCAAGAAAGGACGAAATCGTTACACCATACATTCTATTATCCCTTGTTTGAATTATTATATGTCCTGTCTCCATACCTCTCATAATACAACCACTATACATTGAAACATTTACAACATCTGAAAATGGAATTTTTATTATTCCTTTATTTCGACATTTAATTAAAAATACCTCAGATAGAACATCAATAGCGACAGATTTAAATTTATCACAAGATATCGTAATAAAAACATTTAATATATATAATACATATCCCAAGAAAAAAATAAATAATAGAATTGTCAAACAACTATATAATATATCTAGTTGCTTAAACAATTCTGGAAACACTTTACTAATAAGTATCAAGATGTATGACATTAATACTATACAAGTTATACACATTATTCTTGCAAAAGAACTAAATTTAAACTCTTCCAATAATTTTCTCCTTATACAGGTTATACTAAATATCTTACAATATTTACCCCAAAATTAAACTTCCAGAGTCTTTAGTATTATTCAAAATAATCAGTAAATTTTATAATACTCACATCATAATAATATATATTAATAAAATATTTGTAAAGCTTTACACAAAATTTGAAAAGCTCCTAACAAGGGCTTTTTTTATTTTAGATTCATACCTCTGTTATAACAAGACACATGAAACGAGAAATTTTAATTTTGTCGTGCATTTCTCGTTGTTCTAAAATTATATATCTGGCAATCAGTTTTTTACTTGTTAAAGAGATTAAAACAATTTTTGTTGAATATTATTTTCTAAAAACGATTTTTGGCTGCTTTGTTGGATTTCATCAGTCGGTTTAAGATTCCCTAAAATCATCAAATCATTTGGATTATGTTTTTTGTAATTTTCTTGTGCTATTTGAGGATTTTGATTTGCATAACAATACTTGCAGCCATTAGGGCAAGTGTCATAATCTCCGATATTTCTATTCTCCATACAATGACAACCTTGTCTGTTTCCACTATGTCGATTTTTTTTAAAAGTAATACCATTTGCCTGACCTAAAATATCAGAAGTCATGCACCCCGATTGCAAAATCCCATATTGTTCAAGATTTTCAACTGTTGCACAAGTTTGAATTATCATATTGTGTTTTTTCGCTATCGCTCCGATATTTTTTGCTATTTCATTTTTATCAATTTCAGTCAATGTGATAATTTCAGGCATATTTATTTTTAGTTTCTTGTACATTTCAACAAAGCTAAAAATACATCTGTCAATATATGGTGAAAGTCTTTCGGACATATAATCAAATGTTTCATAGTGAACTTGTTTAGTGTATTTTTCGGTCAAAAGAATCGGGTCATATCGCCACGCAATTCTTTGTTTGCCAACAATTTGGGATAATTTAATAAGAGTCTCAATACTGGCATCTATACTTGGAACATTTGGTTCGACATCCTTGCCATAAGTAGTAATTGTATAGTGAAAATATGTGTTAAATTTATCGGTAATTTCTGTTAATCTGTCTAAAATCGGTTCATAATTTTTTGAACAAAATACAACGCAATCAAGAACTTTTGGGTCTAGTTCGTATCTTGTTACTTTGTTTTGAAACATTGGATTTCTTGAATAAACAAAACCTTCTTCAAACCTTTTCAAAAGCCAATCTGAATAATATTGAACAGTATCTGTTCTTGAACCTGTGTTGATTATCATTTTATACTTTTATTCCTGATTAAAAAGGGGCAAGATTGCCCCTTTTAATTTTAGCACAATTCAGCATCGCCAAGTCCAAATTGTTCCAAGCTGTTTGATTTTGCTTGAACACAAATATATTCCAAATCAGTTTTTGCTTCCATTGTTCTTACGGCATTTGGAAGAACTTTTACACAACTGCCTTCTTTTACTTCAACAACTTCATTATCTAATGTCATTGAACCTTCACCCTTTAAGAAAATATAAACTTCTTCATTTTGTTTGTGTTTGTGATTGAATGGTAATTTTACTCCGGCAGGCATTGCACTAACTGAAATTTCACAACTTGTTAATCCTAGCAAATCATGCAAAAACGCTTTGCCGTTTTCATAATTTTTGCCTACTTCGCTGATTTTTCCGATTTCTTCTTTTTTTAAGTTTGTCATAATGTTTTCTCCTTTCGTTAGATATCTAACTATTACTTCAAAAATTTTTGCTTATATTTTTTTCAAAAGTCCTTCTAAAAGTTTAACTTCATTTTCTGATAAATTTTTGTTTAACATTTTGTTTAAATTATTTGAAATTTGGTCAAAAGTTGCTTTAAAGTCTTCACCTTTTTGCGTTAAAACTATATTTGTAGAACGATTATCTTCTTCAGAAGCTTCTCTTTTTAAATATCCTAGTTTCTCAAGTTTATCAACCAAGACTGTAACCGTTGGTTTTGTTCTATGAATGCAATTTGCAATATCTTTCATTGTCATTTTACCATTTTTGTAAAGACATACAAGAATATCACCATGACTTGGTACAAGTCCTTCTGCACCGTTATTCTTCAATTCTTCAATAATAAAACGGTTTCCTTTTTCATGGATTTTTGATACTAAAGATAAAATTGCACTCATACAATTATTATAGTTAGATATCTAACTTTTGTCAAGATGTTTTTTTCTTTTTTGTCTAAACATTACATTTTTTGAGATTGAAAAATTAACGCTCAATGCTTGGGCACAATTTGGAGCAGGAATAAAAAACAAATAGGAAACCGCGTAACATGTTTTGCGGAAAATATTATCAAAACAGGCGGACGAGTGGGTTAGAGGTTTATTTTTAATATCCAAATTAAAATATAAAACAAATAGAACTAAAGCTGTAGCACTTGATTTATAAGTATGGTTATAATTTAATTATAGATATATTTTTAGGTATAGCGAATAATATTATGAAAGGATTATAATGAAAGTATTAGTAGGACTATCTGGAGGAGTAGACTCATCAGTTGCCGCACTTCTCCTAAAAAAAGAAGGACACGAAGTAATCGGAGCTACAATGTCAATTTGGGGCAAAGACGGAATGGCAGCTAAATCAGGTCATAAAAACGCTTGTTATGGTCCGGATGAAAAAGAAGATATTGAAGCTGCACGCAAAATAGCAGAACAAATAGGAATTCCATACCACGTGTTTGACTGCGTTGAACAGTATGAGAGAATCGTCCTTGAAAACTTTAAATCAGAATACATTCAAGGAAGAACACCAAACCCTTGCGTATGGTGTAACGCCCTTGTAAAATTCGGAGTTTTGCCACACATTGCAAAAGAAAACGGAATTGATTTTGACAAATTCGCAACAGGACACTATGCAAGAGTCGTAGAAGAAAATGGAAGATTTATTCTAAAAAGAGGAATTGCTCCACACAAAGACCAATCCTATTTCTTATATCGTTTGAAACAAGAACAACTAAAAAATATCATCCTTCCACTTGGTAATTACACAAAAGAGCAAATTCGAAATATTGCAAAAGAAAATGGACTTGAAGTTGCTGAAAAACCTGACAGTCAAGATTTTTATGATGGTGATTACAATGAACTTCTCGGAGTTAAAGAAAAAGAAGGTAATATTGTCGATTTAGACGGAAAAATTTTAGGGAAACACAAAGGAATTTGGAACTACACAATCGGTCAAAGAAAAGGAATTGGAGTTTCTTCGACAGAGCCTCTATACGTTCTTAAACTCAAAAAAGATACAAACGAAGTTGTAATCGGCCCCAAAGACAAAACTTTCAAAAAATCACTAATTGCAGATAATTTAAACTGGATTGCAATAGATTCTCTAACAGAAACTCGAAGAGCAACGGCAAAAATTCGTTCAACTCAACAACCAACAGATGTTACACTTAACCCTCTCAAAGACGGTCGTGTAAAAGTTGTATTTGATGAATTCCAAAAATCAATCGCAATAGGTCAATCCGCAGTATTTTATGACAATGATACCGTTCTTGGCGGTGGCGTGATTGAAAGTGTTAATGATTAAAAGATATTGAAAAATACTACAAAATAAGTTAACATGTATGTACAACTAATTACAAATATAATGAGGTGTATATGACAAAAACTATTCAAATTAGAGTTGATAACTTATTAAAAAAAGCTGCAGATGAATTATTTTCAAGTCTTGGTCTTGATACATCTACAGCAATAAGGATATTCTTAACAATTGCTATTGAAGAAGGAGGAATTCCTTTTGATATAAAACATTCTGATTATTCTCTAAAGCAAGCAATGGAAGATGTTTTGAACAAAAAGAATTTAAGCCCTCGGTATAAATCTGCACAAGAAGCAGTCAATGCAATGCTAGAGGGGTAAAAATGTACGATATAGTATTTACTTCTAGGATGAAAAGAGATGTTAAACTAATGAAAAAGAGAAATAAAAATATTTCTTTATTAGTTGATATTCTCGATAAATTATCAAAAGGGGAAGAATTACCTGAAAAGAATAAGGATCACCAACTTTGCGGAGTATTTAAAGATTTTCGAGAATGTCACATTGAACCTGATTGGCTACTTATTTATAAAATAGAACAAGATGAATTAATTTTATATGCCACTGCAACAGGAACACATTCAGATTTGTTTAAAATGTAGTTTAATAAAAATAAGAAAGGCGGAAATGCAAATGCATTTCCGCCTTTCTTCAATCATTATATCAAAACAAACTATTTTGATTTTTTAGCTGCAGGATAATAATCTCTTACAACACCTTCAAATGCATCAATATAAATTTGTTTAATATCTGTCATTAGAGGGTATGCAGGGTTAGCACCTGTACATTGATCATCGAATGCCAATTCAACCATTTCATCTAGTTTTTCGTAGAATTCTTTTTCATCTACACCAAATTCTTTGATTGAGAATGGTAAGTTGATTTTCTTCATCAAATCTTCAATAGCTTTGATGTACAATTCAACTTTTTCATCATCATTCTTACCGCCCAAACCAAGTTCATCAGCGATTTGACCATATTTAGCCTTAGCGTTAGGGAACTTGTATTGAGGGAAGATTGCTTGTTTTTTCGGACAATCAACAGCATTGTATTTGATGATTTGTCTGAATAACAATGCGTTAGCTACACCGTGTGGTACGTGGAACATAGCACCTAATTTGTGAGCCATAGAGTGGCATAATCCTAAGAATGAGTTAGCAAATGCCATACCAGCGATTGTTGCTGCATAGTGCATTTTTTCTCTTGCGATAGGATCGTTAGCACCTTCATTGTATGATCTTTCTAAGTATCTGAAGATTAACTTAGCAGCTTCTAAAGCATTTGAATTTGTGAAGTTAGTAGCCATACAAGATACATAAGCTTCTGTTGCGTGAACTAAAGCATCAATACCTGAAGCAGCAGTTAAGCCTTTTGGCATACCATCAACAAAGTTAGGGTCGATGATTGACATATTTGGAGTCAAAGCGTAATCAGCGATAGCATATTTTACGTGAGATTCATCGTCAGTAATGATTGCGAATGGTGTAACTTCTGAACCAGTACCTGAAGTTGTTGGGATAGCAACCATAGTAGCTTTTTTACCCAATTCAGGGATTTTACAAATTCTTTTTCTGATATCTAAGAATCTCATAGCGATATCTTCGAAGTTGATATCAGGTTGTTCATATAATAACCACATGATTTTAGCAGCATCCATTGGAGAACCACCACCTAATGAAATGAATACATCAGGTTCATAAGGTTTAATCATTTCCATTGCTTGGTTAATTGTAGATAATGTTGGATCCGGTTTTACATCAAAGAAGATTTGGTGGTCAATACCGATTTCATCCAACACTTTAACGATACTATCAACAGCACCTGAATTGAATAAGAATCTATCAGTTACGATGAATGCACGTTTTTTGCCTTCAAGTTCACGAAGAGCTAAATCAACAGCACCTCTTTTGAAGTAAACTTTAGGTGGAACTTTGAACCAAAGCATGTTTTCTCTCCTTTCTGCAACGGTTTTGTAGTTAAGTAAGTTTTCAACACCGATGTTACCTGAAACAGCGTTCTTACCCCAAGAACCACAACCTAAAGAAAGAGATGGTTCAAGTTTGAAGTTGAACAAGTCACCGATACCACCAAGAGCTGATGGAGAGTTAATCAATACACGGCAAGCAGGCATCATTTCAGCATACTTGTCAACTCTTTCTTGATGACGAGCATCTGTGTAAAGGTCAGCAGTGTGACCTGCACCACCTTTAGATACTAATGTGTAAGCAACATTTGCAGCATCTTCGAAATCTTTAGCTCTGTACATAGTCAAGATTGGAGATAATTTTTCTCTTGAGAACGGATCTTCCCAATCAACTTCAGGTCTTTCAGCTAACAAAATTTTTGAAGTTTCAGGAATATCAAATCCAGAAAGTTTAGCAATGTTGTAAGCACTTTGACCAACGATTTGAGGGTGTGCAGTACCACGTTTTGGATCGATGAATGGAAGGTCAATCATTTTCTTTTCATCAGATTCATTTAATAAGTATGCTCCTCTGTAGATGAATTCTTTTTTAACTGCTTCATAGATTTCATCAACTACAACAACTGATTGTTCAGAAGCACAAATCATACCGTTGTCGAAAGTTTTTGACATCAAGATTGAAGAAACAGCCATTTGAATATCAGCAGTTTCGTCAATCAAAGCACAAGCGTTACCAGGACCAACACCTAATGCAGGGTTTCCTGATGAATAAGCAGCTTTAACCATGCCAGGGCCACCTGTAGCTAAGATACAAGAAATTGAAGGGTGTTTCATCAATTGGCTAGACAATTCGATAGATGGAACATCAATCCAACCGATAATATCTTCAGGAGCACCAGCTTTAACAGCAGCATCTAGAACGATTTTAGCAGCTGCAATTGTAGATTTAGTAGCTCTAGGGTGTGGTGAAAAGATGATTGCGTTTCTTGTTTTCAAAGCAATCAATGATTTGAAGATTGCAGTTGAAGTTGGGTTAGTTGTAGGAACGATACCTGCAATAACGCCAAGAGGTTCAGCAACGATTTTAATACCATCTGCTTTATTTTCTTTAATAATTCCACAAGTTTTAGCATTTTTGTGTTTGTTGTAAATGTATTCTGATGCAAAGTGGTTTTTGATGATTTTGTCTTCTAAAACACCCATGCCTGTTTCTTCAACAGCCATTTTTGCAAGAGGAATACGAGCTTTGTCTGCAGCAGAAGCAGCAGCTTTAAAAATTTTGTCAACTTGTTCTTGAGTGAATTTAGAGTAAATTTTTTGAGCTTTCTTTACTCTTTCAACAAGAAGTTCTAATTGTTCAGCAGAATCAACCACGTTAGACTTAGTTAGAGTCTTTTCAAGGTTTTCAACAGCTTTTTTGTTTTTTGTTGTCATGTTTTTTCTCCTTTTTATAACACCAACTTAATGTTTGAGTAACAACATTATGTAATTTGTGAAATTTATCACAAATACATTTTACTGTAAATATATATATAAATCAAGTGTAGCATTTACAATCTTTATAATTTCTTTACACGTTTAGAAAAGCCTTATCAAACCCAATAAAATAAACCATTTTCATGATATTTATTTAAAAATAAAAACTATTAACTATATAGTAAATCCATAAAGAAAAATTTTATTAATATCAAAGATTTCATATTAAATAACTAAAAAAAATTACATACACCCCGCAAAAGCAAGAATAAGTGTACTTTTTGCACTTTATCCCCAAACGCTTATAAAATCTAATTTTCAGACTTCTTAACAAAAGTTCACAAGAGGGGTTGACAAACAAAAGTTTATCGTTTATAGTGAAAGTGTTAAAAGAAGTGTTAAACAAACACTTAATAACAAAGGAGGTAACAAAAATGCTTACAGTAAATCCTATAAACGTAAATAGAATCAATAGAAATATAACATTCGGTGATAAAAATACAACAAACCCTAATTTCAAAGTTGGTTTGATGTCATTAGATAAAAATGCAAGCAACAAAATCAACTTCGAAAAAGACCTATTCATTACAAAAAAAGCTGATCCGGTTCAATCAAACCCATTAAAAGCAATCGGATACAACGTTGTAAAGGCTTATAATATACTATGCACTCCAAAAAGACGTGCCCCACAAACCGAATCAAATTATATACATTTACCATACATGGCTTAGAAAATAGACAAAGTAAAATCAAATAAAGTAAGACTTAACTCTTTCATTTACCCCATAAGACTGAAACAATTACCCCAAATTGCGTAAGTCTTTTTTAAAAGATTGAATAGCCCTGCTTAACCATTGTTTAAGCAGGGCTTTGTTCAATCCGAAGCACCAAAACCAGTCCGCGTTTGACATTTTGGCATCTTTAGCTTATAATTCCATATATTGCAATGTTTTATTGCTTTTTAGGAATTAAAATTATGAACAAAAAAATTCTAACAACTATCTTAATATTAGGCATTACAGCCGGTGAGTTTTCTTGCCTGTCATCAACATGCTACGCAAGAATGACCAGAAAAGAAAAGAAAGAAACTTATCTGCTAAACGTAGGAAATGCAGGCCTTGAATCACAAAAATACGATATTGCAATTGAATTTTATACAAAAGTTATTGAATTAAATCCTCAAAATGCAGAAGCTTACGCCAAAAGAGGAAATGCAAAATATCTTTCAGCAAACTACAAAGAAGCCGTAAAAGATTACACTAAAGCTTTAGAAATTGACCCAAATAGAGAAAATGCTTATTACAATAGAGCTTTAGCAAAATCAAATCTAAAAGCGTATGATGAAGTAATTGAAGATTACACCAAAGAACTTGAAGTTAATCCTAATAATATTAATGCATATTTAAATAGAGGAACAACAGAAGTTCTGTTAGGAGAATACGACAAGGCAATAAAAGACTTTACATCAGCAATTGACCTTGATGACAAAAATATAAACGCATACTACAATCGAGGAATTGTAAAGAGAAATCAAAAAAATTATAAAGGTGCAATTGAAGATTATTCAAAAGTTATCGAACTTGATAACAGTAATGTAGATGCTTATAACAATCGTGGAGTTGCAAAATACTATCTAAAAGATTACAACGGAGCAATCGCAGACTACACAAAAGTTTTACATCTAAACAAAACCTTTAATAGAGCGTATTATAACCGTGGGATTGCAAAACTTGGACTAAAAAAATACGATGATGCAATTTTAGATTTTACAAAAGAGCTTGAAGAAAATCCAAACAATGACCAAGCTTATTATAATCGAGGAATAGCCGAATTAAACACAGACCACTATGTTTCAGCTATTGATGATTTTACAAAAGCAATTGAAATAAACCCTGATAACTCTGATTATTATGCCGAAAGAGGAGCACTTATCAGCAAAACAGACGGAGACTTAAAAAAAGCTGAAAGAGATTTGTCAAAAGCAATCGAACTCGATGATAAAGATAAAGACAAATATTTAACTCGAGCAATTATTTTCTGTAAAGCGAAACTATTTTTAGCAGCAATTGATGATTTAAATATTGTTATCAAAATGGATCCAAACAACACTCAAGCCTACGATTTGCGTTCATTTGCAATAAATTCGTTAAATAACAGTGTTCCTAAAAAATAATCCGCTATCATTCATTTGTACCTGTTCACAATACTGCAATTAGTGATATAATCAACCTTGAAAAAGGAGAGATTATATGGACATTAAAGTTGTAGACAAAACTAAAGATGTTGCATGCGATGTACTAATTATTAATAAGTTCGAAGGAAAAGAAACATCAAATGCACTAGTTAACAGATTTGCCCCTAAATCATTTGAAGGCAAAAAAGGACAAATTTTTGTAATTCATACACAAAAAGAATATCCGTCTGAATACATTCTTGCTATCGGTTTAGGGCAAGAAGATCACATGGATAACAATGTAGTTAGAGAAAACGTTGCAAAAGCCGTAAAAAAATGTATTGAATTGAAAGCAAAATCAATTGCATTCGACTTTACAACAAACAATAGCTTCGGAATTTCAACAATCATTGGAACTTCACTTGCTAACTATCATTTTGACAAATACAAAACTAAAAAAGAACATAGAATTTCTGAAATGTATCTTTCAAACGTGTCAAACGATATTGAAGGCGGAAAAATTATAGCAGAAGCAATTAAATTTGCTAGAAACTTAGCCAATGAACCTGCAGCATTTGCAACTCCGACAAAACTTGCTGAAATCGCTCAAGGAATTGAAGGATTAAAAACAGTAATTTATGATGAAGCAAAAATTCGTGAAATGGGTATGGGAGCTTATGCAGCCGTAGCACAAGGAAGCGTTCAACCTCCAAAATTTATCCACATGAAATACTCACCTGCTAATCCTAAAAAAAGAATTGCAATAATCGGTAAAGGCTTATGCTTTGATAGCGGCGGATTAGATATTAAACCTGCATCTTCAATGTTAACAATGAAAGATGACATGTCAGGAGCAGCTTGTGTTCTTGCAGTAATGAAAGCCATTGCTAAAATCAAACCGGATGTTGAAGTTCACGGAATTATTGCAGCATGCGAAAATATGCCGTCAGGAAGCTCTTACAAACCTGGAGATATCTTAACTGCTAAAAACGGTAAAACTATCGAAGTTGATAATACAGATGCAGAAGGTCGTTTAACACTTGCAGACGCTTTATGTTACGCTTGCGAACAAGGAGTGGACGAAGTTATTGATATCGCAACTTTAACAGGTGCTTGTATGGTTGCTCTTGGAACAGCCGCTTCAGGTATTATGGGTAATAACGAAGAATTTGTAAAAGACTTGATTAAAACAGGAAGTTATGCAGGTGAAAAATTCTGGGAACTTCCAATGTGGCAAGAATATAGAGATAACATGAACAGTGATGTTGCTGATATGAAAAATACCGGAACAAGAAATGGCGGAGCATCTGCAGCCGGAATGTTCTTGAAAGAATTCGTAACAGACGATGTAAAATGGGCACACCTTGACGTTGCAGGAACAGCCTTTTTAGACAAACCTCAAAAAGAATTCTGCAAAGGTGCAACAGGTGTTGGTGTTAGAACTCTAATCAGCTACATCACATGCCAGTAGATTTCAGAATATAAAACAAACAAGCAGAAAGAGTGTCTATATGACACTCTTTCTTTATTTATGAGTAAAATCCGAATGTAAAGAAATTAGCCAAAGTTAAATTGTTTATGATATAATTATACTAACGAGATAGACTTGGAGGGAAGAGCATTGACTCAGCAAAATATTTTTGATGACGGTAAAATCGTTTCAGTCAACATCAGAGAAGAAATGAAACGTTCATATATAGATTACGCAATGAGTGTAATTGTGGGACGTGCATTACCTGATGTTAGAGACGGATTGAAACCGGTACACAGACGTATTCTTTACGCAATGAATGAACTTGGAATGTATCCTGATAAACCATTTAAGAAATGTGCACGTATTGTTGGTGAAGTTTTGGGTAAATATCACCCCCACGGTGATAGTTCTGTATACGAAGCATTAGTACGTATGGCACAAGACTTCTCTACAAGATACTTAATGGTTGACGGACATGGGAACTTTGGTTCAGTCGATGGTGACGGAGCTGCTGCAATGCGTTATACAGAAGCTCGTATGCACAAAATCACCCAATCAATGCTTGCTGATATTGATTGTGAAACAGTTGAATTTGAACCGAACTTCGATGGTTCATTGCAAGAACCTTCTGTTCTTCCTGTAAGATTACCAATGCTACTTTTAAACGGGGTTTCAGGTATCGCAGTTGGTATGGCAACAAACATTCCGCCTCATAACCTTTGCGAAGTTGTTGACGGTACAATCGCATTGATTGACAATCCTAAAATCACTATTCCGGAACTTATGGAATACATCAAAGGGCCTGACTTCCCGACAGCAGCTACAATTATCGGTTTGAACGATATTAAACAAGCTTATGAAACAGGTCGTGGTTCAATCAAAATGTCTGCAGTTGCAGGTTTTGAAGAAATTGCAGGCGGTGGCGGACGACAAGCAAGAACAGCAATCGTTGTTACCGAAATTCCTTACCAAGTTAACAAAGCACAATTAATTGAAAAAATTGCAGACCTTGTTAAAGACCAAAGAATTACAGGCATTTCTGATATTCGTGATGAATCTGACCGTGAAGGTATGAGAATTGTTATCGAACTTAAACGTGATGCTAAACCTGATGTTGTTAAAAATAACTTGTTCAAATACACTCAATTAGCGACAACTTTCGGAGTTAACATGGTTGCTCTTTGCGGTAAACAGCCTCGTTTGATGAACTTGTACGAAGTTTTGAACGAGTTTGTTGAACACAGAATTGAAATCGTTACAAGAAGAACTATATTCTTCTTGAAAAAAGCAAAAGTTAGAGCACATATTTTAGCCGGTTTAATTATTGCTTTGGGTTCAATTGATGAAGTTATCGAACTTATCAAAAAATCAAAAACAACAGATGAAGCTCGTGACGGATTGATGAGCAGATTTGGTCTTGATGTCGATCAATCAAACGCAATCCTTGAAATGCAATTAAGACGTTTAACAGGATTGGAACAAGACAAAGTTAAGGCTGAATATGACGAATTGATTAAGAAAATCGCAGAATATGAATCAATTTTAGCAAGCCGTCAAAAGATTTTAGATATTATCAAAGCTGAACTTTTGGAAGACAAAGAAAAATACGGAGATGACAGAAAAACTCAAATTCTTCCTGAACAAGGAGAAGTAACAATTGAAGATTTGACTCCAAATACTCCAATGGCAGTATTTATTACTCACCAAGGATATTTGAAGAGAATTCCATTAGATACATTTGAACGTCAAAATCGTGCAACTCGTGGAAAATCAGGAATAAAAACAAAAGATGATGATGATATTCAACACTTCTTCACAGCAATGATGCACGACAAAGTGTTGTTCTTCTCTTCAAAAGGTACAGTTTACAGCTTGAACGTTTATGACTTCCCTGAAGGCGGACGTCAAGCAAAAGGTTTACCAATCATTAATGTACTTCCGATTGACCAAGATGAAAAAATTACGGCAGTTGTACCTGTAAGCAATTTCTCTCAAGATGCAAATCTTATTATGCTTACAAAAAAAGGTTATATCAAACGTATTGAACTTGATAACTTCACAAATATCAGACGTAACGGAATTATTGCAATTGGATTGGATGAAGGCGATAGCTTATGTTGGGTAAAACTTGCAACAGCTAAAGATGAAATCATTATCGGTACATCTTGTGGTATGGCAATTAGATTCCCAATCCAAGACCTAAGACCATTGGGCAGAAGTGCAAGAGGTGTAACTTCAATGAAACTTCGTTCAGGAGACGAAATTATTGGTTGTGATATTGTTCCTCAAGATTATGATGCAGATTTGCTTGTCGTAACTTCTGACGGTTTTGGGAAACGTACAAAATTATCAGAATTCAGAACACAAAATAGAGGCGGAATCGGTCTAATTGCAACTAAATTCAAATCTTCAGCATCCAGACTTGTGGCATTAACTATCGTTAGAGATTCTGATGATATTATGTTAGTAACCGCAAATGGTGTTGTAACAAGACTAAATGCCGGTTCAATCTCTCAACAGGGACGTCCCGCAACAGGTGTTAAAGCTCAAAACTTGTCAGACAATGACACAGTATGTTCAGTTAACAAAATCATTAATCCAAACGGAGATGATGTGACAATCAAAACAACACCTGCAGAAACACCGGCAGAAGATGTTCAACAAACAAGCCTTTTAGATGAAAATAAAGGTGAATAAATTTAATAAATTTCAATAACAAAAAGAGCCTAAAATAATAGGCTCTTTTTTAATTTTTACAATTCGACATTTACGACAAAAACTCTTTGTGCTAAAATCATCTAGCATAGTTTAAAAAAGGAGAGAAATATGGCAAACGCAAAAATTTTAGCAACAATTGATAGAACTGATACTGAACAATTACAAATTTCTGTTAGCGAATACAAAGGCAGAAGTTATTTAAATATGAGAATATTCTACACAACTGATGACGGTGCTACTTGGTTGCCAACAAAAAAAGGCGTAACTTTCACACCTGATCAATTGGACATCTTAACAGAAGCTATTGAAGAAGCTAAACAAGAATTCATGTCAGCAGAAGCTGAATAATAATAAAATTTAAAAATTATAATAAAAAAGGATTATCAAAAATGGAAGAGGGTATTCAGAACAAATTATTTGAAGTTCCGACACGTAAATTAACACTAAAAAAACGTGAACCTTCTGAAGTGGCTGATAATCCTTCTTTTATTTCTCACAAATACGCAGTTTGTCTTGTGAATTTGAAAGCATTGGGAGTAAAAACATTCAGCTACATAATTCCACCTGAAATGCAATCTAAAATCAAAATTGGGCAAGCACTTCTTGTTCCATTTGGCAGACAAGGGCTTATCAACGCATTTTGTGTAGGATTTTCAGATTATTTACCACCGGAAATCAGAGCTAAAAGAGTTAGCAAAATCCTAGACGAAACCCCTCTTTTTTCTGTTGAATACCTAAAACTTTTAGAATGGGTTGCAAATTATTATTGTTCAGATTTGATAACCGTTTTAAATACCGCAATCCCACTAAAACTCATTGAAAAATCCCTAAAAACAGAACAAATAATAGAATTTATCAAAACTGATGGTGCCACAAAAAGACAATTAGAAATTTTAGAACAACTTAAAACATTAGGAAAAATTTCACTAATTGATTTTGAGAAAAAAGCAAAAACGACCCGTGCAACAATTAAAAAATTAGAAACTTTAGGATGTGTAAAATTAACCGAAGAACAAATTTATAGAAATCCGCTAGACATTTTGCACATTGATAAAAAAGAAGATTTATTTACCCTTTCTGACACTCAACAAAAGGTTTACGAAGGGATTTCAGAACAAATTAAAGTTCAAAAATCACCGCAAATTTTACTCCATGGAGTTACCGCAAGCGGGAAAACAGAAGTCTATTTCAAACTCATTGACGACACAATTAAAGCAGGGAAAAATGTTCTATTTTTAGCCCCAGAAATAGCTTTAGCTTCACAATTAACCAAAAGACTTGCAAAAAAATTCGGAACCCAAGACGTTGCAATTTGGCACAGTAGCATTTCTGAGGGCGAGAGATATGATGTTTGGCAAAAGCTTTACAAAAACGAAATCAAAATCCTTGCGGGAGCAAGATCTGCTGTTTTTGCACCATTAAAAAATATCGGACTGATAATTATTGATGAAGAACACGAAAGTGCCTACAAACAGACTTCCCCTGCACCAAGATATGATGCAAGACTTGTTGCAAGAAAATTGGCAGAATTTAATAACTGTCCACTAATTTTAGGTTCCGCAACCCCGGATATTTCAAGCTACTATAGAGCGGTAAATTCAAACCACTTGTTTGAAATGTTAAAACGCTACAACAACGCTAAAGTTGCACCGGTAACAGTAATCAATATGCAAGAATATGGCCGAGCAGCCTACAAAAGTCAGATTTCTAAACCTCTACAAACTGCAATTCAAGAAACACTTGATAACAATCAACAGGTAATTTTACTAATAAATCGAAGAGGTTATTCAACATACACTCAATGCCAAGGTTGCGGACACGTAATTGAATGCCCTAATTGTGCAATCCCAATGATTTGGCACGCAAAAGATAAAATGTTAAAATGCCACTACTGCAACCATGTTGAATATTTTCCGGATGTTTGCCCAAACTGCGGATTTGAAGGACTGAAAAATTCAGGTACAGGTACCCAAAAAATTGAACAATTAATAAAAGAACTCTACCCAAGCTACAATGTTGAAAGAATTGATAGTGACGTTTTAGTTCGTAAGGGTGAGCACATAAGACTTTTAGAAAAATTTCAACGTGGCGACATAGATATTTTGGTTGGAACACAAATGATTGCCAAAGGTTTAGATAACCCAAATGTTACATTAGTTGGTGTAATTTCAGCCGATGCAAGTTTCAATTTGCCTGATTTTAGAGCATCTGAACGCGGTTTTCAACTACTTACACAGGTTGCGGGACGAGCCGGAAGAGGAGAATTCAAAGGTCGGGTATTCTTCCAAACATATAACCCCGAATATTATGCTCTTGAAAGTGCAAAATCTCAAAATTACGCAGAATTCTATGAAAAAGAAATTCAATCTAGAGAAGATTTTGATTATCCACCATTTAGCCAAATTATCAGACTAATTTTGAGTTCCACAAATAACTTTCGAGCAGAAAAAGCTGCCCAAGAAATTGCACTGCGACTCTGCACAATGATTGAAAAATTCGGATTTGGCGAAAGACTGGAAGTGCTTGGGCCTACGCCTTGTGTAATAGAACGCATAAACAGCTACTATAGATTTCAAATTATTATAAAAAATAAATTAGATCAAAAAGGACATCAATTTATTTCGAGCTTTTTGAATAAAATTACTGCTCCAAAAGATATCCGTATGACAGTTGATGTAGACCCGTTAGATATTTTATAAAAAAATAGAGCCGATAAAATACCGACTCCATTTTTTAATCTATCTTTGACCAATAAGTCAAAATTAGAACATCAAACCAGCTTCTCTAGCTGCATCTGCCAATGCTGCAACTCTACCATGGTATAAGAAACCTCCACGGTCGAATACAACACATTCGATACCAGCTTTTTTAGCTTTTTGAGCAATTGCTTCACCAACAACTTTAGCAGCTTCGATGTTACCACCGTGAGCTAATTTTTCTTTCAAATCTTTATCATTTGAAGAAGCAGAAGCCAAAGTTACATGATTAACATCATCAATCAACTGAGCATAGATGTGTTTTGTACTTCTATAAACAGCTAATCTTGGGAATTCAGATGTTCCTGACAATTTAACTCTTATTGATCTGTGTCTTTTTTGAACTAATGGTTTTCTTGTTTGTTGTTTAATCATTTTATTTTCCTTTCATACCCAAACCTTCTTGAATAACCACTTTCAAGGGTTTATACGGGCTTTACTATTTTATTATTGCCCACATAATTTTGAAATATGTAAGCTAAATACTGAAACAAATTCAGCACAAGGTTTTTAACCTTATTTTTTACCTGCTTTACCAGCTTTACGTCTGATGTATTCACCTTCGTATTTAACACCTTTACCTTTGTAAACTTCAGGTGGACGTTTAGATCTGATTAAAGCTGCAACATCACCAACTGTTTGTTTGTTAGAACCTTTAACAGTGATTTTTGTGTTAGCTTCAACAGTAATTGTGATACCTTCCGGTGGAACGATATCAACAGGGTGAGAGTAACCCAAAGCCATATTCAAAGTAGAACCTTGCATTTGTGCTCTGTAACCTACACCATTGATTTCAAGCTTTTTAACAAAGCCTTCTTTTACACCGTGAATAGCATTAGCAATCAAAGTTCTTGACAAACCATATAATGCATCTGTTTCACGAGATGTACCAACTTTTGATAATACAACATGATTATCTTCGATTTTAACTGCGATTTCAGGACGAACGTTAACAACTTCTGTTCCCAAAGGTCCTTTTGCAGTAACAGTTTGACCGTCGATTTTTACTTCTACACCTTGAAGAATTTCAACTGGTTTTTTACCGATTCTTGACATTTTAATTTCTCCTTGTGGTATATCTACTGAACTTCGGGCTTTTCTACCAATTGAACCCGAACAACTTTTGGCATTTCTCGCCAACTAACGTATTAGTATACGTAGCAAAGAACTTCGCCACCAACGTTTTCTTTTCTAGCTTTTCTATCAGTCAACAAACCTTTTGGAGTTGAGATGATAGCAATACCTAAACCACCTAAAACTTTTTGTAACTTTTTAGCTTTAGAATAGTGTCTTAAACCAGGTTTAGAAATTCTTTCTAATTTTGTGATAACAGGTTTACGATTCATATCGTATTTCAGAGTAATAGTGATAACTTTGAATTTACCTTCTTCTTTTACAGCATAATCAGCGATGAAACCTTCTTCTTTCAAAACTCTAGCCAATTCAACTTTCAATTTTGAAGCAGGAATATCAACTGTTTCATGAGCTACTGTACTTGCATTTCTGATTCTTGTTAGCATATCTGCTATCGGATCTGTCATTGCCATAATTTTTCTTTTCCTTTACTGATTGCGGACTTCCGAAAATTTTTTGAAATACAAAACGAATAAATTCATTTTATAATCCCGAATACTCTCGGAGTTTCCATCTACTCATCACTTATCGAATTAATGTTGCCCGACAAAACGCGGACTTACTTCGACAGTCTGACATAAATAATTTATCATGGATAAATCCAAAATACAAGTATATTGTTACAAAATGCTAAATACCATAATCAAAAGCCGGAAGTAAAAATAAAAGTCCTTTCTTTCATCTACTAATAAGTATATGAAATTATTCGGACACTCAAAATCAAAACTTTAGACACACCCTCATATCATATCGGGCATTATAACAGGGTTTCAGCGGTTTTAGATTCAACTTTACACTTCATTACAAAAGTCTCATTTTTATGATTTTAAGGGAAAAAATCGTTATAATTAATATATGAATTATGTGAAAGAATCACTACAAAATAATCGAATTGTGCGTTGGAATAAAAAACAAGTTTTAGTTTATGTTTCAGAAATAACTTACCCTGAATATAAATCTCTCCAAAAAGAATACAATAACTTAATCAAAGAAGCGTTAACAACGTGGAACAAAGTTACGCAAAGCAAAGTAAAATTCATCCTAACCCAAGAACAATTTGGAGCAGATATTATAGTAAAATTCACAAGAGTAACTCAACAAGCTTGGGGGATGTGTTGGTATGACAATATCGTAAACTCTGAATTCAAAAACCTAACAATTTCACTCGGTTTACCAAACCAATACAGTGGAGCCAAACCAACAAAAAACGACAAATTTGTAGTAATTCTTCATGAATTTGGGCACGCACTTGGATTAGGCCATAACAAAAAAGAAAGTATTATGCACGCAGGATATTACCCAACATCTCATCATATCTTTTTACTAGATTTTATCACAGTGAACATTATTTATGATTTACCAACCGGAAGTTATTACAACGATATTGAAAAAGAAATTAGAAAACTTGAAGAGAAATATCAACCAATACAAAAAGAGAACCTTAAAACCCAAAACATAGAAAGAAAAAATATTCAAGAATCACTCTGTGAAATTGGAAATTTAAATTTGTACAAAATGACACTACAAAATAATATTCAGGTTCCAAATAAATACAAAGAACTAATGAAAAATGAACAAATTAAAAAATACAACACATTCTAGTAAAAAAAATAAGAGCCATACAAATACGTAAAGCTCTTATTCTTTTCGGAAAATATTTTGAATTCTACCAATCTTTTAATTGAATAATAACAAAACCAACCTGTGCAGCTTCTTCTTCTCCAACCCCATCAATTGCAAACATTTGACCATTTTTAGTGTTTACAATACAAAATTCATGACATGAATTGTTAAAATCAATATCTGCTTGAGCATCAGCTTGAGATGAGAATGTTTTCATCCCTGAAGCATTCTGAGCATAGAAATTATATTCTGAACTATATGTAGAATCGTTTTTTACACGTGATAAAGCAGTTTCAAATACTTGTGCATAAGGACAATTTGCACCAGTGAAATAAATTACTAGCTTTTTCCCATCAAAATAATCTTTGTATTCACTATTAGTTTTTAAGTACTCTAATGTTTCTGGTTTCAATGTACTAAAAGAATAATTCATCCCTTTTAAGCCGTAAAGTTCAGGATATTCAGAAGATGATGTTGAATTTTGAGATTGGCTTTGAGATTTTCTTTCTTGAGCAATTTGTTCAAGTTTTTGTCTGTTTTCAGGTTTCAAAATTGTTGAAATACCAACAGCCGCAAGAACAATATACAAACCAAAATTCAAAATAATACTTGCAACAATCGAAATTCCAACCCAATTTCTTTGTGTTTTTCTGAAATGTTCTAAGTTTTTCCATTTCTTAGTACCGTAATATGCCCACTCATTACCTTTGATACCAATATATATTTCTAGAGCCAAAAACAACAACAAAAAAATAGGCCCCAAGAAATTAGCCAAAATAGAAAATAAAACTTGAAGAATAAATATTACCCAAATATCTCCCCAAGCTCCGTTAAAAATGGCCCAAATCCAACCTAAAAAGAAAGCACCCCAGTTGAAATGTTCTAATTCTGCATTAATATCTGTCAAAGAATCTGTTCCAACTTTTTGCTCTTCTTCGCCATAATACATAATCTAAGTCTCCTATACAATTTTACCGTTTTAAATATAGCATTTTTTTAGAAAAAACACAACACTAACGAAAAAAGAGCGGGATTAACCGCTCCTTTTTAGATACTTTATTTAAACTAAGATATCCAATCCCGAACCTTGGAACCAACAGTTACTGCCGCCGTTGTAGCTAATGCAGACATGATATAAGTCGCAGCTCCATATTTATTATGTTTCATAACTTTTTTCGCTAATTCCGGTGATAAAAGTTCTTTTGCCATTTTGTTACCTCGTTGACTAGCTTTTAGCTCTTCGGCAATCATAGGAACAAAAGATGCAAGTGTTAATGCTCCCGCATTTTTTTTGATAAATGACGTAGTAGAATCTATCACTCCACCGGTTTTCTCACCGTCTTTCTTTTCAGGTGTAGCAAGAGCAATTGCACCAACGAGCAATGGACCTATTACAGACAGATTCCGACATTTTGCAACTGTTTTCCAAAATTTACTCGAATTTTCATTTATAGAATGTCCTATTTCATGAAAAACAGCAAGAGACTGTTTATTTGTATTCGTAAGAATTTTATTATATTTCCCTCCAAAATAATAAGAATTTTCCCCCTGTTTTGCAGTATAAATTGGCTGTTTTTTCAAACTATTTACTATTTCTTTTTTTATTCTTCTTAATAACTCAGGTAAAGTTCCACAAGAAGAGGCTTCAGCAGATTTATTTAAATCATATTTAGCAAAATCTATTATCTTTACACCCTTGTCCCGCATTCCTGTTTTTTCAAGTGCAGTATAAATTGCAGGACGAATAGTCTCTGGATTTACGCTAGTATCCAGTAAATCCAATTTCTTTTTAAAATAAGAAAATCCATTTCTTCTTATTATAGAATTTAACAATAGCGTAGAACCAACACCCGCCCCAATCGAAACAGCTTGTGAACGATGGCGTTGTCCGCCAGAATAATTTGTAAATTCCCCATTAGTAATCTCAGTCATATATCCCCCGTATATATAAAGAAATTATTAAAAGCAAAATTGCCTAATAGGACTGGCTTAATTAAGTAATGTAAACGAAAAAAGAGCGGGATTAACCGCTCCTTTTTAATCTATTAACAAATTTGGCAAAAACAAACTACCAGCTTGCTTTTGTAACACCAGGTAACAACCCTTGGTGAGCCATTTTTCTTAAACAAATTCTGCACAAACCGAAATCTCTATGAAAACCGTGAGGTCTGCCACAGATACTGCATCTGTTGTGTAGTCTTACTGTTGGGTATTTTCCGGCAGCAGCAAGTTTTTCGCGTCTAAGTTCTTTGTTAATCATCGCTTTCTTAGCCATGAATTTCTCCTATCTTGTACTTATTATTTGTGACTACCTTTGAATGGCATTCCGAGAAGTCTTAACAATTCTCTTGCCTCTTCATCTGTTTCAGCAGTTGTGATAACTGAAACGTTCATACCCTTAACTAAATCTACTTCTTCATAAGTGATTTCAGGGAACAATGCTTGTTCTTTCAAGCCTAATGTATAGTTTCCTCTTCCATCAAAGCTCTTTGGACTGATACCACGGAAGTCTCTGATTCTTGGAAGAACTACGCAAATCAATTTTTGCAAGAAATCATACATTCTTTCGCCACGCAATGTTGCCATTGCTCCAACCGGCATTCCTTCTCTCAATTTGTATGAAGCAATTGATTTTTTAGCTTTTGTAACTACTGCATGTTGTCCTGCAATTTTTGTTAATTGTGCTTCAATTGATTCTGCAATTTTTGAGTTGTGAGAAGCTTCACCAACACCCATGTTCAAAACAATTTTTACTAATTTTGGAACTTGGTGATCATTTTTGTAGCCAAACCTTTCTTTCAAAGCTGGTACTACATCTTCAACATATTTTGCTTTTAAGTTTTTTGTAACTGTCATTTTTCTTTTCCTTTACTATTGGTATTAATGTCGTAACTAAATTACACATTAAGCATCTAGTTGTTCACCGCATTTTTTGCAAACACGAACTTTTTTACCGTCGATAACTTTCATTTCTACTCTTGTTGCTTTTTCACAAGCCGGACAAATAATCATAACATTTGAAGAATCTACTGGAGCTTCAAGTTTGATAAGTCCACCTTGGATACCGGCAGCAGGTTGAGGCTTTTGAGCCTTAGTAACCATGTTAGCACCTTCTACGATAACTTTACCTTTTTCAGTGTCAACTTTCTTGATGTTACCGATTTTTCCTTTATCTTTACCTGCAATAACTACGACTCTGTCGCTAGTTTTTACATGCAAATTCTTTTTATCTTTGTTTGTCATTTTTTTCTCCTGATTATGTCTTTCATGGACTGACCGCATCGGCCTATTACATGCTAGTCCCGTTAGGTTTTTCGATTCACCCCCGGGAGGGTTTCCCGAAAAACTCGTTTTCGGGAGAATTTAGCTCCGCAAAGAACTAAATTACTTCCGGTGCAAGAGAAACGATTTTCATATAACCTTTGTCTCTTAATTCACGAGCAACTGGTCCGAAAACACGTGTACCTCTTGGATTGCCGTCTTTGTTAATAATAACTGCGGCATTTTCATCAAATCTGATAACTGAACCGTCATTACGTTTGATATCTGCTTTAGTTCTTACTACAACTGCACGTACAACTTCACCTTTTTTCACAGCCATATTTGGAGTCGCATCTTTTACAGAAGCTACGATTTCATCGCCTACTGCTGCAAATTTTTTATTTGAGCTTCCCATAACACGGATACATAACAATTGTTTTGCACCTGTGTTATCTGCTACTTCTAATCTTGTTTCTTGTTGTATCATTTTTCTTTCCTTTTAGTATCTACTACTTTTGCCTCTCATTACTCTAATGGTAATGTTGCATTTGTGATTTATAAGGATTAAAAATATTATTTTTTGCTATTTTTTTAATCCGGTGCAACTTATCGTTACACTTTTTCACTATCTAGCTTTTTCAACTACTTCTGCTACTGTCCAACGTTTGTCGGCTGACATTGGTTTAGATTCAACGATTCTAACAATATCACCTTCGTTACATACGTTTTGAGCATCATGTGCTTTATAGTGTTTATTAGATTCCATGATTTTTTTGTATCTTGGATGTGGTTCATAATCAGCAACTTTTACAACAACAGTTTTGTCCATTTTGTTACTAACTACAATTCCTTGTTTTTCTTTCTTAGGCATTTGGTACCTCTTTTTCTGTTATTACTGTTTTTGCTTGAGCGATAAGTTTCTTAGTTTTAGAAATAATTGCTGTATTTTCTAATTTGTGAGTAGATAATTGCAATCTTGATTCCAATAATTGCTTTTTCCAATCAACAATAGCACTTTGTAACTCATCTACTGTTTTTTCACGCATTTCACTTAATTTCATTTTTATTTTTTCCTTTATCTTGTTTACTCACCTTATACCGACCTTGGGTTTCCCTCTCGATAAGGCGGGTTAACTTATTTTGCTTGTTCTCTTGGTTGTTCAACAATTTTTACTTTGATTGGAAGTTTTTGAGCTGCTAATTCTAATGCATTAACTGCAACACTTCTATCGAAGTAATCTAATTCAAATAGAATTCTGTTTGGTTTTACAACTGCTACCCAGTATTCTACGTTACCCTTACCTGAACCCATACGAGTTTCAGCAGGTTTTGCAGTAATCGGTTTATCTGGGAATATTTTAATCCAAACGTTACCGCCACGTTTGATTTCACGAGTCATTGCACGACGTGCTGCCTCGATTTGACGGCTGGTAATCCAACCTGGCTCTAATGCTTGAAGAGCGTATTGACCGAATTCAAGTTTTGTACCTCTTGTTTCAGTACCTTTCATTCTGCCTTTCATCATTTTGCGGTATTTAGTCTTTTTAGGCTGTAACATTATATTTTGCTCCTATTATTTTTATACCTTACTTTGCATCTGATGTTGATTCAACATTTCTGCTACGTCTTGGGCGTCTAGAACCTTTTTCGTCCTTGCCGCTTTTTAATTTGATGTTTTGGTCTGCTTTTTCACCCGGCATTAAGTTACCTTTGAAAATCCAAA
This sequence comes from uncultured Candidatus Melainabacteria bacterium, assembly GCA_934718135.1. Lineage (GTDB taxonomy): Bacteria > Cyanobacteriota > Vampirovibrionia > Gastranaerophilales > Gastranaerophilaceae > Zag111. The sequence continues at coordinate 14,960 of CAKUZW010000005.1, read as the reverse complement.
CTTTTACACCGATTTTACCCATAATTGTATCAGCTTCTGCGAAACCGTAATCTACGTCAGCTCTAAGAGTTTGAAGAGGAATTCTTCCTTCTTTAGCCCATTCTGAACGAGCGATTTCAGCACCACCCAAACGTCCTGATACCATAACTTTGATACCTTGAACGCCTGATCTCATTGTTCTTTGCATTGCTTGTTTCATAGCACGTCTGAACGCGATACGTTTTTCAAGCTGTTGAGCAATAGCTTCTGATACTAATTGTGCATCAGCATCAATTCTTGCTACTTCTACAACGTTGATGATAACAGGTTTGCCAATGTATTTTGTTACTTCTTGACGAAGTTCATCAATACCTTGTCCGCCACGACCAACAACTATACCAGGTTTTGCTGTTACAACTGTGATTGTTGTATTTTGTGCTTTTCTAGCGATCAAAATTCTTGATACACCAGCAGCGTATAGTTTTTTCTTAACGAATTTTCTAATTTTAGCATCTTCTGCTACGAATGTTTTGTAGTCTTTCCATTTTGCATACCAGGTGCTTGCCCAGTCTTGGATTATTCCTACTCTAAATCCGGTTGGATGTGTTTTTTGTCCCATTTTATTACTTTCCTATTTTGTTGTATCACTAACTACTAATGTAAGGTGTGATGTACGTTTCATTCTTGAATACATACGACCTTGAGCTCTTGTTCTTGCACGTTTGTATGTAACACTTTCGTCAGCAAAGATTTGTGAAATCTTTAATGATTCTGGAGCTACGCCATATTGTTCACGAGCGTTTGCAACAGCAGCTTTCAAGTTCTTTTCAACTACTCTTGCCGCAAAATAAGGCATAAAACGTAACATATCTTGAGCTTCAATAACAGCTTTACCTCTTACTTCGTTGATTACTCTGCGAAGTTTTCTTGCTGTCATCTTTATGTCTGTTTGTTTTGCTTTTGCTTCCATTTTTATTATCCTTTATTTAATATAAATATCACTTTGGATTATTTGTACTAACCTCTTTTTGCAGTTTTATCTGATCCTGCATGACCTTTGAAAAGTCTTGTTGGAGCGAATTCGCCTAATTTGTGTCCAACCATTTGTTCTGTAATATAAACAGGTACGTGAGTTTTACCGTTGTGAACAGCAATTGTATGGTTTAACATATCAGGTACAATCATTGATGCTCTTGACCAAGTTTTGATAACTTTCTTTTCAGAGTTAGCATTCATTTTGTCTATTTTCTTTTGTAGAGCTTCTTCTACATATGCACCTTTTTTTAATGAACGTGCCATTTATTTCTCCTTTTACTTTTTTGTGTTTTGGTGAGGAGAAAAGTAAAGTTAATTACTTTTTCTCCTTTACCTTGAATTATCTAGATTTTTTTCTTCTTCTAACAATTAGTTTATCTGAAGCTTTGCCTTTTTTACGAGTTTTGTAACCTAGAGCCGGTTTACCCCAAGGTGTTTTAGGGTTTCCACCAGGACCTGTTTTACCTTCACCACCACCGTGTGGGTGATCGCAAGGGTTCATTGTTACACCACGTACTGTTGGTCTGATACCTAAGTAACGTTTTCTACCTGCTTTACCGATTGAAAGGTTTTTGAATTCTGAATTACCTAACATACCGATTGTAGCCATACATTCTTTTCTTACCATTCTCATTTCTGATGATGGAAGTTTGATTGTTACATAGTTACCTTCTTTAGCCATAACTTGAGCTGCATTACCTGCTGCTCTAACCATAACTCCGCCACGACCAGGGTTCAATTCAATATTGTGAACGATTGTACCTAACGGAATTAGTTCAAGTGGAAGTGCATTACCTGTTTGAACAGGAGCTTCAGGACCACTTACGATTGTATCGCCTACATTCAATCCTTCCGGAGTTAGAATGTATCTTTTTTCACCATCTGCATAGAAGCATAGTGAAATTCTTACGTTTCTGTTCGGATCGTATTCAATAGTTTTAACTGTTGCAGGTACGCCGAATTTTTCTCTTTTGAAATCAATTACACGGTAAGTTCTTTTTACACCGCCGCCTTTGTGACGACATGTAATTCTACCTGTATTATTTCTTCCTGCTGTTTTATTCAATGATTTTAACAATGATTTTTCAGGAGTTGATGTTGTGATTTCTTGGTAATCACTTTTTGTCATACCTCTTTGTCCCGGAGATGTCGGATTAATTTTTCTGATTGCCATTTTATTTTTTCTCCTTTTACTGGCTTTGTAATTCTTTAGGGACTTGTGCCTAACCGCCCCTTTCCTGAGTTTAACTTAAATTAAACTCCAACAAATTCAATTGGTTCGCCTTCGATTGTAACGATAGCTTTTTTAGATGAATCTGTTCTTCCAAATTTATAACCCATTCTCTTTTCGTGAGATGGCATATAAACTGTTCTTACTTTTTTAACTTTTCTTCCCGGAAAAGCTAATTCAACAGCTTTAGCAATTTCAACTTTTGTTGCATCTTTTTTTACTTCGAAAGTATATTGTGCATTTTCTGTTGCTGCCACTGATTTTTCTGTAATTAATGATTTTTTAATTACGTCGTATAGTCTTTCTGTTTCTTTACTCATTATTGTAACCTTTCTGTAATTTCATTTACAGCAGATTCAGTCATAACAACAAAATCAGCTTCCAATAAATCTTTCACATTTAAGTTTGTAGGTAATAAAAGTTTTACGCTTGGAATATTTCTAGCTGATAATTCTAAGTTTTTATTTTCATCAGCTTTAGTATTTGCAACGATTAAAACTTTTCCGTTTACGTTTAGAGATTTCAATGCACTAACCATTAATTTTGTTTTTGGTTCAGCAATTGTTGAGAAATCTTTAACTACAACAATTTGAGCTTCTCTAGCAGACAAAGCTGATTTCAAAGCTAATTGTCTTGCTTTTTGAGGCATGTTGAAAGCGTAACTTCTTGGTTTTGGTCCAAAGATTACACCACCACCTGCAAACAATGGTGAACGAAGTGAACCAGCTCTAGCTCTACCTGTTCCTTTTTGTTTCCAAGGTTTTCTTCCACCACCTGCAACTTCTGCTCTTGTTTTAGCACAAGCGTTGCCTTGACGTGCATTGTTTAATTGTCTTCTCAATGCTAAGTGCATTACATGTAAATTAGGTTCAACACCGAAAACACTTTTTTCTAATGTGATTTCGCCTAATTTTTCTCCATTTGTACTTAATATTTCTTTTGACATTTTGTTTTTCCTTTAATTTAACTGTTCTTCCGTTTAAGACTGCTTACCGCTTGCTTATTGCTTTATTTGGCAAGACCAGCCGGTTTTCAATGACTTGTCCTTGTCTGGATTTAACAATATGTTAGTTCCATTTAGTTCTTGTAGGAACGATTGTTACTAATCTTCCTTCGCATCCAGGAACTGATCCTTTTACTAAAACTAAACCATTAGCTGAATCAACTTTAACTAATTTCAATTTAGTAATAGTAACTCTTTCGTTACCCATGTTACCAGCCATTCTTTTACCTTTGATAACACGGCTAGGAGTTGTACCTGCACCGATTGAACCAGGTTCTCTGTGGTTTTTAGAACCGTGAGCCATAGGTCCTCTTCCAAAGTTCCATCTTTTTACTGTACCTTGGAAACCTTTACCTATTGATTTACCTGTTACGTCAACTTTTTCAACATTTTCTAATACTGAAAGTTCAACCTTATCACCTACTTTGTAATCTTGAGGGTTTTCTACTCTGAATTCTTGAAGATGTCTGTAGTTTGATAAGTTATTTTTCTTGAAATGACCTAATTGGGCTTTTGTCAAGTGTTTTTCTTTAGCTGCAACTGTGCCTACTTGAATTGCATTATAACCGTCAGTTTCAACTGTTTTAACTTGAGTTACAACAGTTTCGTCAACTTTAATAACAGTTACAGGGATAGCCAAACCTTGTTCGTCAAAGATCTGAGTCATTCCAACTTTTTTTCCTATTACACCTAGTGTCATATTTTACCTTTCTAGCAAACCCATGCCTGTTGTCAAATTAACTGACTTGACCGAATTTGCATTTTCTCTTGCGAGCGCTACTTGCTACTGTTCTTTACCTCTTGAAGGACTTTCACCTTCCATACCTCGAAGGTATGTAGTAGATCACATTATTATGCATAATGCTTATTCAATTTTCACAAAGACCGGAATCTTAGCAAACTATCTTGCTTCGATATCTACTCCAGCCGGTAAATCTAATCTACGTAACTCTTCCATTGTCTGTTGAGTTGGTTCGTATATATCAATAATACGTTTGTGAGTTCTCATTTCAAAATGTTCACGAGATTTTTTATCTACGTGTGGTGATCTCAAAACGCAATATATACGTCTTTTTGTAGGTAAAGGAATAGGCCCAGCTACTTTAGCGTCTGTTCTTTTTGCTGTTTCTACGATTTTTTCAGCAGATACATCAATTAGTTTGTGATCATAAGCTTTCAAACAAACTCTGATTCTGTTTTTCTTAGTGCTACTTGCCATTTGCATTCCTTTTTCTTTTTCTATGTACTACTTTGTGGATTTCATCCTAAACCCTGCTTTACAAAGTCTAGTCTTATTTTCCACCCCTGAAGTTCGCTATTTAAAATATTTCGGATATTTTACCACTATACTTCAAGCATATATATCTTAGGATAAACAAAACACCGTGTCAACTGTGGTTTTCCATGTTTGTTTAGTTTTGTAACAACGAGTTTTGTGAGAAAAATTTTGTTATTTTTTCTTCATCCTTATAAAATTTTAGACTTCCATTTCGGAAACATTTTTACCAATATCTTCTTTAGGAAAAAAAACTTTCAATTGTATTTCGGGTATTAATTCTTTTTTCAACTGAATCAGACATTTTTGTTGCATATTTTGAAGCTTCCCTCAAATTTGCAGGAAGCAAATCTTCAAGGTGAAAACTGTGCGACTCAAATTTTTGCAAAGTTAATTCAACTTTTGTTTGAATTTTATTCAAAAACATCCTGAAAGGAGAAGCATTTTTTTGAATTAAATCTTCACGTCTTTGTCTTATTTTTTGAATTGTAGCATCTAATGGAGAAGGTTGATAATTCCCTTTTACAGGAAAAACTTTTACTTGTTTATCCGGTGCATATAGTTTCTTCGCTTCCTCACTAACGGCAACCACTCTAAATGAATTATCAGTATCTACAAATTCTAAGTCAAAGTGTTTGTTCCTTGCCTGTTTATCAACCACATTTCTTATACTATAAACAACATCACTGCTGCGACCTTTTGTAGTCAGATAATGTGTTAGTTTATCCATGTCTTTTGGCTTTACAAAAGTACCAAAACTTGGGGAAGATGTATTATTTCTAATTTCCATCCATATATCCTTTCTGATTTTCTAAATTACACCATTATTTTTTAAAATTTTATATTCTTTATTCATTTTTTTAGCAACTAAACCTGCTTGTCTTAAAGAATTCGGCAACAATTCATTTGGGCGAGCAAGCAATGCTACAGCCAAACTAAAAGAATCTTTAAGCGTATATGTTATAAAACTTATGGATTTCAAAACTTTATGATTTCTAAATGCGGGATGAGTTTCTAAAAAACGTTTATGTTCTTCTTCATGATATAAAAAAATTCTATCCAACTGAGATTCAGCACCATATTGCTGAGGGGCACAAGGAACTTCTACCGAACCTCCCCAAACACCTTTCTTTGGAGAAACAATAAAGGCATCGTTAGCCTGCACCATTCCTTGTTTATAACCCGGTCTGAAAAAAATATCTACATATTTTAGTTTGCTTTGTGAATGCTTAAATCTCTTAAACGCCATTTTATGCATTAAAGTATCAGCACATTCACGGCGAAAATAAGCGTTCATCTTCTTTAAATCTCTTCCTTTTGGATTTTTAAATGCCATTCCAAAAGTGGTCTGTGGGGTATTTGTATAAATTTCCATAATATAATCCTCTTATATTTTTCCAAATCAAATAAAACTTGTAAAAATATTTTTTGCTATTAAAAGGCTAAGAAATTTTACATTCCTTAGCCTTTAATTAAAATTTCAAAGATAACTATTGTACAAATTCTTTAATTTGTCCTATTTTATCTGTGGAATCACTTTCCATATAAATTCTCAAAAGTGGTTCTGTACCTGACGGACGGACTAAAATCCAAGTTTTTCCATCTTCAAGATACAATTTAACACCGTCTTTAAAATCTTTTTTTGAAATTTTTTGTCCGATAATTTCATCAAAGTGAGAAAATTTTTCAAGTACAGGTTTAATTTCTGAAGTATCGTGTAGTTTTTTATCCACTCTTGTATTATAAAATTTGCAACCAACAAATTTTTCTAGGTCTTGTTGCATTTGAACAAGTGTCTTATTTTCATAAGCCATAGCTTCTAAAACCAAAAGATTAGCCAAAATTCCGTCTTTTTCAGGAATATGACCTTGAATACTTAGTCCTCCGGACTCTTCTCCTGCAATAATCGGGTTATATTTTCTCATAGCTTCACCGACATGTTTAAAACCAACCGGAGTTTCAATAACTTCAACCCCAAGTTTTTCAGCAACAATATTGAGCATCAAACTGGCTCCGACTGTTTTGACTAACGCTCCGGAATAATTTTTATGCTTCTTCAAATGGAATAGTAAAATCGCAATAATTTCGTTTGGAGTAACATATTCACCATTTTCATTGATAACCCCAAATCTGTCTGAATCACCGTCATTCGCAAAACCTACATATCCACTATGAGATTTGATATAGTCAATTAATTCGCCTAAATACTGTGGTTTTGGCTCAGGCATTCCACCTCCGAAATTTGGATCGTGATACATGTGAATGCTATCGTATTCAATGCCTTTATCAGATAATAATTTGTCAAAATATCCGATACTTGCAGCATACAAACCGTCAAAAATTATATGTTTTTTTAGTTCTTTAATTTTTTCAAAATCAATAATTTCTCTAATGCGTTTGAAATAATTATTTGAAAAATCAGTGTAAATAAGTTTTCCTTTGATATGAGATTGGAAATCCTTACCAAAATTTGAAACGATTTCATCAGTTATTTCACTCGTTGCAGGCCCCGCATAATCAGGAATAAATTTAATTCCCAAATATTCAGGCGGGTTGTGAGATGCAGTAAACATTACAGCACATGCATCTAAAAATTTTGCATTAAAAGCTAAAACAGGAGTCGGAATTACTTTATCGCTATACAAAACCTTAAAACCTAAGTCCTTTAAAATTTCGGCACATTGCATAGAAAATTCCTTAGCCATATTTCTTGGGTCATAACCGATGATTATAGTTTTATAAATACCGTAATTATCAAAAACATATTTTCCGATTGCTTTTGATACAATTGCAACATTCTCTTCATTAAAATCTTTTCCAACAACGGCTCTCCAACCGTCTGTGCCAAATTTTATATTTGTCATAATTAAGCCCTTTTCCTTATCCTCTATTTCTGCTATAATTTTAATTGAAATATGGAGTTAAGTAAATGTCAACTTTTGAAACTATTAAAAATATTGCATACCTTGAACCGATAAATTCTTTCTCGGAAATTGCAAAAGACGAATTTTGTGCAAAACATAATATAACTTGTTTTTCAACTCCAATAAAAACAATCAAACAAATTGTCGAATATGTAGAATCTAATCCTGATACTTTAGGAATTCTACCCGTTGAAAATACCCTTGACGGTACAATCAGGGAATCTTTAGACTGTTTGATTATGGCAAAAAATCCGAATATCAGAATAGTTTCAGAAATGATTTTGCCGATTGAATACTGTCTACTATCTAAAACGACAGAGTTTTATAGCATTACAGGTTTGATTGCAACCCCAAGATTGCTCGGCAAATGCCAAGAATTTATTCAAAACGAATTGCCAAGAAACCTGAATATAATTGAAGCTCCAACAATGCTTGAATCTGCTCATGATTTGTCAAATTACAACCTGACTTATTCATCTATCGGAAATAAAAAAATCGCAGAAACTTGCAGATTAAATATCCTCAAAGAAAATATCCACGATGATAAAAACAATATGACAAGGTATATCTTAATCGGGGATATCGAAACAAAACCAACCTCGAATGATAAAACAACAATTGCATTCCGGACAGATCATACCCCTGGGGCTTTGTTAGAAATTTTGAAAGTATTTTTGGAATACAATATCAATTTGTCATACATCTCATCCCGCCCTTCAAAAGTTGAACCAAATGAATATATCTTTATCGTAAACTTTGACGGGCATCTTAGAAATACCGAAATGTTAAAAGCAATTGAGGAAATCAAACCTAAAACATCTTTCTTTAGATTTTTAGGTTCTTACAAAGCTGCAAGTAGTATTTAGAATTTTAATTTTTTAAAATATGCTTCATCATTCAAAGCATTTTCTGTACATCCGATACCTGCTTCTTGTTGTGATTCATACCCCGGACAAACAGTATAAAGACCTTTGGATTTAAGATTTTTTAAAACATAAGTTGCAGAAGGTCCAAAAGGATGAACCCTTTCATCTTCAGGATTAAAATACCAGAAAAAAGTATCTTTCCCCCACAAATCAGGAGGATTTTTCCAACCATTTATATCTACAATTAAAATTGTATAATTTACAGGAGACCAAGTATGTTCATCATCCTCTATATCATTTAAAGAAGCAAACCACAATAACATACCATCAGTCAAACAATATGGTGGCCAATTTATAGTTTGAGCAGAACCTCCAGCAGGTAATGCTACGTTATAATAATTATGATAATTACCCTCCTCGCTATCTCTCGGAACTAAACAACCTCCGTCTTTAAAATATTTTCTTATCGTTGATGTATCTTTATTATTCATAACATCTTCAATATTCACTTCGTCAGCAACCATACGTCCTATCCCCTCTTGAAGAATAGAATTAGCTCTCAACATTCTGATTCGCATTTCTTTAGCCCTATAGTTATGAATCAAAGTTGGAATTGTCAATGCCGCTACAACACCAACAACACCCAAAGTAATAAGAACTTCTGCAAGTGTAAAACCAAAAAATTTATTTTTAAATTGCATATTTTAACCTCATATTTTTCTTTTAATAATTTCAGTTTATTAAAATTTTTAATACTTGTCAATCATTTTTATGTAGTATAAATCATAAATACTATTTGGCATACATAGAAAAACGAAGCTAAATACATATAATAATCTAATGAATGATAGGGAATTACTTTTAAAACTTGGGAATAAAATTCGTTATGAAAGAGTAAAAAGACATCTTTCTCAAGAAAAGTTGGCGGAGCTTGCAAACATGAACATGCGTTCAATCAGCACAATAGAATGCGGAACAACAGATATAAAATTCACGACACTAAACAAAATTGCAACTGCTTTAGGGGTCGAAATCAAAAATTTAGTAGAATTTGTCTTATAATTCATATTTGATTTTTTGCCTTTTTAATGCGAATATAAAGCTATGATTTACAATAAGGACGAAAGAAAGCCCCAAATTTGGTTTTGCGGAGCACATTTTATAAATGACATTTACACAGGATTTTTAAATCCGATTATGCCGTTCATTGCGGAACAAGTAAAGATTTCCATGCCGGTTGCAACAATAATATTGAGCTGTTCTCATATTTTTTCATCACTATTACAACCGTATTTTGGATTTTTCGCAGACAAAATGAAAAAACGAGCCCTGATTTTTTGGGGAATAATATTCACTGCGACTTTTATATCTTTGGCTCCCGCATCTAAAAATATTGCTCTAATGATTTTATTCATCATTATGGGAAGTATCGGTTCAAGCCTTTATCACCCACAAGCCTTAGGTTTGGTATCAAAATTTACCACATCTGACACCGCAAAAAATATGGGAATTTTTATCGCTGCAGGAACTTTAGGCTTTTCTACAGGTCCATTGTTATCTTCAACAATTGCTCAGTATTTCGGGCTTTCTAAAATGCCGATACTTGCAATCCTTGGGATATTTTGGGCTTTTATGATGTTCAAAATGGTTCCAAAATTTTCAAACGAACCTGCTAAAAAGTTGGACATTAATTTAAAACAAGCTTTCACAGACATTTTATCAAACCACAAATTAAATATATTAAACTTAATTGCAATGCTTAAATCACTAATAACAACATCTTGTTCAATCCTATTGCCATTCTTGTGGAAAGCAGAAGGATATTCAAAATTCCAAATCGGCGTTGCACTATTTTGTTTCTTATTCTTAGGCGGAATTGCATCTCTGTTGAGTCCAAAATTCGAGAAAAAAATAGGAACAGCAAATGTGTTCTACATCTCAATGATAACAACATTCCCGCTAATGATACTATTTATGCTTACATACAAAAGCTGCCCAATCATATCATTTATAATGTTTGCAATAATGGGATTTATCACAATGTTTGCAACCCCTGTAACTATGAGCCTTGCTCAAAACGTTTTGCCACAATACAAAAGTATTATCGGCGGGTTTATAAACGGATTTTCTTGGGGAGTTGTAGCTATAGCAATGACAATAATCGGTTACGTAGCACAAGCAACAAGCATTGTACCTGTTTTAGTTGTATTGTCAGCAATCCCTGCTATTTGTTCTATCTTAGTTAAATACTTATTCCAAGACCAAAATAATTAAAGATTTTTAAATTAAGCAATTAACGATAAATATTTTTTAGATGCAACTTCAGGATTTGATTTTGGTGCAAACATTGTTTGAATAGATGCAACAAACTTGCTAAAAGAATTCGTACGACGACTAATCATAGTATTATCATCAACATGACCAAAACCTTCACTTAATGTTTTTCTTGGGTTTTGAGCCTTATTTTGCTCAACCCCATACAAACTCTTCGAATTAGAAACGATATGTCCAATTTCGGAAACTAGCATCTTTTAACCCCAACTAATCTCTTCACAAAAATCATAATATAACAAAATATTTTCAAAATCAAGAAGAAAATATATCTTATATAAATATAAAATACCTCAAAAAAGAGAACAATTGCAAGGCACAGCGAGTATATCTAAAAATCCTTTATTCAGATGTTATTTAGAATAGAGATAAATATTAGAATATAAAAATGGACGACAACAAAAATAAAATAGAAATTAAACATTCCGCATTTTTAGTTTTACCAATTATAGCCGGTACTATTTCAATTTTTGGAGCGTGGATTTGTTTTCAAGAAGGATTTCCTGCAAGTGGTGGAAGTTGGATGCCCATTATCTTGTTACTTACAATTTTTATCATCCCCATATTTGCTATAATTTGTTGTCTCATAGGCGGTCTTATTTGTATATTTATTGATAAAGTCAATAAACAAAAAATTTGTATAAATAAATTTTGGATACCTATTTTAATAATAGCAATATCCAGTCCATTTTGGACTCCGTTCACTATTTCTCCGGCATTATTTATGCTTGGAGGAAAAATAAATGATTTTATAGAAGGACTAAAATATAACCACCCGACCCAAGTTACACCACAAGAACCTATCCGCCCTAAAAGAGAATATTACTGTGAATCAAAAGTTACACAAGACGGCATTGTAAAATTTTGCACAGGAAACCCCGAAGACCAATAATTGAATTATTCCGCTAAGCCAAAATTTGGCTCTTCGTTTTAGAAATATAAATCAACACATTTCAAAATATTGCCTAACTGTATAATTGTTAGGCAAATATTTTTTTATTTTAATACATATATAAATTAAAAATCTTTTTCATACTTCCAGCTATTCTTAATTCCAACGAGCCTATTTTTAGGCTCTTTTTATTATTAATAATAAAAAAAATGTATTTATTTATGTTACAAAAACTTTTATTTTTATATCTTTTATCGAAATCTTTTTTATAGTAATATATAAGATATGGATATTAATGCAGTTCGAGAAGTTTGGGACAAGGTTAAATCAGAGTTGGAACAGTCTTTGCCTGACCACATTTTTAACACTTGGATTACTCCGCTAGAAGCGGTCGATTATGAAAATTCGACCTTGGTTCTTTTGTCCCCTCACCCTATGGCAGTTGATATCTTAAAAAAGAACTGGACTGACAAAATCAAAGCATGCGTGAAAAAAGTATTGGGATTTGATGCAACATTTTCTCTTACTTATGATTCCGAGTTTGCTGATAAATATATAAAAGCCAGAAAAAAAGAATTATCAAAAATCGTAGCAGGACAAACAGAAGAAGAACGAAAAACAGAAGAGGCTAAAACAACTTTAGCTCAAATGCAATCCAGTGCTAATTTGAATTTGAATTTAAAATTTGAAAATTTTGTAGTTGGTGAAAATTCAAAATTTGCCTATAATGCAGCTTTTTCTGTTGCCAATAATCCTTCTAAAAAGTTTAACCCGTTATTCATTTACGGCTCATCAGGTCTTGGGAAAACCCACTTGATGCAAGCTATCGGGCATTTTATCATTTTTAACAAACCTGAGCTTAAAGTTCGATATATTAGAATGGAAGACTATTTTAACGAATGGGTAAGATGTTTTCAATACAATGACATGCCAAACGGGAAAAAGAAAAAAATTTGTAACAACTCACAGATGAGAAAATTCCACCAAAAATTCCAAAACGTAGATGTTTTACTTATGGATGATATTCAATTTATTGAATCAAAAATGAAAACCATGGAGGACTTTTTCTCAACATTTGAGGCTTTGTACACAAATAACAAACAAATTGTAATTGCATCAGACAGACTTCCAAGGGATATTCCAAAGCTGGACACCCGATTGAGAACCCGTTTTGAAATGGGATTGGTTGTAGATATTGTACCTCCGGATTATCAAACACGTTTTGAAATTGTCAAAGCTTACGCAAAAGAACTTGAAGTTGAGTCAGATGATGATGTTTTTGCTTATATTGCAGAAAACTTTGTAAATAATGTGCGAGAACTCAAAGGAGCTTTCAATAAAGTCAGTGCTTATGCTGAATTTTCAGGCGTTGGTGTAACTTTGGCACTAGCTAAAAAAGCACTAAATTGCGAAGCAAAGAAAAAAGAGATTACAGTAGAAAATGTTGCTCAAAAAGTTGCAGACTATTTTAATTTAACTGTAAAAGATTTAAAAAGTACGGCAAGACAGCAAAAAATTGCACAAGCCCGCCATATTGCAGTATATTTATCAAGAGAAGTTTTGCAAATGAGCTACGAAGCAATCGGGGAATACTTCTGCAAAAAGCATACCACCATAATGTATTCTTGCGATTTGGTGGAAGATAAATTAAAATCTGACACAGAATTTCAAGAAAAAGTGGAAGAAATCAAAGCAACACTACGGAGCTAAATTAAATGTACGACTATATTAAAGGTATTTTTTCATACAAAACCTCAAATTCTAAAGGCAATTTCGTAACAGTTCAAACAGGCGGCGGAGTTGGTTATTTGTTTGAAGTTATGGAAAGAGATTATTCCATATTACCTGAATTGAACCAAGAACTAAAAATGTACTGCGTTCTAATCCATAGAGAAGACAAAATGTCTTTATGCGGATTTTTGAAACGTGAAGATAGAGATATTTTTAACATTCTCACATCTGTTTCAGGAGTTGGTTCAAAAATGGCTCTAACATTATTAAATTCATTCGAAGTTGCTGATTTGGTTGGATTTGTACTTGACGGAGATTTTAAAGAACTAACAAAAGCCAAAGGCGTAGGTCCCAAATTAGCTCAAAAAATTATTTTGGAATTGAAAGACAAATTAACAAGCTACCAAGGAACTTCAACCAATATAAAAACCACATCACAAACAACAATCCCTAAATCACAAAATGTTGAAGATGCCCAAATGGTGCTACTTTCACTTGGTTATGAAAAAGAAGAAGTTTCAACGGCCTCAGCAAAAGTAGTTGCAAAATTATCAAAAGAAGCTCCTGCAGAAGAAATTCTAAAGGAAGCCTTAAAATTGTTATCTATATAGTAGGGGTCACGACCTAAATCGAATTATTACTGCCATTCTGAAAGCTTAGAAAATTTGTGCAAAGAATGAGCACTAAATTTTCTTGTTATTCAGAATCTATCAATGTTGATTGAAATTAAGGAAATAAGGCAAAAGGGACAAGTAAATAAGCTCTTTACAAAAGATATTAAACGTCATCCTGAGGCCACGCGAGCTCAAGCATTAAGGTGTGAGCCGTATCCGTTTAATGCGAGCGTGAACAGCCCGAAGGATCTGCAAACACAAAATCATGTCATTACGAGAACGAACCGAGCAGAGTGCGGAGCTGTCTGCCAAAACGATAGGCTGTCCGCAGGACATATTTGGCAGACACGGAGTCACGTTTATGGCGAGGTGAAGTGTCAGGCAGAAGTACGAAGTGACGTAGTAATCCCTAACAAATTAGGCAATGGTGAAACTTGTCGGGGATTGCGACACTGGAGACTATTACCTAACTTGAATAACAATTCTTCAAAACCCGTTCGCAATGACATGGATAATAAAACCCTGAAACAAGTTCAGCATGACGTGACTGGTTCCCTCGCCCCTAGTGGGAGAGGGGAAACCCTCTGCAAAAGGATGCAATAATATGTGCCCCCCTTGTGGGGGAACCGAAATCTTTGATTTCGAAGGGGGGTAAAAATGCATTGAATTGCAATCAAGTACCCTCTCTTGAATTTGTAAGTGATAAAAATAGGCTGGATTGCTTCGCATTCGCTCGCAATGACGCAATGGTGGAATTTGAAGATAATGAATGTAATAAGATTCTACTTATTGACTTAAAAAAGATTCTTCGGCTAAAGCCTCAGAATGACGTAATTAATAAAACTGTAACGAACTTATTCCCTTATTTCCCTATTTCCTTGTCCCTTAAAAAGGACGTAGATTCTTCGCTCTTCACGCTCGCACTAAACGGATACGACTTCGTCTTGCATCCTCTGCTCGCGTGGCTCAGAATGACAAAATCCAAAGAATGTAAATTGGGCTCACTAGCCCAACATTAAAATAAGAAAGTAATATAAGTATATAGACCATCCACGCACTTTACTGCCACTCGTGCGGC
>CAKUZW010000004.1 GCA_934718135.1 uncultured Candidatus Melainabacteria bacterium | reverse complement strand
CAACGCCCTCATTTTCAACAGTGAAGCCGCCTTGTCCATTGTTAGTCATAGCTAGCTTACCGTTTGAATTTGATACTCTGCCGGTATTGCCAATTTTTAAACCACCTTTTGCTTCGTTTAAAATAGTGGCATTACCTGTATTATTAACAGTTCCAGTGATATTTAGTGCATCTGTTCTATTGTTTCTTGTTTTTGCAGTTTCGGAATTTCCAGAAATACCGTTTTGAATACTTAAATTTCCGTCATTATTAACAACACCAGAGATATTAATACCTTTATCACCGGTATTATTAATTGTTAAGTCTCCTTTTGTGTCAACATTACCGGAAATGTTTATTCCATTGTTTGTATCTAGTTGGTATGTGTAGGTTTGGCCATCAACAGTGAATGTTGCTTTGCCTTCTCCTGGAACATTAAATATTTGAGTTGTTCCATTGTTTTTAACTGTTCCGGAGATATTTACATCGCCCCAATTGTTATTAATTTTTAACAACCCGTCAGCATTTGATACTGTTCCTGCGATTTTAACACCGTCAATACCAGTACTTCTGATTTCAGTATTCCCTTTGCCGAAATTCTTAACTGTTCCTGAAATATCAACTCCGGCATTGTCAATCCGTTGATTTGATTTGATATAAATATTACCGTTACTGCTTGAGAATTCATTTCCCAAGTTAAGATTATCAGTATTTACTAGTTGGGTGAATAAAGTTTCTGCTTGTTGGTTTGAGTTCATTACAGACATTTTATTTTCATTGATGCCTGCCATAATTCCGCCATTTTTACCGACAGATACTTTCCCTCCATTTAGCATTACATCATTTGCTGCAAATACTTTACCATTGATAGTAACTTCTTTACCGCCATAAGATGTTTCAAGACTACTTAAATCGGAGTTTGGATTTTTCTTGTAGTTGTCATATACAACAGAGTTAGGTGTATAAACGCTCAAAGAACCAACATTCAAAACACCTGAAGCTCCTACAACCATACCGTTTGGAGAAACAAAAACTGCTTTCCCGTTGTAGAAGTTACCGTCACGCATTGTGTTAACAATACCATTGATATTAATTTTGTTATCAACAAGGTTGATAAATGTAGAAACATCTGTGTTTCCGTATTTGTAAATTAAGTTTGCAATATCGCCTTTATCAAGGTTGAAATCTTTATATTTTCTGTAACCCATATCTGTGCCGTTAATCAATGCACTGGGGTTAATGTTATAAGTTCCGTTGTTTCCCGTTACTCCAGAAATTTCACTGGCTACAACAGACAGTAACATTGATTGTTGTGCAACAAACAATGTTGTAAGCATTGATGCGATAATTCGCTTTTGTCTTTTTCGGCTTTTCATCTGGTAAAGTCCTTTCATAACGTTATAAATTTAAAATATTATCTTGATAATTCCAATAGATTGAATCCTTACATTCCTCTATTGTAGCAAGAGCATAAGAAAATGGTCGTATTTATTACTTTATTTTAAGCCATGCTTCACCCATGTTATGCTTCATAGTAATATGAACGACCATAAATCTTTAAAATTGCTAGTTTTTAGCTATATATTAAGTTATGTTAATCTGAATTTTTAAGTAGTTTCAGCCTTGTTATTGTATATAATCCGTAGAAAATGACAAGTGCGGATATCATTTGAATAGAGGCCGGTATTACTCCTTCGTAATGTTTCATTGCTAAGATTATTAGGCCTGTCGGAATTCCGCAAAGTACAATTCGTAAAATTGTGTTTTTAGGACATTTTAAGTTAAGATTTGGCAAAACAATGATTGTACTAAGTAGCCAGTATAGGAAATTTGCTGCAAATGTTGCAATTCCAACTCCGACTAAACCCATTTTAGGTATTAAAATTACGTTCAAAATTATTCCAATAATGCCTGATGTTAGTTTGATTATAAATTCAATATGAGTTTTATTTGCCAAATGGTATTGAAGTGTTGTGTAATCAGTCATTGCAAGGAAAAATACTCCAAAAGAGAAATACGGTACCAATGTACTTGCTTCTGCAAATTTTGAATTGGCAAAAATTTGAGTATAGTCGGTGCTATATAGTGCCATTACGCTGATTACAGGCAATGCTACCAAAATGTAATATCCTAAAAATTTTGAAATTACCGGTCTTACATCTACTTTTGCTTCATATAAGTTAATAATTCTTGGGATTGCAGCAACTGTAATCATTGCAAACAGTGTCATTAAGATAGGTAGCGTTAATCCATAGCCAACACCCACTAGTGCGGCTTTAGAAAATCCATTGATGCTATTCATGATAAATTTGTTGCTTTGGGTTATAATCCAAGCACTAAGTGAAGTTGCGGCAATTGGAATTCCATATTTTATAATTGGAACAATGAATTTCCATTCGATTTTTTGAAACTTGAAAACCTTTAAAATTTCACTCTGATAGAGTAATAATATATCGATTAGAGATATTGATACTCCCATACCTAGTAAAATTGATGCAGCTCCAAGGTTGAAGAATTTTGCAAAAAATACGGCTAAAAATATTGTTGCGAATTGGTTCAATATTGTTGTTAAAGAGTATGAAACTGATTTTAATTGTGCCCGCAATAGTTGAGATAATAAGGCTCTTATTGCAACAGGGATAATTAAAACAAGTACAGCCATGATGTATTTGAATGGAACATGGAAGAAACTGTAAAGGCTATTTCTGAATAATATCGAAATTCCAAACATCAAGACCAAGTTAATTGTTAACATTGAAACAATGGTTGTTAAATATTTTGGTAAATCTTTTTCGAGTTGGTGATGTCTGAAGAATCTAAGTCCAGACAAGCCTATCCAATCAGAAAAAATTATGCACAAGAAGGATAACATTGCAATTGAAATTGTGTATAATCCGTATTGCTCCGTTGAAAATAAACTTGTATAAATTGGCACAGTAATTACATTTCCAAGCATTCCGCATAATTTTGACGGTGCATATTTTAACATATCTGTAAATATGCCCTTTATTTCTTTTTCTTCTAATTCTTTATTTTCTATATATTCCATACTTTACCTATAATTCTTTTATTTCTCCGAACAAATCATATTCATCGACTTTATTTATTCTTACTTCTTCGATATCTCCCGGGATAACTTCAGAGTCTGATGTTGCGTAAACAACGCCATCAATTTCAGGTGCATCATGTTCAGATCTCAAGATTATAACTCCTTCATCTGTATATCCCTCTACGATACATTTTAAGGTCGAACCTATATATTTTTGGTTATTTTCTAAAGAGATTTTTTGTTGCAATTCCATTAGTTTTTTCCTGCGTTCTTTTTTGATATCATCGGCTATTTGTGGCTTTAAGCCATAAGAATAGGTTCCTTTTTCTCTCGAATATTCAAAAGCTCCCATTCTATCAAATTTAACATTCTTAACAAAATTATAAAGGTGTTCAAATTCTTCTTCCGTTTCTCCGGGATAACCTACGATAAGGGTAGTTCTGACTGAAACTCCAGGAATTTTATTCCTTATTTTTTCAACCAATTTAGTGTAATCCATAACAGGTCTTCTCATTCTTTTTAGGACTTCAGGATGAGAGTGCTGTAGGGGAATATCTACGTATTTCACTACTTTATCCAATCTTGCTATGGCATCAATTAATTCATCTGTCATTTGAGTCGGATAAGCATACATTATTCTAATCCATGATAGATTCTTAATTTTGTTAAGTTCTTCTAATAATTGTGGTAGTGCTTGCTTTCCGTACAAATCAATGCCGTAAGATGATGTATCTTGAGCAATAAGAATAATTTCGGTTACACCTTTATTCACAAGTTCATTAGCTTCTTTTATAATATTTTCGATTGGGCGGGAAACATATTTCCCTCTTAATTTTGGAATAATGCAGTAACCGCATTTGTAGTTGCAGCCTTCACCAATTTTTAGATAAGAACTTGCACCCATCGTTATTTGTTGTCGGTTTATTTCTTCAGGATAGTAATATGTTGGTTTATCTGAAATTATACTTTTATATTCTTCCCCTTTTTCAAGGTCTTCAATTATTTTTACGACATCTGTAAGATTTGCGGTTCCAACCATTCCAGATAGTTCAGGAATAGCTTTTTTCAGCTCATCTTTATATTTTTGAGCAAGACATCCTGTTACGATAACTCGTTTTCCATTTTCTAACATTTCCAAAATGCTTTGAACTGATTCTTGTTCAGCATCATGTATGAAAGAGCAAGTATTTACGACTACAATGTCTGCATCTTTATCTTCAAGTGTTATTTGGTACCCTTTTTTGTCTAGTAAGCCCAACATTAGTTCTGCATCTACAAGATTTTTGGCACATCCGTGATTTATTAACGCTATTTTCATGTTTACCTCTTTTAGAAATTTTATCATTAATTGTAAATTTTAGGCTTTATTATTACGATTTCTTTATACGTTTGTTATAAAATATTTGTATGAAAAAAGTAGAATTATTAGCACCTGCAAAAAATTTGGAAACAGCGATTGCTGCTATAAATAGTGGTGCAGATGCAATTTATATCGGAGCGGAAGAATTTGGAGCTAGAAAAAATGCTCCGAATTCCCTTCAAGATATTGAAACTCTTGTGAATTACGCTCATAAATTTTATGTAAGAATTCATGTTGTGATTAATACGATTCTTAATAATTTTGAACTTGATAAAGCAATCAATCTTATTGAAAAGCTATATAATATTGGTGTTGATGCCATTATTGTTCAAGATATGGGCATAATTAAAGCTGCGATTGATGGTAATATTCCTCCAATTCCAATTCATGCAAGTACTCAATGCAACACTAGAACTTTAGATAAAGCAATGTTTTTTGATAAATTAGGAGTTTCAAGAATCATTTTGGCTCGAGAACTATCAATTTCTCAAATTGAGGAAATTTGCAAAAATGTCTCTTGTGAAGTTGAAACATTTGTACATGGGGCATTGTGCGTGTCATATAGCGGTCAATGCTATATGTCTTATGCTAATGGCGGTCGTTCTGCAAATAGAGGAGAGTGTGCTCAACCTTGCAGAAAGAAATATTCTCTTGTTGATGAGAATGGAAAAATTTATTTAAAAGATAAATATTTATTGTCTTTAAAAGATTTTAATGCTTCTGATAATATGGAAAAACTTATTCAAAGTGGAGTGAAGTCATTTAAAATTGAGGGTCGATTGAAAGACAAAAGTTATGTTGCTAATGTTACGGCTTATTATAACAATTTGATAAATAAGTTTGCTCAAAGAACTTCTTCCGGTAAAGTTTTTCTTGACTTTACACCAAATCCTGATATTACTTTTAATCGTGGCTATACGGATTATTTTTTGAACGGTCGTGGACAGTGTTTCAACTTTTTATCTCCAAAGTCGAAGGGGGAAAAGCTCGGTAAAGTTAAGCGAATTTTCAAAAATTATTTTGAAATTGATGCTGAATTAAATCCACAAGATGGTGTTTGTTTTGTCAAAGATGGTGAAATGAAAGGATTTTTGGTAAATAAGGTTGAAGGATCTAAAATTTATCCAAATAGAATGGATGGAATTGTGACAGGTCTTATGCTGTATCGAAATTTCAATTCAAAATTTGAAAAGCAACTTGAAAATTCCAAAACAGTTAGAAAAATTGGGGTGTCATTCATTCTTGAAGGGGGAAAACTAATTGGAATAGATGAAAATCATAACAAAACTTGTGTTTTGCTTCCAACCGGAGAGCCTCCAAAAAATTTAGAAAAATTAAAAGATAATTTTATAACACAATTAAATAAGACCGGAAATAGTGATTTTTACACTATTTCTACAGAAATTAAAGATGATGTTATTCCATTTCTTCCGGTCTCAAAAATTAATGAATTACGTAGAGAATTGTTAAGTTTGTTAATGGATGAGCGATTGAAGCATTTTGAGCGAGAAGTTCAAAAACCTATTGGTTATGCCAAATTTCCTGACTCCAAAATTGGCTATCTAGGTAATGTTTTCAATAATGAAGCAAAAGCTTTTTATGAAAACTGTGGATGTGAAGTTCAAGAAATGGCGTTAGAATGCCAAAATTCAATAAAATCAGGTGTTGAATTGATGCGAACTAAACATTGTTTGAAATTTGCTTCCGGTTTGTGTGGTCAACCTGTCAAAAAATTGTATTTGATGGATGCAAAAGGTAAAAAATATCCACTAAAATTTGATTGTAAAAACTGTGAAATGGTTATTTTAAATTCTTAAAAAAGAGAGAAAATATACTTTCTCTCTTTTTGCAATAACTTTTAAATTTATTATTTGTTTTATTTAATTAGAGCTTGAACTTCTTTAAAATGTTCATTTTTAGAAGTTTTTAACCATTCAAACAGAATAATTTCAACACAAGAAATTTTTGCTCCATACTGTTTCAATAGTTCTAATCCAGTTTTATATTCTTCTTTATGACGGCTTGCACATGCATCTTTTGCCACATAAACCTCAAATCCTTCTTCCATAAGAGCTGCTGCTGTTTGAAGTACACAGATGTGAGTTTCAATACCACCAATTACAATTTGCTTGATTCCTTTATTTTTTAGTTCTTCAATTTTTTCTTTAAACGCAGGTTCTAATAGTGCAGAAAAAGCTGCTTTTTCTGTAATAAAAGTATCTTTTGAAAATGCTTCTTTTAGTGTTGGAACAGTGTTACCTAAACCTTTTGGGTATTGTTCGGTTACAACTGTTGGAATTGAAAGAATATTGGCAGCTTTGGCAATTTTTGTCATATTGTTAGCTGTTTCTTCTCCATATTTTGATGCAAGAACTAATCTTTCTTGAATGTCAATGATTACTAATGCACTTGTTTCTGGGTTTAACATTTTTATCTCCTTATTTGTATGCGTTTTGTTTGTACTCGTCTTTTAATTGTTTTAATAATTTTGTCAGTTCTTTTTCTGTTAATTTGCTTAGCTGTAATTCCGTTTTTGTGTTTTCTGCACTATCTAGTCCGCTGTGTGTGATTTCAATTTTAAACTTGGCAAATCCATTATATCTCAGTATTAATTCGCTATGAAGTTTCTCATTTTTTAGGCTAAAAACACTCTCGATATTGTTTGCATATTGGCTTACTTGAGTGTTTGTTAGCTTTGTTTCGCATTCTTTTTGAAATCTGAAAAATACTGGAGTAATAACTTCATTCATTTTTTTTGTAAAAGCCATTTTAAATAATTTAAAATTTTTATTAGGTTTTGAATTTTCATCTTCAAGCCAAGTATTTGTATTTTCAAGATTATCAGTTAGAGAAACGCACATTTCATCATTTTGAATTGCTGAAATTAAGCTATCTTGTGCAATTTTATCTAATGTTTCAAATGATTGGATTCCAATTTTTGTCAATCCTGAACGAATTTGGAAATCATTCCCAATTTTGTCTTGAATTTTCCGGATAACAGCTTTTGTACCTTCTAAATCAATATTTGGTAAAATTAAATAGAATTTTCCTCCTCTTGCCGTTGCAACGATATCTTCTTGTCTAACACTATTTTTTATTATTCCCGCAAGGCGGTTGGTTGAAATTTTTGTTTTGGTTTTATCGTCTAGTGTCAAAATTGCAAAGATACCATTTTGAATTCTCAAATCATCAGACAAATCAATAAATATTTCTTTTAAATAATTATATTTGTATAAAGAATTCTTGCTATCAATTACTCCTAGCTGATACAAAAACTTTTCATTTCTGTTTGCAACTTCTTTAAATGCACTTAATTTGAAACAATTTACTGTTTTTATAAGTATTTCATAATCCGGAGCATCAACCGTAAAATAATCATAAATTCCTAAGTCATAAGCTTTTAGGATAAGTTCCGGTTTTTCTTCGTTTAACAACAAAACAATTTCAGCATTTGATTTAGATTCTTTAATAGTTGAAATTATTTTAAGAGTCAAGTCAGGGCTTTCAATGTTTTCATGCACAATAACAACACAACATAGCGAATTTTCTAATGTTTTTTTTAATTTTTGCGTTCCGCAAACTGAAATTTTGTCATTATCTCTTAACAAGATTAGTTTAGATAACACAAGTTTTGCAGTTTCGTCTTCATCTGTAATTAATAAGATATTGTTATTATCGGGCATTTGTTCTTATACCTGTAAATGCTTTTTAATACACCAAAAACTTCCAACGGCACCAAACAAAATACTCATTGAAAACATTACAAGGATTACTAAATGCTGTGCATTTGGAGGTGATGGTATCATAAAGAATTTATGAACATTGACTAGTCCGTTTTGAACGTAATTTAACGGAATCAATGCAAGTAATGATCCGGTTAAACCATAAAATGCTCCTTGCATAATAAATGGAAATCTTATGTACCAGTTACTTACGCCCATAAGTCGCATAATCTCAATTTCTTCTTTTCGGGATTGAATTACTAACTGAATTGTGTTGTTAATGATTGTAACTGTCAATAATCCCATAATCACAATAATAACAAGTGTAATTGTCTTAACAACATGGTTTACTAATTCAATTTTTGCCGCTAAATCTTTTGCATAACTCATGTCTTCCACAGCATGAATTTGCTTAATATTATCAAAAACACTTTGCAGGCTTTCAGGGCTGTCAACTTTTACATGTAACGTATCAGGTAACGGGTTATCAATGTTTGGTAAACTCATTTCATTTTTAAGTTTGCCCCAAGATTCTGCTTTTGGAATTACCTCAATATGTTCGACATGTTCAAATTTGCTAATTTCTGATTTTACTTCCTTTGCATCTGTACTATTTTTCAAATATACAGATATTTCTAGAGCACTTCCTAATTCTTTTGAAAAAGAAGAAATAGAAAGTGCTGTTCTAAAACATGCTCCAAAAATCATCAAAATGGCAGCCATAGTTGTAATGATTACAACATTTACCCATCCTGTTCTTTTGATATCATTAAAAGTTTCTTTTGCTAATCTGTATAATATTCTTAATTCACATAACCAGTCTTTTGGAATATGTTTTTTTACATTTGATTTAAGGTTTTTATTCATAAGTACCTGCTTGTATGTCTCTTACTATTTCTCCATGATCAAGTTTAATAACTCTTTTTCTGAAATAATCAACCATTGTATTGTCATGAGTTGAAACAATGACAGTAATACCTCTTTGATTGATTTGATTTAAAATTTGCATAATTTCCATTGAATTTGCAGGGTCTAGGTTTCCTGTAGGTTCGTCTGCAATCAATAACGGTGGTCCATTTACAATTGCTCTTGCGATTCCGACCCTTTGTTGTTCTCCACCTGACAATTCTGATGGAGTTGCATTCATTTTTTCGTGTAATCCAACAATTTTTAATGCACCGTTAACTCTTGCATTGATTTCTTTGCTACTTATGCCCATTGTTCTGATTACGTAGGCCACATTATCGTATACTGTTTGATTTTGTAGTAATTTGTAATCTTGAAACACAATACCCATGCATCTTCTTAAGTTTGGAATTTTATCATTCGTTAAATTTGCGATATTAATTCCTCCGATTGAAACAACCCCGCTTGTTGGTTTTTCTTCGCTATAAAGGAGTTTCATCAATGTTGATTTCCCTGCACCTGAAGCTCCAACAATAAATACGAATTCGCCGGAATGAATTTCCAAACTTACATTTTTTAATGCATAGTGGTCATTTTTATATCTTTTAGTAACATTTTGAAATGTAATCATTATATGTTTCCTTGTTCTTTTTTATATAAAGCTGTAATGGTTTCGGTCAAGCTATCAGAGTCTAATTTATAATATTTAAGCAACTCTTCTGATGTTCCACTTTGACCAAATGTGTCATTTATTCCTATTCTATAAACTTTAGACGGATAATTTTCTGATAAAGTTTCACAAACCGCAGAACCTAAACCTCCGATTACCGAATGGTTTTCTACTGTAACAACAAATTTAGTTTCTTTAGCACAATTAATAATTCCTTTAGTATCAAGAGGTTTTACAACCGGAATATTAACAACTTTTACACTAATTCCTTTAGATTCAAGTTCTTCGGCTGCTAAAAGTGCATGACCTAACATTTCTCCATTTGTGAATAGGGCAATATCTTTTCCTTCTTTGATTGTTACAATTTGATTTGGGTTAAATTTGTAATTTTCATCGAAGATATTGATTGCGTTTCCTCTTGGAATTCTAATGTATACAGGCCCAACAATTTCTGCTGCATATTTGATAATTTCTTCACACTCTTTGACGTCTGCAGGTACAAGAACTGTCATGTTTGGTAAACCTCGCATTAGAGAAATATCTTCTAAAGCTTGGTGTGTTGCACCGTCTTCTCCAACAGTTATTCCTCCATGTGTACCTACAATTTTTACATTAAATTTTGGGTAGCAAATACCATTTCTGATTTGGTCATAATTTCTACCGGTTGCAAATACCGCAAAACTCGCAATAAACGGAATTTTACCTTCGGATGCAAGACCTGCCGCAGTTGCTGTCATATCTTGTTCTGCAATTCCACAATCAAAAAATCTTTCAGGAAATTTATCAGCAAATATTTTTGTTTGTGTAGAGCATGCTAAATCGGAATCCATGACAACTATTTTTTTGTTATTCACCCCAATTTGAGCTAACGCTTTTCCAAAGGCTTTTCTAACAGAACCTGTATTATTTTTGTCTATCTTCATCTATATCCTCAAATATATTGTGACTTTCAGCCACTCCTCAGTATCTATACTAAATATTTTATCATAAAAATTTATTTCAATCCAAATTCTTAAACACGGAATTATGTAAATCGGTGTATTATAGGCATAGCTTGATTTTTTGTTTTTATTGTAAAGTTTTATTAAAAAAAAATCCAAATTTAGCAATATTTTTTCTTCACGCTCATTTAAACGGTAGAATGGTAATAGACTCAATTTTATGTAGGAAAGGAAAAAGTTTATGAATCAAATCCCATTTGTACCAACAACACCTTATATGGTACAACAACAATCAACATATATGCCTGTTCCGCAACAACCGAATTACAATGCGGTTAAAATAGACATACACAATCCACAAGTAGGAACTCAAGGAGTAGGTCAACAAGCTCAATATGCTCAACCTACAATGCCTTATTACAGCTATCCGCAAGCTCCTATTTATAATTACCCACAGGCTCCAGCTCAACAACAACCTTGTTACATGCCTGTAATGCAACAACCACAAGCCCCAGTTGTTCAAGAGGCTCCTGTTGTAGCTCAAGCTCCAGTTCAACAACCTGCAGTTCAACCTGCACCTGTTGAAGCTCCTCAAGCTCCGGCTATCCAACAACAAAATATTAATGCACCTCAAGTAACACCAACTCCTGTTGCTCCTCAAGAAGCTCCAGTTGTACCGGCTCCGGTTGTTTCAACTCCTGAAACTGTAAAAACTGAAGCTCCTGAAGCACCAAAAACTGAAACAGTAGAAAAACCTGAAGTGGTTACTCCTGAAACAGTTTCACCTCAAGTAGATTTAAATTCATTTATTGCTAAATTAGCAAATCCTGACTTTGATGCTCAAGCAGCAGGAATGGAAGAAATTGCTAATATGGTAAAAGAAAATCCGGAAAAAGCAACAGAATTAGTTGATACTAAAGTTTTTGATGCTTTGAATAATATTGTAAACTTCGATTCTTCTAAACTTGAAGGTCCAACACCAGAACAAGCATCTGCTAGAGAAAAAATGATGTCAGGTAAAGAAGTTTCTGAAGATGAAAAGAAATTAGCTAACACAATTTCTCCAAAAGAAAAAGCTGAAAGAAACAAAAGCTATGCATTGTTCACATCCGCAATAATGGAAAAATTGTATGCAGATGAAGTTGCTAAATTGTCAAATACAACAGTTCCTTTAACAGAATTGCCGGGAGCAGTAACAATTGTTGACCAATTAAAAGATAACCCTAACCCAATGGTTAGAGCATCTGCAATCGAAGCTTTAAGCTATATCCAAAACCCTGAATACAAGAAAGACTTAACAACATTATTCACCGTTGCTAAGAATGACCAAGACCCTGGAGTAGCTGAAGCTGCAAAAACAGCTTTAGATAAATTAAACCAAGTTCAAGCTCAACCTCAAGCAGAACAAATAAAAATGGATCAGCCAAAACAAGAAGTTAAAGCAGCAGCTTAGGTTTAAAATCTATTACAGTTGATTTATAAATAGAAATTCCTTTCTTTAAATAAAATAAAGCCCCTGAAAAGGGGCTTTATAATTTCTTTTTAATTTAATTAAATTGTTTTATAACTAATTATTTATACAGATGCTGCTTCCCGTTTTTCAGTTTGAGCGATTCTTTGAGATTCCGGAATTTCAGCACAATTTTCGTATTCTGCCATTTCAGAAATCTGTTTGCACCATTCATAGATAATTTCATCTTCTTTTAATTTATATGAAATTGGCTTACCAACTTTGATTGTAACATTTCGTCTTGTGAAAGGTTTAAGTTTTGGGTAACCGTCCCAACCTGCAATTGCAATCGGAATAATATCAGCTTTAGCGTTTTTAGCAATAACGGCAAAACCTTTTCTTATACCGTCAAGTTTTCCGTAAGGTCTCGTTCCGCCTTGAGGGAAAATTCCCAAAGACCAACTTGTGCTAAGTACGTCTCTAACTGTTTTGAAGGTAGCTATTTCAGGTTTGGTTCTGTCAACAGCGAAAGCACCAAGCCTTTTTACTAACCAACTTAGTTTTTCGTTAGATTCAAACAATTCTTTTTTTGCCATAAACGCGATCGGTCGCATTGCAGCCATTGAAACCATTGGAGGGTCAAAGATTGAAACGTGGTTTGCTGCAAAAATATATTTCCCGTTTTTTGATTGTTTTTTAGGTAAATTTTCTCGACCTTCTACTTTATAATTGTAGAATATCGTATAAAATCCATAAACAATGATACACAAGAATGACATAAAAAACATTGTTCTAAAAATATTATATTCTTTTGCATATCTTCGATTGAAGTTTCTCGCTCCTTTATCCATTCTTTTTTTCTCCTTCGGTAGCAATTGTTTCAGTGTCATTTTCTTCTATATATTTGAATCCTGTTAATTTTTGGATTTCTTCAATCCATTTTTCTTTTACGATATCAGTATTTTTATCATAAGGAATAGGTTTACCGATATTTACAATGATTTTTCCTGTGAAAGGCCATCTTTTAACTTCATTAGAACCGATTATTCCTACAGGTAAAATATCGCATTTTGTAAGCTTGGCAAGTCCTGCAAATCCTTTTGTTACTCCCTTAATTTCTCCAGGAACTCCTCTTGTTCCTTGAGGGAACATTCCAAGAACCCAGTTACTGTCCTGTATTGTTTGAACAGTTTTTACTGTTGATGGTCCTAAAGATTCTCTGTTTACGGCAAAAGCACCTAACCAGTCAATCCACCATCTAAGGAACGGAATATCAAATAACTCTTTTTTAGCCATAAAAGATACACTTCGTGGCATAACAGCAACCATTAATGGGGGATCAAGAGTTGATAAGTGATTTGGGCATACTATATATCTGTTATCTTTTGGTACGTTTTCAAGTCCGTTAACTTCAAGTCTATATACTAATTTTAGTCTAATCATATAGCCTATTTTGCAGACTAAGAATTGGAAAATTCTTCTCCAAATATTGAATTGGGAGGCTTTTCTTGATGAATATTGTTTTTTTTGTTTTGCCATTATTTTGCTCTCCATACTATATACAACGGACATTATACATAAAAATTATCTTTAAATCTACTTATTAATATATTTTTATAGTATTATCAAGAAAAATGTAATAAGGAGAGAATATATATGTTTAATGAATTGAAAAAATCAGATAATCCGTTAGAAAACGAATTATTTAAAAGTGTTTATGAAAAAACCCCTGACTATGTAAAACTTTTAGATTTGATGAATTTTGACAATAAGGGTGAATTTAGTTTTGTTTTGAAAAAAGAACATTTAAAACGTTATGATGTTATACATAATCCAAAAGGTTTGAACTTAGAAGAATGGTTCGCTAATTATGCAAAAGAAGCAAAAGTTTCAACTGCAGGCATTCGCGGACCTCAAAATATTTTATACCCTCAGGATACTAGATTTCCAATCAATTTAGTCGGTATTGTTTTGGCAACTTTGGCTAAAGCTCTTGTTGCTAAAGAAAAATATCCAAATAAAAGAATTGTTAAGGTTGCAGGGTGTGAAGTTCGTTATAATTCTCAATTATTTTTGGATGCAATTACAAGAATTCAAGCTGCTCAAGGTATAGAAACTTTAGTTCCTGTCGGCAAAAAAACTATTCCGATTTGGTTGGCTTCATTTTTAGCTTTTAAACTTGATTTGTTGGGTGGTGAGTATATCACATCAAGCCATGGAATTTCAGTTAAAAATGCTACAAAGGATTTGAATTCTCAAGGTAGTCAGTATTTACCGGAAGAGTCAATGGAATTTGTTAATAAAATTCAAGAAATTTTTGATGAAGTGAACGAAAAAGGAAGTTATGAAATTAAAATTTCAGCAGAAAATAATCCATTGATAAACGAAAATGTTTTAAAATTTGTTGATGACGGGGTTGATTTGTATGTTGAATATTTAAAATCAGGAGTTGCTCAAGATATTAATCTAGATTTGATTAAGTCATTCAATTCAAAAATAGTTATTGAAAATGTAGGCGGTTCTGCTTATAGAACATTATCACGAGTTTTGAAGAAATTGAATATTTCAGATAAATTTGATTGGTTTGATATCGAAGAAGATTCGTTTTTCCATTCTATCGGGAAGTATGATGTAACTCCAAAAGGGGAAAAGGCTTTTTATGATTACTCAGTTGATGCAACTGTTATTGCTCAAAAAGAGGACGGTACAAAGTTTTTCCCTGTAATTGATACAATGCATTATTCAGAAAGGTTGAAAAATTATCCTGTTGGAACAGTTGTTTTAATAACCGATCCTGATCATGACAGATTGACAATTACACAAACAGAATCAAGTTCCAGAATTCCTGAACTAAATAAACTTGGTGTTGATTATTTAACTTTAGATGATGATACAATTTTGACTGTATTTAGTGCAAATCAGGCATTTTTGATGCTTATGGATTTTTGGTCAAAACAATTAAAATCTAAAAATTTATGGGACAATCACCCGAGATTTATGATAAAAACGACTGCTTCGGCTCTTTCTTGGGATGAATGGGCAAAAAATAATGATGTTCAAGTTGTAAATGTGCCGGTTGGTTTTAAAGAAATTGCAAATATAATGAAAAAAGTTGAATTGAAATTGAAAAATAATCCGACTGAACCTGTAATTGTTGATGATGTTTTTGGAAATCCTATAAATTTAGGTGTAAATCCAAGATTATTGTTTGCCGGTGAAGAATCAGGCGGAATGATTATGGGTACAGAAGATTTAATCAAATCTCAACATGGAAGATGTGCTGTTGCAATGAGAGAAAAAAGTGCAACAGAAGCTATAATTGTTGCATCTTCTCTTGTTTCGCAAATTTCTGATTTAGGTGTTTCATTGTCACAATATTTGTCTAACGTATTTAACACAAATAAAATTATAGGCAGATTTGATACAAGAGTTGATATTGCTTATTACAATGAATCAGAACCTGATATTAACAAATTGAAAGAGGCAAAAATCGCAGGTGAAGCTTTAAGAACAAAAAATGATTTGTTCTATTTGTCACTTGCAATTGCTCAAAAAGAAGGAGTTATTACTCTTGACGATGTAAAACGAGTTCTAGATGACAGATTTTTTGCTAACGGTTTGAATTTTGATAATTTGAAAGCTATAAAATTTGTTGGTGACGGTACTTATTTAGAATTTG
Source organism: uncultured Candidatus Melainabacteria bacterium (assembly GCA_934718135.1). GTDB lineage: Bacteria > Cyanobacteriota > Vampirovibrionia > Gastranaerophilales > Gastranaerophilaceae > Zag111. The sequence goes on along the minus strand of CAKUZW010000004.1, from coordinate 229,103 downwards.
ATGACAAGTATATTGAAATTCGTCCATCAGGTACTGATGCCAAGACAAAAGCTTACGGTGGAGGACTAAATCGTGCTGATATTGAGAAATATGCATCTGTTTTGGGTAATTATTCAGGAGAAAGGACATATTTCCATCTGTCAGTAATACCTACAGAATTTTATGACTCCGCTAAAGATAAGGCTATGGACTATTATTTGAAATTTGTGGATAAAGATGCGAATAATGAGCCTTTTGTTATTCCGGATTATGATTTTTAAGTAAACTTTCAAGGGTAGATATTTATATTTACCCTTGTTTATTATACAATTGTTTTAACGATGATATTTTAAAAAGAGGTATATATGTTAAAAGATTATTTTTTGAATAAGATTGAAGATGCAATAGTTGAAGCTGTTAAGGCAAATAAATTAGGACAAATGAGCGAATACACAAGAGGTTCTCTTGTTGTAGAAAAGCCTAAAAATCCAGAGTTTGGAGATTTTGCTGTTAACGTATCATCTTTAGCTCGTTCTGCACGTATTGCTCCTCCGATGATAGCGAATGCAATTGTCGAATTTATTGATAAAGAAGATTGTGATTATTCTGTAATTGGTGGTTTTATCAATTTTAGAGCAGGAAATTCTCTTTTAATCAACCTTGTTGATGAAATTTTTGTTAAAAATAAAGATTTTGGTCGTCCACAAAATATTAATAAAGAAAAAATAATTTTAGAATACATTTCAGCAAATCCAACAGGACCTTTCCATATTGGTCACGGTCGTTGGGCTGCAATGGGTAGTGCTTTAGCTAATTTATTGAAATTCTACGGGCATGATGTATATCAAGAATTTTACATAAATGATGCCGGTTCTCAAATTCAAAAACTTGGTCGTTCTCTTGTTATTCGTGTAAAACAAGAGCTTGGTTTGAATGTTGATTTCCCTACAGATGAAGTTGAAAGAAAAAATTATTACCCAGGGGATTACTTAATTCCTGTTGCAAAGAAATTTATCGAAACTTATAAGTCTGAACTTGAATCTGTAGACAATAATGCAGATAAACTTGATTTAAAATTATATTGTGATTTTGCCAAGGATTATGAAGAAAAAGTTCAACGAGGTTTGTTGGATAATTTTAGAGTTCATTTTGATAATTTTTATTCAGAACTAACCCTACACCAATCCGGAAAGGTTGATGCTTGTGTTCAAAAACTTCGTGATAGTGGAAAAATCTATGAAAAAGAAGGTGCTGTTTGGTTTAAATCTTCTGATTATGGTGATGATCAGGATAGAGTTATTAAAAAAGCCGATGGTTCTAATACATATCTAACTGCTGATATTGCTTATCACGTTGATAAATTGGAACGTGGTTTTGATAGAATGATTAATATTTGGGGTGCTGATCACCATGGTTATGTTGCTAGAGTTAAGGCCTCAATTGAAGCTTTAGGTTATGATCCTAACAAATTGGAAGTCCTTTTAGGTCAACTTGTTAACCTTGTAATTAATGGTAATGAAGTTCGGATGGGTAAACGTAAAAATATGGTTACTCTTGAAGATTTGATTGATGAAGTTGGAGTTGATGCAACAAGATTTTGGATGGCAATGAGAAATATTGATACAACTCTTGATTTTGATATTGAACTTGCAAAAACAAATTCTGATGAAAATCCGGTATTTTATGTTCAATACGCTCATGCCAGAGCTTGTTCAATCATTAGAAATGCAACCAATGATAGAGTAGATACAGAAACAGGCAAAACAATTCCTGCAGTTATGACTCATGATGAATTTGATAAATTGACACATAATTTTGATAAAAATCTTATGTCATTGACCTTGAAAGAAGCAAGAAAATTGATTTTGAAATTGGAAGAATTTAAGTCATTAATCGTGATGTCTGCTCAAACTCGTCAGGTTTATACAATTTGCAGATACGTTCAAGAATTGGCTGCAGAATTTCATTCTTTCTACAATTCAACTCGTGTAATTACAGATGATTTAGAACTTACAAAAGCAAGATTGTCTTTGGTTTGGGCTTTCAAAACAGTATTGTCTAATGCATTGGATATTTTGGCTGTTTCAGCTCCAGAGAGAATGTAATGAGGTCTTAATGACTTTAAATTTGTTCGAATCTATGCCAAAATCCTTTCAAGATGAAATTTTGAAGCGATTTCTTGTAATCTGGGGTAAATAAATTTTATCTGCAAAGTTCTTCCTGTTGGTCGATTTTGCCGTTAAAATTGTTATCAACGCCATCATAACAAGAGCCGATTGATTGTTTGCTTTCAGGTCTTGGATTGTATTTTAGGTAGCGATTTGGAATTTTTGCCCAAAGGTAGTTGAACATATTTTTGTAGGCTTTTGCTAATTTTGGGTTTTTAATTACAAGCATATTTTCATCATTTTTATTTTCACCACTGTTAGAGAAATTCATAGAGCCCATAATTACATATTCATCATCAATTATCATTGTTTTTGCGTGCATTTTGCCTGCATAATTTTCTACTTTTACCGGAATCACGTTGTTTCGTAGGATTTGGTGCTTTGTATTTCGAGTGTAGACATTATTTGCATCAATTATAACCCGAACATCAACTCCTCTTTTTCTTGCATTGATTAACTCATTTGATATTTTAGAGTGAGTAATCAAAAATGCAGGAATATAAATATAGTGTTTTGATTCTTGAATTAGTTGAATTATTCTATTTGAAGACTTGTCTTGTGGTGAAAAATAGACTTCAATTGTTGAATTTCCGTTATTAAAAATATTTGAGATTTCATGACGAGTTTTGTTTTTGTGAAAATGTCCTTGAAGCATTTGTTCAAATTCAAGTTCATATAAGTTTGCAACATCAGATGAATTTATCACTATAACATCATTTTGGTCATACCCTGAAAGTCCGTTTTTGGAGAAATTCATTGAGCCGCTGTAGACTTCCTTTTTATCAAAAATTACAAACTTGTTGTGCATTAGCATGTTGCTTGATGTAGATATTTCATTTCTATCTGATTTTGAGCTATTTGATATGTTTTTAATAATTGAATTCCCACTATAGTAATTTTGTGCGGGATTAAAATATTCGTCATAGACAAATCTAATATTTACCCCTCGATTTTTGGCTCTTTGCAGGGCACTTGTCACCTGCGGAACATTTTCATAGCCAAAAATAGCGATATCAATGCTTGAATTTGCTCCATCAACCAATTTTACAAATTCTTTGCAAACGTGTGAATTGCAATTTGCATCCGGTTTGAGTTTATTTGTGAAATCTGTAAAATAGAGTGTAATATTTCCATCGTTTGTTATTAGTGGTGGTGTTGATATTTGTGGAATATCATAATTAAAGTTTTTATATTTATAATTGTGTTGTTTTCTATGTTTTTTAAAGTTTTTCTTTAAATTTTTATTCAAATTGTGACAATATCTGCAAGGTTTTGCATTTTTAGGCAATTGCTTTTGTGGGATAATTACCGTGTCATGGGCAAGTTTTGCAAATTTGCAGTCTAGTGTGTGATATTTATTTGAATGGTGATTTAGGATAACAAGGTGTAATCTTCTTGCTTTTTCTAGATTTTTAGTGAATTTCTCTTTTTCAATCGGCTGCCCTTGATTTAGAGCAAATCCGCTATGCTTAATTATTTCTTCATAATTTGCACCATTTAAATATATTTTGGCAATTTTGCATTCGCTATTTTGTGTTTTTGTTAATTTTACTCTAGCCTTTTGGTTTTCAATGCTTTTCTGTGAAAATTCTTGGGCTAGAAATCCAAGCCCGATGATGTCAGATTTACTCAAGTTCAAACTTTTAGAATATTTATTGTACAGTTCATCAGCATTTTCAATGGAAAAGGTTTCAATATCTGAAATACATACAATTTCATCTCTATCAATTACTCTGTCTTTATTTAGGTCAATTCCAAATTTTGTTGGGGTATAGATTTCCAACACTTCTTTTAAATTTTGATGATAGTAAATAAAAGAAGTAAAACTTCCGAAAATAGCTATAATAAATAGCGTTGTTACAAAATTTTTCATTATTCTATATTCTTATAGTTTGCTAAATCAAAGCCAAGTCTTGTAATTGTATCTTTCAACGTCATATTTTGCGTTATTGCAAATTCTTTTGTATGAGAATCTTTGGTGCAATTATTATATTTGCATGGGTGGATAAGTGCTTCTGCAATACACTCTTCATCAATTGCTTTTAATCCGTATTCAATTGCATCAGAATCCATCATGCCTGTATATCCGACCCCGACTATAAAGTCATTTGTCTTTAGACCACATTTATCTATTTCTTTTCTGTTAATTTTTGTAAAATATTGTAGTAGTGCGATTTTAACCAAATTTAGCGGATAGCTGAAATTTAAGTGCTTTGTAAGTTTTGGAATAAAATATAATTCTTCGTATTGTGTTCTAACGTATTTTATATTAAATTCTTTTGCTAATTTACATGTGATTTTGAAAATTTCAGGAATTGCATGAGTATGGACATGTGAATCCAGATGATCAATTTGTGTATTTGCTGCAATTTTTTCAATTTGGGCTCTAAATTCATTTTCAATTTGAGTTAATAATTCTTGAATTTTTTGATTAAGGATTAGATATCCGTAACCTTTGTTGAAATAGCCTCTTTCATCTGTCAAAAGCGGGCAATTTGTAAGTGCTTTGCCTTCCATAATATTTAAATGTGCTGCAATCCCTAAATTCGGGCAGTCAGGCAAAATATCATGAATTGCACTATCAAATGCTTCTCCATTTGCACAAAGACTTGCACTTGTTAAAAATCCGTTATTATAACCTTCTAGAACTGCTTGATTGTGTGCTTGTGTAAGACCAAAATCATCTGCATTGAGAACAAACTTTTTATTTATCATCCGAATATCCTTGCATAATTCCTATGAAATAATATAATTATGATAGTAGAAAGAGAGATGAAATGCAAATTCCAAGATTAGCTATAATTATTCCATGTTTTAATGAAGAGTTGTGTGTTGAGGCTACAACAAAACGCTTGTTAGAAGTTCTAGATATGTTAGCTCAAAAAGGTAAAGTTACTTCTGATAGTTACATATATCTTGTTGATGATGGCTCATCTGATAGAACTTGGGAAATTATTGAACATTTGCATAATGAAAATTCTTTAGTAAAAGGTCAAAAATTCATCAGAAATTATGGGAATCAAAAAGCCCTTATTGCAGGACTTGAAGGTGTTAGAAAAATTGGTTGTGATTGCGTTGTTTCAATTGACGCAGATTTGCAACAGGATGAACTTGCGATTGAAAAATTCCTTGATGAATATCAAAAAGGTTTTGATATAGTTTTGGGTATAAGAAATGACCGTAAAACAGATGGATTTTTCAAAAAAACAACAGCAATTATGTTTTACAAGATTATGAATTTGCTTGGGGCTAAAATTGCGATGAATCATTCTGATTATCGTTTGGTTTCTAAAAAAGCACTGGATGTTTTGGAGTTATATCCTGAAAAATCATTGTTTTTGCGAGGAGTTTTTCATGAATTGGGCTTGAAAACTTCAACCATTAAATTTGACGTTAAACCAAGATTTGCCGGTTCATCAAAGTTTAATTTTATGTCTCTAATGGGTTTGGCTTTGAATGGTATTACATCATTTAGTATTGTTCCGTTGAGAATTGTTGCTTGTTTAGGCTTTTTAATGGCATTGTTCGGTTTTTTGGTTGGTCTTGAAACTGTTTTTGAAAAATTGTTCTTTCACAATTCACCTAACGGTTTTGCAACAATGATAATTTTGTTATGCTTTTTTGGAGGGTTACAAATCTTTTGTTTAGGTGTGATAGGTGAATATATTGGTCAAGTTTATAGAGAAGTAAAGGCAAGACCGAGATATATTACAGATATTGAGTTAAAATAAATAATTGCAATAAAAAAGCCGTACTACTGTCTATCGAAAATTATAAATTCGTTATCCTTTAATACTTTCTCCTCCACCGATTAAAACACCCGCAAAATCAATCTTAGTGCTGCTGAGTTTCCTCCCTGACACGGTTCGAAAGTTTACGCCATCTTAACCGATGTTATCAACAATCATATTAAATTTTAACGCATCCATAAAGTCCTCACAACAGACTCTGCACCCCGCATAAGCTTCGGGTCGAGGGATTGCAATTCCCCGTGGAGTACGGCTTGAAATTATTATAACATAAAATATTTTTATTTTGGCAAATTTTTGAAATAATTTTTATCTTGTATGGCCTTTTTTGCACAGCCATAGCCATTGGTGTTACTTGTAGATGTTTTATTGCACTCATTGAACCCCGGATATTGTAATTCACCATTTTCTCCAATTTTGAAAACAAATAAATCATGTCCGAGTCTGTTTGGCTTATTTTTATATCCGTTTATATCTATTCCAATCATGTAATATCCTAAAGCTCTTGATTGTTCCCCTTGTTCGAAAAATAATGTTGTTCCATCATTTAAAATAAGCATACCATCATCCAAATAAGCAAATTGAATAGTTTTTCCTGTATAAGTTTTATATTCATCAATTGCTCCTTCTGAATTTAATCTTATACATCCTGTTGTTCCGATATTTATGTTTCCGCAGTCTTGTGCAATTCTATAGTGTTTTTTTACATAATTAATAAAATTTCCTCTTAAATCATTTGGAACAAGCGATATATCTTCTTCATCAACAAGTGATTTAAGTGCTTGGGAAAGTCTGGAATATTGTTCTTTAAACTGTGCATCAAGCACATTTGCCCGATATTTTGCGATTAGCCCCGGAATAGTTATTGCTGCAACAACCCCTATTATCCCAAGTGTTATTAATGTTTCAGCTAAAGTAAAACCTTTTTTCATATTGAATCTCCATTTTTAAATAAAATTAAACTATATATAAATAAACAAGTCTACATATATATAGTTTAATATAACTAATTTTACAACCAAAGTCAATATATTTTATAATTCAATGATGATTATAAATGATATGACAGATTACCAATTGGTTAAATTTTTACTGAATAAAGAGTATATGTTGCAAAAGGATTTATCTGATAAGCTTAATCTTTATACCGGTAAAAATACAAAACCTGCAAATTTTTCTGCAAAACTTAAACGAGAGTATCTGACGTTTAAGGATTTGAAGAATATTTGTGAAATTTTGGGTTATGATTTGTCTATTGAAAAGCGAAAGAAATAATTTTACCCGTCAAATTTATCCTAATTACTAATGTATAAATCCTTTCAAGTTTTATTTTCTTTGTATGAAAGGAGATAATTTTGTGACTGAAAGATTAGAGTTATATAAATGCGAAACTTGTGGAAACCTTGTTCAGGTGGTTTTGCCAGGGGTTGGTGAATTGGTTTGTTGCGGCAAACCTATGACTCGATTAGAACCACATACTTTAGAAGATGAAGCATTAGGTGAAAAACACGTTCCGGTTTTTGTTTCTACTGATGAAAATGGTGAAGAGGTTCGAGTAGGAACTAAACTTCACCCAATGACTGAGGAACATTATATCCAATTTATTCAAACAATTTCAGAAGGTAAAAATCATACAGAATTGCAGTATTATTCACCGTTTGATTTACCGATTATGGTTCTGAAAGATAAGTTGGGTATAGATAAAGCCCAAGCTTTTTGTAATATTCACGGTTTGTGGGAGGGAGAACATGATTAGTGAAAAAATCAAGGATATTTTAAATGAACAGATTAATAAAGAATTTTATTCTTCATATTTATATTTGGCGATGTCTGCGTATTTTTCTGAAATTGGTTTGTACGGCTTTGCTAACTGGACTAAAATACAGTCTATGGAAGAAATTGACCATGGAATGATTTTATTTGAGTATATTTTGAACAGAAAATCGCAAGTAGATTTGAAAAATTTAAGTTCTCCAAATATGAATTTTAATGGTCCGATTGACGTGTTTGAACAAATTTATAAGCATGAATGTTCAATCACATCTTCAATTGACGGGGTTGCAAATTTGTCAGAAGGAGAGTGCGATTTAGCAACAAGAAACTTTATTGATTGGTATCTGAAAGAGCAAATGGAGGAAGAAGCATCTGTGCTAAGAGTAATTTCAAAATTGAAAGCATTTGGAGCTGAAAAATCCGCACTATATCTAATTGATAGAGAGCTTTCCCAAAGAGAATATTCACGCCCGAATTTTAATTAATGTTTGTTTAGAAGAAGGTACATTCCAAAAATTTGGTTTTGTACCTTTTTGTTGAAATATTACTAATTATTGCGTTTTTGTAAACAATTTGTCTATTTTAATAAAATAAATTATCATATAAGTATGATTTTAGGGAAAATATTATACGTTGATGATGATAAATTGTTGACTTCGACTTTCGCTACGTTGATGAAGGTTGAAGGATTTAAGGATGTTGTTATTTACAATGATCCTGTTGAAGCTTTGGAATATTTAAAAACAAATTCTCCGGATTTAATTATTTCGGATTTCTTGATGCCTGAAATGAACGGTTTGGAGTTTTTGCGAGAAGCTAAAAAACTTTACCCTGAAACCAGTATGATTTTGTTGACGGCTTATGCTGATAAAGAAAATGCAATCAAAACTATTAATGAAATAGGGGTTTATAAATATATTGAAAAACCTTGGGACAATGATGATTTGATTATGAATATCCGCAATGGTATTGAAAGAAGTCACTTGTTGTCTGATTTGAGAGAAAAAATTGATGAATTGGAAAAAGCTAAGGTTCAATTGACAAAATACTCTGAAAAATTAGAAGAAATTGTTGCTGAACGTACAAAAGAATTGACAATTGCTAATAAAAAATTATCAGGAATTATCAATTACTGTGCTGACGGTATAATTATTATTGACGCTAAAGGAAATATTGAACAGGTAAATCCGGCTTGTGAAAACATGGTTGGCTTGAGTGCGGATGCTTTAAAGAAAATGAAAATTCAAGAAATTGCATTTTCAGATAATCCTAAACTAAATAAAGCTCCAAAATCTTCCGTAAAAAATACAATTTTAGGTTTGTCATGTGAGAGTTCTGAATTCTTACTTCGTGATTTGTATTTAAGGAATTCAATTAATGGTGAATCTATTCCTGTTGAAATAAATTTTGCATCTCTTGTAACGGATGATTCCGATATTGAGAAATTTGTCGGTGTAATTCGTAATTTCAGTGCTCAAAAAGAAAATGAGCGACTTAGAGATGATTTTATTGCAACATTGACGCATGATTTGAGAACTCCATTATCTGCTGCAATACAAACATTGAAATTCTTCTTAGACGGTTCATTAGGAGAATTAGAAGAAAAACAAAAAGTTCTATTATCAACAATGCTTCAAAGTAATGAAGATTTGTTGGGGCTTGTTAATGCATTGCTTGAAGTTTACCGATTTGATAGCGGGAAATTGTCTTTGTGCAAGACTGTATTTGGAATTCATGATCTTGTAACGCAGTGTTATGAAGAGTTAGAACCGCTTGCTAAAAAGAAAAATATTTCGTTCAACTTGCATGATGAAATAGATAAAGATCTACTTATAGATGCTGATAGAGCGGAAATCAAACGTGTAATTATCAATCTTTGCGGGAATGCAATAAATTATACCAATAAAGGCGGAACAATTGATATTTATGTAAAAGCTCAATGCGGAGATTTGATATTTTCAGTTGCTGATAATGGTAACGGTATTCCTAAAGAAGATATTCCGAATTTGTTTATGCGATTTTCTCAAGGGACAAGCCGTAAACGCTCCACCGGTACAGGTTTGGGCTTGTATTTATCAAGGCAGATAATTGAAGCTCATGGCGGGAAAATTTGGGTAGAAAGTAAAGTGAATAAAGGAAGTGAATTTTCATTCCTGTTAACAAATGTTGTTGCAAAATCAAGAGTTTAAGTTTGAAAAGGTAAGGTTTTAAGATGTCGAAAAGTATTAAAGTTACAATTATTGAAGATCATGATATGACGCGTATGGGCTTGTCATTTGCATTGTCAAATAATGATTCTATCGAAGTATTGGGAACTTCTGCTGATGGATTGGAAGGTGTTAATCAAGCTTTAGAACTTAAACCTGATTTGGTTATTATGGATATCGGATTACCTACGATTGACGGAATTGAAGCAACAAGAAAGATAAAGAAATCCATGCCGGAAATCAAAGTCTTGATGAATACTTCTCGAGATAACGAAGATGATATTCTTGATTCATTTGCAGCAGGAGCTGACGGGTATATAACAAAAGGTGCAACTTCTGAGCAGACAATTTCTGCTATAAAAGCTGTTAGTGAAGGTGTAGGTTGGCTCGACCCTGCAATCGCTAGAGTTGTTTTATCAAATATTCGAAAAAATAACCAAGTCGAAGCAACTCGCTGTGGTGAAATTAATTATCAAAAGGGCAAAAATTTGTATGGATTGACAGAAAGAGAAATGGAAGTTTTGGCACTTTTGGTTGAAGGTCTAAAAAATCCTCAAATTTCTAAAAAATTAGTGATAACAATCGCTACAACAAAAACTCATGTTCATAATATTTTGCAAAAATTGTATGTGAAAACCCGTTCAAAAGCTGTTGCAACAGCAATGAAAGACGGGCTTGTTTAGGATTGAATATTATGAAGAAGATTTTTGTGTTACTTATCTGTTTATTGTTTTGTGCAAAATCTTCTATTGCTGCAACTGTAAAAAATCCGTTTTCAAAAACATTCGATACTCGTTCAAAAGAATTGAAATATCAGTATAATGTCTTAAAAGAAGATGAAAAAAATAAAATGGAAGGAAAGCTTTTAAATAGAACTCCTTCCGGTTTTATGACTGTTCAAGAGTATGAAAATTTATCTGAATATAAAGATAAGTCAGGTAATCTTTTTGATATTCCAAAAATTGAGAAGCCAAGTGATTTTAAATATATTCCGCAACCATTATATCGAATTGTCAAATATAATGAACCTGCAGGCGGAGCGGAATTGTCTTTAGGAAAAAGACTATTTATAAAGCGAATGATTAATGCTCAAGGAATTGTTTCTCCTGATTATACAAAGCTTGTTTATCCTGCAGTTTATTATTATCCGGACAGTGCTTCTGTTGCTTGCGATTTGTTTGTAATCCCATTATTAGGTGATGACCAAGTATTAAATACTATTTTGAGGGCAAATGTTGCTAACAGAAATCCTAATCCGATATTGTCGACTGAAAAATCCATTGATAATTTTTCGGCTTTTAGAACCTTGACTCCTGTTGATTTTTCAGCGGATGGAACAAAACTTTTGGTAAAAGAAAAAATCGGTTCAAGTGAGGACGGAATTTGGGAGACTAAGGTTTACGTTTATGATTTCACAAATAAAGTCAGTTACGATTTGATTGAAATCAGGGATTCTATATCTTATTTTTGGAAAGAATATATGGATGTAAATCTTGATGACAAGCGTTGGGATATAATTCCGCTTGGGTTTGATATTCAAAATCCTGATAGAATTATTGTTCAATCTTATGCTTATACCGGTTCGACACCTGTATATTTGGGTGCTTGGAGTGTGGATTATAAAGGTGAACAATCTCGACTTGTTTCGTTTAATAAAAATTACACTCCGAAAGTTAGTGCTAATGGTTATAAGGTTGTTAAAGACGGGGTTGAAGCATACCAAACTGTTGTATCTCAAGAAAAATTTCTAAAAGAGCAAAGTAAAGTTCTTGAAAAACAAAAGAAAGCACAAGATAAAGAAGTTGTTCAAGATATAAAAAACGAGTATAAGTATAATATCAAGGTTTTGGATTCAGAGTATAAGGATGAATTAAGGGATTATAAAAAACTTCAAACTCTTAAAGGTTCAACAGAAGACGTGACTCTTGAAGAAGCTTATGAAAAGTATCTTAAAGATCAACTAGCAAAGGATATCATAAAAACAAATAAACAAATCAAACAGAAACAAAAGGAAATTGATTCTGTTGATAGAAAGCTTGAAAAACTTTATGATAAGACCGGCGAAAGTTTTAAATCTGATGCAACACATTAAGGAAAAAGGAATAAGAAAATAGGGACATAAGTTCGTTACGTTATTGCGAGCGAATGCGAAGCAATCAAGCTTATTTTTATTACTTACAAATTCGGGAGATGGTTAATTTATTTTAGTATTTTGCCTGATTAAATCCAGTTTTTGTTCTCTACTTAATTTATGTTTAATTCGATATTCTTCTTTTAGTGCTTCTGATTTTGTTGAAAATTCTTTTGTATAGACAATTTTTATCGGTTTATTTGCTCTTGTATATTTAGCACCTTTTCCTTCAATGTGTTGTTGAAATCTTTTGATTACATCATCAGTGTAACCGCAATATAGAGTGTTTCTTTCTGTTTGGAGTATATATACAAAATGCTTCTTATCCATAACTCTAATTATAATACATTTCTCGCATAATTTTTTAATATTTAAACAATTTTCATATATTTGGTATAAACTAAACGTATGAATAAAACGTATGCAATTTGTTATAATCCTTTAATCGACAACTCAAAAGACGTAATGGATGAGTTGCGTCAAATTTTATCTTCTAAAAATATTGAAGCAAATATTCATAGTATTGATGATTTATCTTCCGGTTATGATTTTGTGTTCGTAATTGGTGGAGACGGTACAATTTTAAAAGTTGCAAGATTTTATTCTGAATACAACACTCCTGTTTTTGGAGTGAATTTAGGACGATTAGGCTTTTTGTCTCAAGCTTCACGTGATAATTTAGAATTTGCGGTTGAGCAAATTTTATCCGGTAATTATAAAGTCGAAAAACGGATGATGCTAAAATGCCATAATAATGTTGCGTTGAACGATTTTGTTATTAAGGGTGATATATCTTCTCGAACTTCTCGTTTTGCACTCCAAATTAATGATAAATTTGTCTGTGAATATTTGGCTGACGGTATTATTATTTCAACTCCTACTGGTTCTACGGCTTATGGAATGTCAGCAGGAGGCCCTGTTTTGGCTCCTGATGTTGAAGCAATAACAATTGTTCCTGTTTGTCCGCATACGTTTTCAGCAAGACCAATTGTAATTTCTTCAAATGACAAAATTAAGATTTTATCTTGTCCAAATCAGAAATATATTGTCAGTGCTGACGGGCAAAATGTGTTTGATTTTTCTGACGATTTGATAATAGAGAAATCTCAAAATTATGCGAATTTGGCTCTTCTTAACGAAAATGATTTTTATAGTGTGTTGAGGAATAAATTGCACTGGGGAATTTCACCTGCTTGCATAAAATAAATCGCTTCTCATCTGTTTTATATTAACTTTTGTTCATAATTTTCTGAAAATTATTGTACTTTTTTTCTATTTAAAATACTATATTGTTATAATTACATAATGCGTAATTATAGTTTTAGGAATAAATAAGTAGACTACATTTAAGAGGTAAATAACGTGGAAAATATCGTTTCAGATATCTTTGCTAGAAAAGATGATTCATCAAACAATCAAACAGGCAGATCAGCTGTAAACCCTACTAATATCAAAGTTGTAGGTGTTGGCGGTGGTGGCGGAAACGCTGTTAACCGAATGATTAAATCAGGTTTGTCAGGTGTTGAATTTTGGTTGATGAATACTGACTTGCAGGTTTTAGTTGACGGACAAACTAAGAATAGAATTCAGCTAGGTGTAAGTTCAACTGAAGGTCTTGGTGCAGGTGGCGATCCTTCTGTTGGTGAAAAAGCTGCAGAAGAAGCTGCTCAAGAAATTACTCAAGCTCTAGAAGGTGCTGATATGGTATTTATTACTGCCGGAATGGGTGGTGGAACTGGTACTGGTGCAGCTCCTGTTGTTGCTCGTATCGCTAAAGAATTGGGAATTTTAACAATTGCCGTTGTTACAAAACCATTTACTTGGGAAGGTAAGAAACGCCAAAGACAAGCTAATGAAGGTTTGGAAAAATTGAAAGAATCTGTTGATTCAGTTATTGTTGTTCCAAATGATAAGTTGCTTCAAGTTGTTGATAGACAAGTTTCCCTTCAAGAATCTTTCATTATTGTTGATGAAGTATTATTAAGAGGTGTTCAAGGTATTTCAGATATCATTACTGTTCCTGGTATTATCAACGTTGACTTTGCTGATGTTAAGACTGTAATGCAAGCTTCAGGTTCAGCTCTAATGGGTATTGGTAGAGCTCAAGGCGAAGGTAGAGCTATTAAAGCTGCTCAACAAGCTATCAATTCTCAATTGTTGGAATCTTCAATAAATGGAGCTTCAGGTGTTATTGTTAATATCACTGGTGGCCCTGATATGGGTATTCACGAAATCAGTGATGCTGCTTCAATTATCCATGACGCAGTTCTTGATGATGCAACTGTTATTATCGGTACAGCAGTTAATGAAAATATTCAGGGAGAAATTCAAATTACTGTTATTGCTACAGGTTTTGAATTAAAGAGCAATGTAGCAACTCCTAAATTAGGTTTGTCTAGCGAAACTCCTGAAACAAACAGAATGAATGCTGCTGATTTCTTCTCAGGTGCTTTCAATACTCAAACAAAATCAATTCTATCTGACAATAACAATAATTTTACAAATATCGAAATCCCTGATTTCTTGAAAAGATAGATTAAAGATAATATAAAAATTCATAAAGCAGAGCCTATTTAGAGGCTCTGTTTTTGTATTATTCACTTAGGATAGATAAATTCATAATTTCTATGTCATCATAATCAATATGGTCGCTTTGCATAATATTTTGTCCTGTTTTTATTGTTATTTGATTTCTCTGATTGGCAAGAATGAGAGAATTTGGGATTTTTATTCTTTGGCTATCGCCATTAACGTGTAATTCTCCAATTTTTCGTCCGTTAAAATAAATTTCCGCGGGACTTGAATATGCCGTACTTATTCTATTTTGTCCCATTGATTTTGCTAATTTGGTATCAAGCCCAACGACAGAACCTATAACAAGATAGTTTGTACTCTTTTTCGCATTATCAGTCATGATAAAATCTTTAGAGTAATATGGACCAATTGATTTGAGTTTGAAGTCTCCTGCATTGGCTGAATTCTTCGAAAAACTATCATCCCCAAGATGTAAGATGTCTGAATCAAGAGAGATATCTGCGGCTTCACTTTTTGCAATTTCGATTTTCATAGGGTTGTTAAGGCTTGAATTATTGTTAATTGTCAATGAAAACGGTCTGTAGCCTTCTTTTTCAACACTAAGAATTGTCGGTTGATTGATTTGAATTTTAGGAAGTTCAAAATTTCCGTTCGCATCGGTGTAGGTTCGGTAATTTTTTTGTGGAATAGTGATTTTTGCAAATTCTACACCTTGTCCGGTTCGAGAATCTATGACTTGATTGCTCTCTTGTTGCCCAACTTTACTCACTCCTCCGGTGAAAGTTGTAGACCATGCCTGTGGAGAAAGTATAAAAGTTAAAATTAAAAGATAAATAAATTTTTTCATACAAATTTTATCTTAGATTTTGAGGTTAATTTTATCCGCAAATCGGGTAAAAACAGGGAGGTAATTCAAATTTAAAAAAGTTCTTGAAAAATAATATTTTTTTGATATTATAATTATATGACAATTAAATAAGCCGATGTGATGGAATTGGTAGACGTGCTAGACTCAAAATCTTGTGAGGTTCAACCCTCGTGCCGGTTCGACCCCGGCCATCGGCACCATAAAAAGACCTATCTATTGGGTCTTTTTATTTTTAATTAGTTGTAATTTATTGAGAGGTTTGATTATTACAGATTGTGCGATTATTTCGGGCAGTCCATTTTGAAATTTTGCTCCGAGAGAGTGCCGAAAAATTAGGAAAAAATTTTTTTCAAAATTCCTGTGACATGAAAAATTTTAACTGATTCAGAAAAGACACAAAGATCGGAATTGGTGCACTCATTTGCATCGAAAAGTGCAAGATTAACTTCACTTGAAACTTTTGATTGTCAAGTTTTATAATATTTCATTATAAGTTTTTTTATTTCAAGTCTTTAGTTTCTTGAGATTTGACAGTTCCTAACTTAGCAATATCTTTATCTGTTCTATTGCCCCAAATTTTTATTTTTTCTAATTCTTTTTCAATTTTTATAAACTCTTCTTCTGTTAATTGAATATTTGAAGCACCTAGATTTTCAATAACTCTTTCATCTTTTCTCATTCCTGGGATAGGTACAACATGTGGGTATTTGTGTAACATCCATGCGAGAGAAATTTGAGCAGGTGTTGCATTTTTTTGAGTTGAAACTTCTTTCAATAAGTCCAATAGCGGTTGATTTTTCTCAACATTTTCAGGAGCAAATCTTGTAATAACTCGTCTTACATCATCTCCTTTGTATTGGGTATTTTTACTGTACTTTCCGCTTAAAAACCCGCTTGCCATTGGAGAAAACGCAACAAAACCTATATTTAATTCTTTGCATAAAGGAATAACGTCTTTTTCAAACATTCTTTCCATCATAGAATATTCTGATTGTATTGCTGCTAATGGAGTAACTGCGTGAGCTTTTTTTATCTGTTCAACTGTCGATTGTGATTGTCCCCAAGCTCTTATTTTACCTTCTTTTATAAATTCACCCATCCAACTTGCGACTTCTTCTACATCGCTATCTAGGGGAACCCTATGTTCGTAGTATATATCAATATAATCTGTTTGAAGTCTTTTTAAAGAATCGTTTAATGCATTAGTAACACCTTTTTTAGAAAGTTTTCCTTCCGGAATTTCTTGCCCTGTTTGGAATACTGGAACAAATTTTGTTGTTAAAATAATTTTATCTCTGAAAGGTTTAACAGCTTTTCCAACAAGTTCTTCATTAACAAAAGGTCCATAGGCTTCTGCCGTATCAAACAAGGTACAGCCTAAATCATAGGCTTTTCTTATTAGTTGTATAGAGTTTTCTTCTGATGGAATTTCGCCATATCCATGACTAAATCCCATGCAACCCATACCGATTTCAGATACTTCTATATTTCTTAGTTTTCTGTATTTCATAAATTTTTCTCCTTAATTAAATATTGTATTCCATCGCACGTTCAAGAAAATCTTTCACAATTTCTCCTGTATTTCTTGGGATAAAACAAGTTCTACCAGTGTCCAATTTTTTGATTTCATCCATTTCACATTGTGAAATTTCAAAGTCAAAAATGTCCAAATTTTCTTTCATTCTTACTGGATTTGAAGATTTTACAATAGGTACAATTCCTCTTTGAACTAGCCATCGAAGAACTATTTGTGCAACTGTTTTGTTATGATTATGTGCAATTTGCAATAAGGTTTCATTCTCAAAAAGTCTTGATTGTCCTGCTGCGAGTGGTGACCAAGCTTGCATTAAAATATTTTCGCTATCCAAATATTTCTTTTCATCTTCTCGTTGGAAAAATGCGTTGCACTCAACTAAATTTACCATTGGTTTTATTTTATTAAAGAAAATAAAATCAGCCGTTCTATCTTGCGTAAAATTATCAATCCCTATTGCTCTGACTTTTCCTTCTTCGTAAAGTTCTTCTAATGCTCTCCATGCTCCATAATAATCGTTATATGGTTGATGGATTAAATATAAATCCAAATAATCTAACCCTAATTTAGACAAGGATTTTTTAAAACCTCTTTTTGCTCCTTCGTAACTCGTATCAGTTATCCATAATTTAGTTGTAATAAATAATTCATCACGAGGAATTCCGCAATTCTTGATAGCACGCCCAACTGCTTCTTCGTTCTTATAAGCTGCCGCTGTATCAATCAACATATACCCAGCTTTAATTGCTTCTATCGTTGCTTTTTCGCATTCTTCTAAATTTTCCATCCGAAATACCCCAAATCCTATTGGGGGTATTTCTACTCCGTTATTCAATCTGATTGTAGAGTTTAAGTTTTTAATCATGTTTGAGCCTCCTTGGTTTTTAACCATTTATGCTTCATTATATATTTTTTATCATCTTATTCTTATTATAAAATATTTTTATAATAATAACCAATATAAATAATCTATCGTTTATTATAGCTTGAACGAATAGTTTGTTTTGTTATAATTATGGTGAAAGAAGTTAGGTGTATTATGGATATTCGCTTATTAAAATATTTTTTAGCAGTAGCAAGAGAAGAAAATATCACACGAGCAGCTGAAAAATTATATATTTCTCAACCATCACTATCAAAACAATTGATAGAGCTTGAAAAGGAATTGGGTAAAAAACTTTTGGTTAGAGGAAAAAGAAAAATAACTCTAACAGAAGAAGGTGTTATTTTGCGAAAAAGAGCCGAAGAAATTGTTTCTTTGCTTGAAAAAACAGAAAGAGAAATCGGTTCAGATTTAAGCAATATTGAAGGAGAAATTTCTATTGGCGGAAATCCTGCAAAAACAATATTAAAAACTGCATCTAATTTAGTAAAAAAATATAATGGTGTTAAGTTTAATTTTTATAGTGGTGATGCCGAAGATGTATGTGAAAGACTTGAACATGGAAGTTTAGATTTTGCGATTTTACTGGAACCTGTTGATAGTGTGAAATATGACTATATATCTTTACCGGAGGGCTCAGAGTGGGGAATATTAATGTCCTCTGATTGTAAATTAGCAAAACAACAGTTTATAACAAAAGAAAACTTGAAATACTTACCATTAATTTTGCATAGAAGAATTGGATTGCAACGTGCTATTGCCAAGTGGGCTGATATAAATTTGGAAGATTTGAATATTGTAGCATCTTATAATGTTGTACAAGGTAGTCCAATTTCGTTTGTAGAAAGCGGTTTGGGGTATTTTTTGACAACGAAGGATTTGATTGAAAAAAGTCTGAATGATAATGTATGTTTTATTCCGCTAAAACCCAAACTTGCCACAAAATATGCTTTGGTTTGGAAACGCTATCCAATATTTACAAAACCTGCAAATGCGTTTTTAGAAGAAATAAAAAATATTTTGAAATAATGATTATTTAGACTTTGATAAACTTTAATTTCTTGATACCATGACTAAAGATAAAGAAGACAATGCTAATAAATTTAGAAAAAATGCGTTTACCCGTAATAGTCAAACCATTCGTCCTAAATAATCAAAGCATATGTCCTTTTGCATTAGTTATTTATTTTACTTTGCAATAAAATCTATATTCCAATATCCATTTTTATAGACTGCATTCTGAACTTTTAGTTTTGTTCCCATTTGCAATAAAACTTCTAATTCATCAAAGCGGGTGAACATTGGAGGAACGAGTGCCGGAAGCACTGCCGCATTTGCACCTTCTTCCAATAAAATGTTGTATTTTAGTGGGTATTTTGAGTTATCAATGCCAATATATGACAAGTCTGTCATAGATGTTCCAATAAAATTTTTGTATTGAACTTCAATATTTTTTGAATTTAAAAGAGTTTCTATTTCTTTAATTTTTTCTGGAGTTGTGGCTTGTTGCATTAAATCTCCAAGTGATTTGTCTCCAATTTTAACAGAATTTAATGCTCCATAATTTTCAACACGATGAACAGTTATTGGTTTTGGCAAATGTTGTTTGGATAGAATATTTTTCAGTGTATGTATTTCTTCAAAATATCTTTCCAAGTTTTCTGACGTTTCTCCTGTTATTTTTATTCCTCTTTCAATAAAATCTTTTTTATTTTTTAATGAAAGTTGAAAAAGTTCATGAGGGATAGATGTTGAAATTCTAGATAAGACCGCCCCAAATACATCTTCTGAAATCTTTCCTTGTTGAAATTGCTTACGGGCATACGAAATAGCTTCTAATTGTCCTTTTGACAATTTGTCATACATACATTCAATTTTTCCGTTAACTTTTTTAGCACTGGCTGTAAAGTTTACAAGTAAATCGATGTTTTCATCAAATACATGCTGCATTTTTTGTCTTTTTGCATTGTTGTAAATTTTTTTGATTATATTGATATCATCATTATTTATGAACGATGAATTTATTAAATCATTGTATGATTTAATTCCGAATGGTAAGAGTCCTTCTTTATCAGTATTTGAAAAATAAGTAATTGTTCGTTGACCGTTTTCTTTTGCTTTATTCATTCTCTCAATATTACGTAGAACTCTAGGTGAAAGCTGTTGTTCTTTTATAAGTGTTTCTGTCGGTTTAGAACATTGCAATATATCACCAGTTAGTTTAGAGGTGAATGCTAACCCTTTTATATTTGAAGTTTGTATTGATTTGGTTTGTAAAATACTGGATTTACCACAAGCTTTTGTATATTTTGTGCATCGTTCTGCTAATGTAATCCCTAATTTAGATATACCCATAAAAATCCCCTTATATTAATAAAAAAAATATATATAAATAAATTGCTTTTTGGGGCAAAATTTAATATAAAAGTTTACATTATGTATAAATATTTTTATATTTATTATTTGAGGATATCTTATTGTCGATTTTTTCAAGAATTACCAATAACTAAAAGTCCCACTAAAGTGAAAGAATTTAATCAAATTGCAGCCAGAACTCGTTTGACGGAAACTTCTGATTATAGTAAAGCTTTAGATAATAAAATGATTGAAGTCAATTTATTTCCAAGGATAGTCTTTTTCAATTTGCCAACCTGATCGTCTGATTTTTTCAGCACAGTACGCTGCTTGTGCGTTTTCTAAGCAGTTATGTTGAACTGAAGACGCGTTTTTGTCGTACCCGTTTGGTTGTACACCTTCACCGTCAGGCAATCTTAATAACCAAAACACATCTCGTCCCCAACGGTTTGGGCCATCACCGCCGTTTATGTCAACTATTACATTCTGACTTGCTACCCATGTTCCGGCGTTGTTACCACCTGTGAAGATAATATATAAAAAGTTGTCTGCGGTATAAAAAGTAGTTCTATATCCATTTGCGATAAGTGCAGTTCCATCTTTATGCCCATTAACAAATTTAAACGGTTGACCTGAGCTATATCCACATTCTTTTGGCGTTTTACAATATGTTAAAGCTTTTATATATGGTGCCCAATATTGTTTAAAATAAGCTTCGGAACCTAATTCAAATGCATTTTCAGGTTCTCCAACATCATCAAACGAAAGTTTGTATGCTTGATTTAAAACAGAAATTGCTTTTTGTAATCTCACGACTGTTGATTTTTTTTGATAATTTTCAATTAGCATTGGTATTGTCATAGCAGCTACAACTCCAATAATCCCAAGAGTGATTAAAACTTCTGCTAGAGTAAAACCAAATTTTACTTTGTTTTGTTCAAAAGCCAAGTATGTTGTGCTCTTTGCGGTTTCTATATAATTCATAATATCCCTCCCATGTCGCTGACAGCGGTTGACGCTACCAGTAGCATATCAGAAAATATAAGAATGTGCAATACTTTTAAACTTGACTTCGGAAAAAGAATTAAGGATTTGAGAATGAAGCAGCATATAACTCAAGAGGAATTGAGTTTTCGCTCCGGAGTCTCTCGCTCACATATTGGTATGATTGAAAAAGGGTTGCGTGATATTTCTCTTAATTGTATTTTCAAGTTATCCAGAGCTTTAAAGGTGCCGATTTCTGAGATTTTTAATTTTGATGATTTGAATAAATATCCGAGTTTGAATTGTGAAAACGAAAATAAAAGTATTAATATATAAAAAGTCTTTCAAATAAATATTGAAAGACTATTATCTTTATGTGATTTGTTTAAAAAATTATGCTTTTTTAACTGTATCATTTTGAGGTTTTGCAGGGGTAGCTTTTTTATCTTTTTTAAAGATGAAATCCATTACAGGGTGCAATATAATTTGAGATAAAATCGGAGCACAACCTGCTAAAATAAATACGGTTGAAATAATTGAACTAAATTCATGAACACCTTTTCCAAGTTTGTAATCCTGGTTCTTTTTGATTAGGTCTGAAAATTCCTTTCTAAGGGTTCTTTTAATGTCTTTTGTTTTAGCATTATCAATTTTAGCTTGGAATGAATCATACAAATCAAGTTTTTTTACATCTTTTTTATCTTTAAAGAACTTGTTACGGATAAAACTATAAACAGGTTTTTTAACTTTGTTGATAAAAGCAAGATATAAGCCTAAACAAAAAGATTGATACAAAAGTTCTTTTGTAGCTGCGTATTTTTTAGATCTTCCGTTAGCGTTTTTATCATAATAAATAAATGTCGGACGACCAAGTGCTTTTAATGTAGTTTCAACTGAAATGGCACAGATTGTATTTTGAGCAAATTCTGCTGCTCTTGGGTTTGTTAATAGTGATTTAACTGGTGAAATTTTCATAATCTACACCTTCATTCCTGAATGGCCATATAAGGAAGCCATACTTGTATAAGTTGGGTAACAATTTAATTTTTTGAGTTTATTATTTGGAGCTTGCAACGGTTGATTTGGCTTTTGGGGAGTGCTATCTGAGGTTGTTGCGTTAGGGTCATAATTCGGCATCAATTTTTTCATAATTGGTGGCATTCCCAAGTTACAAAATTTTGGGACAAAATAACCGGCTGCTGCACAAATTCCAAGAAATGATAATATCGAATTTGCATGAGCAAACTCAGTCGTTCCTTTTTTTGCAACTAAACCGGTTAAACTTTCTGCAAGTAAGCCCATACAAAAAGTTGTTGGTACTCCAATAAATTCTGTTAATAATTCTCGAAGAGCGGCATACTTCCTTGCGTCTGGTTTTTCTTTTTTGTCTGTAATACTTAAAATCGGTCTTACGGTTCCTTTTCCGCATGCAATAGCCATAACCGTATAAATTGGCTTATTGTTTTCGCCTAAGCGTTCGCATACTTTGTGAATAAATGACATTTTTCTACACTATCTTTTTTGTTTCCTATTAATTGTACTAAATACACTTGTATTCTAAATCTATAAAAACAAAAGACAAGTAGAATTGACACAAATGTTAAGGATTATGAATTTTCGTAAGTAAAGAAAATTTTTTTACAAATTATGCAAACGCAATATCCATGATTTCATCGAGTATAGTATCAGAAAGCTTGATATTCGACTTATCTATATCTGTTATTTCGGAAATTTTATTAATTATTTTAGCTTTTCTGGTGGCAGTATTCCAGAACTCCTTTACAAATCCGGTCATGTAGCGTTTTTCAATTAATTCAATTGATTTTTTCATGTTTTCAATATCAAATTGTGATTTAAAATTTAAGTATGAAGGTGTTCTGAATTTTTCAATATCATATTTTTGGCATCTTGTGTACAATTTATTTAAAATATTGATTTGAGTTTTATTTAACCCTTTTTGTTCGTTGTATTTTTCTAGTGGGTTAGAACCGCTTATTGGTTTGTTTTTTCTAAAATATGGAATTAAAAATGCATCGACTAGATCGTCACTTGTAGTTGAACTATTGTTTGAGTTGTGAACTTTTTCCCAAATTGATTTAATTTGAGTCCAAGAACTATCTGTGTCTGTTGCTTTTTCCAAATCTGAAATAAGTCCACTGGCTTTAAAGCTTTGTTCTAAGATTGGGGTTCTAAAATCTTTATTTTTAAAATTTGCTGCTTTATTAAACTGTTCAGCGGATTTTTCATTCTTTTGTATAAATACTTTGAAATAATTATCTAAAGCCGGAAACATTCCATCTCTTCGTATAACTTTAGAGCTGATTATTTTTCCATTTGGGGTCGTAATACTTGCACTATTTAAACTTTTACCATTTACGAAAACTTCTTTTAGTAAATCAATATATGCACCTTCTCTATCCGGAAAAGTCATGAACAAATATTTCATAGGCATTTTAGAATTGAAAAGTCGAGGATTTTGAGAAAAATTTCTGCCAACGTAGTTTGTATCAATAATTTCATTTATTGTTTCTTTTTGAATTTTATTATACTGTTCTGGATAAATGTCCCAAGCTTCAAAGTTTTTTGCTGTTATCTTCTTGTAATAATCTTGCAAATATTGTATTTTTTCTTCTCTTGTTTTTAATGTATGCAGTTTTTCGCAAACTTGTTTAGGGGTAACATATTTTATTTCTTCTGAAATTTCTTTTTCAAAATTTAAGTCAGGAAGCTGTATATCAGGATATCGTTTCTTGACATCTGCAAGAGATTTGCAGTCGTTTAGCCCTGAATAGTAATCTGATAATACTTTCTGAAGAGAATAGTTATGTTTTTTTGAAGCCTCTTGTATTTTAATATATAAAGGTTTTGGAATAATATCTTTGAACTCTTCTAACTTTTTGTTAAAGGTTGCTTCAAATTCTTCAAAGTTTCTGTGAGTGCTCGTTCTAATTCCTTGATAAGCTTGCAAAACTCCAATGTTTGTTGGAGATAATTCCTCTTCTATTGCTTTTACTCCTGTTGTTTCTATTTCTTTAATTGGAGAATGTTTTAGTGGTCGAAAAAATCCGTTTGAGATATTGTTAACTTTAATCATAATATTTATATTAAATTCAAAAATATTATAATTTGTTAGGTGTTAACTAAATTATTACAATAAATTAATATATTCCTTGAATATTTTAAAATGTGAAAATAAAATCGTCAGAAGTATTAAGATTTCCATTATCAAGTTCTTTAATCATATTCGGATTAATCAAATGTTCGAGGGCATTTGGCACAAATTGTTTTTGCTCTTGCTGTTCTGCGTTACTTTTTGATGGCGTGAATGTTCTTACTTCTTTTGGGAAAAATCTAAGATGAAAATTTTGACTTATATTTTGTGAAATATTACTTTTTGAATATAATTTAATTTTTTCCAGTTGAGAAGAAGCTTGTGCCTGGTTTTTTGCAATAAAATAATCATCGGAATTTGTTACTTTTTTATTATATTTACTGCTCCACATAACGATATTGTTTACTGTGTCGGTTAAAACAACGTTTGTTGTTAAGGTAATAGGATATGCGATTTTAAAAGCATTAGAAATTTCTAACATTTCCCACAAATCTCTTCTGTTTGGAGATTTATCAGTTGTAGCGTAACTTGAAATTATAGCTACGGATTTTACTCCGAATGCATTTGATAATTGATCTAAACTTTGAAAATCAATTTTATCTGTTTTTTCAAAATTGTTAAGCATGCTTTGAGCAGTGCTTTTTAATTGAAAATTTTGTGAAAACTTTGCTCTAACTTCTGCTAAGTCAATTGCACTGATATTTTTATAAGAGTTTAAGTTTTGTATAACATCTTGAGCTACGATTTCTGAGGGTTCAGGAAAACAAAAATAATTGTCACAAACCCTAAAAATATCTGTAGGCAAAACTAAAACATTAAATTGTACCGCTTGACTTTGGAGTGGCAAAACCAAGAATGTAAAAATTGTAAATAAAAGTTTTAAAGTAATCTTTTTCATAATTTAAATTATAGCATAATTTCGCATAATGTGATATAATGGACTTATGGATAGAGACTTGGTTAAAATTTTGGGATTTAATGTGGATACATTTACGTTTGATGAGGCATTAGAATATGCTTTTAATAATCATGGACAAATTGTGACAATCAATCCCGAAATGATTTCTGCGGCTCGTTCTAATCCGGATTTCGCAAATATAATAATGAATGCTGATTTGATTGTTCCTGATGGAATTGGGGTCGAATTAGGTTTAAGAATTTTGGGGTATAAAGTTCGTAGAATTGCAGGAATCGAACTTGGTAAAGCTTTAATTGTTAAGTATTCTAAAGAAAATAAAAGAATTGCTTTTGCAGGTGCAAAACCCGGTGTTGTTGATAAAGCAATCGAAAATTTAAAAAATGAAATTCCTGAATTGAATGTTGTGTATTCTCATGACGGATATTTTAAAAATGACAAAGAAATTTTAGAAAATATAACATCTGCCAATCCTGATTTAGTTTTGGTTGCACTTGGTTCTCCAAAACAAGAATTTTTTATAAATGAATTGAAAAAAAACTTGCCAAATGCCACAATGATTGGTCTTGGAGGAAGTTTTGATGTTTGGGCGGGAGTTGTTGACCGTGCTCCCGTAATTTATCAAAAATTGGGTTTAGAATGGCTATATCGGACAATTAAAGAGCCTAAAAGGTTTAAACGAATTTTCCCTACTTTGCCATTATTTGTTTTAAAAGTTTTTAAAGAAAGGTTAAGTTTAAAATAATTATGTTGAGTAATAATGAAATTAAAGAGTTAGAAAATTTATCTAAAGAAAACCGTAAAAATGTCATTGAAATGGTTTATAATGCTAAATCAGGACACATTGGAGGTTCATTATCTTCTTGTGAGATTATGACTGTTTTGTTTAACAAATGTATGAAACATTCTCTTGAAGGCAAAGGTTCATCTGATTATGATTCAAGAGATAGATTTGTCTTGTCAAAAGGTCATGTTTCTCCTCTTTATTACTCAGTTTTATCTCAAGTCGGATTTATTGATAAATCCGAACTTTTGACCTTTAGAAAATTAGGTTCAAAACTACAAGGTCATCCTTGTTTGCATTGTCCCGGAGTTGAAGTAGCTACAGGCTCTTTGGGGCAAGGTTTATCTATTGCTTGTGGAAAAGCAATAGCCTTAAAATTGGATAAAAATCCGGCACATGTTTTTGTTTTATTAGGTGACGGTGAGTTGCAAGAAGGTAGTGTTTGGGAATCTATGATGCAAATTCCTCACAGACACCTTAACAACTTAACTGCTATTATTGATAGAAACAGACTTCAAATTGACGGTTGTACGGAAGATGTTAAATCTTTAGATAATTTGCCGGATAAAATCAGGGCTTTTAATTGGAATGTGATTGAAATTGATGGTCATAATATTCAAGAAATATATTCTGCTATCACTCAATCTAGAACATCTGATAGACCTACTGCAATTATTGCCAATACAATTAAAGGCAAAGGTGTAAGTTTTATGGAAAACAATGCAGGTTGGCATGGAAAAGCACCTAATAAAGAAGAATATGAAAAAGCTATCTTAGAATTAAAATAAATGGAGGTATAATGAAGATTTTTGGAAATAAAAAATCAGGATTTACACTTATGGAAATTGCTTTAGCAATTCTAATTGTTGCGATTTTAGCGTTGTTATGTGTTCCGGTTATTCACAGACAATTGACTAAAACAGATGAATACTCTTATTATATGGCGTATAAGACCGTAGAAAAAATGGGTGGTCAGATTGCGGCACTTGGTGATGCTTATGACGAGGATTATATTTCTCAAGATACTTCAAAACCTGATAACAAGATAAAAATAGCGTTTACTAAATTTGTTCAGAATTCAAGATTGTTTATTGCAACTACTTGCAATAAATTAGTTTATTCTGAAGCTTATTTGTTTAGTCATTTATTTCCGAAATCTCTTGCCGCTACAACTTCAGAGACTCTTTTTAATGCTGATAGTTATAATATGTACAAATTGTATTTTCAGTATTGTAAAGGTGATCCTGTTACCGATCCGGATGGAAAGCAAGATCTTGTTTATAAAGAATGTGATGCCAATGGCAAAAACTGTGTAAGCAAGAAAAAATGTACAGAAGATGGCGGACATTGTTGTGATGATACTTATTTGAATTTGTCCGATGTTCCGGGCTGTAATGCAAATTGGAGTTTTCAACAAAAATATGTAAAAACTACAACAACTAAAGAAAAAACTTCATGTGAGAAAAAGGCTGATGGTACTAAACTTGATCCTAATTGTAAAGAGCAGGAGGTTGAAAAGTCTGAAGAAGAAACAGTTACTTCTTGTACTCCGAAATCAACTTCAACAGAAACAATTACTTGTAAAGAAGCTAACAAGCTTGAAGAAACTAAAGTCGCTCACATTTTAAGAGATAAAGACGTAAAGGAAAAAATTGCTGAGTATCAAGCAGATTCTGATGGAGGAGCTCAAATTCCAGAATGTAACCAATCTGCTAGTATTGGTGGAAAGACATACACTTGGCAACAATATAAAGAAAATACCGTTTCTAGTTTCTTCCCTTCAAACAATTGTAACCATGGTTCAGGAACAATAGCTGATGACGGTAGTGTTACTGTTGATTCTGCTGGACTTGATGGTGATATAGGATCATTACTTGCCTCTTTAGAAGGTCCTATGACCGCAAATAATTTCTGTACAACTTATGCAAATAAATACTGTACAACAGATCTTAAAGATGAGGGGTATACTTATACAGTAGCTTACTCTTCAAATAATTGTGTATTAAAGAAAGCAAAATCTAATACTAATACTAACTTCAACAATAATAATGACTCTTGGACTATATCAAAAGTTACAGATACTTGTACTTCTGATTACGGTTATTATAATATGCGTAATATCGGTGGGGATTACAACTTAGTATGTGGTTGCTCTGCTAACTACACTGTAAAATCTCAAAATAACGATAAAGTATGTTGTAAAAATGCCGGAACTAAAAAAGCTTATGCAAAGAATTCCCCAACCACAGGTGATGGAGCTTGTGTATATTGTGATACCGATTTTAACCCGAATACAGATTCATGCTGTCCTGAATATTCTAGCTATAACGGTTCAGAATGTGTATGTGCAAACGGTTACGTTATGAAGGATGGCAAATGTGAAATAGATCCGGAAGGATGTGCTTCAGGTACAAGATATGATGAAGATTCAAAATCTTGTATTGCAAATCCGGCAATTGTAAGTGGTCAACACTTCTGTAAAACTATTGTGGACTATTGGAACACTTCATCTAGCAGTTGTTCTGCCGGATTTACAGAAGATAACGGTTTTAACTATAATGATAATGCATTCCAAGCTGCAATTGGTGAAAATGATGTATTTTTGTCTATTAATGCAAAAGAAGGTGCATTCAAGTCAATAACTCCAAATGTTACAATGGTTAATGGCTTAAAATTGTGGATATTGAGTGACAAGTATGCTTCAATTCCTGGATTATCTTATAGCCCTATTGAAATTACAGCGACACAAAATGTTTGTAAAAACTTGAAGAAAACAACTTCTACAGCTTGTACCGGTGCAGGTGGTACATTCTGTGGAGCTGAAAATCACTGCTTCTCTTTAGATTCTGATAGTTATGCAAAAATGGGTGATGCTAGAAATTGTTGTAAGGTGCCAGATTTCTCAGCTATCGCATCTGTTGAAAATGCAGATAAAGATAACCGTATGATTGCAATAAGTGGATTTACTGTTTTTGTTGACATTAATGGTGATAAAGGATCTGGAACATTGTGGGAAGATGTATTCCCGTTCTTTGTTGGTTCTAACGGTATGGTATACCCAGGGTATCCGCTAGATGCAACTAAAGATACAGATAAAAAATCTTCACTATATCTTGGTGGTAATAGCGTATCTAATTTGTCTGTAGATGTTTACTATTACGATGTAGATTCAGCAGGTAAAAATAGAAAAAGAGTTATTGCTTATCCTGCTGTATCTTACGCTAGAGGTGCTTGTTACGGAAAATTGTTGAACAAATATACTCCTTATTGTTTAAATTTGGGTAATTTGTACCAAGATGTTAACGCCGAAGATTCAACAGATTTGGATACTAGAGATTTGGATGAACAAATTGATGATGATAAAAATCCATGTAACGATCACAAATGTTTCTTAGGTGTTAGAAAAAAATTAAGATTTTTCTAATCTGATAAGTACTCAAAATCCGGACTTCACTATATGTGAAGTCCGGATTATTTTAAAGAAAGGTTTAATAATGATAATTGATAAGATTGAAAATATCTCTATGTACAAAAATATCCCGAATAATGTTGTTGAATTTATTTCGTCATTAAATAAAGATATTCAATTAGGAAAACATATTTTGTCGGATGATG
Source organism: uncultured Candidatus Melainabacteria bacterium (assembly GCA_934718135.1). Taxonomy (GTDB): domain Bacteria; phylum Cyanobacteriota; class Vampirovibrionia; order Gastranaerophilales; family Gastranaerophilaceae; genus Zag111. The sequence continues at coordinate 199,510 of CAKUZW010000004.1, read as the reverse complement.
TTTATGTAAATGTTGAAGAATATGCTACTAAATCTGTTGATATTGGTAAATTTGAGTCACATAAAGATTATATTGATATTCAGATATTATTGTCCGGTGAAGAGAAAATCTATATTACTTCTAAGGCTCCATTAACTGTTTTAGAACCTTATAATCCAACAAGAGATATTGAATTTTATTCTGAAGATATAACAAGTTATCCATACGTAACGCTAGATGGCACAAATTTTGTTATGTTATTTCCGCATGAGGCTCATGCCCCTCAAATTGCACTCAAAAATCCACAAAAAGTTTTAAAAGTTGTAGCTAAAATTAAGGTATAACTTATTTTTTTAACTTTTCCGGATAAACATTCCATTCTATATTTTCATTTTTTCTAAACCAAGTGAGTTGTCGCTTGGCATAGTTTCGGGTGTTCTTTTTTAATAAATCTTTTGCTTCTTCAAGTGACATTTGATTATCAATAAAACCAAGCATTTCTCGATATCCGATTGTATTTACAAGGTTTGGTATTCTGCCGTGTTTTGCTAAAAGATTTTTTGTTTCCTCTATTAAACCGTTTTCGACCATTAAATCTACTCGTTTATCAATTCGAGAATACAATTCATCTCGTTTAAAATTTCTGCCAATCCATTTTACGTTAAACTCTTCTTCGTTTATTCCTCTTGATTCTGAGAGTGGTTTGCCTGTTGATTTAACAATTTCAATGGCTCTAATTATTTTTTTTCTATCGTTAGCACTTATTTTGTTTGCAGACTCAGGGTCCATTTTTGATAGAATTTCCTTTAACTCTTCAAAAGATAGTTTGTATAATTCATTTCGAAGGTCTCTATTTGATTCAATTTGAGGAAGGTCAAAGTTTTTTAATAAAATATCAATATATAACCCCGTGCCCCCTACAATGATTGGAGTTTTCCCCCTTTTTGCAATTTCATAGATTTTAGTTTTTGCATCTTGTTTGTAAAGGCCTGCGGAGTATTCAAATTCCGGCTCAACTATATCAATTAAATGGTGGGGAATTCCTTCTCTTTCTTCAATAGTAGGCTTTGCTGTACCGATATCAAAACCTTTATACACAAGTCTGGAATCAGCAGAAATAATTTCTCCGTTAATTTGTTTTGCAAGTTCTATAGAATAAGCTGTTTTTCCGCTTGCAGTCGCCCCAACAATTGCTATAACATCTATTTTATTGTGCATCTTTGTAGAACGTGATTTCATAATATGTGAATATTAACACAACAATATAAACAATAAAATAGTAATAAAGCAAAAGCACCAAGAAATAAGATATCGGATTAAACATCAAAAGTGTACTTAATATAGAAATAATAAAACTTAGTACGTTTATATAAATGTATAATAATAGCGATTTAGCTCCGGTTAACCAAATTTTCTTTAATGAATTTATCAACGCTTTAAACGGATTTTTTTCGCTGTATACAATTTCAGGAATCCACAATATGAAAAAGAAAGATACAATTGTAATGGCTGCTAAAACTAGCATATACCAACAATTTATGACAATTATTTCTTCCCTTGGAAGTTGAGAGAGTTCTTCAAATAATTCTTTGCTTGATACAAGTAAGTTATTCGAATTTAATAAATCAATATTTACAGAGCCAATATATTTGTAAACTAAAAAGGTAATTCCTGCAATGATTAGGCCATAAATAATTGAAGATATTGATATTACACCTAAAAATGGCAAAAACAACTTTCCAATGCCCTTAGGAAGTGACATTATAAGTTCACCAAATGCTTTTGCCCTGTCTTTATCAAAAACAAACACCTTATTTGACAATTTGAGGGTCTTTTTTACCATGTAAAACCATGCAGAAAAGAATCCGCTAGCCATTACAAGAGTTGTGATTATTGCTAATACGAGTTTTGGTATTGAATCAACTGAATCTGTTGCATAACTAAGATACCACCCTAAAATTGAAAGAAATATTATGAGTGGTGTTGCTAAAATTATGCCGTCATTAGTTTGTTTAAAGCAATTTTTGAATAATTGGAACATAAAACTCCTTTATTTAGTTGCTTTTTGTTCTTCTTTCTCGTTGGTTTGTAGTTTTTTATTCATTTGACGTTTTCTTTTGCGTCTTCTCATCAAGTCAACAAAAGCTTCAATTCTTGTAATATAGCCTGCTCTACCTGTTTGTTCATCCATAATTAGTGGCAAAATAGGAATTTCACAATTTTCTCTCATTGCAGGGAAAATATTTTGAGACATAATTTCAGGCATACAAGTAAACGGGCTTATGTGGATAATACCGTCAATGCCTCTTTCATTTGCATAAGCAACGTCTGATACGCATTCTAGAGCATCTCCTCCGATGTCACGCATCAAATACGGTTTAGCAAGTCTATCTGCTCTTTGTAAGTGCGTTTCGCCTTTTCTGAATATTTTAGGAATAATTGCATCTTTCAAAAAGCTGCTGACTGTTAAACTTCTTCTAACCTGAACACCCATTCTTCCAAGTTCTTTTTCGATACTTTGGTTAGAAAATTCATCATTAACAACATAGATTTCACCGGTTATATCAACATAAAGAACTTCTTTGTTAGGGTTAATTTCAACTTTGCTCATCTCTTCATCTACTTGTTTTTGAGCTTTTTTAAGTCCGAAGAATGTATCTTGAGCATCAATATATTTTAACGCTTTCAAGTAATGTCTTTCAGCATCACCTGTTTTAATTTCTCTTGCTCTACAGTAAGACAATTTTGTTTCTAACTTATCAAGCATAAAGACTTTTAGAATTGCAATAAAAATAGCTCTTCCAAAAAGTAACGGGTTATTTTTACCGCTGGCTTCTTTTAAAAAGTTATACATCCCTTTAATTCCGTCATACAATTGGAGTTCAAGGTATTTAGTTTCATACCCTAAATCATGCAGTGCGTTTTCAATACATTTCCCGTATTCGCCCAATCTGCAACACCCCGGAGATGTAATCATAGCAACATAATCAGTACCGCCTTCAATTGCTTCAATAAAGTTACCCAAAATCAATTTATAAGGTAAACAAATTGCTTCCGGTGCATGTTTTGTCCCTAAAGAAAGGGATTTTTTGCTTGTATAAGGTTCTACAAACGGTTCACAGCCGATAATTCTAAGGGCTGCAGCCCAAGCATAACTAATTGTACCCATGTGTGGGAATGATATTTTTTTCTTTTTTACGTCTTTTTTATTACTCATTTATATTTTTCCTAGTCTGTGTATTTTAAATCAGGATGTCTTGCAGCCTGAACTTCATCTATCTTCTTTACCGGAGTAGTGTGCGGTGCACTTAATATTTCTTCCGGATTTGTTTTTGCAGTATTTGCAATTTTTATCATTGTATCAACAAATTCGTCTAATTTTTGCTTGTTTTCAGATTCTGTCGGTTCAATCATTATAGCTTCATGAACAATCAGAGGGAAGTATACTGTTGGCGGATGAGTATTTCCGTCCATTAATGCTTTTGCAATATTAAGAGTTGATACCCCATTTTCATGTTTTTGCTTTTCTCCGGATAATACAAATTCATGCATACAAGGTTCATCATAAGGCAAATCATAATACTTTTTGAGTTTTTCTTTCAGGTAATTTGCATTCAAAACTGCATTTTCTGAAGCATTTTTCAAATTTTTACCAAGCATCAAAATATAAGCATAAGCCTTAACAAATACTGAAAAATTACCATAAAAATCTTTAACACTGCCTATTGAATTTTTTAAATCATAATTTTTAAAGTATTTATTGCCATCAAATTCAATGACAGGTGTAGGTAAGAAATCTTTTAATTCCTCAACAACAGCGACAGGTCCAGCTCCAGGGCCGCCACCACCATGAGGTGTTGAAAATGTTTTGTGTAGGTTTAAATGTACAACATCAAACCCCATAAGTTTTGGATTTGTGTAACCCATAATAGCATTGAAATTGGCTCCATCATAATACAACAAAGAACCGTTTTCATGCATTATTTTAGAAATTTCTTGAACATTTTCTTCAAAAATCCCAAGAGTATTCGGGTTTGTCATCATAATAGCCGCAACATCTTTGTCCAAAACCCTTTTCAATTCTTCAATATCAACTTGTCCTTTGGCGTTTGATTTAATTTCAACAACATCAAATCCACTCATTTTAGCACTTGCCGGATTTGTACCATGAGCAGAATCAGGAATAATAACTTTAGTTCTTTTTTCGCCAATTGAATCAAAATACTTTCGAATAATCATCATGCCTGTCATTTCGCCATGGGCGCCTGCTGATGGTTTGAGCGTAATTGCATCCATTCCTGTAATTTTTAACAATGCATTTTGCAAATCATATATTAGTTTTAACGCCCCTTGAGCTGATTCATCATCAATATTTGGGTGAATATTAAAACCATCTAAAGCCGCAAGTAGCTCGTTAACTTTTGGATTGTACTTCATTGTACATGAACCTAGAGGATAGAAGCCTTTTTCAATACAAAAATTCAAATCGGACAACTCTTTGTAGTGTCGCATAACTTCAAGCTCACTAAGTTGTGGCAAATTTGTGCTTGTGTCTCTAAGAAAATTCTTCGGTAAGAATTTTAAATTAATCTTTTCGTCAGTAAGATTAATACCGTCTGTACCGTTGCTTTTTTCAAAAATTGTTTTCATATCCTAAATAATCCCCTGTTTTGCCAAGTCTTTTTTTATTCTGTCCAGTCCTGTTTGAATAATTCTTGAAATTCTGGACTGTGAAATATTAAATTCTTCTGCAATTTCTCTAAGTTTTTTTTCTTTAAAAAATTTATATTCAATAAGCTCTCTTTCTCTTGGTGGAAGCTTCTTCATTGATTCAAGAATACCGTCTTTCAATTCTGAAAACTCAATTGTTTCTTCCGGAGTTTTGTCTTTCGACTTAATTTGAGTTGGAATTTCTGCATCCTGAAGCTCATCTATTGAGAGAATGTTTTTATACACATCCGCTCTTAATTCAATATCATTTGTTTCCGCATCTTCATTTTGTAAATTAGGTTTGTTTTTAAGTGTGTACCACTTGTATCTTCTTCTTACTTCATTACGAATTGCCCATTTTATGGCAGTTGAAAGGTAGGTATTATTGTATTGTTCAGGGTCTTTATTTTTAAATAAAATATACAAAGCATGAGTCCCTATGTTAATCAATTCCGGAAGTTCAATCAAATGAGTATTTGAAAACTTTTGATATTCAACTTTCGCAATAATTTCTATCAGTTCTCTATATTCTTTTAGTTTAATATTATCTTCTGCTGACATAACTACCCTAAAATAACTGTAATATATTACAGTTCTATAATATCAAAAAAAATTATATATGACTAGCTAATGTAATTTTCCTTAACATAAATTATGTTTATATCAAATAGGAGTGAATATGAAAGTATTATTTTGTACAGACGGATCAAAAATAAGTTATCATTCAATCAGAAATTTTTCAAAATGGTTCAACGATTTTACGGTAGATATAATTTGTGTTATTGATTTAAGTTTTTTGCCTGACACAGTGTCTGTAGAGTCTTCCGGATTTAGCAATCAATGTGCAAATTCAGCGGATTCTATATTGGATTATAGCGAAAGACTATTGAAAGAATTTGATATAAAAATAGATAAGAAAATCAAAATGTGCGGGTCAACTGTTGATTCAATATTAGAAGTTTTGAATTCAGATGAATATGATTATGTCGTTCTTGGATCTCATGGCAAAAAAGGTATACAAAAGTGGTTGGGTTCTGTTTCTCAAGAAGTATCTTCGGTTGCAAAAATTTCAACATATATTTCAAAAGAAATAAATGAGTCTAAAAAAGTTCTTTTTGCTCTCGATGCTTTAGAGACTGCTCCAAATATTGTTTCAAATTGTATCAATAATTTAAATTTAGTTGATAAGGATATCTATTTGTCGACTGTTTATGAAGTCCCGGATTATTTATTTTTAGAAGGGAATATTGATTCTAATTGGATGATTGAAATCGAACAAAAACAGCAAAAATATGCAATGATGCTTTTGAATAATTTCGAAAAAATGTTCAATGATAGTGGTTTTAGCGTAAAGGATAAAATTGTTTTAAGTGGAACTCCTGCTAAGGAAATTATCAAATATTCTGGATTAAATTCTATTGACCTTATTGTTACAGGAACTAGAGATAAAAAGGGTTTATCAAGGTTATTTGTGGGTTCTGTAAGTAAAAGAATTTTAGAAAATACAAAATCAGATATGCTGATAATTCGCCTTAATAATTGATGAATAAACAGTTTTCTTTAAGCTCCGCATTTCCTCCGCAAGGGATTGTTGCCTTACGTGTTGAGTGCGAAATTGGAAAACCTGAAATCATTGGAATATTTAATTCTTGTGCCAAATCTTTAAATAGATTATCCAGCCAAATTTCATTGTCAATCCCAAGAAAATCGCCTAAAATTATGGCAGAAATGTTCTTTTTAAATTTTGGAATATTCAAAAGTTGTCTAAAATATTTGTCAATTTTATAAACATCTTCATTTAAATCTTCTGCAAAAAATATAAATGGCATATCAGGTACAAAATCTATCCCTGCGAGAGATGCAATTGTTGCTAAATTCCCGCCAAAGGTAATTCCATTAGCGTTTCCGCCTTTATAGATTTTCCCATTTTGAGGTTTTATAATTATTGAATTTGAAGTTAGAGTTTTAAAAAATTCGCAAATCGTAAATTCATCAATTGGAGAATTTGCAAAATCACTCTGTATCATTGGAGCAGAAAAACTGATTAAACCGGCATTTTTTAAAATCATTGCTGAAAGTGCGGTAATATCAGAATACCCGCAAAATATTTTGGGATTATTTTTTATGGTTTCATAATCCAATTTGTCGAGCAGTCTGATTGCCCCATATCCGCCTCTTGCACAAATTATTGCATTAATTTCTTTATCTGCGAATGTATTATTTAAGTCATCTGCTCGTTGCTCATCTGTTCCTGCTAAATAGCTATATTCATTGAACAAATTTTCCCCGAATTTAATTTTATATCCAAAAGATTCAAGATATTTTGCCCCCTTTTGTATTTTTTCTTTATCCACATTTCCTGATGGAGCAATAATCGCAATTGTATCCCCTATTTTTAATTTATTCGGTTTAATTAAGTTCATAAACTCTCCATTTTTGATGTTTATTTGTTATAATTACTTTATCATGAATAAGAATTACATTCCGTTATATAGAAAATACAGACCACAAACGATTGAACAAATTGTCGGGCAAGAACATATTAAAAAAGCTTTAGCAAATGCTATTGAGATGAATAGAATATCTCATGCATATCTTTTTACAGGTCCAAGAGGTACGGGTAAAACTTCTACAGCCAGAATTTTTGCTAAATCTTTAAACTGCGAGAAAGGACCTACAATTTCCCCTTGTAATGAGTGTGAGAACTGTAAAAATATCACAAATTCAATTCCGATTGATGTAATTGAAATTGACGCCGCTAGTAATCGTTCTGTCAATGATGCAGATGAAATTATTCAAAAAGTAGCCTTAGCTCCTGTTCAAAGTCGTTATAAAATCTATATAATTGATGAAGTTCACATGTTAACTAATCAGGCTTTTAATGCTTTGTTAAAGACACTTGAAGAGCCTCCGAAAAATGTAATATTTATTCTTGCAACAACAGAAGTTCATAAAGTTCTTGATACTATAAAAAGTCGTTGTCAGAGATTTGATTTCAAACGTATAACAACAGATGACATTGCAAAACATCTAAGATATATTTCTGATAAAGAACAAATAAATATTACTGATGATGCCCTAAAATATATTGCTCAAAATTCCGCAGGTGGGATGAGAGACAGTATTGCACTTCTTGATCAGTTGAGTGTGCTAAATTCAACTGATACAGCAATTTCTGTTGATGATATTAATAGACTTTTGGGAAGATTGTCTTTTAGTTCTTTAACATCTTTATTTGAAGCTGTTGCATCTTCAAAACAAAATGAAGCTCTTGATGTTTTGAATTCTATTTATAATCATGGAAATGAGCCTTCTCAAATTTTGTCTAACTTCCTTGAATATTTGAGAAATGCTTTAATTTTAAAATCTGTTGGAGATGCTGATACAACAGGTGTTGTTCAATTAAATGAAGAACAAATAAAGACATTAAAAGACAAAGTTCAACCGCTTGAGTCACATCAAATAATCTCTTTGATAGATAAATGTGCTGCGTATATTAAAGAACTAAAACTCACTGCAAATCCTAAATTGTGGCTTGATGTTGCAATATTGGATTTGTCAAATTTGACAGAAAATACAAAGTTGGAAGATTTACAAAAAAGAATTTCAGCTCTGGAAGCGGGAGCACCAACCAAAAAGGTGAATGTGTCAGTATATAACACTCCTCCTTCTCCTGTGATGAAACAAGAAGTAAAACCGGCACGTCCAGTTGTTCCTGATATTGTTCAAAAGGCACGTATGGCTGCAAGTCAACCTCAAAAACCTGAAACCCAGGAGGTTGTTAAATCTGCAACGGAGGAAGAAGTTTTAACACAAGCTGTTCCGATGTCAAAACCGGCATCTGCAAACGGAGTTAAAGCATTATGGGCGAAATTGTTGGAAAATATCTCAAGTTTCCCATCTCGTGCAATTTTAAAACAACAAGCTTTACCTGTTAAAATTACCCAAGAAGAAGTTATTCTTTCAATTAAAAATCCAAGTTGGTTAAAACAATTTGGACCGGAAGGGACAAAACATCATTTTATTGTTGAAGCTTCTAATTCGTTATTTGCAGGTTCAACTCCAAAAGTTATTGTAAGGGCTCCTGCAGCAGGAGATGACAAGATTAGAAATGAGCAACAATCATCATCTGGTTCGGAAGATGAGTCGCCTGCCCCTGCTCAAAGTAAAACGCCTTTAATTCAACCTCAGCCTGAAATGAATGATGAAGAAGTTAAAGAGATTGTGTCAACTCAAAAGGAAGCTCCAAAGCCGTCTCCTATTCAGAATAAGATTCAGCAAGCAGCCAAACAACTCGCAACAAAATCAGAAAAAACAGAAATGGCTAAAATCTCATCAAATCCTGATTCTTCCTACCATACGGATAATGTAAATATGGTAATGGATTTGTTTGAAGGTAAATTCATTGAATAATTTTTCTTAATATTCCTTAAAATTTGGTATAATAATCTAAAGTTCTTGTGGAATATTTCCGTATATATATTTGTAATTAGTCAAAAAGAAGAGTATACGGAGTGTGTATAAAAATGTACGAAGACTTGATAAGAAAACAAATTATTGTCGAACTTAAAGATTTAGTTAAAAAAGCTGAAAGTTTAGACGAAGATAAAGATGCGTATTGCGAATTTATGAAACGTGTAATATTGAATTCTTATAGCGTTAATTAGTCATTTGTCGAATTTAATTTACCTTTTGAATATTTTAAATTTAGACTATGAATATAGTTGTAATAGGCGGGGTTGCAGCAGGAGCTAAGGCAGCAGCTAAAGTCAAAAGGTTACTTCCAGAATCTAAGGTTGACATTTATACGGATGATACGCATGTTTCGTATTCTGCGTGTGGTTTGCCATATTATATCGAAGGTAATTTTGCAGATTATAGAGCATTACTTGTCCGCTCGGTTGAAGAATTTAAAGAAGCTGGTATAGATGTTCATTTGAAAAGCAGAGTTGATAAAATTCTTATCCCACAACAACAAATTCTTGTATGTTCAGATTCTGATGCCAAATTAGTTCCTTATGACAAACTTATTATTGCGACTGGTGCAAGACCTTTTATTCCGCCAATTAAAGGTGTGAGTGATTTTAAAAATATATTTACTCTTCGTAAAATTGAAGACGGAATTAATATACGGAACAAGATGTTAAACTCCAAACGTGCGGTTATTATTGGCGGGGGATATATTGGAATTGAATTATTGGAAGCATTTGTAAAAAATGGACTTTCTGTTTCTCTCATTGAAAAACAGGATAAAATAATGCCGATTTTTGATGAAGAAATTTCTGATAAAATACAAGAACGATTAGAAAAACATGGTGGTGATTTTGATTTTTACACCGGAGAAGAAGTTGTTGAATTCGTAGGCAATGGTGATAACGCTACCAGTATCAAAACATCTACAGGTAAAGAGTTAGAGGCTGATTTATTTGTACTTTGCGTTGGAATTAAACCAAATATTGAAATTGCCCAAGACGCAGGTATAGAAATTGGACAAACTGGAGCTATAAAAGTTAATAAACTTATGCAGACATCCGTTCATAATATTTTTGCTTGTGGCGATTGTGTAGAAGAACGACATTTGGTTAATGGTCAAGCTATGTGGATTCCACTTGGGTCTACTGCAAATAAAGAAGGCCGATGTGCCGCGATGAATGCAGCAGGTTTTTATAGTGAATTTGAAGGGGTTTTAGGGTCATCTGTCACTCGTTGCTTGAATACGACAATGTCAATGACCGGTTTGTCAGAACGTGATGCCCGAAAATTCGGTTATACAACAGTTTCTGTCATTATTTCCAAAAATGATATGGTTGGTTATATGCCTGAAGCTGACGATATCACATTGAAAGTTGTTGCAGACAAGATTACCGGTCTGTTACTTGGAGGGCAAGCAATAGGTTCTGTTGGAGCTGATAAGAGGATTAATGCTCTTGCTAGTGCCTTGGTTGGTCATTTGACGGTGGAAGATTTTAGAAATAATGACTTGACCTACTCTCCACCTTATTCCCCGACAATTGACCCTCTTTTAAATGCAATGGATATTCTTTGCAAAAAGATTGCAAAGCAGTGCTAACCCAACTGTTTTTTCATGTATTTTGCAACTGCTTCACCCATAGAAAAACAGCTTGCTTGAACTCTTAGAGCCCCTTGAGACATATAATCAGCCGAAATTCCACGCCCAACAATAAATAAGTTGTCGTAATCATAAGACATCAAGCTTTCAATCGGGAGTTGATATTCTCCTGTTTTTTCGAGTGTTGAATTATTTTTGCTTTTGTTATGAACATCAACCGGATAATTTGAAATAAGAGCCGGATTTTCAAATTCCCTACCGGATTTTAAATCATCTATTGTATAAACATATTTCCCTTTTATTCTGTTCGAAACCCTTACCCCAAGGCAATCTGCAATATTTGAGATAAACGCATGTCTAAACCCCGGAAAATATTTTTTACAAAAAACTGAAAGTCTCAAAATTGCTTCTCTTGCTTCGATTAAGGCTATTGTAGAGTCTTTGACAAGATTTGGGTTAAGATTTTCAGGAATTCTTGGACAGTTAAAAGCTAAAGAATCAGGCATTCCGGCAATGGTGAAAATCTGAAAATAGTTTCTATCAGTGTCTTTCAGTATTCCATCTTTAACTGCTTTATCAAAATAAGGTGCTAAAGCCCAGTGTTTATCACTATCCCAAGTGTATGCTGTAGACAAGTGTATATCTTGATTTATATATTCAACGGTCGTCACATTTCTGTCTTTATCAAGCTCTAAAAGCCAATCAGAAAAGACTTTTAAATCAATTCCGCTCATAATAAATCGCAAACTCATCGGCTGATATTCGGATTTCATTTCTAAAAATTGGCAATTAATTTTATTTGCAAAATCACCATTCCCTGTTGCATCTACAAAATAATTCGCTTCGATATATACCGATAACGGTTTGTATTTATTTGGTTGATTATTATCTGTATCTACCGTTTCGTTATATACAGATAATATTTCTTTGTTGATTTCAATAGATAGTACATGATTTGAAGAAATTTTTACATCTTTAGCTTCTGCATTAAAGCGTACTTCAACCCCAACATCTTTCATCATCTTATCCAGAACAATCTTCATAAGTTCAGGATTAAACCACCCGGGATTGTTTTGGTAAGAGATTTGCCCTCCAACTTTGTTCATTTCATCTATCAAAATATGGTAAAAATCAGTATTTATTTGATGAGAACCATTCATCATCACCGGCACAACAAGCCCTGATGTCATCGTTCCACCAAGATGAATTCCTCTTTCAATCAGTAGAGTTTTTAAACCCAACTTTCCACTCATATATGCTGCAGCACATCCTGCAGTTCCTCCGCCAATAACAATTACATCGTACTTTTTATTCATATATTTATTATAAATCACTGGACATTGAGGGCAAAATTGTTAAGAATATTAGTGCGGATAATCCATTCTTTGATTTTGTAAAACATAATAAGCACAGCCCCAACCAATTGAATCTTTTGATTTGCAATCTCGAGAGTAAGGAAAATTTGAATCCTCAGCACCTAATGGTCGAAGAGCATTTAACCCGTATATAAAGTAGAATAAATCGACCCCTATTTTATTTGGTTTTGCGGTTCCGTTTGTGTCAACATAAAAACCGATGATATCATTATTTCGTTCTGTTGGAGTCTGAACATATATTGATGTTCCATTATTTAAAATAAATTTATATAAACTTGTATATCTGTAATTTGCAACTGAATTGTGGCTTCTCCCGTTCTTTTCGTCATAACTTGCAGGTGTGCATTTACCTTCTCTATCTACAGCGGTTCCACAAATATGTGCGACTTTCATAAATTGAGTCACTCTTTCACCAACGAGATTATTTGATGCTTCTGAATTCACAATTCCCCAACCTTCAACATCACCATATTCATCTTCAGCCATTTTAATCGCTTGAGACAGTATTGATTGAGTTTCTCTCAGTCGTGACACTGTTTGTTTTTCATAATACTTTTTCATAAGTGTAGGTATCGTCAAAGCTGCAACGACTCCAATTATCCCTAAAGTAATGAGTGTTTCTGCCAGTGTAAAACCTTTTTTCATACATATCTCCCTAAATTGTAAAGTAATTATCGAACTATAACATGGTTTATAGATATTCAATACTATTATTATAAAGTATTTGCCGAAACATGTCAATATAGTCAATAATTAGACATATAAATCTATATTTGGAGGTTTTATGTCTGTAAGAGAGTTTGTAAAAATATTGTTAGCCAAAGAATGTATGACACTAACTCAACTTGCCAAATTAGCAACTGAAAATAGTGACAAAAAATATACTATGGACGGACTCTCTCATAAAATGCGAAAAGGTTCACTTGATTTTAATGATGTTGAGTTTTTTGCAAAACTTTTAGGGTATGAAATTGTTTTGAAAAAACTTGAAATAAATTCCGATGTATAGTACAGTATACCGTTTAGGTATATACCAATAATATTACATCAGAAATATTATGATTTATTAAGTTTGTTGTAATGAGAAGTAGACATTAGAGTGCTATTTTTTACTTCTTGATTTCTTCTATCAAGAATTGCTTCATTAAGGCTTGTTAAATTTTCATCACGATAAAATATTACCTGCTTTAGTTTTTAAAAGTCCTAAATCGAATTCTGAGAGGGGATATTTTATAAGTTCTTTATCTTTTGTTGCAATTGTTCCGGTATATTTATTTAACCTTTCATTATAAACGTACCCGATTTCAAATCCGGCTTCTAACATTGCATTTCTAATTGATGCTGAGGTTGAATAAGTCAAAATCATTCCATCGCATTCCAAATGCTCAAATAGTAGTTTAAAAAATTCGTAAGACCAAAGACATGGACATTTTGATGGCGTAAAAGCATCCAAAAATATCAAATTATACAAATTATCGTCTTGTAGAATAATTTTTCTTGCGTCATCGTTTTTGAGTTCAAAATTAATATCGCATAACGAATAGGTTTTTAGGTCGTTTTTGTAGCTTTTAGATACATTCCTATAATATATATTATGTAAGAAGGCTATCGGATTGTCTAGAGCCTTAACTTTATACATGTTTGATTTTAAATCGTTAAAATACCACCGAATAAATGGGTCAAAATATTGGGCGAATTTATTTGAATTTAAAATATTTATAAAGTCCTCATTATCAAATATTTCAGGATTATTTTCAATAATTTTTTCGAGCAGTAGAAAATTTATCAGGTTATTAATTTTAGGTGCTTGGACTCTATCGCGTTCAGATAAATATTTATCAATTTTATTATGTTCAAAATCTAAATTTTCATTTTTAAAATTTTTAACACCTGTTCTTACAAAGGGAGATAAATATGACAAAATTTTATCAGTATCTACCGCTTTGATATAAATTTCGTACCTTTGTTTCTCTTGTGCGTTATTGGTATGTATCGTATCGTTATGTACGGATAAAATCGCCCCATTTAAATTCAAAATATTATTAGTATATATCGGAACGATATTTGGTTTGGAAGAGAATATTTTTTTAGAAAAATTTTGAGATTTCATTTTTCCAAATTTTTTTTCGAACAGAAAATTTAAAAAACTTTTTGTGTTGTAACCAATTCCATAACAAATATCTAAAACTTTGATTGATTTATGGGATAGCAAATGGTCAAAATTAACGGGATAAATAAATTTTTCGTATGCTTCCGTTAGAGCACCTGTTGCACTGTGGTAAATATCCTTAAAATCCGTATTATACAGCCCTACGGAGCCATCATTTGTGAAATATGGGTGAAATTCATACATAGTCTTATTATACAGGTTTTTAGGGTTTATTTCAAAATGTTACAATATTTGAAATGGGTGCAGTTCCTGAGTGTATATATTTTTTATATATTATATAAGGATAATTATGACAATACCGATAAATAACTCGTCTGTACAAGGCAAAACTCCTCAGTACGAGCAACCAATAACAAATAATCAGTCTTCCGGAATAAAAGAAGACTTCAAATCTATGGATAAGTCTTTATTTGATTATTCTGCTCGGAATAAGGACGGCTCAAAAGACGCAACTGGCAAAGATACGATTACTTATGATGATTTCACCCAAGATGAGTTATCTCGAATAAATTCAAATAATTTGACTTTTAAAGATGCTATCAGTTCATTAATTGGCAAGACGTGGGATTTAGCCGGAACAATGATTGATAGCGTTCTTCAAATTTTCAATGGTTCGACTTCAAATGGAGAAGAAACCGTAAACGGTCACAAAGTTGGTGAGCGGAACGAAAAAGGCGATGCTGTTTGGTGTAATGACGCCCAATATCACAAAGCAAATGAAAGTTATGAAAAAGACGGAATAACTTACTCCGTTAACGGTAATTTGGCAATCATTTCAAGCGGTAATAAAGGTTCAACTATCGAATATTTTAAAGATGGTTACAAAGTGACAGAAGATAACGGAGACGATGAATATACGGTAAAAGCTTATAAATACAAAGACGGAGCAACCGCAACAAAAGACTCCAATTTTGAAGAATTAAAATCAGAAGATATAGTATACGAAGTTGATAAGTACAATAATGGTGCTGCCAGCGTAAGAAGATACGATAGCGAGGATACCAGAAAAGGTACACTTCGAAATCAAAATGGAATACCTAAATACTTTGAGTAATTGTTAAGCAATGGCATTTTTATTTATTCCTGTTATAATATAACTATAATTGAAAGGTTAAGATTAGTTATATGAAAGTAAGTGTAAAAGTGCCGGCAACTACGGCAAATTTAGGTCCAGGATTTGATTGCTTGGGTATGGCGTTACCTGTTTATAATACAATTACAATCGAAGAAACCGTACTTCCCGGGACAGGAATCGAGATTAATGTAATAGCTGAAAGTGCCGCTATTGATGAATTGTCTTTAGAACATATTCCACTGGATGAAAATAGTTTAGTTTATAAAGCTGTTGAATTGTTATACAATTCTATCGGACAAACTCCAAGTGAATTGAAAATCAATATTCATTCAAATATTCCGGTTGCAAGAGGTTTGGGTAGCAGTGCATCAGTTATTGTTGGTGCTTTAATTGCGGCTAATGAACTTTTGGGTAAACCTGCCGATGAAGTTGCACTTTTATCTATTGCTTGCGAAATTGAGGGACACCCTGACAATATTACACCGGCTATTGTTGGTGGTTTAGTGTTATCATCTCAAGAAGATGATGGTTCTGTTGTTTACAGAAAACTTGATTGGCCGAACGAATGGGCAATAACTGTTTGTGTTCCGGATTTTGAATTATCAACTGATATAGCTCGCTCTGTTCTACCGAAAGACGTTCCGATGAAAGATGCAATTTTTAACGCTCAAAGACTCGGTATGTTTGTGGAAGCTGTTCATACAAAAGATGCTGAACTTATGAAATTAGCTCTTCATGATAAATTGCACCAACCTTATAGAATGAAATTAGTTCCCGGATTAGACAAAATTATGGACAACTTAAAACATATTGATAGTGTTTTAGGGTGTGTTTTGAGTGGTGCCGGTTCTTCAATCCTTGTTATCTCAAAGAAAACCGATTTAGACAAAATTCGCTCTATCGTCAAAGATACTTGGACAGACCAAAATATCAAAAGTGATATAAAAACTCTAAACGTTGAACAAAACGGTGCTCAAATCATTTCCAATGAAGATTAGTCCAACTCATTAGATAATTTACTAATTAAATATAAATAAGTATTCTCCATAATGTTCTTAAACAATGGAGGATATTTTTATGAATGTTACTATTTTAGATTCTTGTGTTGGTTGTGGAGCATGTGCAATTATTAACCCTGAAGTTTTTGATATTCAGGGGAATAAAGCTGTTGTAAATCCACAAAATATAGATAAAACAGAAGATTTGTGTATTGATGCAGCACTAAGTTGCCCTGTTAATGCGATAGAAATTGATGAATATTAAGATTTGTGAAGCACTCAAAAGCAATAATACTACCATTTCTTTTGCTTGAACATTTAGTTCAGGCAATTTCTTTTTCTAAAAATACTTTATATAGAAGTAAGGTAAAAAGGTTTCTAAAAAGTAGAAAAGGAAAGGTAGGTTATTATGTCTTTAATCTCTATGACAAGTCCAGTATTAACATTCGTTGATTCAACAAAAGGTAGTATGACAAATCGTGCAGA
The DNA here is from genome assembly GCA_934718135.1 of uncultured Candidatus Melainabacteria bacterium. GTDB lineage: Bacteria > Cyanobacteriota > Vampirovibrionia > Gastranaerophilales > Gastranaerophilaceae > Zag111. The sequence goes on along the minus strand of CAKUZW010000004.1, from coordinate 182,646 downwards.
ATGTGCTAAAGAACATTTCAAAAACAATTTGGAACGAGATATAAAAGCAAGTTTGCTTGGTGTTGGTGCCGGAGTCGTTGTTGTTAAGCCATCAATTGCAACAAAACTTGGTACAGGTATTTCAAAATTAGCAAATGCAACTGGCTTGGGTAAATTTGCAGCTAAAGTAGCTAAAAATCCAAAAGCATTTGGCGTTGCTGGTTTAGCTATTACAGGTGGCATGGCATTGTTAAAATTGGTTCAAGATCACGCATATAAAGCAGGTCAAATTGACCAAAAATATACAGATTCAGCAGCTATTGAATCTCAAACAAAAAATGTAATCTTAGCATAAATTTATAAAATACATTTACTCTAAACAGAAAAAGCATAGATTTTATCTATGCTTTTTCTGTTTCATAAGTAACACTTATTTTTAATTTGTTATCTAATACATCAATAATTGCCCAACGAATAAGTTTTCCATATTGTGTTTCTAAAATCTGTTCAATATTTTGAGTGGTAAATTCACTTGGTTTCTCAATAATTGCAATATCAGATACTATTTGATTATTCATAAAATAATCCTCAAATTACTCTACAGTTACAGATTTTGCCAAGTTTCTAGGTTGGTCAACATCTTTTCCTAGGAATTCAGCGATATAATATGCAATCAATTGCAAAGGCACTGTTGCAACAATTGGAGATAAAAATTCGTGAACTTCAGGTACTCTTATAATAAAATCAAACAAATCATCTAATTTAGGATCAGATGAATTTGTAAGAGCAACCATTCTAGCGTTACGAGCCTTTGCTTCTTCACTGTTAGATAACAATTTTTCAAACACACAACCTTGCATCAAAATTGATAATACCGGCATTGTTTCATCAAGCATTGCAATAGGACCATGTTTAAGTTCTCCTGCCGGATAACCTGTAGCATTGATATAACTGATTTCTTTTAATTTTAATGCCCCTTCAAGAGCTGTAGGGTAGTTAATTCCTCTTGCGATGTAGATAAAATCTCTTGTGTTTGCATATTTTCTGGCACATTTTTGGATTTCTTCTTTATGAGCAAGAATTTGTTCGATTTTTTGTGGAAGAATTAACATTTCAGCTTTAATTTCATTCAAATCCTTTTGTGGCATAGATTCTTTTGTTTCTGCCATATACAAAGCTAATAAATAGAATGATGTTAATTGTGCAATATAAGATTTTGTAGCTGCAACAGAAACCTCAATACCAGCACTAACAGGGATTAAACTGTCAGCTTCTCTTGCCATTGCACTATCAGGTCTGTTTGTAATGATTAAAACATGTGAACCTTTAGCCTTAGCCTGTTTGATAGCTGTCAAAGTATCTGCTGTTTCACCTGATTGAGATACCCCGATAACAAGAGTATGCTCATCAGTCACTGTTTTACGGTAAATATATTCACTCGATGCTTCAACATCAACAGGAATTCCGCAAAATGATTCTATAATGTATTTTCCAACCATTGCGGCGTGAAGTGATGTTCCGCATGCAATGATTTGAATTCGATTTAACTTTTTAAGATGTTCTTTTGTCAATTTAACTTCATCTAACACAATCGGAGAATCTGAAGTGTGAAGTTTACCTATTAAAATATTTCTGATTACATCCGGTTGTTCGTGGATTTCTTTTAACATGAAGTGTTTATAACCCATTTTGCTTAGTGCAACAGGTTCCCAAGGAAGAACTTCAATTTTAGGAATAACTTCGTTACCAAATTCATCTTCTAATCTCAATGATGACTTAGTTAATGTTGCAACCTGATTATCCTTCATATATATAGCTTTTTTAGTGTGTTTAATGATAGCAGGAACATCAGATGCTGCATAATATTCATTTTCTCCAACCCCGATAACTAATGGAGCATTTCTTTTAGTCACAACAAGTTTATCCGGTTCATCATTATGCATAATTCCAAGAGCATAAGCCCCTTGAATTCTTTTAGTTGCAAGTTGAACAGCCTTAGTAAGGTCTTTAACTTCACCATAAATCATTGCAATAAGATAAGCAACGGTCTCAGTATCTGTTTGAGAACGGAATTTACAACCTTTTGCTTCAAGTTCAGCTTTTAGTTCCTTGTAATTTTCAATAATGCCATTGTGAACTACAACAAGTTTTCCGCATCCGCAAGTATGAGGGTGTGCATTAACAACTGTCGGAGCCCCATGGGTTGCCCAACGAATATGGCCGATACCTAATGTTGCTTTTGAAATTCCATAAGCATGAGGAGCCAATTCTTCTCTCAAATTCTTTAATTTACCAACAGCTTTATAAACTTTTATTCCGTCTGAACATTTAACAGCGATACCTGAAGAATCATAACCTCTGTATTCAAGTTGTTCAAGTCCGTCTAATAATATATCTACAACAGGCTTATTCCCTATATATCCGACAATACCACACATATTGTTTTCCTCTCCTTCAAAAATACTACATTATATATGGTATCATCAAAATAAGTAATTTAGATTACCTTTACATATTTTTTACATCTTTTAATCTAAAATATGAATTCCGGCACCGGTCATTGTCGGATTGTAAGAATTTTGATATCTCCAACCGTTGTTACCGGTGTAAAATCCTCTGTTATAGGAAGGTCCAAATGTATTTATAAAATTAGAATTTGATAGTGCCGGAGTAAATCCTGTCGGTTGCCCTACAAATCTGTCTATAATCCTGTTTCTTAAATTTTTAGAACTCGAATAAGTATTATATCCCATATATTCACCCCTATAATTTGCTAATACATTGTTCATTCGCTGACTTATATTCATAGTCGGGAAATTCTTCCTAAATATTTGGACTTCAATGCGGTTTAAGCGTTCGGCATTATTTTCACTTTCAAACGTTTTATTAAACAAAAACTCCTCGACCATACTCAAATCCTGTCCATAAGGATTATCTAAATTTTGAGAAAAAGCACTTATAAGTTTGTAATTGTTACTATCATGCCCATAATTAGAGATTAATGCATCCGAACTTAATTCAATAAGAAAAATACTTAAAATAATTATCCCTAAAATACCAAATTTATTCATTTTTACCCCTTTATTCAAATTTATATTAAAACTCTCAATAATTTTCGACATTCTCAAGTCGGGCAATCTTTACAATTAGCCATTAAATAAAGAAAATGCTAATATGAAATTATGATGTTTAATAAAAAAAATAAAAAGATACGTGTAATTGCTTATTTGCATTCTCACTGGGATAGAGAATGGTATAGAGAATTCGAAGTATTTAGACTTAGACTTGTTAAGGTTTTTGATAATATTTTAAGATATCTTGAAGAGGATAAAATCCCGTCATTTTATTTTGACGGGCAAGTTTCAGCTCTTTTAGATTATTTAGAATTGAGACCGGAAAAAGAAGATTTGGTTCGAAAATTTGTTGCTGAAAAAAGATTATTTATAGGCCCTTTTTATTGTTTAGTTGATGAATTTTTGACTGATGGAATTTGTTTCAGAAAAAACCTTGAAATTGGTATAAAAATCGCAAAAGACTTTGGTTGTACTGATTTTATCGGATATTTTGCGGATACTTTTGGGCATAGTCAAAATATTCCTGCTATTTTAAAAGAATTTGATATTGATAAAGCTATGGTATGGCGTGGGTGTGGAGATTTGCCGTCTGAATTTATTTTTCGGGGCGTAAATACCGTAAATCTCATTCGCGGGTATTTTATGGATATTTTTTCATCTGATTTATCAATGCAGGAAAAAGCGGACTTTCTAAAAGATAATTTAGATAAAATTGCCGAAAAATCAGGAGATACTTTACTTTTACCGATAGGTGCCGATCATTTGGCAATACAGGAAGATATAAAATCTCAAATCGAAAGCGTTAATTTTTACTTTGACGATTACGAAATTGAACTTGGTTCTCCGTTTGATTATTTTAATGCCGTTAAATTTAAACACAAATTTGATGAAGAGCTTCGAGACAACTCTAAAACATTTATCTTACCTGGAACCTATTCAACACGTACAAAATTGAAACAGCTAAATACAGAATGCTCTTATAAATTGGATTTAGCAAATAAAATTCAATTTAATTTCGGATCAACCTATGATAATGCAATTGAATATGCATATAAATTGTTGCTCCAAAATCAGGCACATGATAGTATTTGCGGGTGTTCAACAGATTTAGTGCATCAAGAAAACATCACCAGATACAACAAAATTCTTGAAATCGCCGATACTATTATCAATGAAATCGGTGTTACACAACCTGAAAACATGTCAATCACATTCAAATATTTAGACAAATATAAACTTTTAACTGTTGAAAAAGATTCTGTTGATGAAAATTCTCAGGTAATATCAAAGAGAAAAGGTTTTCCTAAATCATTACTCTATGATATAAATAAAATTCCTGTAACAGAAGATTATACAACAATTTATACTTTGTTAAAAGAATTCAACTCAACAGGAGAAGAGTCTGATTTAAAAATAACAAATGAGTCTTTAGAGAATTCAAATATCAAAATTGCATTTGAGAATGGCAAATTGAATTTGTACTCAAATGGAGTTTGTTACAAGAATTTTATAGAATTTGTACGTTATAAAGATAAGGGCGATACGTATAATTTTGGTCCTGTTGAAGATGATTTGGGCGAAGTTGCAGAAATCAAATCCGCAAAAATTATGTATGAAGGGGATTTACGTTCCGCAATAAAAGTTACAACATCATTTTTTGCTGTCGAAATCTTTTTAAACAAAAAATCAAAGTTGTTAAATTTCAAAATCAATTGGCTAAATTTATTGTCAAATCGAATTTGGCAAGTAAGGTTTAACTTTGATACTCCAGTTGAAAAGACCTTCTCAGAAGATATGAATTTGTTAATTGAAAGAGATTTTGAAGCAAGTTATGATATTCGCAAAAATCTTCCTAAAACAAAAGGGCTTGAAGCAAAAACAAACTCTGCTCCTTGTCAAAGATTTGTTTGGGCAAACGGTTTAGGGGTTATTACAAAAGGACTGAATGAGTACGAAGTATTTAATAATACCTTATCAATAACATTGTTACGAAGTGTCGGCGTTATCTCTAACCCTAAAAATTCGTCTCGCTCCACTCCTGCAGGTCCTCCGATCGAAGTTCCGGAGGCTCAGCAATTGGGTGCAAATACAGCAGAATTTGCTATCGGATTTTTTGATGTGAAAGATTGGGCAAATTATGTTGAAGAGATTTACCCTCAAACTGTATTATTTTAAAATCTAACAAAATAAAAAGCGGTCATTTATTTTGACCGCTTTATTAAATAATATTCCTATCCTTTTCCTTAAATCCTTTGTCCTTGTTTCCTATTGATTATCCAACAACTTTTGATACGAAATTTGCAACTTCAAAGAATGAATCTTTTACAAACTCTTTAGCCAAAGTCCCAAGAGGTCTGTTTTCGATGCAATCAAACACATAATAGATTGGGTCTTGTGAGTTATTAAATCTCATTCTTCTATCTTTATTTTCTAAATAGTTAAATTCAGCAGGAGCTTTTCTTCTTCTTGAAGGTTTAACCATTGTTCCAAATGCTTGATTTGAAGTTGCTAACATTTTCTTTTCTCTCTCTTTATTTATCTCTTACATATATATAAAGTAAATACTTTGAGAAAAATTGCCTTTTTAAGAATTAGCTTGTTAACATTTCTTAACTATTTTTCTAAATCAACGCTATCAGTATCTTCTACGATATTTTTACCTATAGCTTTTTCAAGCTCGGCTTTAGCGGAATTGTATTCATAAAGTGCGGTATAATAGGTTAATTGTGCCTGTTCATAAGTTGTTTCAGCTTCTCGAAGTTCAATTGGTGATGCTTCTCCTACTCTATAACGGCCATAAGATAGTTCGTAGTTTTCTTTTGATTGTTTAACCTGCAAAATTGCAACCGGCAACTGATTTCGTTTTTCATCAAGTTTTAAATATGCATTTTGGATTTCCAAATAAATGCTATTTTGAGTATTTCTTGCATTTGCAAGCTCTCTATCATACAAATATCTTGCTTCTTTGATTTCATTTCGAATTAACATTGCATTAACTGTAGGGAAAATCAAATAGCCACCCACATTGTAACCATAATTAGAATTCCAAGATTTCCCACCTCGTTGATATTGTGCTTCAACTGAAATACTCGGATAATAAGATTTTTTAGCAAGTTTCAAGGTTTGGTTCGCCTCTTCAACTTTTATTTCTGCAAGTCTTAACTCCGGTCGTGCTTCTCTTGCTGTATCAATAGCCTGTTCAAATGTTAAATTGGTTGGTTGATACTTTAATCTATCCATAATGTCGTATTTTTCTATATATGGAACACCCATAACATTATTTAGCTTTGCAATCGCAAGATTAACCGCATTTTCAGCCTGAATTAGATTTAATTTTGCATTACTCAAATTTGTTTCTGAAATAGTGACATCGACTTTTGGATTCATCCCTATTTTATAAAAAGCTTTTGCCTGATTATAAAACATTTGGTATTTATCAACCATATCTTGAGCTACACGTTTGTTTTCATAGGCATACAAAACATTGTAATAAGCATCTTTTGTTTGATAAATAACATCATTAACTACAGATTCAAATGTCTTTTTGTAAGCATCATAATCCAACCTTTTAATTGTTGCCTGATTTTGAGTCACCCCAAAATCGTATAACATCTGTTGCAAAGTAACTTGTCCAAGCAAATAATAATTAAACTGCAGATTTTTACCCAAAGCATCAGACAATTGAAGTTGTTTAATGTGAGTATAACTCGTTTGCCAAGAAATACTAGGAAAATAATTTGACCAAACCTGTTTAATTCGAGCGTCTGATGCTAAAATATCCTGAAATGCAGCATTTATTCTCGGATTATTTCCTAAAGCAAGTCGCAAACAGTTATCAAGAGTCATATCAATATTTTTTTCAACAGTTCCTGATATTACAAAATCCGGATTAACATCTACACTTGGCAATACGCTGTCTGATTTTGGAAATTCATTCGTGTTGATATTGTTACCTAAACTATTTGAAAAGGCCGGCATGGCAAAAAGTAAAAATATTATAGATATAAATATTTTCTTAAACATGTTTTCTTTTTTCCTTAAATTCATGAACTTTATGTGCAAAGTTAACTTTAAATTCTTCAACCATAACGTAAAATGCCGGAACAAGGAATGTTCCAATAAACGCAACTGCAATCATTCCGCCAAATACCGTCATACCTACAGAATGTCGAGATGCAGCACCGGCACCTGACGCAAAAACCAGCGGTAACAAACCAAGAATGAATGCGATATTTGTCATCATTACAGCTCTAAAACGAAGTTTTGCAGCTTGCAAAGCAGCTTCTCTAATCGGCATACCGCTTTGATGAGCGTCTTTAGCAAATTCAACAATCAAAATTGCTTGTTTTGTACTCAAACCGATTAACATAACCAGTCCGATTTGAGAATAAATATCTAAAGCATAACCGCTCACATATTGGAATAATAACGCCCCAACTAATGCAACCGGAGTTACCAAAAGAACTGAAACAGGTAACAACCAACTTTCGTATAACCCTACAAGGAATAAAAATACGAAAACTAATGACATTGTTAAAATTGGTCCGATTTGTCCGTTTGATTCTTTTTCTTGTAGAGAAGTTCCTGACCAAGCATAACCCATATCTTCAGGCAAAGTTTTAGCTGAAATTTCTTCCATCAAGCTCATTGCCTTACCTGAACTTACCCCTGCTCTTGTACTACCGTTTATAGTGATTGCAGGATACATATTAAATCTTGTTCTAACATAAGGCCCTACAACGTTCTTTGTCTTGATAACGGCTGATAAAGGCACCATACGCCCATTATTATTTTTTACGTAAATTTTATCAATATCAGATATCTTTGCTCTAAAATCAGAATCTGCTTGAACATAAACCCTATAAACACGACCATATTTATTAAAGTCGTTAATATAAGATTTGGCAAAATAAGCTGCAATTGCGTTATAAATTTCAGCAACCTCAACCCCTTGTGCCATAGCCTTATCAACATCAATATCCAGTTCTAATTGAGGCAAATTCGGGCTATAAGAACTATAAATCATTGAAAAACTAGGATTTGAACGTGCTGCATTCATTAGTTTTGTAGCTTGTTCATACAGTGCACCTGCATCCCTATCACCCTTATCCAAAAGTTGATATTCAAACCCACCAAACATACCTAAACCTGTAATTGCAGGAGGAGAGAAGGAAGCTATCGTAGCAGACGGATAATTTGCAAATGTCATATTGATATTTTTCATTATTCCGTCAAGAGATTCTTCTTTTTTCTTTCTCTTAGACCAAGGTTTTAAACTGGATACAATAAATGCGGTATTTTCACCGTTCATACCAACAAGTGTAATAGTGTCCTCTACTCCTGGAATTCTTAACAATTTATCTTCGACATCTTTAGCGACAACATCAGTTCTCGATGCTGAAGAACCATCAGGTAATTGGATTTGAGTAAATACAGCACCTCTATCTTCTGCTGGCAAAAATCCTCTTGGAATTAATAAAAACATTCCAATCGTGAAAAGAACAATTATCCCTAAAACTCCAAGAGTAAGTTTTGAAGATTCAACAAAATTCTTTGTATAAACCAAATATTTATCACGAACACTTGCAAACCAATCATCAAACATTTGAATAAATTTAAAGTCAGCTTTTTCTTCTCCTGATTTTAAAATCATAGAACAAAGAGCAGGAGCTAGAGTCAAAGCAACAAGAGTTGACAAACCGATAGAAGATGCTATACACAAAGCAAATTGTCTAAACATTCTACCTGTAATTCCACCCATAAATGAAACAGGAACAAATACCGCCATAAGTACAAGTGATGTTGCTAATACCGCCCCAAATACTTCTTTCATTGTAATTTCAGTTGCTGTTTTAGGGTCTTTACCTTCTTGGATGTGCCGTTGCGTATTTTCAAGTACAACAATCGCATCATCTACAACCAGCCCAACGGCGAGTACCAACCCGAATAAAATCAATAAATTTATTGAAAATCCAAATATGTGCATAAAAATAAATACACCGATTAGTGAAACCGGAATTGCACAAAATGGAATAAAAGCAGCTCTTGCCGTACCCAAAAACAAATACGTAACAAGAGACACAAGTAAAACCGCTAAAGCAACGGCACTGATAACTTCGTTAATTGATTCTCTAACGAATTCTGTTTCATCGTGCTGAACCTTGTATTGAATATCTTTTGGGAAGGTTTTACTCAATTCGGCTAATCTTTTTTGAATTTTATTAGACAAATCAATCGCGTTAGCTTCCGGCAATTGACTTACAGTAATAATTGCAGAATTTTTACCGCTAATTCTTGAAAAATATGAATAACTTTCGGCACCTAGTTCAACTCTTGCAACATCTTTTAATCTTATTTGAGAACCGTTTGGTAAAGATTTAACAATAATATCTTCAAACTCTTTGGCTTCTTTCAAACGTCCCTTGGTTCTCATCGTCAGTTTAATAAGTTGCTTTTCTTTCATAGGTTCAACACCCAAATCACCGGCAGGAGATTGAATGTTTTGAGCCTGAATTGCTGCCGAAACTTCACTTACAGACAGCCCATAATTTGCCATTTTATCAGCATCAAGCCATATTCTCATTGAATAACTTGAAGAACCGAAAACAGAAACCTGACCAACCCCACGAATACGTGCAAGTTCATCTTTAATATAAATATCCGCGTAGTTAGAGATAAATAACGGGTCATAAGAATTGTGTGGCGAATTAACAGAAATCATCAATAACCCTGGCCCGCCGGTAGACTTTTTAACTGACAAACCATACCTTCGGACTTCTTCCGGAAGTCTTGGAGTTACAAGTTGCAACTGGTTTTGAACGTTAACTACTGCCATATCAGGATCTGAACCGACCGCAAAGTACAAAGTCAATTTATAAGAACCGTTTTGCGATGTTGATGACATATAAATCATGTCTTGAACACCATTCAATTGGGCTTCAACCGGAGCTGCAATTGTTGATTCTACAACGTCAGAGCTTGCACCGGCGTAAGTTGCGGATACAACAACCTGCGGAGGTGTAATTGATGGATATTCTTCTAGCGGCAAAGATGTAATCATCAAAATCCCTGCAAGCAAAATCGCAAGCGAAATTACAATCGCAAGTTTTGGTCGTCTTATAAATAAATTCCCTTGTTTTTCTTCTGGCATTATATATATCCCTTTAATTTTTATTTTTTCTTCGATTTTTTATCTGTTTTTGTTTGATTGTTTGATTTAATAGCATCCATTTGCTCTTTTGTCACAATATGAACAGGACTACCAGGAGTAACCTTCAAAATACCTTCAACAATTACCTTATCACCTTGTTTAAGTCCGTCTTTAATAATCCAATTGTCTCCTGATTGACCTTGAGTTTTGATGTAAGTAAGTTTTGGAAGTCCTTTTTCGTCAAGAACATAAACATATTTACCCTCTTGATTTTCTTGAACCGCAACAATAGGAACAATCGGCACTTTAACAGGATTATTTGCAAATAATCTTACGTTCACAAACTCTCCATGTAAAAGTTTGTTATTCGGATTTTGGAATGTTGCACGCAAAGTAACTGTACCGGTTGTTTGATCGACTTTATTATCTAAAAAGTCTTGTGTTCCCGTTAATTCATATTTTTCACCGTCTTGGAAAAACAATTCAACTTTACGTTTTGCATCCGCCTTTTTATCAATATCAGATACAGCGGCAAAATCTTCTGAAGACAATGGGAATGTTACATAAATCGGGTTTGTACTGTTGATTGTTGTTAATGAACCTGATGAAGGGGTAACATAGTTCCCTACAGTGACGTCAATAATACCAATTCTGCCGTCAACAGGAGCTTTTACTCTTGTATAACTCAAATTTCTGTTTGTATCTTTATAATTTGATTGTGCTGCTGCAAGTTGAGCTTGGAGAGCATCACGATTAGCTAAGATTTCATCATACTTTGCTTTTGCAATGTAATCTTGTTTAACAAGTTCTTCCGCCCTTGCAAGTTGTTTATTCGCGTAAGCTAATTGAGCTTTGATATTTTGAATATTTGCACCTGCAACATTTGATGCGTTTTGATATTCAGCAGGTTCAATTAAGAATAAAGTCTCTCCGGCTTTTACGTAATCGCCTTCTTTAAAAAAGCTTTTTTGCAAATAACCTGAAATTCTTGCCATAATACTAACTTGATATTTTGAAACAACTCTCCCCGGAGCGTCAAAAGTTCTGATAACATCATCCTCTTGAATTGTTTGAACAACAACATCCGGAGGAATTACAGTAGCATGTTTTTTCTGTTTCATCATTCCATTGAATGTCGAAGCCATAAATCTTAAACCTATTGCAATTAATGCAATAATGATTATTAATAATATCTTTTTTTTCATTATATTAAGTTCTCCCTAGTCAACAAATCAATTGTATAATGGATAAAAATTCTATGCAAATATTTGATTAAATTTGCTCATTTTTTATAAATTCGATAATTTTATGTAGTGCGATACTTCTGTGTGATATGGTATTTTTCAAGCTTTCAGGCATTTGTGCGATTGTCACATCATACCCGTCAGGGATAAATATCGGGTCATACCCAAAACCATTTGTACCAAATTGCTGTTCTGAAATTTTACCATGACATTCTCCAATTTCTCTATCAAGAACTTTTCCAAATTCATCAACAAGAGTCATAGCACAAACAAATTTGGCTTTTCTATTACCGAATGGGGCAAGATTAGTTAACAGCTTGTCAATTCTTTTTTGTGGAGTTTGAGCATATCTGGCAGAATAAATCCCCGGCTCTCCATTCAAGGCTTCAACACAAAGTCCTGAATCATCTGCTAAAGAGATGCAATGAGATAAATCAGAAGCCTCTTTTGCTTTTATATAAGAATTTTCTTCAAATGTTTCACCGTTTTCAATGGGGTTAAAATCTGTGGGAGGCAAAATGAACTCAATACCTAAACCCTTGGAAATCTCATTGATTTCTTGAAGTTTGTGGGGGTTTCCTGTTGCAAATACGATTTTAATTTTATTACTATTTTCCATATCTTCTCTGCCTATTTCCGAATTCTAAAATTGACTCCCGAAGAGAATTTTTATCAAAATCCGGCCAAAATTCTTGTCTTATAATAATTTCAGAATATGCAATCTGCCACAACAAGTAGTTAGAAATTCTCTGTTCTCCACCTGTTCTAATCAAAATATCAGGATCAGGAATACCCGCTGTATAAAGATTATTCGAAATTATTTTTTCATTTATTTTTTCAGGTTCAACTCCTGATTTTACAATTTTTTGCACCGCATGAACAATTTCATCTCTTGAACCGTAATTTAGTGCAATTTGAAGAGTTACACCGGTGTTATTTTTTGTTGTTTCTACAGCATTTGAGAGAATTTTTTGTAGTTTATCACTCAAACGAGTCAAATCACCAATAAAATGAATTTGAACATTTTCTTTGTGCATTTCATCTAACTCGTTTGTCAGTGTTACTGCAACCAAATTCATTAAAAATTCAACTTCTTCTTTTTTTCGATTCCAATTTTCAGTTGAAAACGCGTAAACAGTTAAATATTTAACCCCAAAATCATTACATGCTCTCAAAATATTTTTAAGTGCATCAACGCCTTTTTTATGTCCCATAGCACTTGGCAAATTTTTTTCTTTTGCCCAACGGCGATTACCGTCCATAATGATTGCAATGTGTTTTAAATCTGTATCTTGTATAATTTTTTGTATATCTTTATCCATATTGTTTCCTTAAACTATCGCACCATGAGATGCATCTTGAACGTTTTTTGCATATTTAGCTAAATAACCTGACTTACACTTTAGTTCAAAAGGTTTTAAATGTTTTCTTCTTTCATTCAACTCTTCATCTGACACTAAAAGTGTAATTGAACGAGTATTTATATCAATTTTAATCTTATCGCCATTTTCAATTAGTGCAATGTTTCCTCCATTTGCAGCCTCAGGGCAAACATGACCGATACAAACTCCTCTTGTGCCGCCTGAAAATCTGCCATCTGTAATTAGAGCACAAGTTGTACCTAAACCTTTTCCGACAAGTAATGAGGTTGGTGCAAGCATCTCACGCATCCCCGGGCCTCCTTTAGGCCCTTCATAACGAATTACAACAATATCACCAGCTTTAATCTTATCGCCTTCTAAAGCTGCCATAGCTTCTTCTTCAGAATCAAACGTCTTTGCTACGCCTTCAAATTCGTAACAACTTTCATCAATTCCTGATATTTTTGTTACACAACCGTCAGGAGCGATATTTCCATACAAAATACCTAACCCCGGTTTTGTTGTGAATGGTTCATCATAAGGGTGAATAAGGCTGGTATCAACATAAGCACCGGATGAGATTTCAGAAAGTTTCAATCCGCAAGTTGTGTTTTTATCCACAATCCCAACATTTGCACTCATCAATGTTTTTAACAAGGCAGGAATTCCACCGCCTTTATGGAAATCAGTCATTGAAGCAGTTCCGGCAGGATCCAATTTTACAACTTGGTGAATTTTGTGGCTCAATTCTTCAAAGTCTTTCAATGTGACATCAATTTCCCCTGCATTTGCAAATGCCAAAATGTGCAAAAAAGAATTTGTTGAACCACCAAGAGCCAAATCACATATTATCGCATTTCGCAAAGTATCTTTATCAACAATATCACGAGGTTTGATGTCTTTTCTCACCAAATCTACAATTTGTATTCCGCTATCAAATGCAATTCTTCTCTTTTTAGATGAAACAGCAGCAGATGTAGAACAGAATGGCAAACTCATTCCCATAACTTCTGTTAAACAAGCCATAGTGTTTGCAGTATACATTCCTTGGCAAGAACCGGCACTAGGACAAGATTCTTCTTCAAGTTCCAACAGCCTTTTTTCATCAATAACGCCATTTCGATATTTACCAATAGCTTCAAATGAGGCTTTAATCATTGATAATTTTTCGCAGCGACTTTCACCATCTAACATTGGACCTGCAGTTACAATAATCGTTGGAATATTTAATCGAAGAGCCGCAATCATCATCCCCGGGGTAATTTTGTCACAATTAGAAAGCAAAACCAAACCGTCAAGTTGATGAGCTTCTGCCATAGTTTCAACACAATCAGCAATCAAATCTCTTGAAGGCAAGGAATATCGCATTCCTGAATGCCCCATAGAAATTCCGTCACATACGGCAGGAACGCCAAAAATAAATGCTTGTCCGCCACCGGAATGAATTCCTTTTTCAATTTGACGTTCTAAATCTCTCATTCCTACATGCCCCGGTACTAAATCAGTAAAAGAGCTTGCAATCCCAATGAATGGAGACTCAATATTTTTTTTACTAACACCGGCAGCCATCAAAAGTGCTCTATGAGGAGTATTGGCTATCCCTTTTTTAATATTGTCACTACGCATTATTTCTCTCCGAAAGTTAATATTTAACTTTTACTATATTAAAATCTTCATCCCATTCAATTTCACCATACTTATCTAAACCATGGTAAATATAAGGATTTTCAATATATTGAGGGTTGAACAAATTTTTCTTCCCTAAAATTTTAATAATATCAGGTACCAATTTTGTACTTCCCGCAATTGTACCTTCTTTTGAAGTTGCTTCAATTCCGTCAAAATAAATTTTAGAACCAGCAAAATCAAATTCTTTAATATCACTGTGAGTGCAAGATAGACAGTCAGATATTAAAATAACTTTATCAACCGGTTTTGCTCGAAATAGCAATTTTAAAGCATCATCTGAAACATGAACTCCATCTGCAATCACTTCGGCATATATATTATCATTTATTAAAGCACTGAGAGCGGTTGATTCTCCACGATGAACGATACCTTTCATACCGTTAAAGGTATGAGTTGCACCGTTACAATATGTCAAATCACCACCAACACAGTGCCCTGCTTGAACTTTTATCCCTCTATCTTGCAAATATTTTAAGGTTTCATAATCAGATAATTCGGGAGCTAAAGTGATAATTTTAACAAAATCATCTTCAACAAGTTTTATATTTTCAATTGTCGGTTTTAAAAATAATTTAGCATCGTGTATACATTTTTTTTCGGGATTTAAAAATATTCCTTCAATATGTACACCACAAATTTTTGCCATATCAGAAGTAGTTTTTTGAGCAGCTTCTTTAATAATTTTTACCTGACGTTTTGTATTTTCAACCGTATCAGTAACCAATGTCGGAAAAATATAGCCAACACCATCTTTTAGAATTTTATGTGCTACATCTAAAATATCATCAACGGTTGCTTTGTTAAAATCCACTCCATAACAGCCATGGAAATGTTGTTCTACAAGTAAATTTGTTTTCATTAGATTACACTTCCTGCAAATACTTTTCTTGCTTGCTCTCTATCATCAAAATGAATGGTCTTATCCTTCAAAATTTGATAATCTTCATGTCCTTTTCCTGCAATCAAAACAACATCATTGTTATCTGCAATTGTTTTTAGCAAGGCAATTGCCTCCCCTCTATCAGGTTCAACAGTAACAATATCAGGATCAACAGATTTAAGTCCTGCAATAATGTCTGTGATAATTTGTTGCGGATCTTCAGAACGAGGATTGTCACTTGTAATGATAATTTTATCGGCAAGTTTTTGAGCTATAGCACCCATTTTCGGACGCTTTGTAGCATCTCTATCTCCACCGCATCCAAATAAACAAATTAATTTTCCGTCTTTTGGAGTAATTTCTCTAGCAGATTTCAAAACATTCTCTAACCCGTCAGGAGTATGAGCATAATCAACAATAACCAATGGTTTTTTATTAACTACTTCAAATCTTCCTGCAACACCATGAACATTTTGAAGAGCTTTTAATGCGACTTTAATATCAATATTCATTGCAATAGCTGCTGTTAGAGCTGCCAAAACATTATAAACACTGAACATACCGTTCATGTGCAAATTTACGGAATACTCTTTACCTTGAGCAACAAGAGTAAATTCGGCACCATTTAGAGAGAAATTGATATTTTTTGCCATAACATCAGCATCTTTTTTAACTCCGTAAGTAAATTTTCTAACTCCTTGCGGTACAACAGATAAAAATCTTTCGCCATATTCATCATCAATATTGATAACGGCAAAATCGCCTTCTGTCAAACGTTCAAACAATAATGCTTTAGCCTTGAAATAGTTTTCCATTGTGATGTGGTAATCTAAATGGTCTTGGGTCAGGTTTGTAAATACCGCACCATTAAAGCAACATCCGCCAACTCTGTTTTGATCAAGAGCATGTGAACTTACTTCCATTACAACGTTATCAATTTTTTCAACATCTTTAATCATTCGAAGAGTTGCTTGCAATTCAGGAGCCTGAGGAGTCGTATGTTTTGCATCTCTATATTCACCGTTTGAAGATAATTTATACCCTAAAGTTCCAATTAATGCACATTTTTCATTATTTTCTTCAAAGATTTTTTGAATTAAATGAGTAACTGTTGTTTTACCGTTTGTACCTGTTATACCAATAAGATTTAAACCTTTTGAAGGGCTGGAATAAAATCTGTCGGCAATATCAGCAATTTTATGTCTTGTTGAATCTACTTGAACTTGTGGAACAGTTACACCTTCAACAGGATGTTCAACAAGTAAAGCTGTGGCACCATTATCAATAGCCATTTGAGCGTATTCATGCCCATCTGTATGTTCTCCAACCAAACAAATAAATATATCACCTTTTTTAGTTGTTTTTGAATTGTAAGAAATTCCAGAGATTTCAACATTTTTAAAATTGATTAAATCTTTGTATTTCAAATATTCTATTAATTCATCTAATTTCATACCTTTATCTCCTTATTTTAATTAACTTTTTTTGTTGGTGTAGTCGGAACTTTGTCAGGCTTCAAGTCAAGAATTCTTGCTGTCTGCTCGGCAACTTCATGAAATACAGGGCCTGCTACCGTATTTCCCCAAACAGGTCCTTTTTTCGCACTATCAACAACTACATAAATCAATACTTTTGGATCACTAGCAGGTAAATACCCGATAGTAGAAGTATACATCGCACCACTATACCCTGTCCCATTTTCAAGCGGTTTTCTTGACGTTCCGGTTTTAGCCGCAACGTTATATTTATCCATTTTGATACATGATTTACCGTTATTTACACTTTCTGCTAACAGTTTTGTAATTGTGTGAGCCGTTTGAGGGGAAATAGTCGGAATATATTTAACTTTTTCCTGCTCTTCTTCAGGTGAATATTTGATAACATGAGGCGTTACTCTTACACCGTTATTAGCCAATGCGGAAACGGCTGAAACCATTTGCATAATAGATACAGATGTTCCATATCCGTAAGACATTGTCATGTGTAATCCCTTATCCCAAAACTTTGGAGATGCCAAAAGACCTGAAGACTCCCCGGGAAGATCAATTCCTGATTTTTCACCAAATCCGAATTTTTTCAACATTGAATAAAATTCGTTATGAGTCATCAAAAATCCGACATTGACAGAACCGATATTACTTGAGTGCTCAAACAAATAAACAAGATTAATTCGTCCTGGAGCACCTTTTTGTTTGTAATCGTAGTTTTCAATCGTATAATTACCAAACTTCATTCGACCTGAATCTTGAATTATCGAAAATTCATTAATTTTACCAAGTTCCATTGCACTTGTAACTGTAATAGTCTTGAATGTTGACCCTGGAGGATAAACATCAGTTAATGTCCAGTTTTTTATTTGAGTATTTGATGCTTTTTGGAATTTATTCGGGTCATAAGTAGGATAAACCGCATAGGCAAGAATTTCACCATTTTTAGGGTTCATTACAATTACAGCTCCACGCAAAGCATCTTTTTCATGAATAATCTTTTGAAGTTCTTTTTCACAAACGTGCTGAATTGCCGCATCTATTGTTAAAACAACATCCTGACCTTTTGGGTTCATTGTCGGCACAACAGGGTCGGTTGAAAAATTATAAATAATTTTTCCGTCACGAGTTCTTTGATATCTTGTCGCTCTAACTACGTGCTCTAATTTGTCTTTAGCTGTTAATTCCACCCCATTTGAAACATTTGCATCAAAGTTGTAAAAACCTAAAACATGAGATGCAAATACTCCTTGCGGATACTCTCTAGTGTTCTTTTTATCTAAACTTATTGAACGGAAACTATTATCAGAGATAACCTTCATAATTTTTTTTGCAGTATCTCTATCTACGTCCTTTTTAACGGCAATTACCTGAATTTTTTTATCGGATAATTTGTTAAATAGAACATTTTCAGGAATTCCAAGAATAGGGGAAAATAATTTAGCAATTTTTCTTGGGGTTTCTTTCTCCGTATAATCAACGGGTCTCGCGTAAATATTATAATAAATTCTATCTGTTGCAAGTTTTATACCATGTCTATCATAAATATCACCACGAACAGCAAAATCATGGCTTGAACGTTGCATTTTTCCTTTTTCTCGATATTTGTGAATATCAAAAACTTGTAATATAAATAAATGGACTATCAAGATAACTATTGCTACAAGATATATAATACTCATAAAATCAGTAACAGAATTACAATATCTGGTTCTTGATTTCCCGGTTCTATTTATTTCTCTTCTCATTGCCTATCCCTTATAATTTAATTTTATCATAATGAATATTAAATATCTCAATTATTAAATATCTTTACGAAATTATAAATTTCTTTAAAATATTGTATTATGTATATTATGAAAAAAATATTATTTACTATTTTAGCTATGGGATTGTTCCTAAATATTAGTGGACTAAAGGGCGATTGTGCTAATATTGTTTATCCAAAATCAAACAATGTTACGATTAATTCTCCACGGACTTTTTTTATCGGTAGCGAAAATCCAAATAAACATTTAACAATCAATGGCGAAGATGTTGAAATCCATTCTAGCGGTGGTTTTTGGCATACTGTTAATCTTAATGTCGGAGAAAACACTTTTATAATTTCAAATGAAAAAGAAACACAAACTTTCAAAATCACAAGAGATAACACCGAACAACAAAAGCCTGTTGCACCTGTATTTACTGCATATAAAACACCTATAGTAATAGAATTGAAAGACGATAATATTCCACTCCGTTCAACTCCGGTTGATTTTGGTATAAACAGACTACAACATTTACAAAAAGGTATTAAATTCACTGCAATTGGAGAAATGGGAGATTTTTACAAAGTTCAATTAGCAAGAGATGATTACGGGTGGATTGCAAAAAATTCAGCAATTCAAACGACAGAAAAGACTGTAAAACCCGCAAAAATAGAATCTTTTTCCTATTCAGAAGAACAAAATAAAAGAATTTTTAAAATTAAATTAAATCAAAAAGTTCCTTATATTCTGTTTGATAATGACGGGTTAGATTTAACAATCTACAATGTCGAAAATTATCCTTATAGCAAATATGAATATCACATTCCACCAATTGGCAGGAATTTTGGATTTATAAGTTATTACAAATCAGACAATGAGTTGGTTATTGAAGTAAATAATCCGCCTCAAATATTGAATTCAAATCGACCATTAAATGGAATTAAAATAACCATTGACCCTGGGCATGGCGGAAGTGAATTTGGGGCTATCGGATGCTTAGGGGATAAAGAAAAAGATATAAACTTGGCAATTTCAAATAAACTGAAAGATAAGCTTGAAAATTCAGGTGCTATCGTTTATATGACAAGGACAGACGATAGTGAAGTTTCACTATCAGATAGAGTAAAAAATTCAAACAATGAACATTCTCAAATTTTCATAAGTATTCACAATAATGCTCTTCCTGACTCAATGGCAGACAGAAAAGCAACCGGAAGTGAAACATATTATTTTTATCCTCAATCAAGAGCATTAGCAAAGAGTTTGTTAAACTCAATCACATCTGAACTTTCACTGAAAAATAATGGAGCAAAACAACAAAGTTTTGCCGTTGTTCGAAATACAAACACTCCTGCTGCTTTGATTGAACTTGGATATATAATAAATCCGGAAGATAACGCAAAATTAATGGATTCTGATTTTCAAGATAAAGCAGCGGAAGCAATTAAACATGGTTTGGAGAATTATTTAAATGACTTATCAAAATAAAAAGCTTGGAGCATTTGTTGTTCCGACAGGTATTGGAGCATCTATTGGCGGATACGCTGGAGACGCGAGTCCTTTCGCTCGAGAATTTGCCAAACACACAAATTTGATAGTTAATCCAAATGTTGTAAATGCAGGTTGTTTTTCGGGAATCACACCAAATATGCTCTATACGGAAGGTTACACACTTGATAGCTTTTTTAAAGGAGAAATAAATTTAATTCCAACCTCAGGAAATAAAATCGGTATAATTTATGATAAAGCAATTCCGCAAGATGTTTTAAATGTTCACATAAATACCCAAAATGCCGTTCAAGCTGTGTATGGAATAAATATCCACAAATATGAAATCACGGAAGAACCGGTCGGGGTTGAATTCTATATGACAGATGATGGAATTTCAGTAGGAGACGTAAAAAATATTGAAACACTTGGAAAATCTTGCGAAAAACTTCTAAATCAAGGTTGCGAAGCTATAGCTATTGTATGTCTTTTTGAAGATCCGGAAGATGATAATGCAGATTACGCAAACGGGCAAGGGGCAGATCCTGTTGGAGGAGTTGAAGCAATTTTGTCACACTATATTTCAAAAAAATATAAAGTTCCATGTGCACATTCGCCAGCGTTTGTTGATTATACAATTTATCCTGATTTAGTTAATCCTAAAGCCGCATCAGAATACATTACACCGACATTTTTGCCTTGTATTTTGCTTGGTTTATCGCAAGCTCCACTTATCACGACTGACAAAACCAAAGGCATAAATATCTCAAACACTGATTTCCTTGTTATGCCATACAATTCGTTAGGTTCTATCCCTGTATTTGAAGCTCTAAAACAAAATATTCCGGTATTTGCAATAAGAGAAAATCAAACAGAACTTGACGTATCAAAAAACAAATTATTTAAAAATTCAAATATTATTGAAATTCCGACATACAAAGATGTCCTTAATAAAATCTTAGAAAGTTAATAATTTCGGATTTTCTTTTAAATCGTAAAACATTTTTGCGGATTTTTTGAACTTAATAGGATCTGAACTTACATAGAATTCTTCTGTTTTCTTAGCAGTTGAAGTATTCAACAGATTTGATTTCGCTAAATCATTTTTAATAAATTCCGCAAACGGTATTGCAGGATCAATAAACATATCACTTGGGGCAAATTTAGATAAAATTTTCAATAAGAAAGGATAATGAGTACACCCTAAAACAATTTTTTCAGGATTGTTTTTAAGCATTTTATCTAAATCATTTTTAATTATTGCAACACTTTCAATATCTGTTAAAGTGTTATTTTCAACGATACTAACCCATCTTGGACAGTGTTGACCAAAAACTTTCATTTCTGAATTATATTTTGAAATCTCTCTTGGGTAAACGTTTGAATTAATTGTGGCACTTGTTGCAAAAACACCTAATCTTGAAATTGGTTCTTTTGCTAATATTTCAGATACTGATTGAACTATAGGGTATAATTTTAAATTATATTTGTCCTTTATATCATCATAAATAACTGAGGATGTTGTATTACAAGCCATTACAACAGCCTTACACCCTTTGCTTTCAAAAAACTTCAAAATATCATCAGAATAATTTAAAAGTTGTTCTTTTGTTTTTTCGCCATAAGGCACATGCAAAGTATCACCATAATAAATATAGTTTTCATTTGGCAATATTTTTTTTACTTTATTTAAAACCGTAAGCCCGCCAACACCGGAGTCAAAAAAGGCAATTGGGGAATTACTATCTATATTACTTTCGGTTGAAGTAGTCATCTATACCCTCAGCTATTGCTTTAGCGGTCGCCTGTTTTCTACTTTCAGAAACAAGTTGAGCCCGTTCTACAGGACTTGAAATAAATCCGATTTCGACTAAAATTGCAGGTGCCGTAGTATGATTTATAACATAAAATCTTGATTTAAACAACCCGCGATCTTTAGAATTTACGTGATTTAATAGTGATGCGTGAACATATTTTGCAAGTTCCAAACTGTTATCTTTATAATAATGAGTTTCTAATCCTGTTGGAGAATCGCTGTTACTTGAATTTACGTGAATACTTACAAATACATCCGGATTTATATCTTCACTGAATGCAACCCTATCTTGTAATGAAACAGTCGCATCGGTTGATCTTGTCATTTCTACAATATAACCTTTTTTGCGTAACAAATCAGCAACACGTTTTGATACATCGAGTGTAATATTTTTTTCATAAATTCCATTACGAGTTGCACCGACATCAGAACCGCCATGTCCAGGGTCAATTACAATATAGTGCTTGTTACTGTTATTTGGAATATTTTTAGGAATAACAATTGGAGTTACTTTCACTTCCGGTTCAACTTTCGGTTTTGGCCGTTCAGCTAACTTGCTAAACTGTTCTTTTATCCTGATAGTTTTACCGTTAGCACCGGCATGAATATCTATAGTATCTTCTTTATCAATAGGTACAACAACCTTAACTCCCCCATTTGATATTGCTGAAATTTTCACACCTGAGAATGCCGTATTTTTCAATGTAGAACGAATTGAAGCCTCATTATATTTATCCACATTGTATAATAGGAATTCAATACCTGTTGAAGTCCTTTCTAATCCGTAAATTACAGGTTTAGAAAAAACAAACTTCATAGAATGTGTTTTATTATCATTTTTTTCATACAAAACACTTGTCAAATCTGTTTTAGCTGAAGCCAAAGAATTTGAAGAGGTATTTAACTTATCGACAAAAGCGACTCTTTCCCCGTCACTATAAACAACAGGAACATACCTTGAAGGTGTTGAAGTTGTAAGAACTATTCGGGCGGTATTTTTATCAAATTGTCCGATTTTCACAGATTCTGACTGATTAAATGAAACTGCTTTATTTCTTATAGAAGGATTAACAACCGCATTTGGAATATCATAAGCAACTCTTGAAGGATTAGACAAATACATTGGCTTTGTAAGAGTTAATGCTCCGACTCCCGTGACAATCACAGAACCATTTTTAGTTGATACATTATTTATATAAAACTTTGAATTTAGTAACAAATCTTTTTTTGCAAGAACATAATTTTTATCATCTGTTGTTGCCCCCAAATTAAATGCAGAATTTATTTGCCCTAGTAAACTGCTGTTTCCTGCATTTATCGGAAACTGAGTTCCCGGATTTTCAAAGGTATCACTTTTCCGCATATCATTATAGACTTGTTGAAAATAATAATTGCTAACAGTAGGCTGCTTTAATACAAGCAGCAAGGTATTATTCAATCTTTTCAGCAATATATTATTAGGGTTAAAACCTTGATTATAACTAATTACAACACGTACAACATTTGGATTGGTCGAAAATTGACTTACGACAACTTCTTTTATATCCCCATACTGCATAACTAAATCCTGCACAGGACATTCCAAAACCGCAGAATTTATATCAAAATAAGCTTTATTTTCATCTTGAAGGATATACAACTTTGGTTGAGTTGAAAAAGAAAAATTGTCATTATCAAATGAATTTATTGAAATTATTGAAGATGAATTATCAAAAGTGACTGAATTTATTCCCAAATTTTCACCCGCAAAAGTGCAACTTGCAAAACATAGGATAAACGTGAATATACACAGCAACTTTTTAAAAATATTTTTCATAAAATTCATTACCTTCTTCTTAAAATTATATTCTATTTTTTGAAGAAGAGCAAAAATGTTACATCTGTATAATATTTTCCTTGCCCAACAAATATGCAAGTTGAGTCCGATTTTTTACCCTTGTCTTTGCAATAATTTGCCCAACATAAGACTTTACAGTATGCTTACTCAAATACAAAAAATCAGCAATCTCCGTATTTGACATCCCTTCAATTATACCTTTACACACATCTTTTTCTCGTAATGTTAGTTGCATATAATATACCTCCATTCGATATTATAATTTATATTTCCCTAAAAACCTTAATAATAATTCCAGTTTGAATAAAAAATAAAATAATACTTGAAAAATTAATATTTTTTATATATCATATAGAGGTAAAGTTTAATATGCGCTCGTAGCTCAGTTGGATAGAGCGTTTGGCTACGAACCAAAAGGTCGGGAGTTCGAATCTCTTCGAGCGTAATAAAGAATCTTCAGTTATTGCAATTGAGGGTTCTTTTTTTGCATTATTACGCTCTATCGTTTCTAGCAACTACAATAAAAAAGAAATACCTTCTTTAGTTGAAAAAATATTTAGCATGTTTTATAATAAAAATATAAGGGAGTTGGTTAAACTCCTCACAAGTTTAACCAACTTATCGTTCCCCTTATATAAGTCGTGAAATAATTTGTAAAAGGTGTCCTACTACGAATAGGGCATCTTTTATTATTTTCTGTTTCATATAATCACCTCCTTTTCACCCTTGTACTCGTTCAGTGTGATGGTGCTTGGAGGTTTGGAACTACCCCTATATTTTGATTTCAAAGTTCTGTTTATTTATATTATCATATTACTAAATACAAATCAAAAACTGAGTTTACCTAGCAAAATTTAAAATGTCTCAACTTATAATATTTAGATAGAAAAAGGAGAATGAAATGACAACAATTAATACTATTAGCCCCATTATTAGAAATTATGCAGAAAAAGCAGGAAAAACCATTGCTAAAATTCCGCTTAAAGATAATACAGATGCCTACCTAATGACTAATCTCCAAACTTGCGAAATCATGCAATTAAAAGGAGATAGTATCGTTGGTGGAAAAGGTTTAAAAACTGATAATCCAGATAAATTAGGTTTGTATTTGTATAATACGGTTAATGAACTTCAAGGAAAAGCTAAAAAAGGCGTTTCCGTATTTGGAGAATTCATTCGTTCTTTTAGTGACGCTCATCCAAACGACATCGCAGATGTTCTTGCAAAAATCTTAAAAGTTTAATTATTAAGAAATATAACAATACCTTATAAGTGTATTTATTACAATAATAGTAATTATTTCAAGCCATTATCTAGAGTCTTTTAGGTAGTGGCTTTTATGCATTTGCTTGACAAAAAATAAATAATAAGATAATCTACTACATGTATAGTAATTATTCTATAAAAACTTTTTTTGAAGACTTAGTGAGGTAGTGAGATGAGAATTGACACAGTAAAACAAAACAATTTGTACACACAAAATTATGCGATTAAACATAATAACCACCAAAAAGCAAACAACAATTCCGTCCAAAACTCCCAATATATGACCCAAATGCCAAATTATGGCTATGGACAAGACCTTATTAAAAGAAAAAATATTGCGTTCAAAGGTAGTGAAATACAAAAAGCGGTTTCTACTCTTCTAAATCAATTTCCATTTGAAGATAGATTAGCATCATTATTACAACATTTGAAAGTTGGAGAATTAGTTGTTACCGGAAAGGATTTTAATACTGCACAAAGAGCGTTATTAAAATACGTGAATGATTTTGACCAAGTTATAAGAAAAGAAATATTTTTACCGGAAAAAACTTTCGAACACAATTATGCCTTTTTTAAATATAACTTTGATGAAGTTGGGCTTTTAAATATTAACGATAAAAAATTGAAATTGATTTCAGGCGGTAAAGATTATCAAATGGACTCAGGGAAAAACTTTTTTGTAGTTAATAATGACACTATTCAATATGGAAGTGATGTACTTCATTTAAAAATGAAGCCAAAACATGATATTAGTCACCTAAAAGCAAGTTTTTCTACGGTATTTGATTTTGGGAAAGAGGTACAAACTGATTTAAACCAATTAAACAAAAAGACTATTTCAAAAAGAATACTTGCGGCTGAAGCACCTGCAACCAAAATCAATTTTTCTAAAATTGGAGGTCAAGATAAAGCAATAGATGAACTTAAAAAAGGAATTTTGTATCCGATAAAATTCCCAAATGCATACTCAGAACAAGATATTACAAGAGGATATATTTTGCATGGGCCGGCAGGAACCGGTAAAACTGCACTATGTAAAGCTTTGGCAAATGAAGCAGGAGTTCATAGCGAATACGTGAGCGGTACAGCTTTTCAAGCAAAATATGTTGGAGAATCAGAAGCAAATGTTCGTGCATTTTTTGACAGACTAATTGAAAATCAACCATCAATCGGAATTATAGATGAACTTGATGCTGTTGGTGTTGAAAGAGGAGCCGGCGACCAATACGGCGACAAATTGATTGACCAAATCTTAACTTGCATGACTGACATTTATGATAATGGTGACAATGTATTTATCTTAGGTTTGACAAACAGGTATAAAGATCTTGATACCGCATTAAAAAGGGCAGAAAGATTTAGTAAACACATTCTAATAGGAGAACCCGATAAAGAAGGTGTTAAAGCAATATTCAACATCCACACCGCAGGTCGTCCTCTGGATAAAGATGTTAACACAGATAAGCTCGTTGATGAAATGTACGCATCAAAAGCCGTTGGTGGTGATATCAAATATATAACAAAACTTGCTAAAGAAGAAATGATGAAAAGACTTGGTATTTATGAAAAAATGGACAATGGTACATTTACAGATAAAGACCTAAAAAATTCAACAATCAAACAAGAAGATTTTCTTAATGCAATTGAAGAATTTAAAACTCAACACCGCTCAACCGGTAGAAATCCTATTGGTTTTAATAAAAAATAAGAATTCCTAATCCTTCTTATATACTTAATACTCTATATGTACGCAAAAACCTCTGAATAATCAGAGGTTTCATTTTGTTAAAATTTCAAATCACCGAAAACTTGTTTTTGAATTTCCAAAGCTGTATTTGTTGTTGCAAGACCGGCTTGAGAACTCTCTTTTAGAGTTGGCGACATTAGGGCACCAGTTTGTTCCATAGCATCAACAACTTCATCAAACGGAATTTTCGATTCAATCCCTGACAAAGCAAGTTCTACAGCCGTAATTGAATGAACGGCTAAAAACGGATTTCGCTTTACACATGGAACTTCAACCAAACCTGCAACAGGATCACAAGTTAAACCTAAAATATTTTTAAGGGCTAGAGCAGAAGCGTTCAAAACTTGAGATACATTTCCACCACGCATTTGACAAATAGCTGCAGCACTCATTGAAGATGCCACACCACATTCAGCTTGACATCCCGCAACAGCACCAGCTAAAGAAACTTTGGCAGAAATTATTCTACCAATTTCACCTGCTGTGATAAGAGCATTAAGTTGTTCTCTTTCTGAATGATTATATTCTTCACTAACCGCAACCAAAGTAGCAGGAAGAATTCCACAAGAACCTGCTGTCGGGCAAGCTACAATTTTGCCCATTCTGATATTTTCTTCACTTGTTGCAAGAGCGTATTCAACTATCTTTTCAAAAACAGGTCCCAACATTGAGCGTTCAGAACGGTAACGTTTTTGAACACGGTAACAATCTTGTCCACACATCCCGCTCATTGAAAGTTCTTTACTTGCCATACCTGATTGTATAGCTTCTTTCATTGCAAAAAGACTTTTTAAGGCAAATGAGCGAACCTCATCAATTGTCAAATCAGAATCTTTAGCCATATTTTCTTGTGCAACTTCATAAATCTGTTTATTATTTGAAATACAAACATCTCTCAACTGTTCAAATGTATTTATACTTATATCCATAATTTAATTATCCAACTTTTCAACGTAACTTACAAAATATACTTCTTGAATTTCTTCAATACAAGCTATAATTTCATCATTAATATTACCGTCAACACTAATTATCATAGAAGCTTCACGCCCTTTACCACTTCTATCACAAATCAAAGAGGCAATATTTATATTGTTATATTGCAGGATTGATGAAACTTGGGATATCATTCCGGGCATGTCTTTATAAACAAGAATAATCGTGTTGTACTTACCGGTTAATTTAACATTAAAATCATTAATTCTAGTAATTTTAATCTCTCCGGCACCAACAGATTCTCCTAATATAAACATATCATTATCACCTTTAAATGTTATATCAACAGCATTCGGGTGATATTTGAAATTATCAGCATATTCAAATTCATATTCTATTTGTTTGGCTAAATCAGACTCAAAAATATTTTTAATCCTTCTATCATCAACAGCCAGACCTAAAACACCTGCTAAAAGCCCTTTTTCAGTCCCATGACCTTTGCCTGTATGAGCATAAGAATTATACAATTTAAAAATAACTTTCTTAGGGGTATTTTTATAGATATTTCGAGCAATAAGTCCCAATCTAACAGCACCTGCTGTATGTGAACTTGACGGTCCAATCATTACGGGGGAAATGATATCAAAAAGTGTCGACTTTTTCATTTAGTAATCTTCCTTTAAATTTTGTTCAATTTTTTCTTTCAATGCTTTTGTATCTTCAATTTCTTGAATCTTATCATCAACCATTTGAGATTGAGTTTTGTCTTTTGCATTATCATCAAACGGGTTTGAGCGTCCATAATTTGATTTAAAACAAGTGAAATACACCACAATCACAATTATTACAACAATTAATAATTCTAATACGCCAAAAGCCTTTTTCATACTATCTCAACCTATTTTTATTAATAAACATCATTATCGCTTCATTCACATCCATTGGAGATTTTAAGGACTCTTTTGTCAGGTCTTTATTTTTCAACTGAGAAGAAACAACAATTTTTCTATATAAGGAAATTCCGACACATAACAAAATGAAACCAACAACAAAAGCGGCAACATAATAATATTTGATAGCCAAAACTTTTATTGTATGGATATGAGGAATTTTTGCATAAGCAAAGTTAGTAGTGCAAAAAAGCACTACTAATATTGTATTAAACAAATTTACTAAAAACTTATTCTTCACCAGATTCCTCGGTTTTCTTAGCTTTTTTAGTTCTTGAAGAACCTCTGTTTGGTCTGCGAGTTCTTTTTTTAGGAGCTTCGGTTGCTTCTTCTGCCGGTTGTTCTTGAACTTGTTCTGTTTCTGTTTTTTCTTCAACAGTTTTTGATTCTTCTTGTTTTGGAGCTTCAACTTCTTCAACCGGAGCTTCTGCTACAGCCTTTTTAGTTTTTCTTTTTCTTGATTTACCTTTAATCTTTGGTTCAACAACAGGCTCTTCAACTGTTTCAACAGGAGTTTCAGAAATCACTTCTTTAACAACTTCTTCAACAACCGGAGCAGGTGCAGCTTCTGTCACTTGTTCAACAATAACTTGTTCTTCAACAACTTCTGTTTTTGGTTGTTGCTCTTCTTTATTTTGCTTTTTATCGAATTTGTTGTTACGTCTATTTTTGTTTCGTTTATTGTTTTCTTTTTTTACGACTTCCTCTGTTGCAACAACTGACGGCTCTGTTTCAATTGCAACTTTTTGTGGCTGTTCTTGAATATGTTGCTCTTGCTCTTGAACATTTTGTTGTTGATTATTGTTCTTGTTGTTATTAAATTTGTTATTTTTCTTGTAATTTCCTGTCGGAAGTTTTAATTTTGCAGCTTTAGCACGATATTCGCCTTCTGCAGTCGGAGTTGCAAAATTGAAATCAATCATTGAATATCCGCTGCCTTGGCAATGAGGACATTTTTTAGTAAAGATTTCAGACAATGACTGACCTTGACGGTGTCGAGTAAGCTCAACAAGTCCTAAATCAGACAATTGACCCACTTGTGGTTTTGCTTTGTCAGGTTCTAATGCAATTTCAAGTTCTTCCATCATCGCAAGTTTATCGGCTCTTGACATCATATCAATAAAGTCGACAATAACCATACCACCAATATTTCTAAGTCTTAATTGACGGGCAATTTCGTGAACTGCTTCAATATTTGTTTTTAAAATTGTTTCATCTTGAGTTGCAGAACTGATAAATTTACCACTGTTTACATCAATTACTGTCAAAGCTTCCGTTTGTTGAATAAATAGATACCCACCTGATGGCATATTAACTTTAACATTCAAAGCCGCTTTAATTTCTTTGTGAATATCCATTGCAACAAGCAAAGGTTCTGTTCCCTTATATAAGGTAACTTGAACATTTTTTGAGATATGCCAATTTTGCAAAATATTTTGAACTCTGTTCATTGCAAAAGGAGTATCTACAATAATTTCTTTTACATCATCTGTACAAGCTTCTCTGATTACTCTATAGAGTAAATCTTGATCTCTATAAATTAAATTTGGAGGAGTTAGGGTTTCAGCAGATGTAATAATATTGTTCCATTTTTCTAATAAGATTTCTAAATCTTCTTGAATATCAGATTCTGATTGACCTTCAGCTTCTGTTCTAATAATTACACCAACCCCAACAGGCTTGATTAAATTAACAATAGCTTTTAGTCTTGCTCTTTCTTTAGAATTTTCAATTTTTTTACTAACGCTTACACCAGGTTCATTTGGCATCAAAACCAAAAATCTTCCAGGTAAGCTTATTTCAGTTGTAACTCTTGGACCTTTGTGACCTGTAGGTTCTTTAACAACTTGAACTACCAATTTTTGTTTTGGAGATAATTTCTCTTTCAATGTGCCTTTACCCATAACATCTTCTGCATGCAAAAAGCCCATTCTATCTGTTCCAACGTTTACAAATGCGGCATCAATACTTGGCAAAATATTATCAACTGTTGCCAAATAAACATCACCAAGTAAAACTTCTCCTCTATGTATAAAAAAGTCTGTTACTTTTTTATTTTCTAAAACAGCTGCAATATTATCTCTTTCAGCTATTACTATTCTTTTTTCAACACTTTGATTAGCATTTCTGTTTTTGTCGCTCATAAAAATTCCTTTTCTTATAACTCATGCAAAGACTCAGTTAAGAATTTAACCCTCGTAATATCAAATATCACATCCGGAGCAATTTTATTCATAAGAACATCTGCTCTCAATGGAGGAATTTCAGACCCTTGACCTGTCTTTAATACTATAAATAAACAATCGTTTTCATATCGGTGAGAACCAATAGAGGTGCGAATATTTATTGTTTTTACTAAACCTTTTTTGTTTTTCTTCTCGACTAAAATCTCGTCAGAAGCCAAAACTCTGTCCGTATTATACACTAATTTTTCAAAATCGTAAACCCCATTATTTGAGTCCGCGATTTTCACCTTGTATTCAGCCCAACAAGCAGTTTGATCAATTGAAGGAGCTGATTTATCAATTTTGTAAACTGAAATTACGGTTGATTCTTTTGGCAAAACTCTTTGCAATTCAGATTTGACAAAATCTTCTTCAACATTTTCTAACAACTCAATATCAACAAGTTCGGTTGTACTTTCGCAAAATAGAGGTAAAGCAATTCCCATTGATATTTTCATTGTAGGGTTAAAACCGTATGAAAAAGCTACTTTTAAATCAGATCTTGATATCGCCTTAAAAAACGTATTTTGCCAATCAAGATGCGAAAAATATCGCAAAATATCAGTCTTAGTAAGCTTTACTCTATACCTAAAAATTTCTCTTAGGGAATGCTGAGCCGTTGCAGGGTCAGTATTCTCTCGTTTTATCGCAAGTTGAGCCTTATCACTTGCCCTAAACGGTTTGTCCATAACTTTATGAACCCCAAAATTAGGACACACCCCACAATTTACGCATTTTTGTTGGCAAGTCGGAACAATGTGTTCAGATTCTGTTGTAACCGCAAATGCTTTATTATATTCAGATTTGAACCACTCTTTACTTACGCCGATATCAATAAAATCCCAAGGCAAATCTTTATCAAGAGAGTATTGAGTTTGAGCAAGTTTATTCAAATCAATACCAACTTCAGTTGCTGTTTCAAACCAAACATTTTTATCAAAATACTCACCCCAAGCATCCAAATAACAACCTTTTTTGTATAGAGCCTCAATATATTTGCCCATTGATTCATCACCTCGAGTCAAAACAGCCTCAATAAGGGATACGAATTTTTCGTGATAATTAACCTTAACACCTTTTATATGAGATACTTGCTCCATCAAATAATGAATATGTTCTGTCACTTCATCCAAATCCATTTGCGGACACCATTGGAAAGGTGTAAAAGGTTTCGGAACAAAAATAGACAAGGTACAAGTTAAATCAAGGGAATGTTTAAGCCCTTTTTCTTTTTTAATAAGTCTTGAACGATATCGAATTCGGCGGAATAATTCAGCCATTTCTTCCATATCATCAATCGTTTCAGTAGGAAGTCCACAAATAAAGTACAACTTAACTCTTGACCAACCGTTTTCGTAAAGAGTCAAAATTGCATTCATTATCTGTTCTTCTGTAATATTTTTCTTAATTACATCACGAAGTCTTTGACTTCCGGCTTCAGGAGCTAAAGTCATTGTAGACTTTCGAACACTTTGCACCAAATTGGCAAGTTCAAGATTAAAACCGTCAATTCTTTGACTTGGTAAAGAAACAGAAATCTTTTTATCATTAAAATCAACAGCCAATTCTTTGATTACTTCATTTATATTTGCATAATCGTTTGATGATAGAGATAGAAGGGAATACTCATCGTACCCCGTATTTTTAACCAATTCTTTTGTTATTTTAATAATATCTTCCGCACTTCGCTCCCTTATAGGCAATGTAACATGCCCCGGTTGACAGAAACGACACATTCTGCCACACCCTCTGCGAATTTCTACAACTGCTCTATCTTGAATAGAAGATGAAAACGGAATAGGATATGTTTTTAATGCCGTATCATAAGTCAATTGAGCAATACGTTTTTTAACTTTTCCACCAGTCAATTTTGACCAACGACCACAATTTTCTCCTTCACACAGGGCTTTAATCCGCTCATTTCGTGGTAAACCTTTCGTTTCTTCCAAAATTTTACAAGTTTCAAGTATAGAATCTTCGCCATCTCCAATTAGAAAAACATCTATAAAATCAGACATTACAAGAGGATTAAATGCACAAGGACCACCGGCAACAATAATCGGATCATCATCTGTTCTATCGCAATTTTTGTATGGAATTCCTGACATTTCAAGCATTTTTAAAACTGTAGGATAAGCCATTTCATATTGAAGAGAAAATCCAACTGCATCAAAATCCTTTATCGGTCTTTTGGATTCTAAACCATACAACGGGTATGGCTTAAAGTCAGGTTCCGGAGCATAAACCCTATCGCACATAAAATCATCTTGACCGTTCATCAATTCATACAAAACTCGAACTCCAAGATTTGAAATACCGATTTCATATTTATCGGGAAATGCCATTACAAAACGTAATTTTGCACTGTCAAAATCTTTATTATGGGATAAAAATTCTCCACCTACATATTGATAAGGCTTTGAACATTTAAATAAACTTTCATGATATTTTCTAAAAAAACACATATACTAATTCTCTCACGCTAAATCTTCGGGAAAATATTTGTCAATCTCAATAATTATACCGTCTAAAGTGTTTTCATCGAAAGACTTCATAAATTTGAATAAATCCTCATTTGGCACATCATACGAATACAAAACAACTTCGCCATCCATCTCTCGCATTACCGTAACCATATAATGACACTTTGCACGATATTTTAATAAATGTTCTTTGTTAAATTTGTTTCCGTTTGCATCTTTTTTAATTTTTACATAATTAAAACCGGCATAATATTTAATCTTATCTTGAAATTCAGGAGTAATATGATTGTTATTATGGTTTGCAAACATATTGATAACATTTTGATTAATTTCGTCTGACACAACATCCCTCCTCTACAATTAAACAATAGATTAAATAAAAAGTCTAAATATTAAGCAGATATATCTTTTAAAAATTTGATAACCTTCAAAGCAGTTTCTCTCCTTACATCATCCGGAGCTAATCTTAAATACTCAATAGCATGAGAAACCTTGATATTTTTATCATACCAACGACGCATAATGTAATTATATTGATCTTCCAAACTTAATTCTTTTAGTTCAACATCCTTTAGTAATTCAATAATGTAATCCGCACATCTCACTTGAATTTCTTCTGAGGATTTTTCCAAATCGTGAATAGCTTTACTCACTACAGAATCGGCATCATACCATCTTTTGAACATATTTTTCATACTTTAGCCCTCATTTAATAACTTTGTTAAGAATATTAAAGCAAAATAATAAGAAAAAGTAAATTATTTAGAAAAATTTTACTTTATATAAATGTAAGGTAAAAGGTTATTTAAAAAGGTTTGACATGGTAGATACAAGCAGCATGTATAATTTATCAAATCCGGCATTGAACGATGATATCGGGTTGAACAACTTGGATAAAACTCTACCAATGGCTCCTTCAACTTTTTACGGTAGTAATGAAATGTCCGGAATATCAATGAGAGGACAACTTTCTCAAGATACATTCCAACCATCAAGAAAAGAAAAAGATAAATCAATCTTCAAAAAAATCTTACTTGGTGCAGGAATAATCGGAGCCGGAATTCTCACATTCAAAGGTGGCAAAAAAGTATTTGGTTTAATAAAAAAAGGATTCACAAAACTAAAAGCAAAATTCAAAAAATAATTAATTTCCCTGTAATAGTTCAAATAAGATAGTGTGTAGCAAATGAAATTTCGCAGGATTTCCCAAAATCCTGCTTTTTTATGTTATAAATAAAATTGAAGAGTTTTAGATTATTAAAAAGGAGTTTTATTATGGCAAAAGATTGCAGTTTTGATATCGTATCAGAATATAACAAACAAGAATTGGTTAACGCTGTTGATCAAGTTAAAAGAGAACTGACAACAAGATTTGACCTAAAGGATTCAAATTCGCAAGTTGAACTTGACGCTGACAAATGCATTACTATTACAACAAACGATGATATGAAGTTGAAAAATATAGTTGATATCTTGCAATCAAAGCTTGTTAAAAGAAATTTAAGCCTAAAAATTCTTGACCCACAAACTCCTGAAAATGCACTTGGAGGAAATGTTCGACAAGTATTCAACCTAAAGAAAGGTCTAACTCAAGAACTTGCAAAGAAAATCGTAGCAGACATCAAAGGTACAAAACTAAAAGTCCAAGCATCTATTCAAGGAGAGCAAGTAAGAGTTTCAGGTAAAGACAAAGATGATTTGCAATCAGTTATCCAAGTTTTAAGAAAAAACGAAGATAAATACGATGTACCTCTACAATTTACGAATTATAGATAAGAAACAAGGAAATAAGGGAATAAGTTCTTTACGGTTTTTATGGGGTTCGGGGCAAAGTCCAGTCCCCTAAAAGGTCTGTCATTCTGAAAGCTTAGAAAATTTGAGTGAAGAATGAACACAAAATTTTCTTGCTATTCAGAATCTATCAATGTTGGTTTAAATTAAAGGAATATGGGAAAAAGAACGAGGGAATAAGTTCATTACATTTTTATTATCTCCAAATTCTGCCATTTTGTCATTGCGAGCGAACACGAAGCAATCCAGCCAATTTTAAAAAGGTGGGCTAGTGAGCCCACCCTACTTTATTTAACAGACTTAAGTGAACAAAAAATTTATTTATCTCTATCTATTCGCAGAACTTCATAGATATTCATTTTCTTTGCTTTACCACGAATTTGAACCTCTGAAATCTTTATCACATCTGCAATATCCGCAATACTGGCATAAGTCGAACTACTTACAAGCAAATTGGTTTTATAAACCTTATTATAACTTTCAATACGAGAAGCAAGGTTTACTGTGTCCCCAATTACAGTATATTCCATACGGGTTTCGGTACCGATATTTCCAATAAAAACTTCTCCGGTATTTATTCCAATACCGATTTCAATTTTTGGTTTGCCTTCAAACAACCATTTGTCACGAAGATACTCAACTTTTTTAAGCATTTCATAAGCACATTTAACAGCGTTTTGAGCGTGGTTTATATCTTGTATGGGCTCTCCAAACAGTGCCATTACAGCATCTCCAATGAATTTATTAATTACGCCATTGTATTTTGTAATTATTGGCTCCATTTCAGCAAAATATTCGTTCAAAATCATTGAAACTTCTTCTGCTGACATCTTTTCACTAAGACTCGTAAACCCCCGAATATCAGAGAATAAAACAGTTACAATTGCACGTTTACCGCCAAGCTTTAAATCATCAATATTACTTACAACATTTTTCATAATATCTTGTGACAGATATTTACCCATTGCCTGCTTGATTTTTTCTTTGTTTCTATTTTCTGATATAAATTTAAAGGAATAAGCAAAAACAGCCGTTACAAACTGTAAAACAAGGGGTACGGACAATCCTAAAATATACCCGTGACTTGCACAAGCAAAAACGATAAGCAAATATACAACGTCAATTGAAATAATTGATAATAAGCCTTTTATAAACTTTAGCCTCAAAATCAAAATAAATGACAACAAGGAAAGAACAAAAAAGGCAATAAAGTTTGGAGCTAAACCTGCAAAATTCAAGAAATAATTACTTGCCAAATTGTCATAAACAGAAGCTTGGATATCAACTCCCGGATGACGCATAGACATAGGAGTCATCAAAACATCGGCTGACGGACCGGAGATATTTGCCCCAATCAAGACAACTTTACCATTAAATAATTCAGGATTAATATATTTCCCATTATTTATATCATACAATTCAGGGTTAGTTTTTGGAGTAATTCCTGATTTCAGGGCTCGATAAGTATCCAGAACAACAGAAGCGGATACGCTCGGGTGTGAATAATCGGAGACTACACCATTTGGGAATACAACATTTTTATAATATCTGATAAATGATTTTGTTAGACCGTCCGTTGAATAGCGATAAGGAACTTTTAAACCGGTTTCAGGTACAGTGATATAACTCCCATCCAAAGAAATATCATTTGTATTATTTGCAAGCAAATACATCTTAAAAGGCAATGACGGATAAAAAGAGCCATTTATATTAATCAAATTAATGGTCGAAAATATGGCACCTGAACCTGTAGAATTTTCAATTTTAATAGAACCGTAATTTTTTGTCGAGTCAACCAAAAGCTTAGCTGGTTCAACAATTCCTTGATAATCTGTTGAATAGTCACTGATACTGGAATTTACATTTACGGAGTATTTATTCTTAAAAGATTTTAAAAATTCTGTTTCGCCTTTAAAATTTCCATTCTCAGGAACAAAACCGGACACCAAATTTGGCATCTTAGCTACCTGTTTTGCAAATAATCTATCTGATTCGTTATTTTCATCAAATGATGTCGCATTCATATCAAACCCGATAACTTTAGGATGAGCAAAGGTATGGAAATAATCCAATACATCAGAATACATATCTTTTGACCATGGCCATTTATGTTCTTGAACTGACTTATCATCAATTACAATTTCAACAATATCTTGAGAGCCATTTTTATTCGCCGCAAAATTTGAGATTAGAAAGCTAACGGCATATTGCTCTAAAAACATTAGAGCTAAAATAAAAAATACAAAAATCAATGCTATATATAATAAACAAGAATTTACGTAAAACCACTTGTTTTTTAATTTCTTCATAATACTCTCCCAAGTCTATTTTTATTTTATGATATAATAAATTCAAAAAAAAGGATAGATTATGACAATAAACTTAATAGAAAAACTTCAAAAAAATAAAGTTTTACCAATAATCAGAAGTAAAGACCCGCAAGATGTTGTAAATAAAGCTTACGCACTACTTGAAGGCGGCCTTGATGTTATGGAAATCAATGTTGAATCTCCACAAGTTTTTAATGCAATAAAAGCAATTTCAAATGACGCAATTGTTTGTGCCGGCGGAATTATCACATCTATGCAATTTGATGCGGCTATTGACTCAGGAGCAAAACTTATATCTTCTCCAATTTTTCAAAAAAGTTTGTTGAAAATGACAAAAGATAAAAGACTTCCGTATATTGCAGGAACTTCAACCGCTAATGAAGCATACAACGCTTGGAAATCAAGAATTCCTGTTGTAAAAATCTATCCGATATCTGCAATGGGTGGAGTTGAATATATTGAAAATTTACTCAGACCAATGCCATTTTTAAATGTTATCCCCCAAGGAAATGTGAAACTTGATGAAGTTCCTAAATACATTGAAGCGGGGGCTATTGCAGTCGGTGTCGGTAGACATTTGACCGTGGCTGATGACTATAAAGAAATTACAAAACGTGCAAAACAACTTTTGGAGCAATTAAGATAAGTTATGGAAGAAAATCAATTTGACCTTATTACGATAGGTGAAAGTTTAGTTGAATTTTCAACTAATCAAAAATTAAAAGATGCAGAATGCTTGCACAAATATTATGGCGGAGACTCTTTAGTTGTAGCTATTGCTGCTAGAAGATTAAATTCTAAAGTCGGATTTATTTCTTGCCTTGGGAATGATGTGTTTAAAGATTATTTGCTTTCTTCTTGGGAAAAAGAAGGCTTAAATACAAAACACGTCAAAGTTGTGGATGATAAAAACGGACTTTATATGGTTTCCAGAACATCAGCTCATGACAAAGAATTCATGTACTACAGAAAAAAAATTGCACCTGCAAAATTGTCTATTGAAGATATTGATGAAGAATATATCAAAAATTCAAAAATAATTTACACTTCAGGTATCACCCAATCACTTTCAATGTCTGCTAGAGAATCTGTAAAAAAAGCATTTGAAATTGCAAGAGAGAATAATGTAATTACAGCGTATGACCCGAATTACTCCTCTTTAATTGCAAAACCTGAGGATGCAAAAGAATATTTTGACGAAATTTGCCCGTTAACAGATATTCTATTTATGAGTTCTAAATACGATACCAAAAACATCCTAGAGATTGAATCCCTAGAAAACATAACAAAATATTTGACCGATTTAGGAATTCAAACTGTTGTAATAAAATCAAGCAATGATAAAGGATATTTTGTAAATAACTTAGGTAACACAACATTTATTCCGTTCTATACAGATAATATTGTAGATACAACATCATCTGGAGATGCTTTTAATGGTGCTTTTCTACATTCAATTGCAAACGGATATACCGTAATTGAAGCTGCTAAAATTGCATCAATTGATGCCGGTTTGCAAGCTCAAGGAATTGGAGCTGTAAAATCAATTCCACACCACGATGAAGTCTACAACATACTAAAAACTGAGGATTTTTAATGGCTAAAAGATTTGTTTTATCAGGATATTTTGGATTTAAAAATTTTGGAGATGAAGCAATTCTCTCTGTTCTTGTAAAAAAATTAAAACAAGATAAACACAGATTAACTATAATTTCCTCTGATCCAAAATACACAATCAAACAATACAAACACATCAGAAGTGTTTATACATTTAAAATTCCTGATATCATTGGTGCAATCTCCAAATCTGATGTTTTAATTTCAGGTGGCGGGAGCCTTTTGCAAGATGTTACAAGCATAAAAAGCCTGATTTATTACTTACTTATAATCTTTTTAGGGCTTATGTTGCATAAAAAAGTCATAATTTTTGCACAAGGAATTGGACCGATAAACAACAAATTTGGACAATTTTTAACAAAAACACTCCTAAAACACTGCAACTATGTAAGCGTTCGAGATAATAAAAGTTTCGAACTTTTAAAAAGTTGGGGAATAAATGCGGATTTGCTCTGCGACCCGATATTTTCTACCCAAATTGAAAACTCCGAAAAAAGGGATGTTGTTGCAGTTCAATTGCGAAATTTCAGAACAATGAGTGAAGATTTTATTGATAGATTAGCTCAAAAAATAGTCAAAGAATTTCCTCAAAAAGAAATCGAAATCTATTCTTTCCAAGATGCAATAGATTTAGAAGTTTGCCAAAAACTGGAACAATCGTTAATATTACTCGATAATAGCACCAAAATCACCTTATATTCAGGCTTAACGAATGATGAAATTGTCGAAAGAATTTCAAAAGCAAAATACCTGATAGCAATGAGATTTCACGCAATAATTATCGGGCTGTTGGCAAAAAGCAACATTTTATCAATAAATTATGATATTAAAGTTGAAAAAATTTCAAAAGAATTCGGACTCCCGATGATAGATTTGAAACACGAATTCAAAAATGAATTTGAACTTTTAAAAAATGAAAATATTGAAGATATTTCGGCAAAAGTTAAATTAAAGAATTTTGACTGGAGCGGATTTGAAGCAGCAATCAACAATTAGAAACAATTTGACATCACCCCAATAAATGTCTACAATAACAAAATATGGCGAATACTATCAAAGAATTTTTTACAGGGTATAAAGGGAAAGACCTTCCAAAAGAACTAAATGACTTCAACTGGGGAGCATTTTTGCTTACTTTTATTTGGGGGATTAAGCATCAGGCATGGATTACTCTTTTGGCAATTCCGTTAATTTGGATTCAGTTACCATTTGGATTTAACTGGATTTTATACACGGCATTACAGTTTTATTGCGGTTTTAGAGGAAACATGTGGGCATATCAAGTTGATTGGTGGATGAGCCCGAAAGATTTCCGTAAAACCCAAGCTAAATGGGCAATTGCAGCAATTTTTCTAAATATTTTTATACCAATATTATTTCTTGGTATAGCTTTGAGATTTGTAAAAAAATCTCCTGATAATCCGGCAGAAATCATTAAAAATACTCAATGCTATATTGCGTCAACCAAAATTAACAAAGCTTTTAAAACCGTAAGCTTAAACAGTTCGACAACAGAAAATATGTTAGCCGAATCTTTTGCAAAAAGATTTCCAAACGCAACAGTAGACGGAAATAAAGTAAATTTTTCGGTTAAGCATTCAAAATCAGATATTGATGCTTATTATATTGAATTTTCAATGTACAAAAAAGGAGAAATTTGTTCTATTCCCGAGAAAAATTGTGTAATATATTCATCATTCAGCTTGCCTGAAGAAATTAATTTTTCAAATGATTGCAAATTTTATTTTGACAACAATAAAAATGTTATTCCTGATGAATATACCCAAAAAGCAATTCGAAAGAATTTCAACATCTTTAAGTATTTATAATTCTTCTTTCTCCAAAGAAAAATCATTTTCTCCGGTAATATCCCAGAATTTCTATACCATTGCGGGAATAGCCGTTTACCCAAATCAGATTGTCGGATTGAACTTCTTTATCAGCTTGGGCTTTTGTCATCCTGATTCCAATTGTTGATTAATAAATTTCTCATCCCTTGTAACTTTGCCCCAATTGGTTGTCTAAATTCATACAGAACGTTGTATCATTTAGTAAAATTTTTCTTAACAAAAACCTAAAATTTTCACATTAAAAAAGACTCAACAAATGTGAGTCTTTTAAAGAATTGCTCCAGGCCAGACTTGAACTGGCACTGGGTTATACGCCCAATTGGATTTTAAGTCCAACGCGTCTACCGATTCCGCCACTGGAGCTTATTCAATTTTCAATAACCTTTCGGCTACCTGTTTATAATATACTAAACAAAGTTTAATGTCAATCAGAAAATTTATCAATATATTTCTCTAATTCTCTGCATCGCAATGTTAAATCAGAAATTAAATTGTTCAAAGAGTCAGATATTGTGTCATAATTTTCGCACTTTGAACGGCCTAACAAACCTGATTTGACATTAGCAAATACCAACTTTTGAAATACACTGATTGCATTATACACATCAATATCAATAATTTTATTGACTTTAGTCAAATAAATAAACAATTCAGACAGCGTATTTTTTGCTGCAACAAACTTTTTCAACAGGCAAAAACCTTGGATTTTTCTAAGTTCATCCAAAATTTTAGAATACGCATCATACAATTTTTGTTTCTTCTCCGGTAAAAATTTAGTAAAATAGTTCATTGCTTGGCGATAACCGTCATCAATAATAGCTTGGCGTTTATCTGTCGGATAATTAAAATCCACCACAACAACACTACCGGTATCAACAACCAAATAATCATACCTGTCGCAGTTTCCATAAATACTTTTTATAAAAGAAGTTTCAGAATACGTCATGCAAGTATACATGCCATTTACATATTCCAAAGGATTTTCATCAGTGCCGGAAAAGGTTCCTTCAAGACGAATTTCAAGAATTCTGTCAGAACAATTTTGAATATTTTTAGACAATGCCCACATCGGTTTACCCTTCATCAAATCACCGTCTACAAGTAAATCATCATCTAGAGTCACAGCCCTCATAAGTCCCGGCATGCAGCAAGATATTCGAACAGCCATGGCAACTTCAAAATCCGGTGTTTCAAATGTAGAGAATTCTTTGCATGAAAAATCCTTCATGTTCGTTGTAATTATTACCAAATCTTCTGATAAATCACTAAATGTAACTCTTTTGCATTGACCTTTTAAATACGCAGCACCATAATATTTGCGTTCAATCAAATCTCTAAGCCATTCAAGGAAAACATTACCTTTACTTAGGGCAAATTTATTATTAAAACCTAGAGAAACATCTCTAAAAAGTTCAAAATTTACTGACAAAAATACTTCAGCAAGTTCATGGGCATTATACCCAACAGCATACAAAGCCGCAACTAAAGAACCAACTGAAGAGCCTGCTAATAACTGAGGTTGAATGTTTAATCTTTCAAATGCCTTAATAACACCGGCATGAGCCGCCCCTCTAATAGCTCCACCACCAAACAGACATGCATATTTAAAGTTATCATAATCTCTCATTCGTAAATTTTAGCATAAAAAAAGGTCAACTTCTTTTAGTCGACCTTCTAGTTATTTATATAATTGCTTTTATTATGCAGCAATTGAACCTTTAATTTCTCTGATTAAGTATTCTGCAACCCATTCAAAATCTTTATTGTCATGAGCAGCTTTTTCTAAATATTTAACAGAAGCATCACCTAATCTGATAAGAGTCATTGCAACAACACCTCTTTTGATTCCTCTTACAACTTGCAATTGGTCAACTAATTGAGGAACAGCAGATTCGCCAATGCTAACTAATTCGTTTTCGATTTGATTTTTTGTAGTGTTATCTGCATTTTCTAATTCTGAAAGAATGTCTTTTACTGATTGCATATTCATATCTCCATATATTTGTATTTACATTATTATTATAATTTAAAATTTATATGAAGTCCGATTTCCTTACATAATCTTTATATCAGATAAAGATTATTAATATTTTCTTTATATAAACGCAAAAAACTACTGCTCTATAACATGAAAATTGTCCCCTAATTCACGTTCGACATCTTTAATCAACTCTGAAAGAGAAATATTCAAAGCCTCTGCAATCCTTAAAAGCATGGTTATTTTAGGTTCTATCTCGCCATTTTCAATTCGTCTGAGATTGCTTGAATCAAGTTCATACGAGTTGCAAAAATTATATCTGGCTTCTTTACATATCTCCAACCGCTTTTTATGAATTATGGAACCCAATGTTTTAATATAAGTCAATGTTTTCTCATTCTTATATTGCATACTTTAATTATGTGTGATAAAATTAATATTATTAGGTATGCATACCTAATAATATTAAGGAGGATTTATGAAAAACAAAGCGTTTACTTTAGCCGAAACACTTATAACTTTGGGAATAATAGGAGTTGTCGCAGCACTTACAATCCCCGGATTAATAAATAACTACAAAGCTCAAAAACTCCATGCTAAATTTTTAAAAACTTACTCACTCCTACAACAAGGTTTTAAACAAATGGAAGCGGATGATGTATCTTTAGATCCTACGACATATAAAAATGAGCCATTTTATTTAACATACATAAATTATTATAAAGGTGCCATTAACTGTGGACGAGACAGCATTATTGCTATAGCTAAAAGAAAGTCATGCTATGTTCCAAATTCTTATGTATATAGAGACTACAGTAGTAAATCAAAAATTAAAGAAATATTTCTGGATGATGGACAATTTGTACTACCGGATGGAACTATTATATTTTTTGAAATGTATAATGGGCTATTGGTTACTGCGGACATTAACGGGTTAGACAAACCGAACCGTTGGGGTGTTGATTTATTTACCTTCCAATTTATAGAAGGCGAACTCAGGACAATGGGCAGCGAAGGAACTCTTTATACGGATTTAACGGAATATTGCAATTACAATATTTCAAGCAACATGAATGGTATTGCTTGTGCTCACCTAGCTAAAAATAACAGTGACTACTTTAAACATGTAATAAAAGAATACAAATAAGAAAAAGCCGAATAATATCGGCTTTTCTTGTTTATTAGGTGAATTAAACCGTAATTTCTTTCAATACTTCTACATATTTAACAGCATAAACAGCTCCAACAGCTCCATCAGAGGCTGCTGTTATCACTTGTCGAAGGGGAGTTTTTCGCACATCGCCAACTGCAAACACGCCATCAATTGATGTTTTCATCGTAACATCCGTCATAATAAAACCATCTTTATCCTGTTCAATTTGACCATTTATATGTTCAACATTCGGGCGAATTCCAATGTATGGAAAAATTCCGTTTGTTTGAAGTTCTGACACTTCGCCTGTTTTAACATTTTTAATTTTTAACCTGCGAACCAAATCATCTCCAACAATCTCTTCTACAACCGTATCAAATATAAATTCTAATTTTTCCGTATTAAATGCTCTTTGTTGAATAATTTTATCTGCACGAAGTTCATCTCTTCGATGAATTAAATAAACCTTAGATGCAAATTTTGTCAAATACATAGCCTCTTCAAGTGCAGAATTTCCACCACCGACAACAGTTACAACTTTATCTTTATAAAAAGCTGCATCGCACACCGCACAATAGCTAACACCACGCCCGACAAATTCTTTTTCGCCTTTAACTCCTAACTGCATTGGTTTCGCTCCGGTTGCAATAATTACGGATTTTGCCTTAAATTCAGCCTCTTTTGTTTTAATAATTTTAGGATTTGAAACCAAATCAACAGACTCAATTTCTTGCATAGGAAATTTTTGAACCCCAAACATACCGGCATGTTCT
The DNA here is from genome assembly GCA_934718135.1 of uncultured Candidatus Melainabacteria bacterium. GTDB lineage: Bacteria > Cyanobacteriota > Vampirovibrionia > Gastranaerophilales > Gastranaerophilaceae > Zag111. The sequence continues at coordinate 137,791 of CAKUZW010000004.1, read as the reverse complement.
TCAAACTTCTCCATTAAATCGTATCCACCGATTTTTGAAAACCCCGGATAATTTTCAAGTTCCAAATAATTAGAAGGTTGTCCGCCTAACATACTTGTATCAATGATAGCCGTTGTTACAGCTCCACGAGATGCATACAACCCTGCAGAAAAACCTGCCGGTCCTCCTCCTAAAATCACAACATCAAATTCTAAACTCTTCATATTTTTAATCCTCAATTTCCGATTACACTTTGTCCTGCGATTTTTTCGCCTGTAATTGAATATTTAGCCGTTTCAGTTTTAATTATTTTTCCGTTTACATCTGAACGAGTGTCCAATCGAATATAATCAAAACCTTTAAACTCCTCTCCATTTAACCGAATTTCAACAGTATCTGTCAAAATTTTGTTGTCATACTTGCCATTTTTTTTGAAAATGACACAATTATTATTGACGCTATTTATTGTAATTTCAGCGTTCGCTCCGTTAAACGGGTTGCTTAATGTTATGACGTCATTTGTCCTTGATAAGTTCCACAAATCTAAACCTGATTGTTTAAATGTTACAGGTGAATCAGTCTCAACAAGTTTTGAAGTTACTCTCCACGTTCCGAAAAATGATGTCGGAACCATTGAAACAGATGCTCTCAATAATGTTGGTTTATCTTCTGAATAGCAAGAGATAACACCAACCGAAATTGAAAATATTATTAAAAATAAATATATAAATATTCGCTTCATAAATCTAAACGGCAGCCATTTTCTTTTGAAGAGATTTTGCGGAATCTTCATATCCTGCACGTCCCATTAAAGCATAGGTATAATTTTTAGCTTGCTCAACCCCCGGTTGGTTAAATGCATTGATATGATAAAGTTCACCTGCAATTGCTGTTTGAACTTCAAGCATATAAAGAAGTTGTGCTACATTATAACCATCAACCTTTGGTAATGTGATAGTAACAGTTGGTCTGGCGTAATCCGACAACGCAACTTTTGTAGAATCAGCTTCTGCATTTATCAAATCGTTGACTGTTTTTCCACCCAAATAACCAATTCCTGTATATTCAAAAATCTTTGGAATTTCTAAATTTGTATCAAAATTTTCAACCCTGATAAAGTTAATAATTTTGTCATTCGGCCCTTCATTATAAAGTTGAATTTGGGAGTGCTGATCAGTTGCACCAACAGCTCTAACCGGAGTTGGACCGATATGAACATGATTTCCGTCCAAATCTTCATTTTTTCCCAAAGATTCAGCCCACAATTGAACGTACCAATCGGATACATATCTCAATTTGCTTGAATATGGCATCATTACAGAAATATTTTTGCCTTTTTTCGTATCCATCAAATATTGAATTAAAGCATTTTGAGCTGCAATATTTTCTCGAATATCAGTATTTTTTAAAGCCAAATCCATATCCTTAATACCGCTTGTAATTTCGTCAATATCAATACCGACAAGAGCAAACGGTAACAAACCAACAGCAGAAAATACTGAAAATCTACCACCAACATCATCGGGAACAACAAATGTTTTATATCCTTCTTGTTCTGAAATTTGGCGAAGAATTCCCATTCTTTGGTCTGTTGTTGCTACAATATTTTTTCTGTAATCATCACCCAATTCTTTTTCTAATCGGTCTTTTACAACCAAAAATTGAGTCATTGTTTCAGCAGTATCACCTGATTTTGTAATTACATTAATCAAAGTCTTTTTCAAATCTAAAACATCAAGCAAACCACTAATATAATCAGGGTCAATATTATCTAAAAAGAAAATTCTTGGAGCTCCGTTTCTTTGTTCTTTGGATAAAAGATTCCAGTATGGTTTTAATAAAGCCTCAGTAACAGCAATTCCACCCAAAGCAGAACCCCCAATTCCTAATACAAGAATATTATCAAATCTGCCTTGAACAAGAGCTGCATACTCTTTTACATACCAAGCAGTTTCTTCACTATAACCCAAATTCATCCATTGCAACCATTGACCCGGTTTATCTTTTCTTTTATTTAAATCGGCAATAATACCCGCGATTTTTTCTTTATAATTATCAAATTCTTGAGAAAGATTAAGACCATTTTCAGAACCTACAACTGACGCATCTGCATTCTTATAATCAAATTTAATCATTCTCTCTTAATCCCTTCATTAACTCTCCTCTTATATATTAATAATATTTAGTCAAAGCCAAAATACAAGAGAGTAAGGGTTTTAACTTTAATATTTATTTACTTTTTTATAAAGAAAATGTCGGCTTTTAAAGACCGACATATAACGTTATTAACCGTTTTGATTAAATTTAAATGTTCTATCAATGTTTTTAGAAATTACACCCTTAACTGAGTCATATTCTGTTTGCAATGCTGAGTGTTCAGTATCAATATTTTTTAATTGAATATCGTACATACTATCTTTAGCATCAATATCTTTCATTGCTCTATTATATTCAGCTTCTGCTTTTGAAACTGCATCACTATTATCAGTTTGTTCTGTAATATTGCTACAAGTTTTGTAATCAATTGATTTCCAAGCATAAGATTTATCAACCTGTTCAATTGAAACTAAACCGCTTTCCAAAGCGAATTCCAACCATTCGGAAGAAGATGCCAAACCGTTTTCTAAAACCTTATAGCCACCGTCTTTCATTCTGTTGAACAAATTTGTGTACCATTGAGCTTTCGCATCAGCATTACCTGTGTTTGATGTATCATTTTCATCAATCCAAGCGTATTTTGGTTCGCCTTTTTGTTCTATCATTTGGTCAATAATTGTCTTGTCTATAATTGTTTTGAATTCGTTTGTAAATGGGATTTCTAATTCATTTAATTTTTTCAAAAGGGAATCAATATCTTTAATATTTTTGATTGAAATAGTGCCGGAATTTAAAGCTTCACTTAATTTGCCTGTACTAGAACCTTCAATCAATTCAAGATAGTTCTTTTCAGCTTTTTCATATTCTTCTAATATTTGAATATAAGTTTTACCTGATGATAATGTTTTATTGATATCAATACCTTTTCTATCAGTAGCAGCAAGCATTTCTTTACCAAATTTGGAATAATTGAAATAATCTTCGTTTGATGAAATAGCAGAAACAATACTTCCTAAAACATCATTTATTGCAGTTTTGAATTTTTCTGTATCGCTATATGAATAAACTGCAAATATGCCTTTAGAGCCGTCATCATTTTTTCCGAGTTTAAATCCGTAAGTTGTACCATTATCACCATAAACGGAAGAATCATCATATTTCAATGAATTTACAGCAGCTTCCAATGTTGTAGCATTGGTATTATAAGAATAATAACTTGAATAATCTTCATCATCTTCAGTTTCAGAAGGGTTAGTAAAACTGTATACGACTTTTCCGTTTTCATCTTTTGAAAAAGTTATTGTACAACCGTTATCAACAATTGTATATGTTTCATTACCTCCTTGATTTGAATATACCCCTCTTGATTCAGGTTCTGTGATTGTACCAACCAAAGTAGAGTTACCTGTTGATGCATCATATTGATATTCGTAACCAACAGAATTTATCATTTGTTTAACTGCTTCAAGACCTGTATCTGTTAAGCCTATTTTTTCTAAATTGCTTAAACTATAAGTATTTGAACCTTTATTAAAAGCAGCCTTGAAATTACTAGCGATAGAACTGATTGTTGAACCAAGTTCCATAGAGAAATTTCCGTCTTGATTTGCAATTGCAGGACTGTTTTTGTCATACAACAAATAGCTTTCAACAATTTTCTTTGATGCAGCGTTTAAAGCTTCACTTGATGATAAGAAAGCACTGTAATATTCTTCGTATTTTGCATATTCAACTGATGTTGTATCAGAATTGTATGCTTCATACATTTCTTTCAATCTATCTGCTGAAACTACTTTATAGTCATCAGGATAATTTTTATTTTCAATACTTCCAACAGTATCAAAATATGATGTTGTATATTCTAAACCGTGAGATTTTAAATATGCACTGATATTCCCATTTGCAGCTTCAAAATTATTAACTTCTGATTCGCTAACCAAAAGTTGACCTGCAGAATTAGACAATCCATATTGATTGTTGTAAGAACTATATGCAGTCAAAGCATTGTAATTCAAGATTTGAGATTGAGAAGCTCCAGTCAAATCGTAGTTTGAAAACATCAAATTAGCTTCGTTCAAAGCTGTAATATAAGAATCACTCGCTTGAGAACTTTGAGTTGCCAAACGCATTTTTGCATTATTTATAGTTTGAGAACGCAATTCATTATCTGCAAGTCTTGCAGTAATGGTTAATAATCTTGCTTGAGATGCTGACATTCCCATAATTCTCGAGTCCTTTCATTTTCCTTATACCTCTATAATCGGCATTTTCCCCATAAAACTTTAGGATTTTTGACTATTTTGTTAATATTTTGTAACAATAATTTTATTTAAGGGAGAAGGAAAAATGGAATATGTTCGTTACAGTTTTTATCTTTAGCGTCATTCTGTACAATTTTAGTACTGTCATCCTGAATTTAGTTCAGGATCTTATTATCCATGTCATTGCGAACGGTTTTTGATAAGTTATTTTTCAATTTGTGTAATAATCTCCAGTGTCGCAATCCCTGACAAGTGCTATAAATATATTCTTTTGTTCACTTTTTCTTTTTTATTTCGAAGAAAAAAGAAAAAGTGGAACCGAAAAAGAAAAACACGAATGATTAAATGGATCGAGTCATCAGGGGCTTTGCCCCTGAACCCCCTAAAAGGACTGTCATTCTGGAAGCTTAGAAAATTTATGAGAAGTATGAGCATTAAAATTTTCTTGCTATTCAGAATCTATCAATGTTGATTTATTGACAAATCAAATGGATAGACCCTGAATCAAGTTCAGGGTGACAGCATGTCCTCCCCTTGAGGGAGGACCGAAATCTTTGATTTCGAGGAGGGGTAAAAAAAACATAACGAACTTAGTGCCTTAATGCCCTACGTAACAAACTTATTCCCTTTCCCTTAACAACAAAAAAAGAGTAGAAAAAATCTACTCTTTAATCATCATCCATCATATATTAAAACTTTTACTAGCAAACGGAAGCAAATGAGCCGGATGAGCTAGAGCATGATGCGTCTCCAAATGAACCTGCTGAGAAACCACAATCACCTAAAGTTGCAACCGCATTTGAAAAATCACTCATAAAACCACAATCTGTCTCAGAATAATCTCCGGAATTTGTATACATTGAATAATCAATAGCAACAGGATTTGAACTTACATAAGTATCATATTCGCCCATTGTTAAAAGACTTTTTGCATCATTCATATTCATAGCCAAAATGCCTGAATTTTCAACCGGATTGTTTCTAACTTTTGTACTTTTATTAGTTGAAGCTGATTTTGAAGCCTTTGAATCGAATAATAATATCATTTTGCGTCTCCTAATATCTCATATTCTTTACACTAATATAAAGGATTTAAAAAATCGCTAATTTCAGCATGCACCTATTTCGTTACAATTCTTAATAAGAATTTAAAACTTTTGACCTACCCTTCTAAACCCATGGATTGATGCATGTTTTATCAAAGGGTTATAGTATAAATGTGTAGATTAGGGAGGAAGAGAAATTGAAAAAAATATTTTTAATATTCGGATTCTTAATTACATTTGCATGCACAAGTTTGGCAGTTAAAGCAAATGCGAACTATTTGCATACAATTACGTTAGAGAAAAATAATACCGGGTATAATGTAATACTTGGTTCTGATAAAATGGCAAAAGTAAGTAAGAAAACCCCATCCGAAAATGAACTTGTTTTAGAGTTGAATGGAATTACTTCTTCTGACACAGTAAATGCTCTATACAAGGGTACAAATAATATTGATAGTCTTGTTGTTGAAAATACTGCTCCGAATAAATTAAAAATTTATATCTCTGCTGACAATATTAAAAACACAACAGTAATAATGGAACCTCAAAACGGTACAGAAACTATTGTAGGTGAGACAATTCCTCTAGATAAAACTCTTTGGGTCGTATTTGTAATGGCGTTGTTTTGCGTTATTTTCAAGATTTCAAAAGACATATCTGAAGAGGATAACAGACTTCTAATCAGAAAAGATATTAAAGATAGAGAAATTGAAATGTACAAACGTTATAGAAACGAATTGGTTACAAATCCAAGCATCAGACCTCATCAAGATATCAGAATGAGAAAAATGCTAAAGAAAATTGACAGAAAAATAGATGAAAGATTAACAGCATCTATCAAGTAGAGAAGTTTAAACCTCGAAAAACTTAAATATATCCCTAAAACATTTTATGTGTAAGCAAGTTTTAAAACTTGCTTTTTTATTATCTATTCTTTGCAAAATATTTACTAATAAGTTCTTCTATAATTTTAGCAGAATTACCTGTACCGTAAGGATTTGCGGCTTGCAATCTTGATTGTTCTCTTGTTTTATCCAATATTTCTGAACTCAAATTAACAATTTTGTCATACTCTGCTCCAACAAGAACTGAAACGCCTGCATCAATTCCTTCCTGACGTTCGGTTTCATATCGCATTACAAGAGTTGGACATCCGAATGATGGAGCTTCTTCTTGAATTCCACCTGAATCTGTTAAAATTAGTTTTGCATTTTTCATCAAATACACCAAATACGGATAATCTAACGGCTTTAACAAATACACATTTGAATATTTTTCAAGTCGGGAATAAATTTTATCCTTAACATTTGGATTTGGATGAACAGGAATAATAAAATGATGATCTTGATATTTATTAACCAAAAATTCAATTGCATCCAAAATTCTATTAATTCTTTCCCCATGATTTTCACGTCTGTGAGCAGTTATCAAAACAACCTTATCATCCACAGGAATATTTTGCTCTTTATAAAACTCAGCAGCCTTATTCATTGTGTCACCTGACAAACAGAACAAAGCATCAATCACAGTGTTACCCGTTACAAAAATTTTATCAGGAGAAATATCTTCTTTTAATAAAGCATTTTTATTTTTCTCAGTTGGTGCAAAATTCAATTCCGCAACACGAGAAGTCATTTGTCGCATAACTTCTTCCGGGAACGGCTCATAAATATCATAAGAGCGAAGTCCCGCTTCCACATGAAATACCGGAATTTTGCGATAAAAACTTGTTAAAGCTCCACACAAAACAGTCATTGTATCACCTTGAACAACAGTTGCATCCACATCGTGTTCAGCAAAAACTTTATCCAACGCAGTCAAAATTCTAGACTGAACTTCAGCCAAAGATTGATTTGGACGCATGCAATCAAGATTGATATCCGCTTTCAAATTAAAATACGCTAAAGTCTGATTAGAAAGCTCTTTTTGTTGTTCAGTATTACAAACAATAACATTAAATTTATCTGAATGTTTTTTAAGCTCTAATATAACCGGAGCAAGCTTTATAACCTCCGGACGAGTCCCAAAAACAAATAATATATTCTTCTTATTCATAGGCACAGTTTAGTATAAAAATTTAACTTTTGCAACTTTAAAAATGTAACGAACTTCCCTATTCCCATTTCCCTTAAAAATAAAAACTGCACAAATAGCTAATTTATTATTCCTTTGATTATTTATAATATCCTCATCAATAAGGAGGAATTTATATGTTAGATTTATTTATTTTAGATAGTTGCCCGTATTGTCACAAGGTTATGAACCATTTGAAAGAGCACAATATAAAGTTTCACAAATTTGACACTTCAAATAATGATAATGTCTTAAGACTGCTATCTATCGGGGGAAAAGACCAAGTTCCTTTTTTATACAACGAAGAAACAAATGACAAAATCTATGAATCAGATAAAATTATCGAATACATTGACTCAAAATTTGAACAGGTGTAAATTATGCAAAACAATTACAACGATTACAAAAATAGCCATATTGATACAAATGAATGTACCTCTCGTGGGGCTTGTTCAATAGCCCCAAATATTGCATCCTTGCAAGAAATAATTATGCAGTTGATGAAACAACTTGCTCATTATGTTATTGAACTGGAAAATTTGGGAGCGAGTAATCCAAACATTAAATTTGAAATAATAAATGATATCGCAAGTCTTGTATCAATAAATGAATTTAGCGAAAAACAGCTCTTTGAAATAGTTTCAAAAGATTACTATATGTTTCAAAATGCTAAAAATACTTATCTGAAAATTTGCAAAGAAAAGAATTTAGCAATATATGAAATTAAAAATATAATAAATTTTGAAGAGAACACAACTATATCAGAAGCAATTTCACTTGGAGAAAAATTATTTTTAGAAAAATATAAACAAATTTCGCCTCTTGAAAAAAATTTGATGTCAATTCTACAAATATTGATAAAAAGTACGGCTGTTAATCTTATTAAGCAATGCGAATTAAAAGAAATTGACGACTCAATTTATCACTATATTTTAATCACTTTAGACATGCTAAATCATAAAAAATTAACAAATAAACAAATTAAAAAGCATATTAATAAACTTGCTCAAATTGATTCGCAATTGCAAATGGAGATAAGCAAACTTTTACTTGACAAATATGAAGGAATTGAAAGGGTAGAGGTTTCGCACTCCACAAGACAAGGGAAAGCAATACTTGTATCAGGCAACAATTTTCAAGATTTAGAGAACGTACTTGAAGCAACAAAAGATAAAAATATTGATATTTATACACACTCTAACCTTTTAATAACGCACGCTCTAAAAAAATTTCATTCGTATAGCCATTTAAAAGGGCATTTTGGTAATGCAACAGAAAATTGTATTCTTGATTATGCTACATTTCCAGGGTCAATCCTATTGACAAAAAATGCAAAAAGCAACACAGAATACTTGTATCGAGGAAGGCTGTTCTCAAATGACTACATAATTCATCAAGGAGTAGTAAAAATTGAAAACAACGATTATACAGATTTAATCAATGCCGCACTCAAAGCAAAAGGCTTTTCTAAAGGGAAAACAAAACCGACTACAATTGTAGGTTACAATCCCCAAGAAATGGAACTCAAATTAAATGAAATCGTAGACAAATTAAACAACAATCAAATAAAACGACTTTATATTATTGGGTTAAACTACTATTCTGAAATTCAAAACGAATATTTTAGAGAACTGTTTGCGAAAATGAAACAGGACGAATATGCAATAAGTTTCTCTTATGAAAGCAAACGAAAAAATGTTTTAACAATCAATGTTGGTAATTACAGTCCGCTTGCAATTAATATTATGAATTTGTTATTCTCAAAATATCCGATAACAAGCAAAAAAGTAGTATTTTTCTTCACAAGATGTGATGTAACAGCAATTTCAAACATTATCATGTTGAAAAATTTAAATGCAAAGAACATATTTATGGCAGAATGTTCTCCAACGCTAATTAATCCATCTGTATTTGAAACTCTTAAATCCGAATACAATATCAATATTACAGATAACCCTCAAAATGACATAAAAAAAAAAATTAAAGACGCTTGAAAATAAATCCAAGCGTCCTTAATAAATTTATTACCCGATACGAAATTAGTATCTGTAATGAGCAAATGCTTTGTTAGCTTCAGCCATTTTGTGGGTATCTTCACGTTTTTTACATGCAGAACCTTGACCATTTGAAGCATCAATCAATTCATTAGTTAATTTGTCGATGAATGATTTTCCGCCTCTTTTCTTAGCTGATTCAATCAACCAAGAAGAAGCAAGAGCAAATCCTCTGTCAGCTTTAACTTCGATAGGTACTTGGTAAGTAGAACCACCGATACGACGAGCTTTAACTTCCAATAACGGAGTAGCATTTGTCATAGCTTTTTGGAAGATTTCAATAGCATCTTCGTTAGTTCTTTCTTTAATTCTTTCCATTGTACCGTAGAAAATTCTTTCAGCCAATGATTTTTTACCACGTCTCATAATTCTGTTAATAAATTTAGAAATATCAACGCTATTATAAACCGGATCAGCTAACGGTATTCTTTTTGCAGGTTTAGAACGTCTTGACATTACTTCTTACCTCCCTTTTTATCTCTTTTTGCACCGTATTTAGATCTGCTTTGAGCTCTGTTAGCAACACCGGCAGTATCTAAAGTACCACGAACGATGTGATAACGAACACCAGGTAAATCCTTAACACGACCGCCACGAATAAGAACAACACTGTGTTCTTGTAAGTTGTGACCGATACCTGGGATATATGAAGTAACTTCAAATCCGTTAGTTAATCTAACTCTGGCAACTTTTCTAAGTGCTGAGTTTGGTTTTTTAGGGGTTGTAGTATAAACCCTTGTACAAACTCCACGTCTTTGAGGACAATTCATCAAAGCCGGAGATTTAGTTTTTGATTTTAGCTTTTGACGTTCAGAACGTACTAGCTGGTTAATTGTTGGCATAATTTCTCCTTTTAATTTTACCAATTTGCCCTGCTAAGTCTTACTGAGAGCTTAGGCTTCGCGTCTCGACTTTTCCAATAATTATACTAACCGTCAAATCCAGCACGAAAATTTCGACTAGTATACTACAATCAAACATCAAGCAAAGTCCAATGTCAACAGTCTTTTAAGATAAATAAAGGGACTTATCTTGATGCATTTTCAACAATTTTTGACAACTTGTAAACTCTTGGATATTTGCCCAACAATGAAAACACAGCCATATAAATAAATAACCCGATAATAAACAGTTGAACTAGTGAATAATCAAATAACAACGGCTGATTAAAGAACAACATAATCTGTGAAACCAAATAATTTACAAATGGAACATGTAAAAGAACATCAATCACAAAACCCAAAACCATGCACAAAACAAAGAACAAAAAAGATATAAATATGGATTGAAAAATATTAAACCGAACAAAATGAGAAATATTTTTCTTTCTCAAATACATCAACACACAATAAATCATACCACCCCAACCGACAGTGATATACGACACGAAAGACACTAATCTTTCGCTAAATTTAGGAGTTTGTTGATGCATAATTAGGCAACTCCCCTTACAGAATTGATATAATCTTCCATAACTTGGCTATAAATAAGTCTGTATTCATCATTATCAGGAGAAATAGAAATTGCAGCTCTATAAGATTGAACAGCTTGTTCCATATCGTTATCCAAATAATGGGCATTCCCAAGCAATACATAAGTTTCAGGATTATTCGGTTCAACCTGAAGTGCTTTTTTGTATAAATCAATAGCCTCTTTATTTTTACCAAAATTAGAATATAAATTAGCTAAAAGCACATAGGCATTGGATTTTTTAGAATCAAAATCAATTGCCTTTTTAAACATTTCTACAGCAACATCAAATTCTTTGAATTCTGTTAATGAAATTGCATAACAAATATAAATTCTATATTTATCATCAGTCATGGTCAAAGCTTTTTCATAGTATGAATAAGCCTGTTTTTTATCTTTCATCAAAGTCAATGCATTTGCAATACAAACAGCGATAAGTTCATTGTCAGGATTAAGGACAAAAACTTTTTTAAATAACTTTAATGCTGTCACATAATCAAACAATTTAAAACAAACATTACCCATATCAATCAAAGCATTAACATTTTCAGGATCTAAAGAAAGAGCCTTTTCGTAGTATGCTTTTGCTTCAACATAGTCTTCAATATCTTGATACAACAACGCAATAGCATTATAAATCTCAGGATTTGTTGAGTTTAAATCTATAGCTCGATTATAATAGAACAAAGCTTTTGAAAAGTTTTTCCATTCCGCAAACACGTTACCAATGTTGTAGTAAATTAAGAAATTTTTAGGATTAACTTCAAGTGCTTTATTGTAATAAGACAATGACTTTCTGAAATCTCTTTCATAGAACCACATTGTCCCCATACCAACAAGAGCTTGAACATCATCAGGTTTTATTGCCAAAAGGCTGTCTAATACAGACATAACCTTGTCATAATCTCTTTGTTGCAAATAAAGTTCTGATAACACGTGATAATTTTCAATATTATTTGGCTCTTTAGCCATTTTAACGACTAATTCGTTAATCTTCTCATTTAAACTCAAATTTTCCATGTCCTCATTTTAACTCATAATTCGATTTTTGTAAATAAAGTTTTATTTTTAGAAAAAGGGAATGGGGGACAAGGGAATAAGTTCGTTACAAAAGACACTAAGTTCTTTATGTTCTTATTAATTACGTCATCCTGAGGGTGATAACCCGAAGGCTCTACAAACACAAAATCATGTCATCAAAACCCGTTCGCAATGACATGAATAATAAAAAAAGGATGTAGGTTGGGCTCACTAGCCCAACATTAAAAGCTACAAATCAAATGGATAGACCCTGAATCAGCTAACGGCTACGCCGACGCATACAGACTCACTCGTTTCGCCTAAACTCAACGGTTCGCTTTGTAAAGTTCAGGGTGACTCATCAGTAGTTGTACAGAATAACGTCATTAATAAAACCGTAACGAACTTATTTCCTTATTTCCTTGTCCCTTAATAACCAAAACGCTCGCGGTGGATACCGCGAGCGTTTTGGTTTATATCTGTTTGGATTAACCTCCTGCTGTGTAGTTTGGAGCAAGCATTTTCGCATCTGATTGTTCCATTTTTTGACAAGCTTCGTAATCCATTTTTGCTGTTTGCAATTGACTTTCCAAAGAGTCTTTTTCTGTTTGAAGTAAATCTTCTTCGTCTTTCAATGGCTCTAACTGCATATCTCTTAATTGTTCAAAGTAATCTTGAATTTGTTGTTTTTGCATTGCTGCACTTGTTTCATTTGTTGCAGACATGTTAGAAACTTGTTGATTGAATTGAGTCATCAAGTTAGTGTATGAATTATTTTCTTCTGTTGTCAATTTAGTACCGTTTTGAACTTTACTCATCAAATCTGCTGCGGCACCAGAGCCAAAGATAGAACTCATAAGTCCTTGTTTAGCTAAATTCATTGCAGAATTTGACTGCATAGTCAAACTATTCAATGCGGCTTTTTCTTGCCTGTTTATTAACTTTTCCATATCGGCAGCATCTCGAGTGGCACGTCTCAATCTGGATTGAAGACGCATCATACGAGCTTGTAGCGATCTATATCGCTGGCCCGCTGCCAATTTTCCAAATGCTCCTAATAAGAAACCCATTGTTCTAGTATCCTTGTGTTAGTGTCCTCGTAATTATATAAAGTATTTATTGGTTTGATAATTGCCTTTTTTGAGTAGTCATGTTAAGTTATGTTACAAAAATTATTTACACTATGCCTATATTTATATAATAGAATATATATTCCGCTTTAAATATAAGTGCTATTTGAGGTTGAAATATCTAAACTTTTTTTGTAATATTCAAAAGATTAACAGACTTAAATTTACATTAAAGAAAGAGTAAACATGCTTAAAAAGTTTTTTAACGTTAAAACTATTATATTTACAGTACTGGCTGTACTGGTATTGTTGCTTATTCCTAAAATGAGCGGGCTATTAATGATATTATTTGCATCTTTTGTACTAGCATCAGCCCTAAATCCTTTTGTAAATAAGTTACAAGAAAAAATCAAAAATAGAGCTGCAGCAGCTTCAATAATAGTAATATCATCAATTGTTACAATTTTTGCACTTATATTACCAATAATTGTCATGTGCTACAAAGAAGTGGAATTATTTATTTCTATCCTTCCACAAAAAATGATTGGGTTATATACATTTGTTACCCATTCAAAGCTATACGGACACACAATATCTGAACTCTTACCGTTAGACAAAATAACAAACACCTCAACAGATATTGCTCAAAATGTATTCAGTCAGTCATGGAATATCACAATGACTGCTGCACAAGGAATATTTGTATTACTTGCTCTAACAATGTTTATCTTCTACATTTTAGTTGACAAAGATTATTTGAGAGCAAAATTTATTGAATTTTTCCCTCCAAATATCAAGGAAAAAGCAAGTACAATCTTATATAATATTTCATACAAAGTAGGTAATTATGTAAGAGCACAAGTGTTGTCTATGGTAACAGTTGGCATTATGATTACGTGTGCTCTGGCACTACTTGGGGTTGAATATCCCATTTTGTTAGGTTTAATTGCAGGAATTTGTGAAATTATTCCTGTTTTGGGGCCAACAATAGCCCTAACAGTAATTGTAGTTATTGCATTCCCGCTTGGAGCCATAAAAATAGTATTAGCAGCAATCTTATTCCTAACTATTCAACAAGTTTCTAACTATGTAATAAGACCATTCTTATTCGGCAAATTCATGAAACTTCACCCAATAACAATATTAGTTGCATTATTCGCAGCAGAAGAGTTCTTGGGAATTTGGGGTGTAATTTTATCTCCTGCAATTGCGGCGACTATATGTGTTCTTGTTGACGAACTTTATTTAACACCAATTAATGCAAAAGAAACAGGTATATATATTGAACAAGCAAAAAAATAATACCGAAATATTTCTCTACAACAGCATAAATAAAAAAGAATATGATTTTAACATGTGGTTTGCATTCCCTGGGCCTGAATCGTTTGCAATGTCATCTCTTGGGTATCTTTGGCTCTATCGAGCAGTTGACATGCTTGAAGGGGTAAATATTGAACGGGTTTATTCGGATTCTAAAACGACTCAACTTTTAAGAGATAAGATTGATTTAATCGCATTTTCGATGTCTTTTGACATGGATTTTCTTGAAATTTTTAAATTTTTGGAATGGAACAAATATGAATTCAAGGCAAAAGACCGAAGCGAATCTGACCCATTAATTTTTGCAGGAGGTCCGGTAATAACGTCAAACCCTGAACCATACAAAGAAATTTTCGACTTTCTCATAATTGGAGATGGTGAAGACGTAAACTTAAAAGTAATACAAATTTGTCATGAAAATAAAGACAAGCCAAAGTCTGAAATTTTGACTCTTTTAAGTCAGGTTGAAGGAGTTTATGTCCCGAGTCTAAAACAAGATAAAGTAAAAAAACTCACTAAAAAGCTATCTGAATGCATCTACACCCCAATAATCAGTGAGAAAGCATTCTTTCCAAACACGTTTATTATTGAAGTCGAGAGAGGTTGTGCAAACAGATGCGGTTTTTGTTTAGCTTCTTATATAAATTTACCAATCAGATTTGTGCCTTATGAAAAAATAATTGAAGCAATTGAACTTGGATTAAAGCACACAAATAAAATAGCTTTACTTGGTGCTCAAATCACAGCACATCCAAAGTTTAACGAAGTTTGCAAATACATTGATGACAAAATTAAATCAGGTCAAGATATAGAAATGAGCGTATCTTCACTTCGTGTTGACTCGTTTGTACCTGAAATTGTTCAAACACTGGTTGATGCAGGACAAAAAAACTTAACTCTGGCGATTGAAGCCGGAAGTGAAAGACTAAGAAGAGTTATCAACAAAAATTTGAAAGAAGAACAAATTTATAAAGCAATAGAAGTTGCCAAAAGCTGTGGACTAAAGGGGATTAAATTCTACGGAATGATTGGACTCCCAACTGAAACACAAGAAGACATTGATGAAACAATTAACCTTGCAAAACGAATTAAAACAAAATATAAAGGTTTTGATATTTCTTTCGGATTTTCAACCTTTGTACCAAAAGCAAACACCCCATTCCAATGGTTTGGGAGAGAAGAAGAAAAATCTTTAGAGAAAAAATCAAATTATCTAAAAAAAGAACTGCATAAACTTGGTGTTCAATCAAGTGTTTCAAGCCCTAAATGGGACTACTACCAAGCGGTTTTATCTCGCGGGGACGAGAATTTGACAGATTATTTGATTGAGGTTTATAAACAAGGGGCTAAACTTGGAGCATTCAAAAAAGCAGCCAAATTGTTAAAAATCGACACAGATTACTATGCAAACCAAACTTATGAGTACAATAAAAAACTTCCTTGGGATTTTATTGAACTAACCCCAGGGAAAGAATTTTTAATAAAAGAAAGTCAAAGATTAATTTCTCAATAATTCCTATAGCGGAACATGATCTGAATATACTAAACTTGACCACTTCTCAAAATATGTAATCTGAGTTGCACTACCTGTTCTGATAAATATTTTTGATAATTTGTCGGCAGGAATACCCAAAGCTCCACAAATTGCAGCCTGAATTACATCCGGATAAGTAACAATAATAATACGGTTCCCGACATTTTCTTCAACCAATCTGTCTATTACTGTTTTAATTCTATCTACAAATTCAGAAGATGCTTCAACTTCGGCATCAATAGTTTTGTCAGGATGTTCAAGCAAATTTTGAATTCCGTCAGGATATTTGTCCAAAATTTGACTTATCGTCATACCATTCCACTGACCTAAACGGCGTGATTTTAAATCATCTACAACAACATAATCTTTTTTGAATAACTTGGAAATCATCATCGCAGACTGTCTTGTTCTCACAGCAGGAGATGTGTATATAACATCGTTCTTAACTCCTCTGGATTTAAGATATTTAGTCATTGATTCCATTTCTTCAACACCTGATTCAGATAGAGGAGGATAATTTTCTGCCTCCGCAATTCTGCCTTCTTCAGAATAAATAGTTGCCCCATGGCTTATGAAAGTTATTTTACATTTTCTATTAAAGTACATATTAACCAACCTTATCTCTTAATCTTTTTTATATTATAGCATAGATTTTGTTTTTGCGATAGTATAAAGTAAATAAAAGGAGGGATTTTTCATTATGAAGGGAAAAGCATTCAAATTTGGAGATAACATTTCAACAGACCACATTGCACCGGGGAGATTGTATCATTTGAGATCAAATTTGCCGGAATTTGCAAAACACGTTTTGGAAGATGCTGATGAAACATTCGCATCAAGAATGAAAAAAGGTGATTTTGTTGTCGCAGGAAGCAATTTCGGGCTTGGCTCTTCAAGAGAACACGCCCCTTTAATTATGAAAATCGCAGGTGTTGGAGCCGTTTTAGCAAAATCTTTTGCCAGAATTTTTTACAGAAATGCAATCAACATAGGGCTTTTAGCAATTGAATGCGATACAGATGCCATTGATGACGGTGATGAATTAGAACTTGATATTGAAAAAGGCATAATTACAGATTTGACAAACGGTTCAATCATACAAATAGAACCGCTTCCACCGGTTATGATTAAACTTTTAAAAGATGGAGGACTTGTTGAACACATTAAAAAGAACGGTGATTTTAAACTAACCGACTAGTTGAAAAATTTTAATTATGGCGTCAATATCTTAATATATTGAGTTTTTAGAAAAAATATTATATTCTAAAATAGAAACGATTACAGTAAGGGGAGAAAACATGAATATCCAAGAACGCATGGACAGCATTAATGGCGTAATTAAAAATATTGCAGAATTTATACAAAATCATGAAGATATAAAAAATGATTTTAACGAATATTTAAGAACAATCGGTGCTTCAACTAAAACAGGTGTGCCTTTACAAACAGCTTGCTTTAGCTATATTTTGGAAAGAAATCTTGGAGAAGATTTGAAAAGTATCCCTGAACTTTATTTAGAAAATACCAAAGGACTTGATAAAGAAGCAAAAGATATTGTAAAAGCAATTGATGACTCTATTTCATCTGTTTTTGAGATTAAAAAAGTTACAAAGACTGGTTTTGATTTGCTTAATATTGTCAACGAACGCAGATACATGATTACATCTCTTATGAAAATGACAGCTTTTAGAGGTTTAGGTTCAGGAGATTATATCATTGCTCGAATTGTAAATATTAACGGAGATTATTATCTGCTTGAAATTTCAGGGGTTTTACCGGCTACAAGAAAGGATGATGCTTACAGATTTGCAGTTGCAAAAATTATCCAAAATCCTGAACTTGTTTATCTTGACAACCCTGAAAAACAAAAAGAAATTGAAGATGATGTTGAAGAAATTTACAAAAAATTTGTAGACTTTTTCGGAACAACTGAAATCGTCACCACAAACAAATGTGCAGATGATTTAATCAGTATTTTTAACGATTACGCAGAAGAAGGCAAAAAAGCAGATTATAAAGATTTAATTCAAGAACCGGAAGAATACAAATATTTCCAAGTGTCAGAATTCAACAATTCTTACGACAATTTCTTAGAAAATTCCTTAGGCGGATTTTCATCTCATAAAGAAACTTACGACGTAGGTATAATTTATGACAAAGAATTGGGATTGTATGCAATTCCGTTCTATGGAACATTTAACAAAATCTTTGAAGTTAAAGACTACACTAAAGTGCTTAACTATGATGCTTGTATCAAATATTTCCTTGAAAATGACAAATATTCAGCAAACCTAATCAGAATGGTTGCCGATAAACACAAAAATTTCATGGAAATAGTTAATTCGGTTCTTGCAAAAAATTATAATCTTGAAGAACTTTTGAGAAAATACAAACGCAGATATGTTGATAACAAAATTATATCTTCAACAACAGTTTTATACCGTTCTAAAGTATTTTCAAACACATTAGGTATAATTGAAGATAACGAAAACAAACCAGAGATTGATACATCTAAAAAAATCGGAAGAAATGACCCATGCCCTTGCGGAAGCGGTAAAAAATATAAAAAATGCTGCGGAGCAAATTTGTAATAACAAGACCAAATCATGATTAAACAGTTAAAACTAAAAAATTACATTTTAATAGATGAACTGTGTGCCAATTTTGATGACAAACTGAACATTATAACAGGAGAAACAGGTGCCGGCAAAAGTATCTTGCTAAACGCAATTGATTTAGTATTTTCTTCTCGAGTTTCAAAAGATGTCATCAAAACAGGTTGTGACAAGGCTACTATTGAAATTGTTTTAGAAAATACTAAGCATGATTTGTCCAAATTATTTGAAGAAAACGGAATTGATGATTTAGGTTCTGAAATTGTTATCACAAAAGAAATCACACAAAGTTCTGTTCGTTCAAGAATTAATGGAACATTAGTAAACCAAGAGCTTATAAAAAACTTGCGAACCCTATTTGTGGATATCCATTCACAGCATCAAACATACACGTTCCTTCAACCTCAATACCACATAAACCTTCTTGATGCCTATGGAAGAGAAGATTATGGACATTTGCTCGAAGAATATAAAATAAAATACAAAAGCTACGAAAACTTGATTAAACAACTCGAAGAAGCAAAAAATTCTGCAAATGCAACAGAATCACAAATCGAATTTTTAAAATTTGAAATAAACGAAATTGAAGAAGCAAATATTCAATCCGAAACTGAAGAAGAGGAATTAAATCAAGAACTAGAAGTCCTGACTAATGCAGAAAAGCTCAAAGAATTAACTGGTAGCTCTTATTGGGCAATCAACGGCGATGATGGCTCAATACTTGAAGCAATGTCACAAATCAAGACCGACTTATCTAAAGCTGCTGGATTTGACAATTCGCTAGAAGAAATTAATGGGCAATTTCTTGACGTACTTGAAAATTTGAAAGATATTTCATCTGTTTTGCGTGATTACAGCCAAAGCCTCGAAAATGATACAGAACGACTGAATGAAATTCAAGAAAGATTATTTTTGTTTGATAAATTGAAACGCAAATATGGTGGGACTCTAGAGTCTGTTTTAAAAAATTATCAAGAATTCACAGACCAACTTTCTCAAATTGAGTTTTCAACCCAAAATGTTGAGCAACTTGAAGAAGAAATTAAACAACAAAAAGAAGAATTAACCAAACTTGCTTCTCAAATAACAGAAAACAGAAGCAACTACGCACAAGTTTTATCAGTGCTAATTCAAGACAAACTAACCGTACTTGAACTGCCAAAAGCAAGATTTGAAATCCGCATCACCCCAAAAGAACTATCAAGTAATGGAACGGATAATGTTGAATTTATGATTTCAACAAACGTGTCAGAAGATTTACGACCACTTGCAAAAGTAGCATCAGGCGGGGAAATTTCAAGAGTCATGCTTGCAATAAAAGCTATATTTGCACAAAATGATGACATTGATACAGTTATTTTTGATGAAATTGACACAGGAATTTCCGGTAAAGCTTCACAAAGCGTAGCAGAAGAAATCGTTGAATTAAGTAAATCGCACCAAGTTATTGTTATTACTCACCAAGCTATTATCGCATCAAAAGCAGATAAACATTTTTATGTTCGCAAATCACAAGAAGATGAAACAAAAGTTGAGGTGTACGTTCTAACAGGTGATAACAGAATTAAAGCACTAGCGGAACTTGCGGGTGGCGAAATCAACGAACAATCAATGGAATTTGCAAAATCTCTTCTTTCATAAAAAAAAAGAAAAGTCGAAAAGCATGGCACCTCTCGACCTTTTAATTAGAACACAATCAGTTTTCAATAAAATCTTTCAAATGTGCGGATTTTGAATTTCGCCGCATTTTGATTAATGCTCCCTCTTCGATTTGCCTAATTCGTTCTTTTGAATAGCCCAAAATATTGCCAAGTTCAGCCAACGTTTTTGGAGTTTCAGAATTTATCCCAAACCGGCATAAAATCACTTTCTTTTCTCTCTCTGTCAGAATATCAAACAACTCAGGTACACCCATTTTCAAAAAGATATCTTTAGCCTGTTCTTCCGGTGAATTACATGACTTATCCTCGATAAAATCCCCCAAACACAAATCCTCTGTCACAGACGTTTCAAGACTAATTGGTTCCAACATGATAGAATTTCGAATTTTGCAAAGCTTTGGAACAGATATTTGTAAAAAATCAGCCATTTCTTGTTCAGTCGGCTCCCTACCTAAATCAGATGACAATATAGAATAAGCAGATTTATATTTCCTTATTTTATCAGCCATGTGAACCGGAATTCTAATAGTCTTTGCATGATTTGCAATTGCCCTGATTATCGCTTGCTTAATCCACCATGTTGCATAAGTAGAAAACTTGAAATTTTTTGAGTAATCAAACTTCTCTGCAGCTCGAATTAAGCCAATAGAACCTTCCTGAACCAAATCCATAAATAAAACGCCTTGTCCAACATATCGTTTTGCAATACTCACAACCAAACGTAAATTAGCCTGAATAAGCTTTCTTTTTGCGATTTTGTCATTCTTTTCTTTAATTAAACGCCCTAATTGCTTCTCTTCGTCAGACTTTAAAAGTTTAATTTTCCCAATTTCTTTTAAATAAAGTTGTAAAATATCATCCTCATGTGCAATAGAACTGAATGTTTTTATTTCTTCCTCAATATTTTCACTAAAACGAAGATGATTTAATTTATAATTATCTAAATTCAATGCGGTTAAACTCACACTACCCTCCTTGCTATTCCGGTAAAATCCTCTCAAAATTAAAAGACGATAGGAATAAAAAAAAGTTTCAACAAAACGCTTGACATTAAAATTTGTTCTTGATAATATAAATCTTGCGGAGGGTGATAAATCCAAAGCAAACAGAACATTAGATTAGAAGTAAATAGCATTGAATGGGCGTTTAGCTCAGTTGGTAGAGCGTCTCCCTTACAAGGAGAGGGTCGAGAGTTCGAGTCTCCCAACGCCCACCATTTTTAGAAAAGAGGTCGATATGACCTCTTTTTTGTTGCCTATATTATGTTTCAGAAGTTCGAACACTTTAATTTTTTATCTGCCATTAGAACAATAAAAAAAAGTTTTTGCCTTGTTCTCCTGTTTTTAATGAAGATAAAATAATTGTATTTTTGACTATTTTTTTAGGTAAGACTTGTTTTGCCCCTACTTCAGAAGCAAAACAAACTAAAATTAAAAATGTCAGCAAAAACTTTTTCACAAATCCATTATATCAACTAAGCAACTTTTAAATCAATTTGTTCAATATTACCAAGGATAGCTTTTGTCGATTTCCCAACCTGCACGTCTGATTTTTTCGGCACAAGTATAACCGGAACTTAAACATTCTGAGTTTACTCTATCATTTGTTAAATCATATCCATAAGGGAAAACACCTTTGTTTTCAACACGTGTTAACATAAATAAATCCCTACCGTATTTATTAGGTTTTTCGCCACCATTCAAATCGACCCATACGTAATTACTAGGAGTTGTAAAATCGTTATCGTTACTATTCCAATGAGAAGTGAAAATAATATAAGTAATACCATCCATTGTTTGAACTCCAATTCTTGTTCTTTCATTTATTATATTGGCACCATCTTTGTTTCCTGATGGTAATGTAATAGGAGTTAAAGAATCATAACCACAATCTGAATAAGTTTTGCAAATATTATTTATCTTTATATAAGGTGCCCAATAAGTATTGATATATTTTGTCGGTCCCATATCAAAAGCTTCTTTCGGGCTTGGGTTTCCAACTTCATCAAAGGACATTTTGTATGCCTGATTAAATATTGAAATCGCCTTTTGCAATTTGGTGACAGTTTGCTTCTTTTGGTAATTTGAGATTAATGTAGGAATTGTCATCGCCGCCACTATGCCAATTATGCCAAGGGTGATTAATACTTCGGCTAAAGTAAACGCAAATTTCACCTTTGTTGGTGACAAATCTACGTGCGTAGCACTTTCGGCAAGGGTGAAGGCTATTTTCTTTTTAAGGGACAAGGAAATAGGGAAATAAGGGAATAAGTTCGTTACAGTTTTTATAATCATGTCATTGTGAGGAGAAATTTCGTTATTATTTGTATTTTTGTATACGAAGCGACGTAACAATCCCTGACAAGTTTCACCATTATATAATTTGTTTGGGATTACTACGTCACTCTGTATTTCTGCCTGACACTTCACCTCGCCATAAACGTGACTCCGTGTCTGCCAAATATGTCCTGCGGACAGCCTATCATTTTGGCAGACAGCTCCGCACTCTGCTCGGTTTGTTCTCGTAATGACATGATTTTTATTTTCCATACTCTATTCCTTTCTTATTTATTACTACTAAATGGGGTTCGGGGGCTTTGCCCCTGAGTACACGAACCATTTAATCCTTCGTGTTTTTCTTTTCCAGTTCCACTTTTTCTTTTTGCGTCAAAATCAAAGAAAAGTGAATAAAATTTATATCAATATAATATTATTTAGTATCAATATATTGACAATAATAACAATATATTCTCTTATCTAGTTTTTGTCAAGAATATATAATTTAAAAATAATGAAGGATGATATTAAATATAAATTAGGGCGGAATATTAAAATTGAGAGAATTCGAAAAGATATTACTCAAGAACAATTCGCAGAACAAATTAACATGAGCTTGAGTTATGTCAGCAAAGTGGAGCAAGGCTTAACATCTCCAACTGCAATTGCCTTATTCAAAATGTCAAATATACTAAATATCCCTATGGAAGAATTTTTTAAAGGTATAGATATCACAAACTTTCAATTGTAAATAATCCTACATAAGTTTGACATGTTCTACTAAAATCTGCCATAATGGTCAAAGACTATACTTGGGTAGATTTATGTACATAAAACAACTGGAAATAGACAATTTTAAATCATTTGCAAATAAATCAGATATCCCCCTATTGAAAGGGTTTACTACTGTTTCAGGGCCAAACGGATCCGGAAAGAGTAACATCATTGACAGTATCATGTTTGCGTTAGGACTCAGAACCGGTTCTGCTTTGCGTATCGAGAATTTGTCTGATTTTATCACCACTTTCAATAATAAAAATGAAGCATCTGTTAAAGTTATTTTTGGCGAAGTTGACGGAAATAATGAACTTTCCGTAATGAGAAGAATTAGAAAAACTAACCAAGGATATGCCAGTACTTATTATTTGAACGATAAAATTGACACGTTAACAAATATTCGTTCAATTTTAGAAAAATATAATATTACCCCAAACAGTTACAACGTTATGATGCAAAATGACGTAACAAGTATTGTTATGTGCTCTTCAAAAGTCAGAAGAGGGATTATTGATGAAATCGCCGGAGTTGCAGATTTTGATAGAAGAATAGACCAAGCAACTAACGAATTAAAAACAGTTGAACAAAGAGTTGAGTCTGCAATGCTTATTTTGACAGAAGTAGAAAAAACTCTTGAACAACTAAAGTCAGAAAGAGAAGTTGCTCTTAAATATAAAAAACTTCAAGAAGAAAAAACAGGTTTAGAATCACAAGTTAGTACGGTTAAGTTTTTTGATTTAAAAAGAAACTTAGAAATCGCTCATGATAATATTTTACAAGCTAATAAAAAACTAAAAGAAGAACAAATTAACAAAAAAGATATTGATGAAAAAATTAAGCTAATCAATGCTAAATACACTGAACTTGAAGCAAAATTAAAAGAACAAGGCGAAGATGAGCGTAACAAATTAAAAGATGCTCAAAGTGATTTGAGTGCAAGAATTCAAACAAAGAAAAATGCCATTGATTATTCTGATACCCAAATTCATAAAGGATTGCAATCAATTGAAAATGCAAAAAACGGAATTGAGTCTTACAAAAAGAAAATTGAAGATGAAAGACTGAATATAAAATTAGCTCATGACAAAGTTGGAATTATAGAAACTCAATTAAAAGAGAAAAAAGAAGAACTTGCAAAGAAACTTGAAGATATTTCAGGACTAAGTTCTACAGCAGACAAATATATTCAAGAAAGAAATGATGTATCAAGAAATCTTGATTCCTTAAAAGATAAAGATAATGAACTTTTAAAACAGTCTTTACCAAAAGAAAGTGAATTAAAAACATTAAAAAAAGAAATAGATGATGCGAAAGCTTTCATTGAGCAGGCTGAAAATGCTAGAGCTAATTTTGCAGATAACAAGTCTTTAAAAGAGTTACAAGTTTCTGATTTAAAAAAAGAAATGGATGAATTAAAAGAAATCCAAACCCAAACAATGAAAGATTTGGATGATATTAAGACTGCTATTGAGGATTACGATCATGATGCAAGAGCAGCTTACAGAAAATTCACCGAAATGGAAACCCAAAAGAAAGCAATGTCATCTACTGCAGGTGCGACTCTACCAATCAATACGGTAATGAATGCTCATCTTGAAGGGGTTCATGCTCCATTGATGCAACTTGGTAAAGTAGATGAAGAATTTAACTTAGCACTGGATATAGCATTTGGAGGAAGATTAACTCACATTGTAGTAGATGATCCGCATGCAGCTTATGTTGCAATGGAATTACTTAATTCATCACGATCAGGGCGTGCAACATTTATTCCTTTGAATAAAATTAAAAAAGCACCAACAAGATTACAATTACCTAAAAATAGAGGTGTAATTGACTTTGCAATAAATCTTGTAGATTTTGATGATATTTATTTAGATGCGTTTTTCTACGCTGTTGGAGATACCTTGATTGTCGAAGATGCGGAATCCGCAGAACCTCTAATGGGTAAATACCGAATGGTAACACTAGACGGTAAATTGTATGAAAAATCATCCGCAATCACAGGCGGTTATGTAAAAAAATCAATGTTTGGATTTGGACAAAATGATGATAAAGATTTGGAAAGAGCCAAAGCAAAACTTGATGAATTACAAAAGAAATATGATTCTGCAGTTATCAAAAAAAGAGAAATCGAAGAAAAATTAGATAAAATCAGAACTGCATATTCTGCATCTTCAACAGAATATGCCAAAGCAAAACTTGAATTGTCTAATATGAATTCGCAATTTGAAAACAGCCAAACTCTTTTAGCAACTAAAAAAACTTTTGTAGAAGAAAATGAACCCAAAATTGACGTTTTAAATAAAGAGTTAGATAAAATTGAACTAAAAAGAGTTGAGTTGTCTGAAAGTATTCAACAAGCACAAGATAAATTATCTGAACTTGATAGCTTGTTAAACGACAAAGACCTGAAAGATTTAAAAGAAAAGACTCAAGGGATTGAAGATGAAATCAGACGATTAAATACGAATTTGATGAACGTTAATAGCGAAATCCAAGGATTTGAAAACACTATTAAATTCAATGAACAATTGATTACATCAAAAGAAGATGACATTAAAAATACAACAAAGAATAATGAGTCTTTAGAAAAAGATAAAGAGACCTATAAAGCAGAAATAATTCAATTGGAGGAGCAATTAAATACCCTATCTGATAAAATTGCGGTAATTGATGAAAAAATCGGAGAACTTGTGAAGCAAAAAGAAGAAATTCATAAGAGTCTTGTTGAATTACAAACAAATAGTGCCGTAAAAGCTTCTGATATTGATAGAATAAATGAATCAATCGAATCATTTAAAGCAAGAAGGCGTGAACTTGAACCTCAACTAAAAGAAGCCGCAGATGTTTTGTCAAACTCCGGAGTTGAAGTTGATAAACTGGAACCTGTTCAAATTTCGATTGATGAATTAAATGCTAAAATCCAAAGGCTTGATAAAAAAATGCAAGAATTGGGTGATGTTAATATGCGTGCGATTGTTTCTTATGAAGAAAAAGCCGCAAGAAAAGAAGAACTTGACACTCAAATAAATACATTATCAACCGAACGTCAATCAATTCTAGACAAAATGAACGGATTTGAACAACAGAAAAAAGAAGCATTTATGACGACCTTTACAGCCATAAATGAAAACTTTAAAGATATTTATCACCAATTGTCAGAAGGGGAAGGAAAATTAATCCTTGAAAATGAGAAAGATCCTCTATCTGCCGGCATGACAATTGAAGCTAAACCAAGAGATAAAATCACAAACAACAAACTTGGAGCTTTGTCAGGCGGAGAGAAAGCACTAACAGCTTTAGCTTTAGTATTTTCTATCCAAAAGTATCTTCCTGCACCGTTTTACGCACTGGATGAAGTTGACGCAAGTTTAGATACAATGAACGTTGAAAGAATTGCTGATATGATTCAAAAGCAATCCGCAAATACTCAATTTGTTGTTGTAAGCCACAGACGTCCGATGATTGAGGCCGCACACAGAACAATCGGTGTTACCCAAAAAGAAAAAGGGAAAACTAAAGTTACCGGAGTTAAAATAAGAGATGACGAAAATGAATAACAATCTTTTAAATGCTGAAGATTTAGAATCTTCTATATATGGTAAAACTGGGGAATTTGATGCCAATGACGGTATCGGAATTCTTGTTGATATGGCAAAACAAGGGAAAATTGATCCTTGGAACATTGATATTCTTGATGTTACAGAAAAATATCTTCAAAGGATGATTGAACTAAAATCACTTAACCTTAGAGTGGCGTCAAGAACCCTTCTTTTTGCGTCAATACTTTGTCGTTTACAGTCAAATGTTTTAGCGGGTTTATCATTAGAAGATTTCCAAGACGAGCAACAAGATGATGTAGTTTATGATGATGACGGTTTTATTGTTGAATATCCTGAAGATCAAGAATTTATACCGACAAGCAACGTTGTAAGTTTTGATGAAGCACTCCAAAGAAGGACAAGTATCAGACTTAATCGAAATCGTGTTGTTACATTGAAAGATTTGATTAAGCAATTGGAATTTTACGAAAAACTCGAAAAAAGAGCTTCAATGAAAAGTGCTCATGAAAGAGCAAAACGCCATGTCAGAAATTATTCAAGATTGACTCCGGAAGAAATTGTTTCCATGGCTCATGAAGAATATATCGAAGAAGCCGTATTGAAGTTGAAAGATAATCTTGAACAGATTTTTGCAAGAGAAGAAAAAATTGAACTAAAAGAATTGACAATGCTTGGTATGGATAAAATCAGTGCTTATATTGCATTGTTATTCTTGTGTAGAGATACTGATTACGAATTAGAACAAAAAGAATTTTATTCTGATTTATACGTAGTTAAAGGTGGTAGAGAAAATGCAACAGCTTAAATCAAGAATAGAAGCGGTGCTTTTTGTAACAGCTAAAGCTTTAACACTAGAAGAAATTGCAACATATTTAGACAAAGAACCGGAAGAAATTGAAGAGGCTCTCTTAGAACTTATCATGGATTACGCATCACGTGATGGAGCATTAGAAATTGATGATGAAAACGGTTATATATTGCAAGTTAAAGAAGATTATTCTGATATTGTTGAAAAGATTTGTCCTATTGACCTGAAACCGGCTGTTTTAAGAACGCTTTTAGTCATTGCTCTAAAAGAACCTATTAGACAAACCGAACTTGTAAAACTTCGTTCTGCTGCGTATGAACATGTTGCAGAATTGGTCGAAAAAGGTCTTGTTTCCAAACATAAAGATAAAAACGGAAGAAGTATTAATATAAAAACGACCGCCAAATTTGCAGAATATTTTAAACTTAAAGGTGATACCAGAGCCTTAGCTCAAAAATTGGAACAGGATTTGGTGGAAAAGAAAAATGCGTAAGGTTTTACTTTTTATATTATTTATTGTGCTTGCAATCTATATGGTATATAGATCACCATTGAGTGCATCATATTACTATAACAAAGCACGAAAAATGTATAATGCCGGACAATATGAACAGTCAATTCCGGTATTTGAAAAGTCATTATTTTCTGATTCAAAAAATATTTTGACAAGGTTTTACTATGTTCTAGCCTTAGCAAAATCTGAACCGACATATTCTATTCAGAAAAAATTGTACGAAATCGGTAATTCCAATATAGATGACGAAGCAAAAAAATACGCCAGATTTCAAGCTGTATCACTTCGCCATAAACTTTTGGCAGGAGTTGAAAATAACTATATTTTTAATGCTGTTTCAGGAAATGATATTATCCGTTGGGATATAAAATCTTTTCCGCTAAAAGTTTATTATGAAAATATCAGCTCTGCACCGACTTATTACAAAGAAAATATTGATAAAGCTCTAAATCAATGGACACTTAGAACAAATTTTGTTAAATTTATTCTAACAAATGATAAAAAAGAAGCAAATATTGTAATCAAATTCAGTGATATTCCGGAGAATTCTTGTACGGAAGCAGGCTGTAAATATGCTATAGCCTACACTGAACCGCAAATTTCTTCTAAAGGTGTCTTGGAGCGAATGAATTTAACATTCTATCGAACAGACCCAAGAAAAAATTTATTTACACCTAAAGAAGTTTATAATACAGCACTACATGAAATCGGACATACGCTAGGCATAATGGGACATAGCGACAATCCTGAAGACTTGATGTATTCAACAAACGAAAATAATAAAAATATGTATGATTATTATCGTTCAGATTTTCAATATTTAACATCAAGAGATGTAAAAACTCTTGCATTACTATACAGAATTGAGCCAACAGTATCTAATGTCAAAGGTTTGCATAGTGAGAATTTCTACTATGCACCACTCATTATGGGTAGCACAGATGCAAGACTACAACAAAAATTAAATGAATTCCAAAAATATATTCGAGAATTTCCAAATCTTGCAGCAGGTTACATAAATATCACATCCGTTTATGTTGATATGGGAGATTTTGACTCCGCAATAGAAGCTCTAAACACAGCAGAAAGACTTGTTCAAACCACAGATGAACAATTCATGGTTGCTTACAATCGTGCTGTTATATATTACAACAAACAGGAATATGACCGAGCTTTAACATACGCAAAACAGGCTTATTCAATCAAACCAAGCCAAAATACGCAAGAATTAATTACAGATATCGAAAGACTAAAAAATAATTAATTTTCTTGATACATTTTTGCATATTGAGGATTTACAGCTAGCCATTTGAAGGTTTGAGCTTCAACTTCCGGAATATCAATAACAAAAGTTCCGCCATAGCGGCCTCTTGAAAATACCAAATAACCTTCTTTTGCTAAATTGTGAAATGCTTTTCTGATTGTATTAGGGCTCAAATCCAAACTCTTTGATAATTCCATAATAGAAGGTAATTTGTCTCCTATTTCATAATTTTGAACAATCATACGTTTCAAGTGATTTTGCGTTTTTTCATAATGATAAAACGCAGTTTCTTGGGCAGATGCAAAAATTGAAGTTTCAGGTTTTTGAGAATAATCATTACTTTGTGGAAGTCTGATTACTGAGGTGCCGTATCTGCCACGCCTTGCAAGCAAAATACCTCTATCTATCAAAACTTTCAATGCATCATGAACGGTTTTAACACTAGCCTTCAATCCTTTTGATAAAACAGAATGAGCAGGAATTTTATCCCCAACTTTTAGATTTTTAGAAATATAAGCTTCTAAATCCTTTACAACCATATCTACAAGAGTTTCAGATGATTGTTTCGGATTAGAATTTTTGACATCAAAATCCAAAGTTTCTAAAACCCAACCATATTCGTTTGAATTTTTAAATTTGTGTTTAACAATTTTATGGTTAGCCAAATATTCAAGAGCAAGACGAGTTGTGTTAGAAGAAAACCCGATAATTGTCGCAATTGTCCTTGATGATGGCAATTGTGAACCGACTTTGAAACCGTCTGTCAAAATATATCGTTTAATAGCTTCAACTGCCAATTCTCTTTTAGAAGTTAATTTTCTGATTGTAGAAGTTTTTTCTTTTGAATTTCGAACTAAAGTCCCGATACATTGTTTTGATTCAACATATCCCATATCTTCAATATAACGAAACGCATTTTGCATAGTCCCGATACTTACCCCTAAAAGGTAGGCAAATTCTGATTTTGAAGGCAAAATATTATTGATTTGAATTTTCCCGTTTTCTAAATCATTGTCAAGCCACGTCATTAGCCACTTAGCAATAACAACAGATTTTGATTCAAAAATATTTTTCAAATCCGGCAAATCAATATCTATATTTGAAATATCAATTTTTACAAGATTTGATTTTTGAGGAAACATGTACTTAGATTCTTGAGTATTCATAAACTTCTACCTACTTTCACGTTCTAATAATATACTATGTGTAAAAAAACATCAAGTAATTTTTTGCTAAATTCTATACTTTTATTACAAAGATTTAACGAAAATTGACTTAATACAATGTATGAGAAATACTAATATTGTATGGAAAAACAAAGGGTTATAGCACTTGTAGATTGTGATTCGTTTTTTGTATCTTGTGAACAAAAAAGAAATCCGGATTTAAAAGGCAAAGCAGTATGTGTTTTGTCAAACAACGATGGCTGCGTGATTTCTCGCTCTAAAGAAGCAAAGAAAATAGGTGTAAAAATGGGTGAACCTTATTTTATGGCAAAAAACGACCATTCAAAGGCAATTTATATAACAGCAGACCACGATTATTATAAAGAGGTATCACATCAAGTAATGTCCATACTCAAAGATTTCAGCCCTTATGTACAGATATATTCAATAGATGAAGCTTTTATTGATTTAACCGGACTCACAAGACTCTATAAAAAGAATTACTACAAACTTGCAAAATTTCTACGACAAAGAATACTAACAGAAGTCGATATTCCTGTATCAATTGGTGTAAGTTCAACCAAAACACTGTCAAAATTAGCCTCCGACAAAGCCAAAAATAAACCTGACGGGCTTTACCTGATTGGAAAAAGAAAGATTTCTAAAGAATTAACAAATACACAAATAGAGGAAATTTGGGGAATTGGCAGACGATTAACTCAAAAAATGAAAAAGAACGGGGTTTTAACAGCAAAAGAACTTGTTGAAAAAACAGACAAATGGATTGATTCAAGAATTGGAATTCATGGAATAGAAATGCGTCATGAACTTTTAGGTCAAATGGTTTCACCTGTCACAAATGAAGAACGAATTCCAAAATCAATCCAAAATACAAAAGCTTTTGGCATATTCACAAATGATTTCAATTTTATAAAAAATGAATTGAATAAACACATTCACACCTCCTGCAGAAAACTTCGCAAATACGAAACAAAATGCCTACAGGTCGGGGTTATGCTAAGAACAAAAGATTTTAGAGTTTTCTATACAAAACAAGATTTGCTTTCTCCAACAGATTTTGAACTGGAGATATCTGAAATTGCAATAAAACTTCTCAAAGAAATTTATTCACCAAATACAATATATAGAAGCACTGGTGTAATTTTAGATAAAATAGGAGAACAAGGTACAGAGCAACTTTCGCTATACACAAATGTGGATACAGATATAAAAAAACAAAAACTTACAAAATGTTTTGACAATTTAGAACGAAAATTTGGCAAAAACATCCTAAAAACAGGATTTACAACAATAAAAAAAGAAATTCCAAATAAATAGCAAAAAATATTTTGCTCAGACTTATAAAGAAAAAGTCATTTATGAATATGGAGTAACTATGAGATTAATTGAAAATCCAATGATTAATAGAATAAGAGAAAACGCACAAAGGGCAAGGATGTCTATTGACACATATTATGCTCCGGATGTCCACCATACAAAAGCATTTGAAACCCACTTGAAAGATACAATACTCCATCCGACACTAGGAATGCTTGCCTACCAAAAAGAAATTCATAACAATGGTTACAACTTCCCAACCTTTTATAACCGTAATTTAAATAAAATGAAGTCTTTTCCAAATATTAAAAAGCTTATAGATATGGCTAGAATTAGAATTAATAACTTATACCACAATGACAAAGCCCAAGGAATGTTCAAAAATGGGACAAGAGGAGCACGTGAATTTTTAATTGAGAGTGGAAGAATTAAATTGGACAGAGTAACAAGAGTAAATCATAATCTAAGACGTGCAATATTCAAAGCTCTTGGAGTTTAGTAAAATGAAAATAGGAGCAATCACACCAACATTTACTTCTTCAAATAATAAAACCGAAAAGAAGAAATCTGATTTTTTAAGTAAATTTCATGAAAAGACAAGAAATGCGGCGGATATGAATGATACAGTTATTGTGCCGCGAACTATTTTTAAAGGTTATCTTGGAATTATGGCAGGTACAAGTTTAATGACAATAGGTTCATTACTGAATAAACATCCAAAAATTGGAAAACCATTGAATATCACGGGAGTTTTGGCATCTTTATATGGAACTTGGGCATTCGTTAGACCTTTTATTATAAAAGATAGCAATGAAATAGAGAAACAACAATAAAAAATCCCAGCAAATTATACGCAATTTTTCCTATCAAAAAAACTTTATAATATATATAAGGGGAAAGGAAAAATATATGGAATTAAGTTATGGCACGACTATAAAAATATTGCGGAGCATGGTTCCGCAAAAGCAGGAATTTAGAGAACTTCTTGGTAGGGAAAACTTTTTAGACCTATACAAAAGATACAAAAACTATGGTTCAAGAGCTATACCAAGTGTAACAAATCCGGATAAAAAAATTGCCTTGGGAGATATCCAATTTAGAGATACAATTAAAGGAAAATGTGTATCAATAACCCCGTGTAGCGAAGATTTTACTTTACAAAAATCAAACATGACATTTTACGGTAATGACATATCTTGGACAAATATCGTAAAAAGAGTTCAAGATTGGGAACAAAAAGCAGCAGCACAATTAAAAATACCGCGAAGCATAGAAGAACTTAAACCAAAAAGTTTGAATAAATTGTTTTCGGCTAAATACAACCCAACAAGACGAGTTGATGAATTCGGAAATCCGATAACAACAATTATTGACAAAAAGACACAAGAACCGGTAGAAGCCTATGTTATTCTTAATAAACTTAAAAATAATGTAGAAGAAATAACCATGTGCGTCAAAAATGCACAGGGAGAAAGAGAATATATCGGATATAGGACATATCAATTAGATCCGGAAAGAAAAATCTTAACTCCAGGGAACATGGAAGCATACGCCAATGACAGATATGAAGGTATCGGTTCAAGGTTGCACCAAATTGCGATAGAGCGAATGATGCAAAATGATTATAAAGCAGTCACTATTTGTTCCACTGACCGTGCTTTTCCATTCCATTACAAATCACTATTTAGAACGGAACCACATCCGGAATGTAATTTTGATGAAGCCGCTTCTAAAGACATGAAAGATAAAATATCACGCATGATTAAAAACTTCGATATAAAAGAAGAGGAAATCAATAATTGTTTTGCAAGGGCAGAAGACAATAAGTATGATTTCTCAAAAACTGTCGAAAATATTCATAAAATGTTTTTCAAGCATAGAATTTCTGCCGGCGGTGATACTCCAATGATTTTAGACGGTAAAAATCTTGAATACTGGAAATCATTGATTACAAAACAACCTATTTTATTAGGATTGGACTCTTAAAGGCCTTTTCTATACGCTCTCAATATAATATCTCTAGCTTTTATTGCCTCCTGTTTTGATAGAGGAGGAACTCCCCTAAGCGGATAATCAATTCCTAAATTTTCGTATTTGGGAATTGCCATATCATGATAAGGCAATACATCAAGAGCCTGAATATTTTTTAGTGTTGATAAAAATTGACCTAAACGAGTCAAATACTCATCGTTATCCGTAATTTGCGGAACAACTACATGTCGAATCCAAACAGGAATATTTTTATCTGACAAATATTTTGCAAAATCCAAGACATTAACATTTGACATGCCGGTCAATTTCTTATGCTCCACATCATCAATATGTTTGATATCAAGCAAAACCAAATCCGTATATTTCAAAAGCTCATCAATTTTTGAGGTATTTTTTTTGTTAAATAGAATTCCTGAAGTGTCTAGAGCGGTGTGAATATTTTTTAACTTTGCAGCTTTAAATAAAGAGGTTACAAAATCTATCTGCAATAAAGGTTCTCCACCGGTTACAGTCAAGCCTCCATTTCGTAAAAACTCTTTCACTCCATCATATTTCTGTAATATTTCATCAACTGATATTTTTTTATTCTCTTCTGTCGTCCAAGTGTCAGGATTGTGACAATATTGACACCTCAAAGGACACCCTTGAGTAAATACAACAAACCTTATCCCCGGCCCGTCAACCGTCCCGCAAGTTTCAATTGAATGAATATTGCCATAAATTTCTTCTGCCATAATCTCATTTTATATAATTATGTTAGCTTTTGCAAATATTATCAACACCTTTTTGGATAAATTTTATAGCAGAATAACTTCCCAGTGCTAAAAGACCGACGCCAAAAGCAACTCGACCTTTATTTTCTTTCATGCCGGATAACCCAAACTTTTTCAAACCCGCAACCATAGAGCTAAATCTATTGTTATAAACTTTTACTTTTTGAGTAGATTTCAGAGCAATATCGTCAGGATCGGGAATAAATTTTGTATTGAAATAAGAATCTGTACCAGAAATACAGAATTTTTTAGACTTACTTGGCAAAAAAATATTCTTAGATATTTTAGCAAGGTTTTTTAGAGCATCCTTCATATTTTTAGGTGCAGCACATTTTTCAGCATTTAACAATTCAATGTATCGGTACATAAAGTTCTGCCATTTTCTTGTAATTGTTCGCATTTCAGGAGTTAACCACTTTTTATTTTTAACGAAAATATTAACAGCAGAATCTTTATGCAAACCAGTAATATGTACAGAATTTTCAGATCTCTTTATACAACCATTTAGTACCAAGTTATAGTTTGCACCTTTTTGAGCAAATCCATTCTTCCCGCCAAATTTCGGATCTAAAAAGTTTCCTGATTTTTTGATTAAATCGGCACTAGCTTTACTTGTTGTATGATATTCTGTTCTTAAACCCAAGGCTCTGGGCAATCCATGTTTTACTCCTTGATACCCCAAATATGCACCACTTGCCAGTTGGGCAGAGCCAATTAACTTGTCTTTATCCAAAATATTTCCCCTTTATATTTATATAAAAACATTTTGAATTCAAAAATTGCCTCTTATACAAAACGAGCTGCAAATGGAAATAATTTGCAGCTCGTTTTAGACTATTTTAATCTAGTAAACAAATTTACATTGCACTGTGGAATGTTCTTGAGATAACGTCATCTTGTTGTTCTTTTGTCAATTTGATGAAGTTAACTGCATATCCAGATACCCTAACTGTTAATTGAGGATATTTTTCTGGATGAGCTTGAGCATCTAACAATGTTTCTCTGTTAAATACGTTTACGTTCAAATGGTGTCCGCCTTTTTCTACGTATCCGTCTAATAAATTTATTAAATTTTCTTCTTGTTGTGTTGTCATAATTTTATTTCCTTTTCTTTTTATCCTAAATTTGATTCGCAACATCCGTTATCTAAACAAATATTCAAATCGCCCATAAAGATTTCATCTTTTCCTAATGCGTTAGGAATAATTGAGAAGGTATTTGAAATACCGTCTTGAGCATCGTTAAATGGAAGCTTAGCTACAGAAGCTAAAGAAGCTACAGCTCCATTTGAATCTCTTCCGTGCATTGGATTTGCCCCTGGAGCTAAAGGAATACCTGCTTTTCTACCGTCCGGAGTGTTACCTGTTTTCTTTCCATATACAACGTTAGATGTGATTGTCAAAATTGACATTGTTGGAATTGAGTTTCTATAAGTGTAATGCTTTCTGATTTTTGCCATAAAGTTTTTAACCAAATCAACTGCAATTTGGTCAACTCTATCATCGTTGTTTCCATATTTAGGAAAATCTCCTTCAACTTCATAGTCAACAACAATTCCATCTTCATCTCGAATAGCTTTTACTTTAGCATATTTAATTGCAGAAAGAGAATCAGCTACAACGGATAAGCCTGCAATACCTGTTGCAAAATAACGTTTTACATCTCTGTCGTGTAACGCCATTTGAGCTCTTTCATAACAATATTTGTCGTGCATATAGTGAATGATATTCAAAGTATTTACATACAAACCAGCAAGCCATTCCATCATATCGTTATATTTATCCATAACTTCATCATAATCTAGGTATTCAGAAGTTACAGGACGATATTTAGGACCTACTTGAACTTTAAGTCTTTCGTCAATACCACCGTTGATTGCATACAACAAACATTTTGCAAGGTTTGCTCTCGCACCAAAGAATTGCATTTCTTTACCAACCACCATTGATGATACACAACAAGCAATTGCGTAATCATCACCGTGTGTAACTCTCATCATATCATCATTTTCATATTGAATAGAAGATGTTGTGATTGAAATATGAGCACAATATTGTTTGAAATTGTGAGGCAATCTCTTTGACCATAAAACTGTTAAGTTTGGTTCTGGAGCTGTACCCAAATTTTCTAATGTGTGCAAATAACGGAATGAGTTTTTAGTAACCAATGTTCTTCCGTCAATTCCCATACCACCAATAGATT
Organism: uncultured Candidatus Melainabacteria bacterium; assembly: GCA_934718135.1. Classification (GTDB taxonomy): domain Bacteria; phylum Cyanobacteriota; class Vampirovibrionia; order Gastranaerophilales; family Gastranaerophilaceae; genus Zag111. The sequence goes on along the minus strand of CAKUZW010000004.1, from coordinate 100,918 downwards.
CCGTTACCCAAGTAGGGTCGCCAGAGAATAATTCATTGTATTCTGGTGTTCTCGCAAATTTCACAAGTCTTAACTTCATAATAAAATGGTCAATTAACTCTTGAGCTTCTTCTTCTGTTAATACGCCTTCTTTCAAATCTCTTTCAATATAAATATCTAAGAAAGTTGAAGTTCTACCGATACTCATCGCTGCACCATTTTGTTCTTTAATAGCAGCTAAGTATCCAAAATATAACCATTGAACAGCTTCTTTTGCATTTCTTGCAGGTTGAGAAATATCAAAACCATAAATATTACCCAATTCAATCATTTCTTTAAGAGCTTTAATTTGTTCAGAAATTTCTTCTCTCAATTGGATTCTATCAGGAGTCATTTCGCCTTCAAGAGATTTAAATTGTTCTTTTTTATCTTCGATAAGTCTGTTAATACCATACAAAGCAATACGTCTGTAATCACCAATAATTCTTCCTCTTCCGTAAGCATCAGGAAGACCAGTAATAATTGCAGAGTGTCTAGCAGCTTTCATTTCCGGAGTATAAGCATCGAAAACACCTTGGTTATGTGTTTTTCTGTATTTTGTAAAAACTTCAGAAACTTCAGAATCCACTTCATATCCATAGGATTTGCAAGCTGACTCTGCCATTCTAATACCGCCAAATGGTTGCATTGAACGTTTTAGCGGAGCATCTGTTTGCAAACCTACAATTGTTTCTAAGTTTTTATCAATATATCCTGCTCCGTGTGAAGTAATTGTAGATACAACTTTTGTATCCATATCAAGAACACCACCGTTATCACGTTCTTTTTTCAATAAATCACAGCATTCTTGCCACAATTTTGTTGTAGCTTCTGTTGGTTTTGCCAAGAAGCTGGAATCACCTTCATAAGGTGTATAGTTTTTTTGAATAAAGTCTCTTACATTAATTTCTTGTTGCCATTTTCCCCCAACAAAAGATGTTGAAGGGTATACCTGTTTTTTACTCAACGTTTCAGTCATAATTTTCTCCCCTTACTAACTAAAAGACACATATTTTATATCATTATACCCAATATAAAATAAAAATCTACAAATGTAACAAAATTTGTAACTAGCAAAAAATGACTGTTGAGGTTGCTTATTTTAGCGAACTATTTTCAAATCCCCTTCAGGAACAGGATAATTAATTCCTATTTGAGGAGGAATAATACCATTTGCATATTTATTATAAATATTTTTCATATTTCGAGAAAAATATGATTTAACAAATTTTTGAAAATCCCTTGCTTTAGCTTCAACAGTTTGCACCCTGTATGCTTTGTAATTTTTAGATGACGGAACATAATTAGAAAATTCATGCTTGTAAACTTCCGCAGCTTCTTTCCTCGAACCACTCAAAAGACTTTTTTCTAACAATTCAACCTCTCGATGTTGCCATGCGTGAAACAATTCATGTGCAACTTCACTACTAAATTGTCCTCTTTCATTTACAATAGGCACATCAACATTTAAACTAACTGTTTTAGAATTATGATTATACCGTGCATACGTATTTTTACCACCTTTATTATATCCTAAATGAACAGACTTAGCTTTTATTCCATAATCTTTTAAACCCATTTCAGTCTTTAACATTTTAAAAACATTGCGGTATAAATCAATTGAGCCATACACAGGAGTGCTATAGAAAAGATTTGGAATAATTTTACACTGTTTGCCTTTACTATTTTGTGCAACCACTTTTTTAGATAATATTTCATCATTTGCATCTTTTTCAACAGTAGAATATACCCCTGCAGGCTTTTTCCCATTTGAAAATCTTAAAACATTGCTTTCTTCAAGTTTATTCCCATTATCTTTTGTTGTTCGAATTAATTGGCTCTTTGTAACATCAACTTTTGCTCCATTTTGTACAGTTGAAATAATTTCTTCTTTACGAGTTCCATTAGAATAATTTGTCACAACCCGACTATAAGGCACGGTTTTACCACCTTCAAAGGTGTATGTACAATGAGAATAGCGTCTTTCTTTTTCAGTTCCTAGAGTAATATTTTTCAGTCTATTTCTAACAACCTCATTTTTTTCATTTCTAAATACAGTAAAAACACAATTTTCACCTTTTTTATTTATAAAATTGAAAGTATCTTCCGTAAAAAAGCTTACCCCCCGTTTTACTCCGAGAGTCTTTGAAAGCAAGACCGATTTTTGAGCTATTTTCTCAATACCCATTGCAAAATTCCCCATAGTTTATTCATGTATATATAAAAACAATTTTGATTAAAAAATTGCCCCTAACTAGCAAAATATTTTTATCACGAGCATTCATAAGAATATGAAATGCCAAATAGTTACAAACTCGATTAAAATTTTTAAAACAACAAACATCGGAGGACTACCAGTCCACCCAATTATAAGAACCCCGAAACTTGAAGAAGTTCAAGATATTCTTGAATTGAACTCCAAAATCAAAATTGGCGAAGGAACATCCGGAACCGCTTATGAATATGGCGAAAATGTAATAAAAATTTTCGACAAAATTCTAAAAAAACTTGCAAAGAAAACTTTATTTTCTGAAATGGACAACTTGGCTAGTTTGAGCCATTTAATTACTAAATCGGGAAACGAAAATTACCTCCACAACACACAAAAAGGACTTTTCGCACTTGAAAAAGATAGATTGCCTATCCTTGTTTCATCAAAAGTTGCTGGAGAAAATCCACACCCGATAGAAGCACCATTCAACGAAAAGAACCTTGAAGCGATTGTCGAAACTCTTAACCGACTTGATAAAGGTTTTGGAAGAACACAATTTTTGCAAAGCGATATGCGTCCTCCAAACATGAAAATCACAGAAAATAATGCAGGGTTACTGGATTTTGAATACCTTCGTAAAATCAAACTAGGGAATGAAAAAAATCTTGAAGAAACAGAAAAATCCCTGCCTACAATAACTAAATCAAATTACGCTTTCTTTTTGAACGAAAGTGATACGGGCTATGGAACAAGTAATCTTAGAGCCTTTGAATACGAAACACTTGCACCTTATTTATATAGAAGTCCAAATATTACACAAGCCCAAGAAACGTTTAGAAATTATATAAAATTAAAAAGTGAACACCATTTGGAAATGGCACATCACTATAACAAACTTCAAACTGAATTAGGGGACGAAATATTTAAAAGAATGGAAGCAGAAGAAGCATGTCACTACATGGCTTTAAAAAGCGGAGATAAAGACATCTTACATACAGAAGCCGCTAAACTTCAGATGTATTCATTCTTACGTTGGGTAAACCTGACAGCTCAAAAACTCAGTGCTCCGCCTATTAACATTGCACAAATTGAATCATTTTTGGATAAAGAACGTGCCAGTTATATCCAAGAGATACAACGTGGTATTACAAACAAAGATGCAGTAAAAGTTTATTACTATACAAACGCAAAAAATACCGCAGATGAAATTTCGAATTTGATTACTTATGCAGCACAAACATATAAAATTCCACCTGAAAGGCTTCTGCAAAAAGCTGAATTTGGATTACTAACCGACAAATTATTAACAATATAAAAAAAGAGCCATAAGGCTCTTTTTTAAATGGTGCCGCAACTCGGAATTGAACCAAGGACACAGGGATTTTCAGTCCCTTGCTCTACCAACTGAGCTATTGCGGCTTATCTATTTAGTTTTTATAACCTCTATCGGCTACGTTTTTTATTGTACTTGCTCAAGATTAAAAGTCAACCACTTTTTCTTCTTTTATATTTTTTACCAATAATGTTCAAATACTAATAGAAAAATCAAGATATATGCAATGCAACAAAGAATAACTTCAATTCTGCGAACTTTCTTTGTCGAATTGATATGAAATGTATGTTCGCCTGCCAAACACAAACCGGTAAACAGTACACATGAAATCACAAATATCAAACATTTAATCAAGAAAAAAGACATAATACTTTCTCAAAATACTACGATTGAGCGGACAAATATAAAGTAACGTTTCTACCTTCTAGTTGTGGTTTCTTTTCTATTTGAACCGGATCATTTTCCAAATCTTTGATAAATCTGTTTGCAAGTTCAAATGCTAAATTTGAATGTTGCATTTCTCTACCTCTCAACATAACAACAATTTTAACCTTGTTACCTTGAGAAATAAACTTTCTAACGCTTTTCAAACGAACTTCATAGTCATGTGTATCAATTTTATATCTTACTTTTACTTCTTTAATTTCAACAACATGCTGTTTTTTCTTAGCTTCTTTCGCTTTTTTAGCAAGTTCATACTTATATTTTCCGTAGTCTAAAATTTTAGCTACCGGAGGAGCCTGATTTGGGCTAATCAATACTAAATCTAAATCTGCTTCTTCTGCCATTGCCAAGGCTTTTGACGTTGGAACTATACCATGGTTTTCGCCGTTATGGTCGATTAATCTTACTTCTTTTGAACGAATACGTTCATTCATTATTGTTTTATCCCTGTCCCTTGAGGATCTAGTATCGTTAGCTATTGTTTTATCTCCTATATTAAAAGTATTACTACGTTTTTATAGTATCACAAAAATCAAAAATATACACTATTAAGATTTGTAACAAGACAAAACCCGCTAAACTAAGAGGTTTTAGTAAAAAATGTAAAAGTTGAAGAACAAAACTCTAAAGTTTTCTATGAAAATATCCGATAAAAAAAATGTCAAGCAAAAAAGGTTAACCCCCGAAAAAGACACTAGAATAATATAAGGAGTATTAAGGTATGGAATCAAAACAAGCTGAAGAAATGATCAGAGTTATGGAAAACGAAAACTATGTATTAGACTCAAATGTAAAGCTAAAAAAATCAAGAAGAAAGCTTAAAATCGAAGTAGAAAAACCTTTACAAATGTTATTTGATGAATGTTTGAACTTCATTTCAGTAACTGATTTCGAAGAATAAGCAAAGCCTTAAACTAAAATTTTATAAAGAGTAAGATAGACAATTATCTTACTCTTTTAGTTTTATATAACAGAATTTAACAATTATCCCTTTGCATATATACAGAAAATCCAACTTGTAATAAAATGTATCCTGAGAAGGGAGCAAACATGAAGAAATCATTAGCAACGCTTGCAAAACTTTCACTAACAATCTGTTTATTAAATGGAATTGCCTTTGCAGATTTTAGAGAACACTACGACTTGGGGCAAAATTATCTTTCAAATTATCAATATTCAAGTGCAATTACAGAATTTAGAAGTGCAATGAGAATAAATTATCTTGACACCTCAGCAAGAATTGGACTTGTAAATTCGTATTTGTCACGAGGAACGGATTACGCAAACAAAGACAAAAACTGGTCAAAAGCGGCTGATGATTATAGAAGTGCACTATTTTATTTGATGTATTATCCAAATTCAAGTGCAGCACAAAATTCAGCACAAGCAATCAATCAAGTCACAAACAACCTTGAAAGATGCTTAGATGAAATTAGATTTAACCGTTCTCCTCAAAACAGATTTGACACCGCAAAAAGATTGAGAGCAGAAGGAAATTTTCCTGCTGCAGCTTACGAATTTAGCCAAGCTTTAGGAGGAAGAAGCTTACAAAAAAGCAGCTTTGAACAAATTGGCGATATAATGAAACTATTAGGGAATGAACCTAAAGCAGCGGAATACTACAAAAAAGCCGTAGCTGTTGAACCAACAGATTTAAATTTGAGATTAACTTACGCTAAAATCCTTGATAATACAGGACAAAGTGATGATGCTCTTAAAGAATACAGTTATGTGCTAGAAAAATCTAATTCTGACAACAAAGATATTTTATACACTTTGGAAAGAACCTTTAAGAAAAAACTTCAAGATTCCCCAAATAATGGAAACTTAAATGCCAATTTGGGTGCTGTTTTGCAAAAAGAGGGCAATTTAGATGAAGCACTTACTTATTATAAACAAGCAGAAACTCTTGACCCGTCTAATATTAATACAAGAATAAATGTTGGGACTCTTTACCAACAAAAAGAAGACTACAGAACAGCAATCAAAGCTTATGAGTCTGTTTTAATTTTGTACCCTGATAACGTAAACGCTAATTTATATAGGGCACAATGTTATGACAAATTAGGCGAAACAAAAATTGCACAAGACGGGTATAAAAAAGTTTTAGCACTAGATCCTAATAACTATTACATAAAAGAACAAATGGTTAATAACGTAAAGAAAACATTAACACCTCAACAATTTGTTGATTATGTAAAATCAAACTTAGCCAATGCAAACCCGTCAGAAATTTTCTATGATTATGCTATAGAATTACATAAAGACGGGAAAATCGACAATGCAATTTATATGTATAATGCAGCAATCAAAGCAAATTCTACAAATCCTGAAATGTATGTCAATTTAGCACTTGCTCAAGCCCAAGGCAATGACTTTGATTCTGCAATATCAACCCTAAAAACAGCACAAGCAAAATTCCCGCAAGATGAAACGATTATCAAAACAACAAAAAACATTTCTGAAATGAAGTCTGATAATTTGATGGCTAAAGCTTCAGAGTTTTATAACAACAAAGATTATCAAAAAGCTGCAGAAACCTATCTTTCTATCATGCCGGCAAATGCAGACACAATACTTGGAGCTGCAACATCTTATGAAGAACTTGGCGATAAGGACAATGCGTTGACTTATTACAAAAAAGCATTTGAACTAAGACCTGCGGATTCTGATATTGCATACTATATCGCATCAATTTACGGAGAAAAAGAGGATCTTCAAAATGCAAAAGTGTACTTGCAAAAATCAATTGCACTAAATAAAGATAATGCACAAGCAAAAGAATTTTTAGCATCTATTGAAGAATCAGATAGAGCCAATCTGTTAAATGATGCGATTTCACTATATGACGGGAACAAACTTGACGAAAGCTTGATAAAATTCAACGAATTATTAACCAAAGACCCTCAAAATTCGTACGCATTATATTATCGTGGTATGATATATGATACAAAAGAAAAACGATTAGAAGCAATTGCAGACTTGAAAAAAGCATTCAATTTGAACAAAGATTTCACAATTTGCAACTACTTGATAGCATCAGATTATGATGCATTAGGCAAATACAAGGACGCATATAACTATTATACTGCATACGCAAATTCGCAAGTTGAAGATGACGAGTACAAGCAATATGCAAAAGCTAGAGCCGAAGAATTGAAACAATATGCAACAACAAACACAACAACTTCAAAAAAATAGAGTAAAAGAACTTATATCAAGTAAAGTTTCGCTTGCCCCAATGGCAGGAATAACGGATTATGTGCTTCGATCACTTGTCAGAAAATATTCAAAAGATGCACTCCTAACAACTGAGATGATAAGTTCAGAATTCTTAGCTCAAAATGTTGAAACCGAAATTACAAAACTGGATGAAAATCATCACCCGATAGTTTACCAAATTTGTGGACACAAACCTCATTTAATGAATTATTCAGCAAGATTTTTATCGCAATTTGCGGATATGATAGACATAAATATGGGCTGTCCAGTCAACAAAGTAGTCAAAGGGCAAGACGGTTCCGCTCTTATGAGAAATCCAAGACTTGCAATGGATTTAGTTCGGGCAGTGAAAGACGGAACAGACAAACCGGTTAGTGTTAAATTTCGTCTCGGATATACCGCAGATGAAATGAATTATGTTGAATTTGGTCAACAAATGCAAGAAGCCGGAGCTGAATTTATAACAATTCATGCCAGAACTCGTTCTCAGTTTTACTCAGGGAAAGCGGATTGGGCTAAAATTAAAGAACTCAAACATAATGTTGATATTCCGGTTTTTGCAAACGGGGATATTGTATCTGTTGAAACCGCAATTGAAGCCCTCAACCAAAGTGAAGCCGATGGGGTAGCTATAGGAAGAGGAGTCTTAGGGGATCCTACTTTAATTCATAGGGTTGAACATTATTTCAAAACAGGAGAAAAAATACCAACACCAACACTTGGAGAAAAACTCGATATGATGAGAATTCACCTCGATGAAGAAATTAAACTCCGAGGAGAAAATGTAGCAATTAAGTTCTTTAGAAAATTTTACCCATATTACATTGCAGGAATTAGAAATGCTTCAAAAATTCGCGGAGTTCTCGTTTTGGAAGAAGATTACAACAAAATTTTAGAATATATTGACTATATAAAAAGAGAAAACAAAACAGAAGCTTAATTTGTCCTATTGAAATCTTAGAAAAAATTGTTATAATAACACGTATGAGAAATACATTTGCAATACTATCAACCGTTTTTGCAATGGCAGTTTTTCAATTGCCGAATTTTGCACAAGAATCATTACCTAACGTTCAACTTGAAATGAGAGGGTATGATGAAATTACACTACCACAAGGGACATTTATTCCGGTAATTAATACACAAGAAATATCAACAGAAACCTGCCCCGAAGGTTATAAAGTAAAATTTATTGCAACAAATGATTTGTATATGTATGAAACAAACATAATTCCAAGAGACACAGAATTTTACGGATATATTGAAAAAATAAATGAGCCTGTAATCGGGACAAATGCGTCTATGAAAATAAAAATAACAAAACTTGTTATGAAAGACGGTTTTGAAATTCCGATAAGAGCTTATGTATATTCTTCAAACGGAAATCTTATCGGCGGAGAATTAACTCCACCTGCAGAATGGGTAAAAATGCCGCATTATCAAAGCAAATTTCAAGGTATATCTTGGAATCATAGGGCTGCAACTCTTCAAATTCGCCCTGGAGGAAAACGTTCTATGGGACAAGCTACAAAAATTTCCGCAGGAGACCAGCAGATTATTATATTAACTGCACCTGCTTCTATTACACATACCTTAACAGATTAACCATTAATAAATTGACAAAATCTTTAAGTGAGATAAAATGATTAAATAGAAGATTATGTTTTAGGGAGGAGAGCAATCAATGAAAAAAGTTTTAATATTATCAGCATTGTTAGTATGTGCGGGTAGTGCTTATGCTGCAGGGAATTACAGTTTTCAACAAAATACAACCCAACCGACATACAATTCAAATTACTATGCTCCCGAAACATTCAATGTAAATAATAACACCTTGAAAGGAAGTGTTGTTACCGTTCCGGCGGGACAATCTTTTAGAGCGGTTTTAATGGCACCAATCAGCTCCGAAACTGCATATCAAGGCCAAACAATAACACTTGCACTTAGTTCTGATTTTTATTATAAAGGAAATCGAATTGCACCTGCTGGAAGTTCTGTAACGGGAACAGTAATAGAAGTTTCTAAAGCAAAACATGGAACAATGAACGGGAAATTAACACTTAGATTTACATCTATCATTACTCCAACAGGTTTAAACATTCCAATATCAGCACTAATCAAAACTGATGACAATACAGGAACTCTTATTGGCGGTACAAAATTTGAAACAACAACAGAATATGCTAAAGATATTGCAATAGGAGCAGGTACAGGTGCAATTTTGGGTACAATTGCAGGCCCACTATCAGGCGGAAGCGTAGGTAGAGGAGCTGCTCTTATGACTGCAGTTGGAGCAGGTGGCGGACTTGTTAAATCAATTTGGGATAAGGGTGCAGATGTAGAAATTCCTGCAAATGCATCTGTAGAATTGTTTCTTACCCAACCAATCACCGTTAACCCGTCAAGCCCACAAAATCAGTAAATCGGGGAATAATTTTATTTTTGATTTAAAATAGAATTATTAACATAAAGAGAAAATAATTATTTGTATTAGGGAATAAAATGTCAATATTAGGGAAATACACAGAAAATATAGATAACAGAAGGGATTATGAACAAAGCTCTTCACAACAAAAATCAGATTTTGTAATGCCTGCCGTTACAAGAGAAGAAGATGATGATTCAATTTCGTTAAAAAAGGGGATTGTAATTTCGTCTATTCTCCATCCGTCAACAATATTGTCTTTATGGTTGATATTAACAATATTGGCACTAATAGGGATTGATATACACATATTTGAAAAACCAAAACCTAAAGTTAACGATATTGAATTTGTTCTTGTTGATAAAGAGCAAACTCCCAAAGATAAAAATACCAGATTTAGAGCGGACAGAAACTCTAGAACAGGCGGAATTAATAATCCTAAATTACCTGTATCAATGCCATCTGCTGCACCTTCACCAAAACCGCAAGCTGCATCACCGGCACCTGCTCCAGCTCCTAAAAAACAATCTATAATGAATAAAATAACTCAAAGTGTTGCACCGAAAAAATCACCAAGTCCAACACATCAAAGAGTTACAACTCAACAAAAAAATGTAACACCGTCACCTACGGTTGAAAAAGCAATTCAAAAACCACAAGCAGCAAGACCTCAACCACCAACGGCAAGACCGTCTATCAAACCGCCGATGACTCCAAAAACTGTTTCAAGACCAAGTTCATCACCGTTTAAAGTTCCTGTACCACCGGGAGGTACAAAAGCAGGACAATATGCTACAGGTCCTGTGAGTGGCTCAGGTTCATCTAAGACAGGTGGTTCAAGAGGAAGCGGAACTTATGCTCCTAATCCGTCATTAGCTCCTGTTGGAAACGGTTCCGGTACAAAAACTGCTTACGGTTCAGGTTCTGGAGCAGGAAGAAGCGGTTCTGGCACAGGTTCAGGTTACGGAAGAGGCACCGGCTCAGGTGGAGGAAATCCGGGAGGCGGCGGAGGTCGTCCGGGAATTGACGCAATCAGAGAACCGGATTTTGGACCTTACATGAGAGAGCTTCAAAGAAGAATTAAAATGAATTGGGATCCTCCAAAAGGAAATGAAAGTAAACGAGTTGTATTGCTATTCAAAATTGCAAAAGACGGAAGACTTTTATCTTGCTCAGTTCACAAATCTTCAGGACTTCCAAATGCAGATAAGGCAGCATTAAACGCTGTACACTTATCAGCACCGTTTAGACCGTTACCACCTGAATACAAGAATTCAAGCATAGATATTCTGTTTACATTTGACTACAATGTATTCGGAGCACAAAAATATTAATCAGAAAACTAGTTATTACATAAAAAGAGGATAAAAACTATGAATTTATTATTAGAATCAATTAAAATGGACTGGCCGGTACTTTTACCGATTTTCCTTTGTTCAATTTTGGTTGTAGGAGTAGTAATCAGCAAATGGTCATTCTACTCAAAAAACAAACGAGATATTACCATTTACATGAGAGAATTGAATAGAGAACTTTCTAAAAATGACTTATCTGCAACACAAAATATTGCTATCAGATGCGGTGGTGTAATAGGTGAAGTTATAGAAGAAGCTGTTAGAATTTTCTCAGAACAAAAACAAGGTTTTTCAAGATCATTTGATATTTCTGCAGCATTAGCTTCAAGAAAACTTGAAAGCCATTTAACAATCTTAGGTACAATCGGTGGTGTAGCACCATTTTTAGGTTTGTTCGGTACAGTTGTAAGAATTTTGTTAATCTTCGTTGATATGCCAAACTTAGGAGCAAACTCTGGAGCAATTGCATCCGGTATCGGTTCTGCTTTGATAGCTACAGCATTTGGTTTGGGTGTTGCAATCGTTGCAGTTGTATTTTTCAACACATTCCAATCAATTGTTAAACACTACGAAGATGATTTCCAATTAATCAAATTGCTATTCTTGAGCTTTGTTGATTCAGAAGACAATGAAACTCAACCGGCTTCAAAATATTCATCTTCTAAGATTAATTTATAATAAAAGGTAGAAAAAATGGCATTTTCATCAGACAAAAGAAAAAAATTATTCACAGAAATAAATATCACACCATTAACAGATATCTTTTTGGTTTTATTGATTATTATGATGGTTATAGCCCCTTCATTCAAATCAATGGATCAAGCAGTTGAAGTTCCGGAAGTAAATAACGGAGCAACAATTGAAGATGCAAAAGTGACCGTTTCAATCACTAAAGACGGGCAAATGTATGTTAATGATGAAGGAACAACAAGCTCTCAATTGACAGACAAATTGTTGGCAGCAAAAGGAACAAATGAAAATGCAGAAGTTGTTGTAAAAGCAGATAAAGCCGTTAAAAGTGCGACAATTATGGACGTAATGAATGCGGCTCAAAATGCAGAATACAAAAAACTTATTGTTGCAGGTGAACCTTTGAGTGCAAAAGCTCAAAAAGATTTAAACAAAAAAAATAATGTAAATATTCCAAAGGACGGAGAATAATGAGAAAGACATTTAATGAAATCAATATCACGCCGTTAACTGATATTTTCTTGGTACTTCTAATTATTATGATGGTTGTAGCTCCAATGTTAGACCAACAAGGTATAGGATTAACAGTACCGGAAAATGTTGAACAATCCAAAATAGATAAAGAATCTAAAATTTTAACCGTTACAGTAACAAGCAACAACAAGTATTACATTCATAATGTTGAAGTTTCACCTGATAGTTTGGGAACTGTTTTGAGCCAAGAAGTAAAAAATTATCCTGACGGAATGCTTATTGAAACAGACGGAAATTCTAACCATGGTGCAGTTGTAAAACTTATGGATAAAGCTAGATATGCAGGAGTTAAAGCCATTTCACTAGATCAAATCTAAAAAAATTTTTAATAATAAAAGCATAGTTAAAAAGAAGGCTCAAGATTTTAAATCTTGAGCCTTCCAAATTCATTTAAATATTTTTATTTAATTTTAACTCTTGGAACAACGGACATCCCCGGAACAATATTATATTTTGTATAATCCTCATCAAACATTATTTTAACAGGAACCCTTTGAACAATTTTTACATAACTACCAACGGCATTTTCAGGAGGAAACAAACTTGATTTAGCACCTGTAGCTCTTTGAATACTATCAACGTGAGCTTTGAATTTTTTCCCGGGGTAGGTGTCAACAGAAATCCAAGCTTGTTGTCCTGGGTGCATGTGAGTCAACTGACCTTCTTTATAGTTTGCAACAACCCACATTTGTACCGGAACAACAGATAATAAAGGCTGTCCGATTTGAACATAATTACCTTGTTCAACACTTCTTGCTGAAATTTTACCGTCTGATGGGGCATAAATCTTTGTATAACTTAAATTCAACTTAGCTTGTTCAACTTCAGCCTCTAGTCTTTGAATTTCAGCCTGAACAGATTGAGTTTTAGCGATAGATGAATCAAGTTCAGATTTCATAGCTTTTGCCCTATTTGAAGCAGATTTATAATCTGCACTGGAAACATCCAAATCTTTAGAACTTCTATCATAGTCCTGTTTTGAAACAACACCTGTTTTGTACATATCATTGTATCTATTGTAGTCTTTTTGTGCAAAATCAAGTTTTGACATTGCAGAAGTTGTATCATCAACAGACTGACGAACATTTGATGCATTTTTTGAAACATCATGAGTTGAAACATTTAACCTTGCTTTCGCTTCGGCTAATTTTGCTTGTGCTTGATCTAATTTTACTTTATAATCGTTCGGATCAATTTCTAAAAGCAAGTCACCTTTTTTAACCTGTTGGTTATCATCAACCAATAAATGAATAACAGGCCCTGATACCCTTGGTGCAACCGAAATAATTCTACCTTCAACAAACGCATCATCGGTTGATTGGTAATGAGTTGCCATAACTGCTGCATATCCCCCAATTAAAATCAAAATAATTGCAGCAATTGCAGGAACAAAAACTCTTTTTTTAGTAAGTTTAGGTCTGCGTTTTTTTAATTTAGCCTTTGCTAATATTTCTAAGTCCTCACGACTTCTTCTCCATTTTCCAACGGGGTGGGAATCGTCATTAAAATTTTTCTTAAAATTCGTCATAGTTTCCTCTTTAATTTTATATTTGTATATTTACTTTTGCTAATAAGTTTTCTCTAATATCTGCTAATATTTCAAAAAAAGCATCTACTTTTTCTTCCGGAATATCTTTACAAGTGTAAGCCCAAATTTTCATAATTGTAGGTTTCACTTGTTCATAAACATCTCGTCCTGTAGGAGTTATTGAGATTATGTAAGTTTTTCTACCGATATTACCTTCTGTCTTTGTTATATAACCCTTGTTTTCTAAAATAGAAATTATTCTAGATACATTTGCTCTATCTTTAAGGGTTAAAGCAGAAATTTGTCTTTGATAAAGGTCTCCATTTTCAACCAACACAGACAAAACAGAAAATTGTTCCGGAGTAACCTCATATTGCAAACTCGAAAAAGTTTGAATTGCCAACATTTTAGACAAATTTCCAACACCTGTCAATTCTAAACCAATTTTATGTTTTATTTTTTGTTCGTTGTCCATGATTTCCTTTTGTGTTATTATGATAACATAAAAAAGGAACAAAGTATCATGAAAAAAATAAAGTTAATATTAATTCTTATATGTTTAGCCCTAATTCCACAGCAAACACTTGCGAAAAACAAAAATATTCAAAATAATAATGATTTACAATACATGAATTTAACTTGGTGGGAAAAATTCAATGACCAGCAATTAAATGATTATTTAATGACGGTTTATAAAAATAACCAAGATTTAAAAATTGCAACAATAAAAAACAAACAGTCTCAACAAGTGATGAAGCAAGCCTTTGCAAATCAACTTCCTCAACTATATTTCAATGGAACAATGCAAAGAGAATTTACCGGAAGTACGCAAAGATTTGGAGATGTTGTAATTCCAGATTACAACCAAGCACACTACATTTTGCCTTTAACAATGTCTTATGAGGTTGATTTGTGGGGTGAAAATTATTTAAAAACAAAAAGCCTAAAAAAACAAATTGAAATGACAACTCAGGATGAACGAGCTTCTTACATCTCAATTTCATCAGGTTTTGCAGCGAATTATTTCACTTTAATCGGAATAGATAAACTAATCGAGAATCAAAACGATTTAATTAATGTAGAAAAAGATATTGTAACTCTTGAAGAACAAAAATATGGAAGCGGACTATGTCCAATTGCAGAGGTTCTATCTGAAAAACAAACATTAACCCAAATGCAAGAAAGACTAAATTCCCTTCTTGAACGACAAGATATTGTATCAAACCAATTGATAACACAACTTGGAGACCGATTGATTACTAAAATAAATAGAAGTAATTATGACTCTATTCAATCAATTTCAACTCCTACAGAAATTTCAACCGAATACATAGGAAACAGACCTGATGTTCAAAAAGCTGAACTATACATAGAAAAAACAGGAATTGATGTTAAAGTTGCAAGAAGAGATTTTCTACCAAAATTTAGAATTTATGGACAAGTAGGGTTCAATTCTTATGATTGGTGTAGAATGTTTGCTCCTCACACATTCTTATCAACGGCAGGTGTAGCACCTTCACTAGACCTCTTTACAGGAGGATATAAAAAGGCTGTTCTAAGATACAACAAATTAGAATATGAAAAAGCTCTTCAAATTTATGAAAAAGCTATACTTACATCTATCCAAGAATTAAACGATTCTATGATGAGTATAAAGACCGCTAATTCAAATTATGAAAGAAGTTTTGAAAGATTTAATCTTGAAAAAGAAAAACTTCAACTATCAAATGACCAGTACAAAATTGGCGGAAAAGCAAAATTAGACAATATGAAAGACCAACAAAATATCCTTATTGTTGAAGAAGATTTAGTTATGAATAACATCAATAGAATAATTTCTTCAATAAACTTATACAAAGCAGTTGGGGGAAAAGATTACACTCAAGAGTTGTAATTACATTACAAGTTGTTCTTTAGTTTGCTCTTGAATAGAAACAAACTCCGCAGGAATACTAAACCCAAAAGTATTAGTGTTATCTTGGGTACTTTCTGCAATAATTTTTCCGCCGTGAGCTTCAACAATTTTTTTACTGTAATACATTCCCATTTCGACCCCAACTTTGTCATACCTATTAAGAGATGCTGTCGAATATTGTTTGAATAAAGCTTGTAAAACATCAGGAGGAATATAATTGCTGGAATTTTTTACCTTGAATTCAAATATATTGTTATTTTTTTTGATATCAATATAAACACAAGACATAGATTTTGCATAAGAAATAGCATTTCCGATAAATATATCTATAACCCTGCATAATTCAGATTTATCGCCTGAAATAGTAAAATTCTTAATTTTAGGATTAATTTTAATCCGCAAATCATTTAATCTTACACTTCTTGAACGTTTTTTCAAACTACTTGAAATAACTGGCATCACATCAAAATTGGAATAATTTAATTCCGCTTCCCCTCGTTCAAATTTATATGACGCTAACAAAGTATAAAGCATTTCATACATATATTTACACGAATCCAAAGTCAAATTAACCATTTCTTCTTGTGCTTGATTTAACGCCCCAAACTGACCACTCAACAACAATTCTAAAGAGCGGATTTGGGCCAAAGTAGGAGTTTTTAAGTCATGAGTCAAGGTTGAAATATAAGTTTCTCTTTGGGATGTTACTCTTTTCTCACTTTCAATATTTTTAGCAAAAGACATTATATATTCAGGTTTTCCACTTTCATCATGCAAAACAAAAATACTTACATTGTATGTATAACTCTCACCGTCAATAGAAGTACAAACCTTTTCAACATTAACATCTTTATCGAGTTTGAGAACTTCATCATGAGATAATTTGATAAAGCGTCTTAACTTATCAGTATCATACTTAATTTTTAGATTATTAACGGATTCATCTATCCCATTTAACACAAAGCTTTTAGCTTTTTCATTTCCGAATATAAAATTACCGTCCAAATCCAAAATAAAAGCCATTAATGGTAAATTATTCATCAACAGACACAATCTTGTATTTGAGAATTCTAAAGATTGCATCTGTTTAGTTGAATCTGTAACATTTCTAGTTAAGGTTAAAACGCCTGCAACCACATTATTACTTATGATAGGAGAAGACATCAATTCATAAATTTGTTCTTTCCCATTTCGAATAAATTTTACATTATAAATTCTTGAAACTCCATCTTTAAGGACTAAATTGTCATTAAATGCTATCATTTCAGCATTTTCTTTTTCTATCAAGTGGAAAGGTGTAAGCCCAATAACATCATCTGACTTTTTTCCGATAAAATCCAAAAACGGATTAGAGCACATTGTATACCGGAGTTTTGAATCCTTACAAGTTACAATTTCAGGAGACAGATAAAAAACTCTATCCAACAATTTTGCCATACTGCAGTCACAATTATTCAAAACATTACAAAATTTGTATTGCAAAAATTCGTCATTATTTATATTAAACCTTTTATTTATCAAGAAATTATCAAATAAATACTCGATAGTCAAAAATAGTATTGTGGCACAAACAGCAGGTTTAGTGGGGAAGAAAACCCACTCATCTAAAACTGAACCTGTAAAACAAAACAAAATAAGAGCAAATAAAACACCATGCCAAATAAATGTCCGAACTCTAATATTATATTTTGGTTTAAACTTCATGACTTATTATTCCCACAATCAATATACAATACGGTAAACTGCTTTTAACATCTTATACATTTAACTACAATTTAAAAAAGAATAATATTACCGAATTGGGGGATTTATCTATGACATTCAGCAATGTAAAAAGCAGCAAAGAAAAGAATTCTTTACTGCTTTTTAATTCATTTTATTTAATATAAAAACTACTTTTGAGATTTTGGAGGAACCGGAGGTTGTGGAGCTTCAAAATCCTTTGGAGGTTGAGCCATATCTCTATGATTAAAATGTTGACGCTTAATCATTCTGTTATGAGGTCTAAAACCTTCACCGGGACCACCGAATTCGCTACGATAACCATGATTTACCATAGGAGCCGGAGGCATAGGTTGAGCAAACATTGGAGGGTGAATTGGACATGGGCAATGACATTTTGGTTTCAAAATATTAGCACTTAACAAAATTGCTAATGTTGCACCCACAAAAACTGCACCCGCAATAAATACAAACTCTTGAACTTTTTTAATAGCTTTCTCTTTACAATCACATTTTTTAATTTCTTCTGTCATAAAACCTCCTTGATATGTGTTACATATTATATAACGATTTCAAAATTAAAAAGTTCAAAATTATGCATTTTCAATTTTGCAAGAATAATCTTTTGCGTTTTCTAATTTGTCCAATATTTCATCAAAAGTCAAAAGTCCTTTTGTTGCACCAAATTCTGAAACAACGCCAGATGAATTGATAGAAGCAACTTTCAGTGCTTTTTCAATATCTTTATCAAATTTCATAAGAGAAGCACAAAAAGTTGATGCAAAAGCATCTCCGGCACCAAGAGTAGATGTAACAGGGCCATCAAAGCATGGGCAGTAATAATACTTTTTACCGTCATAGGCATAAGCACCGGCACCGCCATCTGTGATTACAATAATTTGGTATTCTGAAACTTTTAATTTTTGAAACATTGTTTTCAAATCGGGGTGAATAAGCATTTCGGAGAACTTTTCATCCTTTGTATCAGGTCTTAATTGAATTCCGGTTGCCATTGATGCTTCTTCTTTATTCATAACAACAATTTGGGCTGATTCCAAGATTTTCTTCAAATAATTAAAACCTTTTTTAATGCCTGTAGTTCCTGCATTGAAACAAATTGCAGTATTATTTTCTTTAGCAAATTTAACAATATAGTCTAAAACCTTATTACTATCACCATTTAGAGGTGCGATATATAAAAGTTTAGCATCCTTAATCGCATCAAAATTAATTTCGTTTTTCTTTATATGAGCATTAGCTCCTCTGTGAGCAAGAACGGTTCTATCACCTTCAAAACTTGTCAAAATAATAGAAAAACCTGTTGATTCATTTTTATCTTGAATTACAGATGACAAGTCAACGTTTGTAGTTTTGAAAAATTCAAACAAACCTTTTGAATAAATATCATCTCCAACTTTAAAAATTGCACCTGTTGATAGTCCTAAATTTGCAAAGTTGGTAGCTGTATTAACACCGCCACCACCTACTTGAGAAGCAAAATCTGTAATTTCAATTTTTGCTCCGTAAGAATAACTCATAAATTCAGACTTTTTTTTCAATGAACGAACAGAAACAATGTTAGCATCATCGCATTCTACAAATACATCCATCGTTGCACTGCCAATTGTAATTATATCTGTCATAATCTCTCTCCAACTTCCATGTATACCATACCTAAATACTACCACAACAAAAAATGATAAAAAAGTGTAAATAATACTTCATAAAGGGCAAAAATAAATATTCACAGCGTTAAAATAGACAAAGACATCAGATTATTAAAGGATAAAATATGAAAATTACATTTCCCCAAATATTTTTAGGAATAAACAACCAATACAAAGTTCCAAATAATAACTTAAAAAGCAAGAAAAATAACTCTCAAACAAACCCTATCAATGAGAATAAAATTTTTGCTTATCAAGATTATAATATTAATTTCACGGGAAGAACTCCTGAAAACTTCTATGCTCAGGACTTTAACAGAAATAATATGCCAAATTCTATGAAAGAATATTTGGACTATGATTATGAAACAAGACAACACATTCCACCAGAGCAAATGATGAATGAAGTTTTCAAATACCTTGAAATCTCGAACAATTTTGAAGATGTAAAAAATGTTTATCCAAAAGAAGACTTATTCTCAAACTTACACGAAAATAAATCAAAAAATATCTCCAGTATTTTGTACGAAATTAAAACCGCAAAAGAAATGTCAAACGAACCGTTATTAAAAGACGGCGGCGATAATTTCGGCATGTATTTGCTAAAGAAAATATACACTGAAGGTAAAACAATCAAAGAAATTAATAAAGATTTCTACACAAAAGACATGAATGATACATATAAAGGAATTATTACCAAACCAATTACAGATAAAACAACCGCAGGTTATGGTATTAAATTTCCTAAACAAGCATTTTGGCATTCATTCATTGCAACAAGAGAAGAATATAAAAAATTCTTCGTAACTCTTCCTAAAAATACAACGAACCCTGCCGTTCATTTGCCTAAAACAAATAAAGCAGAACAAACAGAAAACAATGCTCCGGTAGAAAGAAAAAGAGCTCCTAGAAAATATAATATTCCAACATACAAAAAGAAACAGTTAACAGATGATTTAAAATCTTCTACCCTAACCAATACTGATGTTGAGAAAAAAATCAGAAAAAGATTTGCAAGTGATGATCCGGAAGCTTCTTTTATCGTAAAATATCTTAGCCCGATTATGACAGTTGCAGCAGATAGAGCTCATCTATCAGAAGATTTAAAAGACTTTATAGACGATGAAAAGCATAACGGGAAAAACGGGGATGAAACAGTAATGTTCCAACGTTATTGGAATAGACATCCAATGATGAAAACAGTATACTCTCACGCAATCACAGATACTATTGATATGTTTGAAGATATTTATGGTAATGGTGGGAATATTCCAATAAATACAGACTTGAAAGAGGTTACAGAAGATAGCAAAAATTCTAAAATTATAGACAATGTAAACCCTGAATATTTGGAACTTCTTGACTATACTCAAACAATTTATCCAAATAGAGAAGCTAAATACGCAAAACACAATGAAGATCAAATTAAATGGGAAGAACATTTAAATGAACGCTATGGAAATCTTGAAGAAGTAAAAGATGAAACAGAACCTGAACCATTAAATGAAAAGGATTTTGAGGATAATTCCGTACAACCGCCTAAAATAGAAGAAACAGACTCTGAAATAGATGACGATAAACTTTCTATTGATACAATTAATAAAAATTTTGAGGAACGAATAAAAAAAGAAGGAATTATTCTCCCAAGTCCTCTTTTAAAAGAATATTGTAAATTTATGAATGACAATGCTGATCTTGCCTTCAAAATACAAGTTGCAAATCTTCCAAAAGATTGTACGGTCAAGGATATTCAAAAAATCTGGAGAACTGATGGCTCTCCTGACTACATTGACGACCTTAACACTCGATTTTTTATGGAATATGAAAAAGAAGTGCAGACAACAAATTGTGCAATAAGGGAACTTGCAATCACGTACGACAACCAAAAACTTAAAAACGTAAATATTTCCGCAGACTCAAATGAAATCAATGAGAAAGATAAAGAATTCCAAAAATTTATTTTAACTCACAAACAAGAGTTTAATACCTTATATTCAAAACTTCTAACTCCGATGACTGATAGAGAACGAAATCTCGTAACACTTGCATTCATGAGTGAAATTGACAAATACGAAAACAACAAAAATGTTGACCCTCGAACAAATGCAGTTATTTTGATGTTCAAAGACATTTCAAAACTTAACAAAAACCAACGAAAAAAAATTAAAGACTTTATAAATGAAGTAATTCCAGATTCAACAAAAATAATTTTAAATAAAAAATCAAACAAAAATGACAAATTTAACCAATTCACATCTTTTATGAATGGTATAATAGATGAATGTGTATTCAATCAGCAATACTTGCCATTTCTTGTTAATAAAGAAACGGTAGAGAAATATGATACACTTATGGACTCATTTGACAAAGATCTGATTAGAAGAATGGAAGAAACTTTACCTCCTGCAGGAAGAGAATTTTACAATGCTTCCAATGACAAAATCAAAACAGGATATTTTTGCGAAACAGTTCAACTTCCATCCTTGAACAAAAACTAAGATTAAAAAACTTAAAAATAAAAAGACCTTAGAAGATAACTTCTAAGGTCTTAATTATTACTACTAATGTTATCTATTGAATAACTTTAGCTTTATCTTCTTCTGTTACGTTTTTGATAGTAAGGTTTACACGACCTTTTTCATCAATTTTAATAACTTTTACGATAACTTCTTGACCAATAGTCAAATGAGGTTCAATTGATTCAATTCTTTCGTTGCAAACTTGAGAAATGTGAACCATACCATCTTTGCCACCGCCTAATTCAACGAATGCACCGATAGGAATAATTCTTACAACTTTACCTTTGATAACCATTCCTACTTCAGGTTTGAAAGTTAAATCTCTAATCATTTTCATAGCGATTTTAGCACCTTCTTGGTCATTAGAAGTAATAGTTACAACTCCTGAATCTTGGATATCAATTTCAGCACCTGAAGCATCAATAATTGCACGAATTTGTTTTCCGCCAGGTCCGATAACCGTTCCGATATCTTCAGTCGGAATAGTCATAGTGCTGATACTTGGAGCAAATGGTGACATTGGTCCAGGTTCAGTGATTGCTTCTCTCATTTTGCCTAAGATATGCAATCTGCCTTCTTTAGCTTGAGCTAATGCTCTTCTCAAAGTATCATTAGCAATACCTTTAGCTTTCATATCCATTTGAAGAGCTGTAATACCGGTATCGTTACCTGTAACTTTGAAGTCCATATCTCCCAAGAAATCTTCGATTCCTTGAATATCTGTTAATACAACTGGTTCTTTACCTTCTTCGGTAATCATACCCATTGCAACACCACCAATCATGCACTTAACTGGAACACCTGCATTCATCAATGCCATTGATGAACCGCAAGTTGAAGCCATTGATGTTGAACCGTTTGATTCTAATACATCAGATGTAACTCTGATAGTGTAACCAAATTCTTCTTGAGAAGGCAATGCAGGAATATTAGCTCTTTCAGCCAAATGACCGTGTCCAACTTCTCTTCTTCCCGGTCCTCTCAAAGGTTTTACTTCACCAACTGAAAATCCTGGGAATATGTATTTGTGCATATAAGTTTTTTCAGTTTCTGGATCAACACCATCTAGTTCTTGCTTCATAGCAGGACCAGCTAATGTTGCAACTGATAATACTTGAGTTTGACCTCTTGTAAATACAGCAGAACCGTGAGCTCTAGGAATAACACCAACTTCACACCAAATAGGTCTTACTTCGTTAGGTTTTCTACCATCAGCTCTAACGCCTTCGTCAAGAATCATTGTACGCATAATGTGTTTTTCTGCGTTTTTGAATTCTTCTGCTACAAAGTCAATACCTGTTTCTTCAATGATTTGTTTAATATAATCATCGTCAGGAAGAGCATCAATTTTTTCTTTAACTAATTTTTTAGCTTCTTCCAATTTATTTTGTCTATAAGTTCTGTCGAAATTGTGATAAGCATCAAAAATCATATCGTGAGCTGTTTCTTCAATAATCTTTTTAATACCAGTTGTGTCGTACGGGTTAACAAATTCTTGTTTTTCAACACCACAAGCTTTAGCAAATTCAACTTGAGCTTCACATTGTTTTTTAATTTCGCCTTGAGCAAATTCAACAGCAGCCATAATATCATCTTCTGAAACGAATTTACATCCGGCTTCAACCATGATAACTGAATCATGAGTACCAGCAACAACGATGTCTAGGTCAGATGCTTTAGCTTGTTGGTGAGTAGGGTTAGCAATCAAGTTGCCTTCGCTATCACGAGAAACTCTAACAGCACCGATAGGGCCTTCAAATGGAGCTCCTGACAACATCAAAGCACAAGAAGCACCTAACATTGCCAATGTATCTGGTTGATTTTCTTGGTCATAGCTGAATAATTGAGCTACGATTTGAATATCATTTCTATAACCTTTAGGGAATAAAGGTCTGATTGGTCTATCAATCAATCTTGAAACAAGGATAGCTTTATCACTTGCTTTACCTTCTGAACGGTTGTAACCACCAGGAATACGACCGATTGATGACATTCTTTCTTCATAATCAATCAACAATGGGAAGAAATCTATCCCAACACGAGGTTCTTTTGAAACAACACAGTGAACAAATAACATTGTATCACCACATCTTACTGTAACTGAACCATTAGTTGATTGTGCATACTTTCCGGTTTCAATTGTTACGGTTTTTCCACCGATTTCTAATTGAAAGCTTTTTGTTTCAGGTTTCATAAATTTACCTTTTCTTTCTGCGTTCTATCTAACGCCTTTAAGTTATACACTTCCATTAACATAACAATTATACCCCAAAAACTTTTAACTGTAACATAATATCAATTTAGGTTAGCAAAATTTCATATTTACAAACTTAAATAAAATATGACTACTGTTTCTTTTGGTGCAAATTTTATAAGTCACGTACAAGTAAAAAAAATACACAATAACAATTATAAAACAGAGGATGTTACATTTGTAGAACTTGAGTCAAATAATTTAAATGACAGAATAGCTCTTGATAATATTGCAAAATATTGGGAATATGACCTTTATGCACAAAATATTGCAACAACATCAAATCAAATTTATGCTAAAGAATTGCCCCCAAATAAATTTAAAATATATGCTATATCATCTCAAAAATCAAAATTCGAATATTTAGAAGACCAACAAATCTTAGGTGCATCTCTTTGTGAAAAATTGAAGCATAACGGAATTTATATTGATTATCTGCAAATCAACCCTGAGTATATATATAGTTCACAACCAAAATTTAAAAGAAATGGTAGTGCAATGTTAGATGGGTTGAAAAATTTGTATACTTTTATTGTGCTTAAACCGAGCAAAGGTTCTACTTCTAATTTTTATCTAAAAAATGATTTTATAAAAGTTGGGAAGTACATGTTTTGGCGAAAAAGATTTAACAAATAATCCCATCGCTGTCGGATTTTATTTTTAACTCTAAAAAAGGCCTAAAAATTTGGCCCCGACGCGAGTCGAACGCGTGATCTTTGGTTTAGGAAACCACTGCTCTATCCTACTGAGCTACGAGGCCATTTCATTTGGCAAAATTATTCCTATCTAACTATTTTTATCAAAAATCACTCAGTATGTCAATTCCGAATTCAAATACAACAACACACTAAACGTAAAAATAGACAACAAAAACAAATTGTAATAATATAATAATAGGGTAAGTACCGCACTTCCTCCAACACACGCGATTAAACAAAGAAATCGGTTGGAAAGGAGGTGATTAAAAATGGCTATAATTTTAGAGTCTTTTTTGTATCTTTTTATTAAATGTTACAAAAAGAAAGTTCCAGAGCTGGAACTTCTGGAACTTCTTCTAAAATAGTCTAAGGGTACAAAGTGCAACTCTAAAAAGCGACTTTTTTAGGGTTGTCCCCTCATGCATATTATTTACGATTTCTATTTTATTGTCAAGCCTACATCCAACAATTAAAAACTTCTTAATATTACTTTACATATCCAAAATATAAAGCAATTATCAATCATATATCAACTTTATATATATAAGGGGATATTAAAGATATGATTAAATGGATTATGCCAACAAACATATTTAATACTATGAGTTATGTAGCACCAAGAGTTAGTGCTTATAATCCATTTAGCACAAGTATTTTTAATACATTTGGAAAATACAATTTTGCAACTATGCCGCTAATGACACTTCCAATGTTTCCTCTTTTGAATTTTGGAAAAATGACTTTAGGTTCGTCATATTTATCAAAAGGAACATCACTTCTTGGTCAAAACCAAAATGCATCATTATGGAAAAAACTCGGATATGCTGCACAAAAAGGTTGGCAACTTGCTAAAAATGCAGTATCCCGTGCAATCGGTTTTACAGGGAAATGTGCAAAATATGTAAAGAATGCAATCTGCAAAACCGGTCTTGGTAAATACGAATACGGAAATGCCTGTGATATGGTTGGAATTATGCGAAAAAACAAAAACTTCAAAGAAATCAATCCTAATGGAGTTGACTTAAAAAAACTTCCTGCGGGTTGCGTATTAGTCTACGGTAAAGGTGTTGCCGGCTACAGCTCAAAATACGGTCACACAGAAATAACAACAGGAAGCGGTAAAGCTGTCTCTGATGGAGTTACCAAAAATCTTCACAGAAAACCAACCGCAATATTTATGCCGGTAGCGGCATAATATATATAAAACGTGCCCGGGGGGAATCAAACCCCCGACCTTGAGCTTCGGAAACTCACGCTCTATTCTCCTGAGCTACGGACACAAAAATAAAAGGCAGATTATTTAAAATCCGCCTTTTTATTATATCATAAAATCTCTATTTTTATTTATTATAGAAATAATCTGAAGCATTTATAGACTTTCTTGCTTCCTCATCTGCTTCAAAAAACGGATATTGAGCAATACCCAACATTGAAGCTAAAATTGAGCTTGGAAAAATTTCAACGGCATTATTCAAATCATTAACAGCACTGTTGTAAAATCTTCTTGCAGCGGCAATATGTTCCTCTACTTCAGCGTAAGTTTGCATTGCTTGTTCCATAGTTTGATCAGATTTTAATTGTGGATAATTTTCAACATTAACCATCAATTGACCCATTTTAGTTGTAATTTGTTTATCCAATTCCATTTTTTTAGAAATTGTATCCGCATCAGATCTGATTGCAGAAGCTTGAACACGAAGATTAGTAATATCTTCAATCAAACCTCTTTCGTGTTCCATAAATTTATTTGCAATAGTCAAAATATTTGGAATTAAGTCATATCGTTTCTTTAACTGAACATCAACTCCGCCCATGGCTTCACGAACTTTATTTTTCTTTTGAACTAATTTTACATAAAGACTATATAACCCACCAATTACAATAACTGCAACAACAATTACTACAATTGTACCTAAAGATAACATTTCAAACATATTACAATCCTTTCATTAAACTTATATCTATAATAATAACATATTTTTTATAACTTAACAAGAAAAATTTTTGTATTATGACGGCGAATTGTTCGGTTTATTATCCTCAATAACGTACAACTCATTTACCAAATCAATAATTGAATGGAATGTATTATAAATTTGTTCATACGCAGAATCATCCTTCAAACTTTTAAAAATGTTAGAGAATGTAAATCCGGAATCAATAGTCAAAGCGATATACATATAATTTCCGCAAAATGCACAATATGCTATCGGAGCTTTTGCAGTTTTTACAAAACTGGTAAATGATTTGATAAATTTTTCAGAAAGTAAGGTTTCTGCCTCCTGCACATTGTTAGAATATATCGCATATTGAGAAGCAAACACCAAATCTTTAACATTTACCTTTTGGAAATCATCATTCACCAAATCTGAAATATTATAATACTTAGAATATCTAGGTCTCAATACCGTAATTCCTTGGGCATAAGTTTTGGTTTTCAACCTGATTACACTTCCGGAGAATACGCATAAAGCAGAAGAGCGTTGAAGATAAGAATAAATAAACTTGGATACATCAACATGCACTCTATTTATTTCACCTGAAAAAGAATCAAAGAAGTGAAAACTTAACAAACTATTAGAAGATAATGTTTTCGGGAATAATCTTGAATACGTCAAATCCTCTAAAGCTAAAACAGAAATGTTATAGTAAGAAAAGAATGGTATCAATCTTACTAAAACCGGAATGTATCTGTTTGATTGAAATTCATACAAATATATTGTCACAAGCCAATATAAAATAATCAAAATCAATGGTACAAACATAGGAATTTTTATACCTAACAACAAAAGAAGAATACTCAAAAATACACCCAAACGTATTTTTGAAAGTCTTTCATTATCAAACTCTAACATTCTTGGTTGAACATCTTGATCAAAAATTCTACGGAAATCAGCCAAGAAATTATCACTGGTATATATATTATAAGCCATTCATAACCAAACTTTCAAATTACAATAACTCTTATATTACGATTATAACATATTTAAACAGAATTTACAATCCGAAAAGAAGAAGTAAACCTTCCTCTCAGAATTTACAGAAAAACTATCTGTAAGAAACAATCTCTCCCAAAGATTTTCGCATTTTTTTTGTCGCAGTTGGTTTTTCTTCATAGCCAAGTGTTAATAAATCAACTAAAACTTCTCTATCACTCAACCCCAAAACTGATTTAATTTTCTTTGCAAGGTCTTCATTACTTTTAGTTATATCATTTGCAAATGC
Source organism: uncultured Candidatus Melainabacteria bacterium (assembly GCA_934718135.1). Classification (GTDB taxonomy): domain Bacteria; phylum Cyanobacteriota; class Vampirovibrionia; order Gastranaerophilales; family Gastranaerophilaceae; genus Zag111. The sequence continues at coordinate 73,157 of CAKUZW010000004.1, read as the reverse complement.
ACCTACAACGCAAGCTCCAACCCCAAGTTCTTGAGCTTCCAACGTCATATAAGAAACAGCATAAGTAACACCTTCAACACTTCTTAATAAAACCTCAAATTCACCTGCATTTGTTGGATTTAGAACCTTTGAATTAAGAAAAGCATTCATTGTTGCTTCATCGACACCTTTTTCTTTTAAAATTTTTCCAAAGCGTGTGTGACTCCATGCATCTAAATCAGCAACAGCACAAATCACAACATTTGCATTTTTTACTTGAGCTTGACCACTTGATGCTTCGCATAACAAATCTTTAATTTCTTGAGATTTTACAACTACAAATTTCCATGGCTGAACATTACACCAAGAAGGAGCCAAACAACCGGCTTCTAAAATTTTATTCAAAACTTCATCTTCAATAGGTCTATCAGAATATTTTCGAACACTTTTTCTTGAAACAATTGCATTCATTACCATAGAAATGTCTCCTTATTATTTGTTGTCATTTGCTACAACAACAGTGAAATCTGTATTTGCACAACGATAATTCATCGGGTCATACACAAACTGTCTTGATTTAACCTCAGGAACAGCCTTTTTCAAATTAGCATAATAATCAACTGTAACATATTTTGAATGAGCTATAAATTGGGAATGTGTCGAATTTGAAGTTCCGGTACACACAACTTGAATACCATCAGCTTCAAGAGCTTTTTTCAATTCTCTAGCTTCATCTGCTTTATCAGCAGAACTCATTATACTTGCAGTATATGTTTCTTTATTACCTTCAGGCTTTGCCCTGTAGATAAGCCTATCAACAACTTCCTGAGTTTTATCAGGATCCAAAATCCAATAACTGATATAACCATGCTTATTTGGAGCACCCGGAAGCATCGCAATTTCAATATTATCCATATCAAAATGTTTTGCAAGTGCTGCGTATTGAGTCATTTCATAAGGTGACATATCTGTTTTTACATATTTATTTGCAACAGAAACAATTTCAGGAATTTTTACAATAGTTTCAGGTTTTTGCAAATCTGCCAACAATCCTCTTAAGAACCATTGTTGACGTTGAGTTCTACCAATATCACCCATTGCATCATGTCTAAATCTCAAATATTCAACAGCATCTTTATCTGTTAAGTGATGTTTACCTTTTGTGAAATTAATGTGAAGATGACCGGCATTATCATTGTAGTGCATATTTTTTTCAACATAAATATCAACACCGCCCAAAGCTTTAACAATAGCTCTAACGCCTTCATCATGGAACATAATATATTTATCTACATGAACACCAAGTGTATCTTCAACTGTTTTAACAGTCATTCCAATTCCGCCAATAGCATGAGCGGCATTAATTTTTTGAACCCCCATACCTTTTGGAAGATAAACCTTACTATCACGAGGAATAGAAATAGCATTAACTGTTTTTGTTTTAGGGTCAATATTTAATAAAATAATTGTATCAGTACGAGTTCCAACCCATAAATCAGAATCTGCACCATTTGAATCAACACCTAACAACAAGATATTTTGGCGTCTTGGTCCAAAAGGAAGATTAAATTCCGGCTTGTCCTTTGAACCGTTACCTAATGACAATTTGGCAAATATTTTTGAAATAAACGAATTTTCACCAAGTTTGTTATCAATAAAATCCTGACTGTTTGCAAAAAGCAAAATTCCGGCAACCGCCATAAAGAAAATAATTGTCATTACTGTTAATATTTTTCTGAATGAAGATTGAGAATTCTCTCTTTGTGTCGGATAACTTTCAAACGGATTATCCGCAGAACCGTTTGAATACCTTCTTGTTCGTCTTCTATTTCTTACATTATTATTTGCGGTACGTCTATCTCTATCTTTCATACTATTCATTTCTCGAACTTTTACTACTACCTATTTATACTATATACTATATATTATATATTAATACTATAAAATACCCGAAAATATATACAATAAAAAATGTATTTACACTTCTCTCTTTTTTATAAAAATAGTCATGTATTTTGCAAAATTCAAATATTTCTTTACGATTATGAATTAAATTAGTCCAAATTATCAATATCTTAACAAAATTTTACAAAAAATTTTCTAAAAAAAATGAGTGAAAATTTGAAAAAATTAAAGATTATAGAGTGTATTTTAAACATTTTTTTAGAAAAAATGAGAAAATGTGTTCTATTTTTAGAAAATTATACAAAAACTCGTCTTTACATTAATTTTACATTTAGGACATTAATGGCAATTTTTAAAATTCAGGACTTTTCATATACATGTGTCTTGGTTATAATGTAGAAACATTCGGCAAGAATATATACAAAAAGATATTTTAGTAGAAATATTATGATAAATAAAGTTGAAGTAAGTAGTGTAAATAGTAAAAAGACCCCGCAAAGATATGTCAGTCAACATCAACACATGGGGCAAACAAGTTTTCAAGGGCTTGGGAATTTAGCACTTAAAGGAATACAAAAGTGCGAAGAAAAGCCTATGCTTAACGTTGCAGTATTAGACTTGTCTACAGCAATTATTCCAAGAACATTCTTTGAAACCTTTATCGGTTCTAAGAAAAAAGACGAAAACGGCAATGAAACTCATGAAAGAAAACTTAACCTCATGGGTGGATTTGAAGCACTAAGACGTGAAGGTTCAGGCCTATTAATCAACTGTATTATTCCAAGTTACATAGTATATTGGACTGCCAGATTATTAAATAAACCTATTATGGGAGCTTTTGGCTCTTTAGGCACCGCAAAATCTTGGGCTAATGGTGATACTATTAATTGTGCAGAAACTTATTATAAAAAAGCACAAGGTACAACAAAAGAAGAAAAAGTCTATTCAACATTAAAAACTATGTTTGACGATGTTGAAGGCGTGAATGGTGATATTGGCAAAGGTGGAATGAAAAAATTCCGAGACATCTTTGCTAATGATGAAGAATACGCCGCACAACTTAGAAAAATGGCTAAAAATATCGTAAGTGATAAACCTCAAGAAGGTTACACAAGCGATATGTATAACTATTTAGTAAAAAAATCAGGTATTGCAGAAAATATTAAATTCTCTCAAGACAAAGGATTTTTCTCAAGCAGCTTGGGGCACCTTTGCGATAGTATAGGAGACGTTCTCCATGGTGCTTGCAAAGAAAACATTATCAAAGACGGTTCAACAGTAGAAAAAGAAACGGCAGAACTTGCTAAATATACTTCTAAATGGAAAAAATTAGTTAACGCTAAAAGTATTGCAGGTTTAGGAATAATTATTCCACTTGCAATTGCAGCTCAACCGATTAACAGATGGATTACTCACAAATTATCAGGTAAAAAAGGTGCACCAATTTATAATGATGACAAAGATAGAGTTCTGACACCTGAAGAAAAGAAAAAACTTACCGCTCAAAAATTTATCGCAGTTCCTTTGATGTGGGGTGTTGCAGGTTTGTCAATGCTAATGGATAGACCGAGCTTGAAGATGTTCCAATTCAAAAACTTGTTCCCAACAATGGATCAAGCCAGAATTATTTCAGCAGCAACATTCTCTAGCCGACTAGCAGCAGCAGAAGATTCTAACGAATTGAAAGAAAGTACAATTAGAGATATTGCAACATTCTCTAGTTTCTACTTCTTAGGAGATTATGCCGCAAAAGGTATTGCAACATACTTAGAAAAACACAACAAAGACGGAATTAAACTTATAAACAGATTAAAAGACGCTGATCCAAATGCAAATATCTTAAAACGCTTCTGGAATTGGGCAAAACATACCAAAATGAAATCAACAGATGAACTTAATTCTATTGCAAATGAAGCTCTAAGATCAAAAGCTACGAAATTAAGAGGTATTTGCCAATTCGGAAACTTAGCATTTTCTCTATTGTCATTGGGTATATTTATTCCTCTATATACAAGAACCCAAACAAACAAAAAAGGACAGCAACAACAAAATAAAACAACTACACAAGCCCAAGCCCAAACCCAAACAACAAATGGGGAAACATCATTTACACAAAACCTAATCAAAGACAATTCAAAAACATTTAAACCATTTTTCGGTTAAGATAAAAATATAAATAGCAAAGGCTAAATAATAAATATGCAAATTGAACAAATCAGACAATTAAATACCAGACAAGGATTCACAAAACAAAAACAGAATAGCAACCAAAATCCAAATTTCACAGGCGTACCGGATCTAGCCCTAAGATTTTTAGATACAAACCAAGCATGGGGAGCATGTGCGGTTGACTTAGGCTGTATGGTTTTACCTAGAACAATTACCGACTTTGGACGTGGTACAGATGCCGGCATGGAAACTGCAAGACGTGAAGGGACTGGAACCGTAAACCACTCTCTTGTCGGTGTTTACGGTACAGTTGCAGGTTTAGCTCTTGCGACAGGAATTAATCACGCATTCAAACTTGGTGATAATGATATTAAAGCAAGTTCAATTTTTGCAGATTCTGAAACTTTGGATTTATGCGGTAAAGTATACGGTCAACAGGTTAAAAAATCTGCAGAAAACCCAATTAAATCATTCCTTGTTGAAACCCTTAAAAACTTTGAAGTTCTTAATCCGAATGAAAACGGTAAATGGGTAACATTAAAAGATGAAGATATTGAAAAAACTGCCAATATTCTAGAATCAGAAATTAAAAATTCCGGAAATAAAATTTCAAAAGACGGTTTCAATAATGCAAAAAATACTATAATTTCTTCAATTGGAGCCGAAAATAACTTTAGAATAATTGCCCACACCGGAGATGCTCCGCACACTTCAAGATATACTGCGGACTACTTAGTAGAAAACCTTTACAAATTAGGAAAAGTATTTAATAAAGACACTGTAACTGAAACATTCAAAGAAGCAGCCGACATTACATCAAACAAATTCCTAAAATTAATGAAATCTATGAACGTAAAACGTTCACTTGCAGGTATTGGTGTTGCTTCAGCAGTAGGTGTTGCGGCTCAACCTGTTAATATGTATTTAACTAAAAAGAAAACAGGTAAGAGTGGATTTGTCGGCGGTGGCGGAGAAGACAATTCAACAGGTTTCAAAATCAAAAAAGCTCTATTTGCTGCATTATTCGGAACCGGAGTTCTTGCAACAATCGGAAAACCTAAAGACTTAATCAAAAACTTACAATTCAAAGGATTTACACCAACCATAAAACAATTCAAAATTATTTATGGTGTAACAATTATGTCTAGATTTTTATCAGCAAGAAATGATAACGAATTAACAGAATCTACAATCAAAGATACTTTAGGCTTTGCTAACTGGTTGATTTTGGGTAACTTTGTCCAAAAATTAGTGGCTCAAAGTATGGATAAATCACTTATCAAAAAAGATGGAAACGGATTTATAAAATGGATTACAGGTTCTGTACTTAAAACTAGAGATGAAGTTTTACATTCAGCATTAGGCAAAAAAGCATTTAAAGACGGAAAAGCTCTAAAATACAGCGAAATGGTTAAACTTGCAGATAAACCGACATTGAAAAAATTGAGAATATTATCAATTGCTCAAATTATAGGTTATGCATACTCAGGACTTGTTCTTGGTGTTGGAATTCCGAAATTAAATATCTTCTTAACTAACAGACGAGAAGCTAAGAAGGCTGCAGGAACACAACCAACTCAAACTTCAACATCACAAAATCCGGAACAAACAAATACAAAATTCATGCAAACTCAAATGAAAACTTTCTTCGCGAAGTAAGATTTTCTACCAAGGGTAACTTTTGTCGATTTCCCAACCTGCACGTCTGATTTTTTCGGCACAAGTATAACCGGAACTTAAACATTCTGAGTTTACTCTATCATTTGTTAAATCATATCCATAAGGGAAAACACCTTTGTTTTCAACACGTGTTAACATAAATAAATCCCTACCGTATTTATTAGGTTTTTCGCCACCATTCAAATCGACCCATACGTAATTACTAGGAGTTGTAAAATCGTTATCGTTACTATTCCAATGAGAAGTGAAAATAATATAAGTAATACCATCCATTGTTTGAACTCCAATTCTTGTTCTTTCACTTATTATATTGGCACCATCTTTGTGTCCTGATGGTAATGTAATAGGAGTTAAAGAATCATAACCACAATCTGAATAAGTTGTGCAAATATTATTTATCTTTAAATACGGTGCCCAATAAGTATTGATATATTTTGTCGGCCCCATATCAAAAGCTTCTTGCGGGCTTGGGTTTCCTACTTCATCAAAGGACATTTTGTATGCCTGATTAAATATTGAAATCGCCTTTTGCAATTTTGTGACAGTTTGCTTCTTTTGGTAATTTGAGATTAATGTAGGAATTGTCATCGCCGCCACTATGCCGATTATGCCAAGGGTGATTAATACTTCGGCTAAAGTAAACGCAAATTTCACCTTTGTTGGTGACAAATCTACGTGCGTAGCACTTTCGGCTAATGTGAAGGCAGATTGTTTAATAAATGTCATTCCTGACTGCGGATTTTGACAAGAGAGGATCCGGAATCTCCTTAACTTTTTATTAAGGGAAAAGGAAATAGGGAAATAAGGGAATAAGTTCGTTACGTTTTTTACGTCATTCTGAACTTGGTTCAGAATCTTATTATTCATGTCATTGTGAGGAGAAATTTCGTTGTCATTTACATTTTTGTGTACGAAGCGACGTAACAATCCCTGACAAGTTTCACCATTGTCCAATTCGGGAGAGGATTCTTGATTACTATTCATCGCATTTTTACCCCTCCTCGAAATCAAAGATTTCGGTCCTCCCTCAAGGGGAGGACATGTTGTTGCGTCATTCTGAGCCACGCGAGCAGAGGATGTAAGACGTAGTCGTATCCGTTTAATGCGAGCGTGAAAAGCGAAGAATCTACTCCCAAGTGTTTGTAGATACTTCGGACTATCGTCCTCAGTATGACGACTTTCGTCATTGCGAGCAAATGCGAAGCAATCCAGCCAATTTAATTGTCGGCTTGGTAAAGCCAACCTACATTTATTATTTTCTGTAACGGACTTATTTCCTTGTACCTTAAAAATTTTCTTCATTTCTATACCCTTTCTTATTTTATTGTTTGACTAGAAAGCCCACCTACTTTATGTAACCTACTTCTTGTTCAATATCTTTCCTTGTAATGACATGTATAATATTTTCTGTAATGAACTTATTTCCCTATTCCCTTCTTCCTTTAAATTTCTTATAGACTTTTCACCATTTTTCCTAACTTTATGTTTAGAATATAAACATATATGTTCATATTCTAAATTATATGTTGTGATATTTATTTGTCAAACAGGTTAGAATAATAAAATGTTTGAAAAAGAGTATTTATTAAAAAAATTAGCCGAAAATATTCGAGTTGAAAGAGCGAAAAAGCAACTGTCACAAGAATATTTGGCGGAACAAGCTGATATCACTCCACAACATTTGTATCGAATCGAAAATGCTAAAGTTTGCCCGACAATACTTGTTGTTGCAAATATAGCCCAAGCTTTAGGGATAACACTTGACGATTTATTCCATGTAAACTAAAAAAGTCGATATTCAAAATGAATATCGACTTTCAAAATAAATATACTAAATTTTGACTAACTCAATTGCGAATTTGCACCATTTACAACTTCAATAATTTCTTGAGTAATCGCAAATTGTCTTGTTTTGTTGTATTCAACAGACAATTCCTTAATCATTTTTTCTGCATTATTGGTTGCCGCAGACATCGCTGTCATTCGTGAAGCTAATTCACTTGCTTGAGCTTCCAATAGTGCTTGGTAGAAAATATTTGTCATATACATTGGTACAATTTTTTGTAAAATATGGTGTTTGTCCGGAACAAATTCCATAAGAGGATCTAAAACATTATCATTCATTCTAACATTTGCATCCACAACACCGACAACAGGCAAAACTTGCCAACCTTCAACAAAATAGCTCATCATATTTTTGAATCTTGTTGTAACAATTTCGATTTTATCAATCTTTTCTGATACAAAGTATTCTGCCATGTCTTCTGCAATATCACGAGCTTCCATCGGATTAGGATTATCTATTGCAGAAAAATATTTTTTTTCAATAGGAACACCTAAATCCTTGCATTTTTTTCTAAGTGCTGAAATTCCTTTCTGACCTGCAACAAATAAAAGAACATTTATATTCTTCTCTTTATATTCTTTAATTCGTTTCAAAACATCTCGAACAACGTTTGCATTATATGCACCTGCAAGTCCCTTGTTAGATGCCATAACAAGCATCCCAACAGTTTTGACGTCTCTAGTCTTTAACAGTGATGGATAATCATCTATTGCAGACTTGATTTTCAAAGATTCAGAACTGAATTCTGTAACAGAATTTAAAAGTTTCTGAAACATTGAAACAAGTTCTCTTGTATAAGGTCGAGAAGTGATTACAGCAGTTTCAGATTTTTTAACCTTTGCAGCTGCAACCATTTTCATTGCACGTGTGATTTTCTTCGTACTTTCAACACTTAGTATTCGATTTTTAATATCTTTTAAATTAGCCATTTTTTACCTTAAAATGTTTTCTTAAATGTTGTCAATCCGTCAGTCAATGTTTTCTTATCTTCATCAGACAATGCTGAACCACCATTCAATCTTTCAACTAAGTCAGAGAAGTTTGCATTGAAGTATACAAACCATTCTTTCTTAAATCTGCCGATTTGAGTGTTATCAATATCATCTAACAAGCCTTCATTCGCTGCAAATAGAATTGACACTTGCTCAGCTACACTAAGCGGATTGTATTGAGGTTGTTTCAAAACTTCTGTAAGTTTTTGACCTCTCAACAATTGTTTCTTAGTTGAAGCATCCAAGTCAGATGCAAATTGAGCAAATGCTTCCAACTCTGCAAACTGAGCCAAATCCAAACGCAATTTACCTGCAACTTGTTTGATAGCTTTAGTTTGAGCAGCACCACCAACACGAGATACAGAAATACCTGCGTTGATTGCCGGTCTGATACCTGCGTTGAAGGAATCACTTTCCAAGAAAATTTGACCGTCAGTAATTGAAATTACGTTAGTCGGAATGTAAGCTGAAACATCACCTGCTTGAGTTTCAATAATAGGTAACGCAGTAATACTACCTCCGCCTAATTCATCATTCAATTTAACTGCACGTTCTAATAATCTTGAATGAAGATAGAAAACATCTCCAGGGTATGCTTCACGTCCTGGTGGTCTTTTCAAAAGCAAACTCATTGCACGATAAGCCTGAGCATGTTTAGACAAATCATCATATATAATTAAGACGTCTTTGCCTTGTTCCATAAATTCTTCACCAATTGTTACACCTGCAAATGGTGCAATATATTGTAAAGGTGCTGATTCGTTAGCAGTTGAAGAAACAATGATAGAATATGCCATTGCACCGTGTTCTTCTAACGTTTTAGCTAAATGAGCTACAGTTGAAGCTTTTTGCCCAATAGCTACATAAATACAAATTACATCTTTACCCTTTTGATTGATAATTGTATCAATAGCGATTGCTGTTTTACCTGTTTGACGATCACCGATAATCAATTCTCTTTGACCTCTACCGATTGGAGTCAATGCATCAATTGCTGTCAAACCAGTTTGTAAAGGTTGATAAACGGATCTTCTTGCAACAATACCCGGAGCAACTCTCTCAATTGGTCTTGTTTTAGAATAAGAATAATCACCTTTACCGTCTAACGGTTTACCTGTCGGATCAACAATTCTTCCGATTAAACCGTCACCAACAGGGACAGAAGCAATTCTTCCTGTTGTTTTTACAACTGTACCTTCTTTGATATTTGTATATTCCCCTAAGATTACAATACCAACATTGTCCTCTTCAAGGTTCATTGCAATACCTAAAGTCCCTTCACCGTCTTCAAACTGAACAAGTTCGTTTGCCATTACGTTACGCAAACCGTAAGCACGAGCAATACCGTCACCGATTTCTAAAACAGTACCGGTATTTGAAACTTCTGTTTGAAGTTCATAATTGTCAATTTTACTTTTTATAATTGAACTAATTTCATCAGGTTGTATTAGTGCCATAATTTCCCCTTTTACCTAGATATGTTTTTACTTAAATTTTCTATCTTATTACGAATACTTGTATCTATAACATAATCATCAAATTTGAAAGTAAGTCCCGCAATAATATCTTCATCAACTGTCCAATGTGGAACAACTTCACAATTCAATTTATGCTCCAACTTGAACAAAACATTTGATTTTGTCTCAAAATTCAATTCGATTGGTGAAATAATTTCGACATTTTTCTTATTTGATTTTTTGTCTAAAATTTCATTATATGAAACCAATATAGAATCAAATTCATCAAATCTGTTTTTTTCAATTAATAAATTCAAAAAATTCATTATTTTAGGATTAACTTTATCACCTAATATAGTATTTAATATATCAATTTTCTTTGAAATATTAATTGATGTATTGCCCATAACGATCTGCAAATCTTTAGATGAATCTAATACAGATTTAATTTCGTCTAATTGATCTTTAAATAATTCATAAGAGTTTGACTCAGCAGCCACATCAATAAGAGCCTGAGCATAATTTTTTGAAACTGTTGAAATATTTAATTCTGCCATTATAATTTCACCCTACCAAGTTCATCTAAACTATCTTCGAAAAATTTGTTATGCAAATCAGGATTAACTTTTAACAAATTTTTAATTTGGTCTTTTGCCAACTCTACAGAAGCAATAATTGTTTTACCTGTCAAAATATTTGACATTTTCTTTTCCTCTATCGAAATTGCTCTATCAACACTCTTGTCAATTTCGAAAATTGTCTTTTGGGTTGATTCTTCAATTTTAGATTTAAAAACATCCGCTTTCAAATCAGCTTCCTGTTCCAATTTTTTTATATCTTTAGGAAGTTCTTCAACTTTTAATGTTGCATCATTCAACATTTTTTCTGCATTTGACTTCTCGTCATCTGATTTTTTTATTGAAGATTCAACCCCGGAAATGGATTTATCCATTGAAGCGGATAAATTCATCTTTTTTACAATAACAGCAAGGATTATAATCATAATAATAAAATTGATTGTATTTGAGGTTGCTAAATATTTAAAAAATGATAAAATTTCTTGCATAATTAATCCATTACCTTATTAACAATTTCGTAATTCACTGACTGAGGAGCAATTTCTTGCCCTAAAAGTTTAGAAGTGATTGAAGAAGCCAAATCTTTTACAATTGTTGACTTCACAGTATCTTTTAACTTTTGCTCATCTTGAAGCAAAACATCTTTCTTTGCTTGAATTTTCTTTTTAGATTCAACTCTTGCTGCTGACATTTTAGAATTTGCTTCATCTTGAACAGACTCAACAGCATTTTTTATTTGAATTCTACACTGTGCCTGAGTTTTCTTAATTTCACTTTCTCTATGATTATTAAGTTCTCCTGCTTTTTGTGAAAATTCTTTTGCGTCATTATAGTTTGTATTTATATATTCTTCCCTTTTTCTCATGATATTTAAAACAGGTTTGTAGAATATTGCATTCATAATAATTATGAACAATACAAAACTCAACATTGCAACTAAAAATGTAGCGTTAAATTCAATCATTTCTACCTGTCCTTAAAACCTACTTAGAGAATAATAACATAATTGCTATAAACAATGCATAAATAGCAGTTGCTTCTGCTAAACCTGCACCAATAATAAAGTTTTTGAAAGCTTCAGCTTTAATTTCAGGTTGACGAGCGATTGCATCTAAAACGCCTTTTGTTGCAATACCTAAACCTAAACCTCCACCAATTGCACCAAAACCGATTGCAATACCTGCACCTAATTTTGCTAAATCTAAAGTTTGTTCTACTGCCATGTGTTTTTCTCCTTTATTTAAATGGTAATAATCTTACTCTTCTTGTACCGCCATTGAAATATATGTTGTTGATAACAATGTAAATACCAAAGCTTGAATCAATGCAACAAATAATTCAAATAACATAAACGGCAACGGTAATACGATTGCAAACAAACTGATGAATGTTGCAACCAACAATTCTCCTGCCAAAATATTGGCAAAAAGTCGAAGTGCCAAAGAAAACGGCCTTACAAACAATTCCAATGTATCAACTAATGTAATAATTATACCATCAATACTGAAACCTTTGAAGAAAAATCTAAATCCGCTTCTTTTTACTCCGTAGAATATATAATAAATAGAAACAACAATTGCCATTGCTGCAGTCATATTTATGTCGTTATTTGGAGATGCCAATTCTCCATTTGCAAGATGAATCAATTTTAATGGCAATTGACCAACTAAATTTGCAGTCAATATAAACATAAACAATGTTAAAATAATTGCAATATGTTTTTGAGCTTCATCATTGCCCATACTTGCTTTTGATATATCGTTAAAATATTTTATAATTCCTTCGCCAACCAATTGAAGCTTCCCCGGAACCATTTTTAAATTTCTTGTAGTAATTAATGCTAATACAATTAACAATGCCATACTGAACCACATTGTCAAAATGGTATCCATATTAAATGATACTCCATGACCAAATATATTAGCTGTATAAATCCAATGCTCCATTTTTCTCCCTTCGCACATCACATGGTACACCGAAAAAAATTTTTTCGCAAACTTTTTTTTGTTTGTTATAAAATAAATATATAGAGAATGGTCAGGGGTTTAAAAATGAAGATTATCCGATTAGAGGAAATTGAGTCTACAAACAGCTATGCAAAAGAGCATATAGCTGAATTTGAAGATAGAACAGCCATTATCACAAAAAGACAAACAGCAGGAAGAGGAAGATTAAATCGTTCTTGGGTTGATTTGGGTGAAAATAACCTCTTTTTATCAATAGTTTTAAAACCGTCTGAAACATTTAACGAGATTTACCCAAATATAACTCAATATTTATCTGTTGCATTATGTAGAGTTCTTGAAACTTACGGTTTAAAGACTAAAATAAAATGGCCAAATGATGTTTTGATTGACGGGAAAAAGATTGCAGGAATACTCTCAGAAACTGTCATGCAAGGTCAAAAATTAAAGGGAATTGTTCTTGGGATTGGGGTAAATCTTAATTCTACACAAGAAAAGATAGATAAAATTCCGGATAAAATTGCGACAAGTTTAAATATTGAAACAGGGAAAAATATCGATACTGACGAATTTTTAGACAAATTACTTACTGAATTTTTCGCAAATTATGACAAATTCTTAAAAAAAGGATTTTTATATATCAAATATGATTATATTAATAGAAACTGCTTCTTAAATAAAAATTTAAGGGTACAAGTGTTTAACAAAATAAAAACAGGACTAGCAAAAGAGATTACCGATAACGGAGAACTTGTTTTACTAACAGAAGAGAATAAAGAGACAGTACTTACGATAGGAGATATTATATGAGTGGAAATTTAGAAAACGGCTTAATTCTTCTTGTAATGGGCATGGGGTTTGTGCTCGTGTTTTTGACTATTATGATTATTTCAATGTACATAATGTCAAAAATTGTGGGATATTTAAACAAAATATTCCCTGAAGCAGTAGAAGAAGTAAAAAGCACAGTGAAAAAAGCAAGTGAAAATGTGGATGAAGCAATCGCACTTGCAATTGCAGTGGTTAAAGCAAAAAGAGGTTAATACAAAATTTTTATAGAAAGGACAATAGTTTATGGGGAAGAAACTTATTAAAGTTATGGATACATCTTTTAGAGATGGTTTCCAATCAGTATATGGAGCAAGAGTTTTTGTAGATGATTTTTTACCTGCATTACAATCTGCAGTTAAAGCAGGTATCAGACATTTTGAAGTTGCAGGTGGAGCAAGATTTCAATCTCCTATTTTTTATTGTAACGAAAATGCATTCGAAACAATGGATAAAATTAGAGCAGCAGTAGGACCTGATATCAATCTTCAATCTCTATCTAGAGGGGTTAACGTTGTTGGTCTTGATTCTCAACCGAGAGATGTTATTGATTTGCACGCAAAAATGTTCAAAAAACATGGCGTTACAACAGTTAGAAACTTTGATGCTTTGAATGATGTAAATAACTTATTATATTCAAGCCAATGTATCAAAAAACATGGTCTAAAACATGAAGTAACAATCACGATGATGGAATTACCTATCGGATGTACTGGAGCACATGATGTTGAATTTTATGAAAGAGTATTACGTTCAATCTTAGATGCAGGTATCGAATTTGATTCTTTAGCTTTCAAAGATGCATCAGGAACATCAGCTCCACACAAAGTGTTTGAAACAATTAAAAGAACTCGTGAAATTTTAGGGGCTGACGCTGATATCAGATTCCACTCTCACGAAACCGCAGGAACAGGTTTAGCAGCTTATCTTGCAGCACTTGAAGGCGGTGCAAATTGTATCGACTTATCAATGAAACCGGTTTCAGGTGGAACAGCTCAACCTGACATCGTTTCAATGTGGCATGCTCTTAAAGGTACAGAATATGACCTTGATTTGGATGTTGAAAAAATCTTAGAAACAGAAGAAATCTTTAAAGAATGTATGAAAGATTATTTCCTACCACCGGAAGCTCTTTCTGTAAATCCGATGATTATTCAATCTCCACTTCCGGGAGGAGCATTAACAGCAAATACTCAAATGTTGAGAGATAACAATTTAATGGATAAATATCCTCAAATTGTTGCGGCGATGAAAGAAGTTGTAGAAAAAGGCGGTTTTGGAACATCAGTTACTCCTGTTTCTCAATTCTATTTCCAACAAGCATTTAATAATGTAATGTTTGGGAACTGGAAAAAAATTGCAGAAGGTTACGGAAAAATGGTTCTTGGATATTTTGGAAAAACTCCATGTACACCTGATGCTGAAGTTGTAAAAATTGCGGAAGAACAATTAGGATTGCAACCAACAACAGAAAAAGTCGTTGATATCAATGACAAAGATCCGAATAAAGGTCTTGAAGTTGCTAAGAAAAGACTTGAAGATGCTAACTTACCGGTTAATGATGAAAACTTATTCATCTCAGCAGCTTGTAAAGAAAAAGGTATTTTATTCTTACAAGGTAAAGGAACAATCGGTGTTCGTAAAAATGAACCTAAAAAAGAAGCATCAACAACTTCAAATACAAATGACTATACAGTTACTGTTAACGGTAAAAAATATGCAATTACATTTGACGGAGATAAGGCAAAAGTTAACGGAAAAGAATATAATTTCAACGTTAAAGAAGGCATTGACACAAAAGACACTTCTTCATCAAACGGAGAAGGTACACCAATTAAAGCCGCTCTTCCTGGTAATGTATTAAAAGTATTGGTATCCGAAGGTGATTCGATTTCAGAAGGCGATGTTATTGCAGTTATTGAAGCAATGAAAATGGAAACAGAAATTAAATCTCCTGTATCCGGAACAGTTAAATCTGTTGAAATTGAAGTCGGGAACAAAGTTCAAACCGGTGAAGTTTTGGTAACAGTAGGTTAGGAGGTCGCAAATGATATTATCAGAAGGATTATTACAATTGTGGCATTCCACAGGCATTTATAACATGGTTGACAAGTTCGACCCAAGCATAACAAACCCTGTTGAACAATTTTTACATCAATTCGGTCATCCGATTATGATTTTGATTTGTTTATTCCTTTTGTGGTTAGGAATTAAAAAACAGTACGAACCGTTATTGCTTATTCCAATTGCTTTTGGTGGATTGTTATCAAATATTCCGTTAGCAGGAATAGCTGATCCGACAGGATTTTTAGGAATAATTTATGAGGCAGGTATTCATAGAGGACTATTCCCTCTAATCATCTTTATGGGTGTTGGTGCAATGACCGATTTTGGACCTTTAATTGCGAATCCTAAAACGGCACTACTTGGTGGAGCAGCTCAATTTGGTATATTTGGAGCTTTATTACTTGCACTTTGCTGTTTCGGTTTCACTTTACCACAAGCTGGAGCCATCGGTATTATTGGAGGAGCAGACGGCCCAACCTCAATTTACGTAACGTCAAAACTTGCACCGGAATTATTAGGAGCAATTGCAGTTGCAGCTTACTCATATATGGCATTAGTTCCTGTAATTCAACCACCTATCATGAAATTATTAACAAGTAACAAAGAACGTCAAATTCAAATGGAACAATTAAGACCTGTTACAAAAAGAGAAAAAATTGTATTCCCGCTTGTTGTTCTTGGATTATGCATAATCTTCTTACCTGATGCTTGTCCATTAGTAGGAGCTTTGACATTCGGAAACCTTTGTAAAGAATGTGGAGTTGTTGACAGATTGTCAGATACAATGCAAAATGCTTTAATCAATATTGTAACAATTTTCTTAGGCTTATCCGTTGGTTCAAAATTGTCAGCAGAACAGTTCTTAACAATCCAAACATTATTTATCTTAATTTTGGGTGTTATTGCATTCTCATTTGCTACTGCAGGTGGTGTTTTGATGGCAAAATTGATGAATGTTTGGGAAATATTTATGGCTAAATGTCAAAAAAGAGAACCTAAACTTATCAACCCGCTAATCGGTTCGGCAGGAGTTTCAGCAGTTCCAATGGCAGCAAGAGTATCTAACAAGGTTGGTTTAGAATATAACAACCAAAACTACTTGTTGATGCATGCAATGGGACCAAACGTTGCAGGTGTAATCGGTTCAGCCGTTGCAGCAGGTGTATTATTGGCTCTTTGCCACTAATAAAAAATAATAAGAAGAAGAGTAGCACTAAAATAAAACAGGATTTGGATTGTTCTAAGTCCTGTTTTTATTATAAAATAGAGAATAGATAGGGAGGGTTTATAAAATGTCAAAAAAAATTGCAATTTTAGGTTCTGGTCAAGGAAACATATTTAAATCAATTGTTGACTATTTTAATAATCAAGATGTACAAATCATGTGCCTATCAAACAATCTAAAATCTGAAATTCTTAAAACCGCACATGAATTACACATTTCAAATAAATACTTGCCCAAAGAAGAAAATACTCAATATTTTGCATCAAATAATTTTAATTTGATTGTGTTGACAGATTATAATGAAACACTTGACAATGACACACTTGAAGTTGGTCAATTTATAGATATTCACCCATCACTTCTTCCTGCCTTTAAAGGAAATGATGCAATCCAAAGAGCGTTTCTTGCAGGCGTTAAAGTTACTGGTGTAACTGTATATCAAAGAAAAGCAAATATTGAAGAAGAAAGAATTCTTGCTCAATATCCTGTTCTTATCGGAATTACAACGCATATTGATGAAGTTGAAAAAGAAATTTACGAAGTAGAAAAAAAATTATATCCTCCTGTAATTGATGCGATTTTGAATGATAGAGTTTTTGATTTCCAAGATTTATTAAAAAATAGTTGCCACAAAAATGGAGGATGTAATGGGGGTTGTTCTCAATGCAACCACTAAAAATTCTCCTAATCGGAAACCGCAGAAATGAGCATTCTCTTTTTGAAAAAATAAACGCCTCAGATTTTTCTTCTAAAATTTTCACAGCAGGAGAAAAAAGTTTTTCTAAAAACTTCATTTCATATTCAACAATAGATGAACTTGCTCAAAATGCAATAAAAGAAGGGATAGAACTTGTAATAACGGATTGTGAAAAAGCAAGCAGTTCAGGTGTTATTGAAATATTATCTTCTTATGGATTAAATTGTATCGGAACAAACAGAAAATATTCTAGACTCGGAACGTCAAAACTATTTGCAAAAAAATTTATGGATAAATATAATATCAATCACCCGAAAAGTCTCACAGATGAAGAGATTCACTATTATCCAATTATTATGAAACATGATTTTGGTGATAAAAAGTCTAAAGTTATATTCTCTAAAGATGAGTTATTTAATGAAAAACAAAATTTTCACGAAGATTATTTTTTAGAAGAATTTTTAGATGGAGATGAATTGAGTGTTACATCATATTTTAACGGGGAAGAACTAATAAATTTTGAACCTGTAAGAATTCACAAACAAGAATTGGAAACCGTTGGAAGTTTCTGCCCTGTATATTTAAGTTATGAAAAATATGATAAACTCCAAAACTATCTAACAAGATTTGAACATGCTCTATTAGAAGATGATGCAAATTTCAAAGGTTTTATCACTTCAAACTTAACATGGACAAATGATGAGTGGTATATTTTGAGTTTTAGTACAGAAATTGGAAATTCTACTCTGTTAAATCATTTTGACTCCGATTTTTTGGCAACAATTCTATATTCCACAAAACAAAGATACAAAGAAAAAACAACAGCAACACTTTTAGTTAAAAATAAAAATGTAGAGAAAAATAAAACTAAAGAAATTTATATTCCGAAAAATGAAAATATAAAAATTTTTCACCAAGGATTAAAAAAAGAAAACAATTATCTATACCCAACAAACGAAAATGTTTTATCAATCACAACAACGTCTGATTTTCCATTCAAAGAATTAGAAAATTTTGCAAAACAAATTGAAATGACAGATATTGAATATCAAACAAATTTGCAAAACTAAGTTATTTCTGCACAATTATATTTAATTTTTCAATAACTCCATTAAAGAAAGATTTATTTGCTTTTTGAGCTTTAATTGATTTTATATCCGTCTTAACAGATGTAGGATCCACAGATCTTAATTTTGATGAATAAATAGATTTTACTTCTTTTATTGTTGCTTCGTTCATTATTGTTCAAGCCTCTTCACTAATTTATATAGGGTAATAACTACGTTCTACAAAAGCTCCATTGGTTCAACGCAGAAATCAAGAACAAATGTTCCTTTTGATGAAAATGCAACATTTAAAGCTTCATCAATTTTTTCTGTTGATTTTACTCTAAGAGCTTTTGCACCATAACTTTCAGCTAGTTTCAAAAAGTCAGGATTTGAAATCTTTGTTTGCGAATAACGACCACCGCAAGTTTTTTCTTGTAATTGGCGAACCATACCAAGATAACCGTTATTAAGTATCATAATTTTAACATCTAAATCATAATCCATACAAGTTGCAAGTTCATGCAATCCCATTTGGAATGAACCGTCACCTGTTATGCATACAACTGTTTTATTCTTGTTTGCAATAGCCGCACCAATTGCAGCAGGAAAGCCAAACCCCATAGTTCCGGCACCACCTGATACCAAAACTTTTCTATTCTCATTTTGAGTCAAATTTTGAACAGCCCACAACTGATGTTGACCAACTTCTGATGTAAAAATTATATCTTTATTTTTTGTAAATTCTTCTATCTTTCGAATAACTTCAAAAGAATGAAGCAGATTTGTTGATTTTTTACGTTCTATATTAAGATTTTTAAATTGTTGAGCTTTTTCTAACCAATCAGAAAATAATTTATTATCATTTTGAATAAGCTCTAAACTTTGAGATAAAACACTTTTAATATCTGCACAAATTGAAGTTATAGGAGTAATAACTCGCCCTATCTCTTTTTTAGTTATATCAATCTGAATAAATTTTGAACCCCAATCAACATCTTTAAACATACAAGTAATTCTGTCGTTAAATCTTGCACCAAGAGAAACAACCAAATCAGACTCTTTTAATATTTGATTAGCAGATTTATCTCCAAAAATACCAATCATTCCAAAATATCTTTTATCTTTCTGCGGGAAAGTTCCAAGCCCCATCATTGTGGATACAACAGGAATGTCCAACTTTTGCGAGAATTTAAACAATTCATTATATGCTTTTGAATGTGTAACTCCACCACCTGTTACAATTACCGGCTTTTTAGAAGTAATCAGTCGGTTTAAAACAGATTTTACCTCGTCTTGATTAGCCTCAAATGATTGAGATTTTAATGGTTCAAAAGAATTGTTATTTTCCGCAATGTTTTGAGCAAAAATATCTTTTGCCATATCAACTACAACAGGTCCTTTTTTACCTGTTTGGGCAATTTCAAAAGCTTCTTTTAATGTTTTTTCAATATCATTGGCATCAGTAATTTGAAAAACTTTTTTAGTACAAGTTTTTGTCATATCGCAAATATTGGCTTCCTGAAAAGCATCTTTGCCTATCAAATTTTTAAAAACTTGTCCGGTAAGAACAACAAGCGGATATCCATCCAAATAAGCGTTGACAATACCGGTTACGGTGTTTGTTGCTCCGGGGCCTGATGTTACAAGTGCAACTCCACATTTGCCTGAAGTTCTAGCATAACCTTCTGCTGCATGCACAGCAGATTGTTCATGCCTTACAAGTATATGCTTGATATCAGAACGATTATAAATTTCATCATACAAGCCCAAAACAATGCCACCGGGATAACCGAAAATAGTATCGACACCTAACGCCTTCAAGGTATCAATAACAACTTTTGCACCTGTAACTGTTTTAGTATTGTTCCCAATCAACATGTACGTTTTAAACATCCCTTCATCTGACTAATCTATGATAACATAGATAATGCTCCGGAGCAAATAAAAAGCAGAAATTTACAATCGTAAACTTCCGCTTTCTATTTAAATATTTACAGTACTGATTACTTACCAATTAAAGTATTCCAAGCATCTTTTTTCTTTTGTAAAGCTTGTTGATTTGCTTTTTGTCTTGCTTCTGCATCTTTTTTAGCTTGTTCTTGTTTCTTTTGCCATTCTTGTTTTTTCTTTTCTAAAGCTTTTTGGTTTTCTTTCTTTTGTTTTTCATAAGCTTTTTGTCTTGCTTCTGCGTCTTTTTTAGCTTGTTCTTGTTTCTTTTGCCATTCTTGTTTTTTCTTTTCTAGAGCTTGTTGATTTGCTTTCTTTTGTTGTTCGTAAGCTTTTTGACGTTCTTGTTGTTTTTTAGCAGCTTCTTTTTGAGCGTTTGTTAAAGATTGTTCCCTTTGACCAACTTTATTTGCTGCATTATTTAATGCATTTGATAAAGTACCTGCATTAGCTGCTCCAACTGATAAAATAGATACAGCCATTAGCGAAACTAATAATTTTTTCATTTTTCTCCTTTCTAATCCTCAGAAGTTAATACTTCTAATTTCTCTTTCTTTTTATCCATTTTATTTTGTAAAAACTCTAACTCTCTTTGTTTTTTGGTTTTTAATTCATCCATTTTTCTAATTTGTTTTTTAGCTTTTATATAATCTTTTGAAGTTTTCCTTTTCTTGTTGTATTTTTGATTTTCTTTGAACGTAGTTTTTGCAGATTTGGCAATCTCTTGTGGCATTTCATTCAAACCTTGAGTCGAAACTACCGGTTCTACAGTCTTTGACACTACACAAAGACCGGACAGAAACATTCCGCAAATAAGAAAATAAACTAAAACCCTAAACATAGAAGCATTTTACTCCAAAAATTAATACTTATCAATAATTTCAGATATACCTTTTTGTGCAAGTTTAAATATTTCAATCATCTTATCAAATTCGTAAGGTTCACCTTCCGCAGTTGTTTGGAATTCGATAATTTTGCCACTCTTTGTTAATACAACATTCGAATCAACTTGAGCATGAGAATCTTCCGCGTAATTTAAATCTAATCGAACCTCTCCATCTACTATACCTGCTGAGATTGCTCCAACCGGCTCGATTATCGGATTTTCTTTAAGTGTTCCGTTTGCCAATAATTTATCTACCGCATCAGATAATGCTACAAAACCACCACAAATACTTGCAGTTCTTGTACCACCATCCGCTTGAATTACATCAGCATCAATTGTTATTGTTAAATCTGACATCTTTTCTAAATCTAAACAAGCCCTCAAACTTCGACCAATAAGTCTTTGAATTTCCTGAGTCCTACCGGAAATTTTGGTTCTTTCTCTTTGGCATCTGGTAGATGTTGAAGAAGGTAAAAGAGAATATTCAGCAGTCAACCAACCTCTTTTATCATCTTTATCCATCCATTTCGGTTTCCCAACTTCGACTGATGCTGTTGTTATAACTTTTGTATCTCCAAATTCAACCAACACAGAGCCCAAAGCATGCTTTGTATAATTCTTTGTAAATTTAACTTCTCTTGTTTGATTGTTTTCTCTATTCTCAATCCTCATTCCACTTTCTCCTTATATTATATTAACGATTTTAATTCTTAAGAGTTCATTTTAAATATGATAATCATAATCCCACATATAAATTTGTCCGCAATATCGACAAACTGCATGTTCATTCATAAATTGCAAATCAGGAACAAAAACATACCCATCAACAGTAATTTCAATTTCATTCTTCTCATTATACCGTTGAGTAAAATTCTTTTCTCCCTGATAATCAGGCGAAAACATTAGTTCAAATTTATCTTTGGATTTACAATTCTTACAAATAAACATCTTGAATTATTCTTCCCTATCATGATTTTTTAATTTTTTGTAACCTGTTTTTCTTTGCTTCTTTAACAAATTCTACATCCTTATTATCAGACAAATTTTTATACCACAATGACCAACAAATACTTCTAATAGGCAAGGTCAAACCCGCAACAATAAAACTTAATATAGAGGCAAAAATCCAGCCTGAAATCATTTCAATAGTGGTACTCGGAAGTTTTGCATAAGTCAAAACATGATTTACGATATCTAAAGGTAGAGCCTTACCTATAAAATCAAATATCGAACAAACCGGTTTTGTTAAGTTTAAATAATCAAAAACAACAGTTATTCCCTGAGTAATAATGAATATTGAGAAAAAAGCTAAAATTAACATCAAGAAGAATGTTCTAGCCCAATCTCCACGAACTAAAAGGAAACTTTTTTTATAACATTCCCAAATTGATAAATCCGGTTCAAAAGTAAATACCTGAAAAATCAAAATCAAATAAATCCACAAAACAAATCCCGGAATAATGAAAAATATACTTGACCCAAGAGAAACAAAAACACTCAAAACTAAAAGGAATAATACATATTTAAAACCTCTTCGAGTTGCCACTTCTCTATGTGATTGGAAATCATAGACCCTACCACTTGTTACAGCACCTTCGGTCATGGAATTAAGTGAAACATAAGCAACCATATAATCCCAAAATGCTTTTGCAAAAATCAACAAACCGGGGATTGCAAGTAACAAAATAAATAATAATGCGGATGAAATACTATCAGTTTTTTCTGCAATTTTATCTACAAAACCGAGAGTTAAACCAAAACAGAGTGCAATACCCAAAACTTGTCCCAACACCGGAAACAACATGTATAAAACGAATTTATCAATATTTGAAAAGTAAATCTTTATTCCCTCAAATAATACAAACCAAATACTGTTCTTCATTTTATATTTGGACATAAAACCTCCTTTATTGTATCATAATTTTATTACAAATATATTTAGAAAAACAATGAAAAATTACAAAGAATTAATACAAAACGCGACAAAAGAAGATTATTTGAATAATAAAATAAACCTCCATATCCACACTAAATATTCTGATGGAAAAGGAGAATTTAACGACATCGTAAAACAGGCAAAAAACAAGTATAAACTCTTTGCTATAACAGATCATAACACAATTCAAGGACACATTGATAATCCTGATTCCGAAGCAATTTACGGAGTGGAATTTGATGTATGGTATAAATACATTTTCTTACATCTTCTTGCTTATGGAATTGATATAAACAATGAAGAAATGAAAAAGTTCTATGCAAAAAATAAGAAAGAAACAGAAATGGACATCCTTCGATTTTTTGCAAAAAGAAATATCAAAGAATTGATTGATACAATTCACAAAGCAGGTGGGATTGCAGTATTGGCTCATCCATGCTGTTGTTGGGCATTATCGCTTGACAAGTTTGTTAAAGACTTGAAAGAAATAGGCCTTGACGGAATTGAAGTTTACTATCCATATCCTCGTTGGAGAAAATACATAAAATTTTCAAATCCTTCAACCGTTGAAAAACTTGCAAATAAATACAACCTAATCAAAACAGGTGGCACAGACTGTCACAATGAAAGATTATAAAAAAAAATTAATTCCAAGGATAATTTTTTTCAATCTTCCAACCTGCACGTCTGATTTTTTCAGCACAAACATCACTTGTATGAGCTTTTGAACAATTGCTATTTATAACATGGTCTGTAAAATTCCTACCATAAGGCTGTATACCACCGCCATCAGTTTGAACTCTTTCAAGAATAAAAACATCACGACCAAATTTATTCGGACCTTGCCCTCCATTAATATCAACATAAACAAGATGATTTGCAGACAAAGAATCAGATAAACCGGAAGCCGTAAATATCACATACAAAAATCCGTCAGGAGTATAAAAAGTGGCCCTTCTATCTGGAATAACGACAGACGTAGAAGCTTTATTCCCATCAGGATAAAACCAAGGAGCAGCCTCATTATACCCGCATTGGTTATATGTTGTACACATTAAAGACACCTTAATATATGGAGCCCAGTAAGTGTTAAAATACGTCACGGCTCCCATTTGGAATGACTCTTCTGCAGTAGGCTCTCCAACATCGTCATAAGATAATTTATACGCTTGATTTAAAACAGAAATTGCTTTTTGTAACTTTGTGACAGTTTGCTTCTTTTGATAATCGGAAATAAGCGTTGGAATTGTCATCGCCGCCACAATGCCGATTATTCCAAGGGTAATTAAAACTTCTGCAAGTGTAAAGGCCGTCATTCTGAGCCGCACGAGCAGTGAAAGGCGAAGCCGTATCCGTTTAATGCGAGCGTGAAGAGCGGAGAATCTACTTCCAGGTGTACTTAGATTCTTCGGGTTATCACCCTCAGGATGACGTTTAATATCTTCATTAATGAACTTATTTCCTTGTCCCTTTTTCCTTATTCCCTTAAAAATTTTCTTCATATTCATATCCCCTTCTTTTTAATAATTAATTCACTACTATAATAAAGATATGACTATAATAATATATAGATAGCAAAAGGTCAATATAATATGATAAAAAAATGGAAAAGGATGAGTTCAAAAAAGAAATTGGTTTTAAAATCAAAATTGCAAGAATGAGACAAAAAATTTCGCAAGAAAAACTTGCAGAAATGGCAGATTGTAGCCTTTCCTACATTGGATTTGTCGAAAGAGGAGAAATGTCTCTTTCTTTATATAATTTTCTTAGAATTGCTTCTGTTCTAAAATTAAACCTAGACGAATTTTTAAAAGAATTTATCTAAACAAGTTGCCCTAAAATAATTCCATTTTGTACGTCAAGAATTTTAACATTTTGCAAAGTATTAAATAAATCTGTCCTATCTGAAGCAATTTGAACAGTTAAATAATTTCGAGTTATCCCTTTTAAATTGTTGGTATGCTTATCAGGATGTTTTTCAATTAACACTTCAACAGTTCGCCCGATATTATTATTTATAAATGTTTGTAATTTTTGTTTTGAAATTTCTTTTATAATAGATGCTCGCTGATTTTTTATTTCATCCGGAACTTGATTTTCCATTTCGGCACCGATTGTACCTTTACGTTTTGAATACGGAAAAGTATGAATCTGAGTAAGCCCAGAAGTTTGAAGATTTGTTTTAGTTATTTCAAAATCCTCATCAGTTTCACCTGCAAAACCGGCAATAATATCACTTCCTAAAAATGGGAATTCAAATGTTGAATTTATTTTATCAATTAAATTTAAATAATCTTTTGTTTTATAAAAACGGTTCATTGAACGGAGAGTTTTGTCATTTGCTGATTGCAAAGACAAATGAAAATGCGGACAGAATTTTGAAGATTTTTTCAAAAATTCAAGAATTTCATCTGAGATTTCAGGAGGATTTAGAGAACCCAAACGATATCTCTCAATTGTTGTCTTTTCCTCGATTTCTTTTAACAAATCTAATAAAGTCAAACCAAATTCTTTTCCCCACTGACCTATATGAATTCCAGTCAGCATAACTTCTTTAAATCCATTTTTTGAGAACTTATTAATTTGTTCAATTATAAAATCAGAATCGGCACTTCGACTTTTTCCTCTAGCTTTCCAAATAATACAGTATGTGCACCTGTTGTCACAACCGTCTTGTATTTTCAAGCTTGCTCTTGTTTTTGTTGTGTCAAATAATTCAACTTTATTGAATTCAGTTTGTTTTAGAATATCATTTGCATGAAATCGAATATCTGATTTTAAATAATCAAAAAGATTCAACTTTTCATCATTACCAAAAACATAATCAATAAAATCATTTTTTAACAGTTCTTCTTTTTCAATTTGAGCCATACAACCGGTTGCAACAGTGATTATATTCGGATTTTTATGCTTTGCAGCCCTCAAAAGATACATCGCTTCGTTATCACTTTTGTGAGTTACAGAACATGAATTCAAAATATAAATATCTGACTCCTCAATTTTTGAAGACTTTTCTAAACCATGTTTTATCAAATTTTCTTCAATAATTGCACTTTCAAATTGGTTAGCTTTACAGCCCATTGTGTGAATGTTAAATCTTTTCATTCTTTGATATTATAAAAAACAATTATGATTGTAAACATTTATGTAGTTATGTTATTAAAATAGCAAAAAAATTTACTTTCGGATTTTATATGTGTATAATCAAAGTGTGAAAGGTAAAAGGTGTACTTTATGCATGTAAATTCAATTTCTGCAGGATCAAGTGTTAATCAGTCTTTCGGGCAAAGTAATATTGAAAGATTGGCTAATTTAAGTGAAGAAGATATTAGAAAGTTATCATATAAAAAAGCATCACATGATGTTAATGATAAAAAGCATAAAAGAATTACAAATACACTTTATTATTCTTTACCTCTAGCAGCAGGTATAGCAGCCGCAATCAGAAATCCGGGAAAAGCGGAAGCAGTTATCAAAGCCGGTAAAAAGGCTACGAAAAATATCAATCTTGGCAGAGCTATAAGATTTAACAACTTTGTAAGCACTGCAGCAAGTTGGGGCGTGACATTACTTGCAGTTGATACAATATTTGGAGGCAAAAGAGCCTTAGATAAACATGTTAAATCAGTTGGTGATTTTTCAAAAGAACATCCAATCCTATCTGTATTAGGAACGATGGGTGTTGCTACAGTGGCAATGCTTGGATTTGGAAAATTATACACTAAAGGTCTTAACAAATTAGTTTCGACATTACCGAAGGAAAAACTAGATAAAGCAGCAGTAGAACTTGCTCAAAAATTAAATAAAAATAAAGTGTTAAATGGTATATCTAAAAAGTTAGCAAAAGTTCCATCAGGAATTAAAAACTTTGCAGCTGGGGTTATTGATTACTCTCCAATGTTGTTGGTTGCAACAAGTATTGTTCACTCTTTCAGCCACCAAAATGCAAAGAATTTAGAAGTTCAAAATAACTACAGAGATTTAAAAATTGCACAAGCTCAAGCGAGAGAATACCTTGAAAATAAAGCCGAAGCAGAAGCAGCAGAGCAAGATGCAAATGTTGATGATGTAGAATAAAACAGTAAACGAACTTAATAAAAATATAAAAAAGAGTCCAAAATTATAAATTGGGCTCTTTTTATTTTATAATAGGAATATGAGAGTAGTTATATTAGGTAAGGGGTTAATGCTTGCAAATATTGTACTTGGTGCAATTGATGCAGGTGCTGAGATTGTTGGAGTTTTTCGATATGAAGAAACTTGCAACTCCAGATTTAAATTATTTTTTGAAGATATTTTTAATCCAAGTCCCGAAATATCACTAATTAAGAGTTTGAATATCAGAAGAATAAGACTAAAATCTGCCAATGGACCACTTTTTAGAAAACTAATGCTCACATTAAACGTTGATTTAATAATTGTTGGAACTTGGAAAGAACGCCTGCAAAAAGATACTTTTAACTTACCGACTATTGCAACCGTAAATGTTCATCCATCATTATTGCCTAAATATAGAGGGCCAAACCCGTATCTACAAACAATTTTGCATGGAGAAAAATATTCAGGAGTCACACTGCATCTTGTGACGGAAAAATTTGATGTTGGTCCGATTTTAAAACAAGAAAAAATAGAAATTTTAGATTCTTATACATCAAAAGAATTGAGAGAAAAAAGTGTTCATGTTGCAAGAAAACTTGTAACAGAACTAATTCAAGACTTTGATAATAAGATTTTGACACCGGTCGCACAAGATGAAAGGCAAGCTACATATTATCCAAATATATTAGGCGATGAGAGAATGTTAGATTTTAAATTCCAAACTTCAACGGAAATATCGAGAACAATAAGAGCTCTTCATCCGTTTTTGCCGACTTATATTACATTTGAAAAGAAATTTTTTGTAGTTAATCCTTACAAATTTCAAATCATAGACAAAGAATATAATGCACACCCTGGAGATATTATAGGAAAAAATCCTGAAAAAAATTCTCTTAGTCTTATGTGTGCAGACAAAAAAATTATTCATTTTGAAGATTTAAAACTATATAAAGCCGAATACAAAACTAAAAGCTTTATAAAAAATAAAATTCCTGTTATTTAGTTGAAATCATGTGTTTATCAAGCATTACCATCAAAATCGAAATATCAGCAGGTTTAACGCCACCAATTCTTGAGGCTTGAGCTAATGTTTTCGGTTTAATTTTAGCGAGCTTTTCTTTTGTTTCAGATGAAATATGTTCAATTTTCGAATAGTCGATATTTTCAGGAATTTTAAATTTTTCAAGTTTTCCTGCTTGATCAACTTGTTCCTGTTGACGTTTGATATAGCCATCATATTTTACGATTACTTCAATTTGCTCATAGACATCTTTTGGGATATTCATTTCTCTAGTTGAAGAATCAATTTCTTTCAAAACTTTATAAGAAATATTTGGACGTTTCAAAAGTTCAGAAGCTCTAATTCCTCTATCTAAATGTTCTTCGTATTTAGCTAAAACTTCGTTAACTTCTTGTGTTGCAGGAATTTTTAGCCCTTCAAGTCTTGCTTTTTCAACTTGAATAAGTTCTTGTTTTTTGTTAAATCTTTCAAATTGAGTATCATCAATCAAACCGATTTTATGCCCAATTGGAGTTAATCTTTCGTCTGCATTGTCTTGCCTTAAAAGTAAACGATATTCAGAACGAGAAGTTAACATTCTGTATGGGTCTTGAATATCTTTTGTTACTAAATCATCAATTAGAGTTCCTGTGTAAGATGAACTTCTTGAAAGTTCAAGCATTTCAGAACCATTTAGATAATTGAATGCATTAATACCTGCAATTAAACCTTGAGCTGCCGCTTCTTCATAACCACTTGTACCATTAATTTGACCTCCAAAGAACAATCCTTGAATTTTTTTAGACATCAATGAATGAGTTGTTTGAACTGCTGGAACATAATCATACTCAACAGCGTATGCTGGTTTGATAATATGAGCGTTTTCTAAGCCAGGTAAGCTTCTAATCATTTTAACTTGAACATCTGCCGGTAAACTTGTTGAAAAACCTTGAATATAGATTTCATAAGTGCCAAGTCCTTCCGGCTCAATAAAAATATGGTGAGAAGGATTTGAAGCAAATCTGACAATTTTATCTTCAATAGACGGGCAGTATCTTGGTCCGACACCATGGATAAGACCTTGATACATCGGAGATTTATCAAGGTTTGAGCGAATAATTTCGTGTGTTTCTTCTGTTGTTCTTGTCAAATAACAAGGGTAAGTCTTTCTAATCGGACGATTAGGTTTAAAAGAGAAGAAACTCAATTCATCATCCCCAGGTTGAACTGTCATTTTAGAATAATCTAGAGTCCGTTTATCAACACGAGCAGGAGTTCCTGTTTTCAATTTTTTTGTTTGGATACCTAATTTGTGCAAAGAATCAGACAAACCAATTGCCGCTTTTTCGCCAAGTCGTCCCGCACTATAAGAACGTAAACCGACAAAAATTCTACCTTCTAGAGATGTTCCTGTTGTTAAGACAACCGCTCTTGTTGTGTATTCAATACCAAATTCGTCAACAGCACCAACAATTTTTCCGTTTTCTGCTTTTAATTCAGTGATACAACATTGTTTTAGATAAATATTTTCGTTACTTTCGATTAAATTTCTCATGTAACGAGTATATTCAGCCTTATCAGATTGAGCACGCAGAGCTCTCACAGCAGGACCTTTGGATGAATTTAGAACTTTCATTTGAATATAAGTTGCATCAGTTACTTCACCCATAACACCACCAAGAGCGTCAATTTCACGAACTAACGTAGATTTTGCGGGACCTCCGACTGCAGGATTGCAAGGTTGTAATGCAATGTGCTCAACATTAAGTGTACAAAGTAACACTTTCATCCCAAGGCGAGCACAAGCCATAGCCGCTTCACATCCGGCGTGACCCGCTCCGACAACGATTATATCAAATTTGTTTTTTAAGTAATCCATACTCATATTATAGAGCAAACAAATCTGCCTGACCCTTATTTTAGTTTTATCTGTTACGTTTTTAATAATTTTTTGCACAACAAACTTAACGCTTAAATCATTAAACGTACATTTAACACTAAAAACAAATCATACACACTCAAAAGACAAAACAGAAAATCATTAGGATTTTTTGAATTTAGCTTTCAGTAGTTAACTCTTCCCAGATGCTTGGTACAACAATCAATGCTGTATAAACAATAAAACCGAATAGAATTAAATTAATTGCCATGATAGCCTCCTTTGGTTTCATGTATATTAATCCCATTTTTTGCTGTAAAATAACAATTAATAGTATATATAGATGGAAACTTTACAAAACTTAATACAAATTATTGAGATGAAAGAATTTACACAAAAAGATATAAATACACTATTTTCAGGGCTTTGCTGTTCTCGCTGCAAAAATGAATTTACAAAAAATTCTATAAAAATTTTGGAAAGGGATTGCGATATTTTGCTCTGTAGTTTATCATGCGAAAAATGTGGCAAAGATTTTGGCGAAGTTGTTTTTAATTTCAACAGAAAAGCAAAACATCACAAGCCATTAGAAATAATTGAAGGTCCACCACCAATTTCTTATGATGATGTAATTGAAGCTCATAGATTTATTAGAAAGAAGCTAAAATAAATAAATAGCAATTTTCCTTCCAAAAATGTTTTTATATAAATATAGGGGATATATTTATAATGGGAATTTATCGTTTATTCTTTAAGGCTACAGGTCTAATGCCAAGAAAAGAAATCGTACGGACTTGTAAAAATATAGGCAAAGACCTTGCTCAAGAACTAAAACCCGGAGAAACTGTTAATCCTGCAAGGGTTCAGGAATTAGTTGCAAAACGAATAGGGAAAAAGAACGCTGCGAAAATCGAAATTAGTGATAATTTCAACATTTTTCAACGCTATGCAGAGGATTTGGGTATTCCAAAAAATTTGACAAAAACATATTTTGAAGGTTCAAAATCTACAGTATTACCAAATCCCAAGACCTCAAAAACTCTATTGTCTTTAAGATCAAGCTCAATGGGAACTAGTGAAGCTGTAAATACAGCAACACATGAATTGGAACATGTTTTGTTTAAACAATTTAGTCCAAGAGCTAATTTGGAGAAATTATATATTAAATTACGAGGTCCGAAGTGGTCTGCAAACTATGCGAAAAAGTATTCTCAAATTCTAAATGAAAAGAATTATGATATGCAAGCTCATTTATTAAGAGCGGGCAATTTTGGACTTTCTGCAACTACGGGTTATACTGAAAAGGCTTTAAACAATACAGGATTGCATTCTCAGATGAAATTGACAAATGAAACTACTAAAGAGTTTTTAGATAAATTGATACAAAATAACATTGAAAATCCAGTAGTTCCAAAGCTAAATCTTAAAATATTAAAATCTGTAAGAAATACATTGAAAGATGAATCTAGAGCTTACAAAGTTGGCGGAGCAAGTGAGCGTTATTTTGATGCTCTGCACTGTTCAGCAAATCAAAACCCAACAAAATCAGAAATGATGGCCTATTTATATGATAATGCTATTAGTGTTTTAAATAAAAGAATTAGGTCTGCAAAAATTGAGAGATTAAAATCGTTAATTTTTCCTTCCAAACTCCAATCTCCTAAAATTTTATCAGAAACCGTGAATTCTGATGGTTCAATAACTCAAGAAGCGTTGTTTATGGGGAAAAAAGTAAAAGTCACGACTTCTGAGGTTCAAGACAGCGAAGTCCCAAAAGATGTGCTAGATGCTTTAAGTTAACAAATAAAGAAGAGCCTTGAACGAAAGTTCAAGGCTCTTCTAGTATTAAAATTATTGTTTTGGAGTTACAGTACTTTTGATATGTAATTCTCTCAACTGTTGCAATGAAGCAACTCCCGGAGCATCACTCATCAAGTCTTTTGCACCTGCATTCTTAGGAAATGCGATAACGTCACGGATAGAATCTGT
This sequence comes from uncultured Candidatus Melainabacteria bacterium, assembly GCA_934718135.1. Classification (GTDB taxonomy): domain Bacteria; phylum Cyanobacteriota; class Vampirovibrionia; order Gastranaerophilales; family Gastranaerophilaceae; genus Zag111. The sequence continues at coordinate 40,986 of CAKUZW010000004.1, read as the reverse complement.
TCTTGCAAGTAATGCAACCAATCTATCCAATCCGATAGCCAAACCTGCGTGAGGTGGAGTACCGTATTGAAGTGCGTTAACCATAAATCCGAATTTTTCTTGAGCTTCTTCTTCTGTCAAACCTAAAGCTTTGAAGATTTTCTTTTGAACTTCAGAAGAGTGAATTCTTACAGAACCACCACCCAATTCTGTTCCGTTATAAACGATGTCATAAGCGATAGATTTAACATTACCCAAATCTCCGGAATCTAATTTGTCTAAATCTTCAAGGTTAGGAGATGTGAATGGGTGGTGCATTGCCATATATCTGCCTTCTTCATCGCTCCATTCAAACATTGGAAAGTCAACAATCCATAATAAATTATGTTTAGCTTCATCAATTAAGTTCAATGATTTACCAAAGTGTAATCTTAATCTGCCCATAACGTCATAAACTAATTTTGGTTTATCTGCTACGAAGAAGATAATATCACCGGCTTGAGCTTGTGCTCTTTCTTGAATTTGTTTAGCTTGTTCTTCTGTAACGAATTTCAATACAGGAGATTTAGCTGTTCCGTCTTCGTTGTAGATGATGTTAGCAAGAGCTTTAGCACCGAATGATACAGCCAATTTAGTAATATCATCAATTTCTTTTCTAGAATATTTAGCTCCACCCGGGATTCTGATACCACGAACGATACCACCATTTTCAAGAGTATCTTTTACAATCTTGAATTCTGATTGCATAATAATATCGCCAATATCAAATAATTCTAGACCAAATCTTGTATCCGGTTTATCAGAACCATATCTGTCCATTGCCTCTTGCCAAGGCATTTGGATAAACGGAGGTTTAACTTCAACTCCTGCAGCCTTAAACGCGTCAACAATTAAACCTTCAACAACTTTGATAACGTCTTGTTGTTCAACGAAAGACATTTCCATATCAACTTGAGTAAATTCAGGTTGTCTGTCAGCTCTTAAGTCTTCATCTCTGAAACATTTTGCGATTTGATAATATCTTTCGATACCGCCAACCATCAACAATTGTTTAAAGATTTGTGGTGATTGAGGTAGTGCGTAGAATTTACCTTCTTGAACACGAGACGGTACAAGATAATCTCTAGCACCTTCCGGAGTAGTCTTGATAAGGATTGGAGTTTCAACTTCCAAGAAATCAAGGTTATTCAAGTAGTTTCTGATTGCTTGAACAATATTATGACGCATAACAAGTTTTGATAACATTTGTTCACGTCTTAGGTCTAAGTATCTGTATTTCAATCTGATGTCTTCTGAAACATTATCATCATCTAAAACAAAAGGTAAAACCTTTGATGTTGATAATACTTCAATTGATTCAGGATACATTTCAACTTGTCCTGTAGGATATTTTTCGTTGTATGTTTCAGGAGGTCTTTTAGAAACTTTACCGGAAACTTTGATAACGTATTCAGATCTTACGTGTTCTAATACTTTGTGAATTTCAGGGTTAATTTGAGGGTTTGCAACGATTTGGAAAAATCCGCTTCTATCTCTCAATTCAACGAACAAAATACCACCTAAATCTCTTATGCAAGAAACCCAACCTGACAAAGTGATGTGTTCATCAATATTGTCCAAGCTAAGTTTTCCACATTCGTGGTCTTTAAACTTTGTTTTAATCATCTTCTCTTATTTCCTTTTTGTCTATTTATATTGCACTTACGATTTTATCAAAAACATAAAAAAAAGACTACAATATGTAACATTTGTAATCTTTTCTTTATGATTATTAAACACCATCTACAATTTGACAAGAATGAACAATATTCAAATTGATGTTATAATATTTTACTCTCTCAGGTTGATATTCAACATTTTCTCTGTTCATAATTACGCAGTCATACAATGAAATAAACATATTTCCACAGTTCAATGCGTAAAATAATAAATTTTCAGTAGTTGGATTTTCTACAACCGTTGGAATCGGCAAATACAATTTACCTTTAATCAAGTGTTCTGCTGTTGTAATCAATATTGTTACATACTCTTTTCCTGTCGCAAGTCTTACCTTTGCAACTTCGCTTTCTTTTTTACTTACCATAAATTTATCCTCTTTTTCAGTTAGTTATACTAGCATAAAAATATTTGTTGGACAACAAGTTAGCTTTTTAGTAAACTTTTTATATGATTACATTCGATAGTTTAACCCTAAAAGCCTTTATAGAAGAAGAAACGGATTACCTAACAGGTGCAAGAATAAGCAAAATTCAACAACCTACAAGAAGAGAAATTATTTTTACCCTTAGAAATAATGGAGAAACTCGACAATTTTACGTAAATATAAATCCACAAACGTATCATTTATGTTTTTCTTCTAAAGAAAATATTCAAAAAAAAGTTATAGAAATTCCGCAAAAACCACCAATGTTTTGTATGCTTTTAAGAAAGTACCTCTTAAATTCGCGAATTTCAAAAATCAATCAACCGAAATATGAACGAATTCTGGAATTTTATATTGAAACGTACAATGAACTTGGGGATAAAGTTTATTTATGCCTATCATTTGAACTTATGGGCAAATATTCAAATGTAATTTTGTATAACTATGACACAAATATTATTTTAGGCTGTGCTCACAATGTTGGAGCTGAAAAAAGCCGAGAACGCGAAATGTATGGTAGCTTGCCTTACGTTTATCCTCCCAAACAAAACAAAATGGATATCCTAAACTATAATGGAGAAATAGATTATAAAAATTTGCCAAATAATTTTTATTGGTTTTCAAAATGTTTCGCTTCTCAATGCCAAGGACAAAGTCTGGAAAAATTGAAAGTATATATCGAGTTAAAAAACATTCAACCCGCAATATCAGAAGATTTTAAGGAATACTCTCTCTATCGAAATTTGTTGAACAATCCAATAAAATACGCTTCAATAAACGAAATGATAGATAATTATTATTCTCATTATATTTATTTAGAAAAATTCAAAAATTTGCGAACACACTATCAAAGCTTAGTTAATCAAAAATTAAAGAAAACAAACAAAACCCTAAAGCAAATGGAATATCAAGTTTTGCAAAACCATAAAGCAGACACCTATAGACTTTATGGGGATTTGATTATGGCTAATTTGTATAACTTAAAAGATTATTCTTCAACAATTTCTGTTTTTGATTACGAGAATAATAAACAAATTTCAATTGATTTAGACCAAACAAAAACATTGAAAGAAAATGCAAATAAATTTTATAAACTTTATAATAAAGCGAAAACATCTAATTCTATATTATCCGAATTAATGGAAAAGCTTGTTCAGAAAAAATCATTTTATGAAAATTTATTATACTCTATTAATTTTGCAAAAAATATTGACGAACTAAATGATTTAACTGATGAAATAGAAGAGGACAAAAAATCAATTAAAGAAACAAAGCACAAAAGTGAACCTATAAAACTGGATTTAGGAAATGAAACTTGGATTTATATCGGACGTAATAACAAACAAAATGACATGATTGTTTCTAAAATATCATCAGAAGATGATTTATGGTTCCACACCAAAGATTGTCCGGGATCGCACGTATTGTTAAAGACTCAAAAAATTACAGATGATTTAATATTCAAATGTGCAAAACTTGCAAAAGAATATTCAAATGCATCAAATTCTACAAAAGCAGGAGTTATTTATACTAAACGTAAATACCTGAGAAAACCACCTGCTGCCGCTCTTGGTTATGTTACATACAAGAATGAAAAAGAAATAATTGTTGAATAATAATTATCATTATAACAATAAAGAAAGGCGTCTTTGAAAAAGTTTTTCAAAGACGCCTTTCTAATTTAACTCTAGACCGAATTACTCTTTCAAGAATGATTCGTAATTTCTTGCCAACAAGTGAGTTCTTACTTGGTTAATCAAATCGAGAGCAACACCAACCATAATGATTAATGATGTAGCACCGATACCTTGCAAAGTTTCGATATGAGTGGCATAACTTGCAAATGATGGAACAAGAGCAATTATACCCAAACCGATTGCACCGATAAAAGTTGTTTTAGACAAAATTTTATCAAGAGCTTCCGCCGTAGGTCTTCCCGGTTTAATCCCCGGAATAGATGAACCATATTTTTTAAGATTGTCAGCAATATCCTTTGGCTGCATATTTGGCATAATTGAAGCATAGAAGAAAGTTAATGCAATAATCAATGCCACATACAAAAGATAATATGTAATTCCATTTGGACTCAAATACTGATTTAAAGTCATAACAAAGTTTTTAACTGCCATAGACTTGAAATTAGCTTGTCCAACTAAAGCCAAGATTGTTGATGGGAACAACAAAATCGCAATAGCAAAGATAATCGGCATAACACCACCAGGGTTAAGTTTGAATGGAATAAATGAATTCATACCACCATAAACTTTATTACCAATTTGTCTTTTAGGATTTACAATAATAACTTTTCTAACAGCTTCTTGCATAATTACGATTAAAATCATTGCAAGGAAGAATATCAATAGTAAAACCATAAGTCCTACTTGCATTTGAGAACTTGATTTTACCAATTGCATTGTTCTTGATGCATAAATTGGAATACCGGATAAAATACCACAGAAGATAATTAGCGAACCGCCATTACCGATTCCGTTTTCGGTAATCAATTCAGAAATCCACATTACAAGAACAGCTCCGGCTGTCAATACACATACTGAACTTGCATAGAACGCAACAGGACTAACTGTTGACATTATTGCTCCAGGCAAATGATGCAAGTACAACATGAAAATAAATGATTGAAAAATACCAAGTACAACAGTAAATAATCTTGTGTACTGAGATAATTTTCTTCTGCCTGCTTCTCCTTCTTCTTTTTGGAGTTTTTCCAAAGAAGGAATAACAACAGAAACAAGCTGCACAATAATTGATGATGTGATAAATGGTCCGATACCTAAAGCCAAAATTGAAACTTTACCTAACGCACCACCTGAGAACAAATCAAGAAAACCTATGATATTATTCCCTTGAGCAATGTTTGAAAAAACTTGGTTATTAATACCATACAAAGGCATTTGAACACCAAATCTCCATACGGCAATCATCAAGAATGTAAACAAAATCTTTTGTTTCAAACCTGATGCATTCCACATTGACATCAAATCATCAGTTGTTGGCATTTTAACTCCTTGTGCCATTATACTAACTCAACCTTTCCGCCGGCAGCTTCAATTTTTTCTTTTGCAGATGGAGTAACATAAGAAGCTTTAACAGTAATAGCAGATTTAACTTCACCATTACCTAAAACTCTTAAACCAACGCAAGAAGGATGGATTGTTAATACTTCTTTCAATGCGTCTAAAGAAACTTCTTTTAGACCCAAATCATCAAGTCTACCAACATTGATTTGAGCATAGTTAAGTTTAGAATAAACTTGGAATCCTTTCAATTTTGGTAATCTTCTGTAAGCCGGCATTTGACCACCTTCAAAACCTCTTTTAGCAGAGTTACCTGATCTTTGACCTTCACCGTTATGACCACGACAAGATGTTTTACCGTGTCCTGATGAACGACCTCTGCCTACTCTTTTAGATTTAGATGTAGAACCTTCAGCAGGTCTTAAATCTTCTAATGTTATATTTGACATTTTATTTCCTCTTTCTTTGTACTTTATAATACTTTATTACCAATGGCAACTACTTTACAATCTCCACTAGGTGAGATACTTTGTTTACCATACCCATGATTGTAGCTGAATCGTAATGTTCAACAACTTGGTCTTTTTTTGTTAAACCTAAACCTCTAACAACTTTGCGTTGAGCTTCAGGTGTTCCGATTAAACTTTTAACAAGTTTAATTTTTATTGCATTTGTTTTCTTATCTGTCATGATTCTATTTCCTTATAATTATTTAAATATACTTACTACAAATTAGTTTAAAAATTCAGCCATTGATAAGCCACGTTTTTTAGCAACATCACTGAACGGAGTTAAAGCTCTCAATGCAGCGATTGTAGCATTTGCAGCGTTAAGAGGTGATTTTGAACCTAAAGATTTTGAAAGGATATTTTCAAGACCAGCAAGTTCTAATACTGAACGAACAGCTCCACCTGCAATAATACCTGTACCTTCTGAAGCAGGTCTTAACATAACTTCACCTGCACCAGATCTTCCTGTGATTGGGTGAGGAATAGTTGTTTTGAAAATAGGAACTGTAACAAGATTTTTTCTACCGTCAGCAATAGCTTTTTGGATAGCGATAATAACTTCAGAAGCTTTAGCACAACCAACACCAACTTGACCTTTTTGGTTTCCAACAATAACGATTGCACGGAAGCTTAATTTTTTACCACCTTTAACAACTTTTGTTACACGACTGATTTGAACAACTCTTTCAGTCCATTCTGATTGAGGTTTTTCTTCGGTAGTTTCGATTTTTTGTTTTCTACCACGACCTCTTCTGCCTCTAGCAGGTTTTTCTTCAGAAGCAACAGCTTCTTTAGTTTCTTCAGCTTTAACTTCTTCTGTTGAAGCTTCAGTAACATTTAATTCTTCTTTGTTTTCCATTGATTTTACCTTTCTTGTAATTACGTTTGTTTAAACATTTTTAAGATTGAATAAATCTTTATATTTTTGAATACGCCAAAACACAAGCTTATTCAAAGCTATTTTGAAATCGTATTCGAACTTTTAACTTCTGACAAAGAGAATATACCCCAAACACTCCACCACGTCAAGGCTTTTGTGAAGAGATTTTAATATGGAAAGTTGATAAGTCTATAAGTTGATTAATTATGGGAAAGGGAATAAGGAAATAGGGAAATAAGTTCGTTATGACTTTTCAGTCAACAAATAATCCAAAGACTTTTTATAAAAAGATGCAAATTTATATGCATTAGTTAATGAAATTTTATGCTTACCACTTTCTACATTAGAAATATAAACAGAACTAAAATCAAGATTTTCTGCAACTTCTTCTTGAGTCAAGCCAAGTTTTATCCTTTCTAATTTAATGTTTAAGCCAAAGATTTTTAACAAAATTTCATTATCCATAGTTTAATTTTATAATCTTGACTTTAAATATCCAATTATCTATAATTTATCTCAGATAAACTATAGATTAAATTTATAAAGGAGTGAATATGAAAATTACACAAAAAAATGGCTTTACACTTGCAGAAGTGCTAATTACATTAGGGATAATCGGAATAGTTGCTGCGATGACAATACCAACACTCATGTCAAACTACAAAAGACATGTCATCGAAACTGAATTAAAGGAATTTTACTCAATCATGAACCAAGCTTTGAAGCTTTCAGAATATGACAACGAAGACATGGACGGATGGGAATGGTCTCACCGCACAGAATTTAATGATTCAGAAGCTATACAAAACCAATCTGATTACGAATGGTTTAAAAAATATCTCCAACCGTATTTAAAATCAAGCACATTAAAAGATTCCTATCACCTATATTGTGTTTGGTACGACGGATTTGCCGTTGAGTTTATCAATGGTACAGGCATGTCATGCGGAATAAATGAAGGGGGCGGAGACTCTTTTCTACGATTTGTCTGCATGTTCTACCCAAAAGCCGGAACAATAAAAGACATCCAAGATTACAGTGAAAAATCCCAAAAGTTGGTTTCAGGCAAGGATTATTTTGTCTTTCAAATCAATAAAGAAGGTACGGATAAAGGTTTTCGTCCATTCGATAGTAATGATTGCAGACCAACAACCGGCATGAGATATCTACCTTCTGCAGGATGTGCAAAATTGATAAAAGACAACAATTGGAAAATTCCTACCGATTATCCAATTAAATTATAAATTACACCACATTAATTAAACATAAAGACTCTATACTTTGTGATATTATTAATAAAAAACAGGGGGAGCAAATATGGGACAAACTTTAGTTGAAAAAATTATATCAAATCACACGGATCACGAAGTTAAAGCAGGAGAACTAGTTATTGCAAACGTTGATGTTTGTGCGGTTCAAGACGGAACAGGTCCTTTAACTGTTCAAGAGTTCAAAAAACTTGGGAAAGATAAATTAAACAATCCAAATAGAACAATTTTATTTATTGACCATGCTTCACCTAGCCCGAAAAAAGAATTGTCAAACATGCACACCATTCTTAGAGATTTTGCCAAAGAATACGGTGCAGTGTTATCTGAAGTAGGCTCAGGCGTCTGCCACCAAAGACTTGTTGAAACTTTTGTTAACCCTACTGAAATTTTAGTTGGTGCGGATTCTCATACTTGCACATCAGGTGCTTTAGGAGCTTTTGCTACAGGCATGGGTTCAACAGATGTAGCTGTTGCTATGGCGTTAGGCAAAACTTGGTTAAAAGTTCCTCAAACATTCAAAATCGTTGTAAACGGAAAATTCAACGAAGGCATTTGCTCAAAAGACTTAATGCTTCATCTTATCGGAATGATTGGAGCAGACGGAGCTACTTATAAAGCTCTAGAATTTTGCGGGGATACAATTGACAATATGTGCATGGCTGAACGTTTTACGCTAGCTAATATGGCAGTTGAAGCAGGAGCTAAATGCGGATTATTTGTTCCGGATGAAAAAACTAAAGAATACTTAATCTCTCGTGGTAGAGGTGAAATGTACAAAGAAATTAAGCCTGATACAGATGCAATCTATGAACGCATAATAGAAATTGATGCAACAAAAATCGAACACACTGTTTCATGCCCGCACACTGTTGATAATACAAAACTTGCCAAAGATTTAAACGACATAAAAGTTGACCAAGTTTATGTCGGAACTTGTACAAACGGAAGAATTGAAGATATGCGAACAGTTGCAAAAATTCTAAAAGGCAAAAAAGTACACGAAGGAGTGAGAATGTTAATATGTCCTGCCTCTCGTGACATATATAAACAAGCTCTTAAAGAAGGTCTTTTAGAAATCTTCATGGATTCAAATGCAACAATTCTACCTCCTGGGTGCGGACCTTGTGTCGGAATTCATGCCGGCATTTTGGCAGATGGAGAAGTTTGCTTATCAACCCAAAATAGAAACTTCCAAGGTCGCTTAGGCAATACTAAAGGTTATATTTATCTATCTTCACCTTATGTTGCTGCATATTCAGCAATTAATGGTTTTATTTCAGATAAATAGAATTCTAAAAAAAACTTAAAACAAAGTTAGAGCCGATTATTTAAATCAAATATCGGCTCTTTTTACTATCTCTCTTAATTGTATTGTATACCTTTAAAATTAATGTTGTTTATAGACTTTTTTAGTATAAGTTTCAATATATGGAGTATCAATCTCGAAAACATGAATTCTACCCGGACCTAAATCAACAGATATTTCACCTTGAGAAACTTGGAATTCACTTTCTTCTCCGTAAGATGGTAATAAATTTTCAAGCTTTTGACCTGCTTTGAGAGTTGGTACTTCAATTTTACATGCAGTATGTCTATCAATATTTTTATTTGCAATAACTAACAATGTTTTTCCATGTCTATGACGAGCAAAAGCTATTACTTTATCTTTCGGGTCTTTTTTCTTGTCTAAAACAATAAATGAACCACGTTTAAGAACTTCGCCGTATTTATCTCGAAAATTCAAACAAGCAGTCATAAATTTTCCAATTTCAGGCTCTTGTCCTCCTGGTCTTCTTGACAAATTGAAAATATCAAGTTTACCGTTATGGACAGTCATTTCATGATTATCAGTTCTTGTTTCTGTTGAATACTTGTCTTTATAAGAATAATCGTAGTAATCACCTGATTGGAAACCATCTACAAAATACGGATTCATCATAGGTAGAGTAACTTCCAAGCCTGAAACAAGGTTACAATAAACTGCACCACCATTGAACATCGGGGACATATCATCATGGGTTGCAAATGAACCGATTAAAGATTTACCAGGGTCAACTCTATATGACATATTCAAATTATCTATTACATAGTCATTAAGTTCTTTTGCGGTATTCCATTCATGGAAAATATGATACTGACCGTAATAAGCATCAAATCCTGCTCTTAAAGAATCTTCAGGACGGTCGTAAGGCATATTTGCCTGTGGAGAAGCATCTTCATAGGTATAAGTTTCTGCAAGCCAAGCAAATTCAGGATTTCTTTTTCGTGAATAAGGAATGATAATATCCCAAAATTCTACAGGTTTAGCTCTTGCAACATCCGCTCTGATACCATCAACTCCGGCATCAATCATCATATCAACAAATTTTCTGTGATATTCCAACAATTCAGGATTTAGAGTTCTTTTTCCTTCATCTTCCCAAGGTTGAAACATTCTGATATCAAACCAACCTTGAGGTGTTTTTGCTAAACCGTTTCTCTCATGAGCCATTAAATCAGGTCTTGCATTGTAAAGGTCATAAGATGCACAACTTGGCATATCAATCATTACTCTAATTCCTCGATTGTGACAAGCATCAACAAATGCTTTAAACTGTTCTTTATCAGATCTTGGATCATTTTTATCAATCAAGATAGGGTCAATTTTCAACATATCTGCAGGGGCGTAAACGGAACCTGCTGTTCCCATTGCATTACTTTGCCCTGGAGGATTTATCGGTAATACGTGAAGAGTATTAAAGCCTTCAGCTTTAACTTCGTCTAATCTTTCTATTGCATTTAAAAATGTTCCATGTTGTTCATTATTATCAATATATTCATTACCATTCAAATCTTTAGCATTAAAGGTTCTTGGAACGATTGCCAAAATCTTTGCACTATTTGTTGTAAATAATGTTCTTAAGTCGTTCTTATAAGGTTTTACTTCTTCCACAGCCGTTGTCTTATTTACAACAGGAGAATTTATCAATGCTTGATTTTTCAAAAAATCTGCCAACAAATTAGATGAACCCATTTTTGAAAAATTTGGTTCTGTTTGATTATTATTTGGATTTTGCACCGTAGAAGGTTGTTTAACTCTTTGTGCTATCAAATTCGTTGAAACACTATTTATCATAATTATTTAACCTCCTTTTGAGGCTTTGGAACTTTCATCCGACCTATAAAGAATTGAGATAACACCGTAAAACCGAGCAATCCGGCACCGAAAGATCCAAACATCTTGAACCATTTTTTACTGTTAAATGACTGTTTACACAATTTTGTAAACATTTCATCAGGAGCACTACCCATTAACAAGAATTTCAATTCAGAAGTAGAATCAACAGCACCATTAACCAAATGATTTGGTTTTGCAAAATATTTGTCTCCACCTAAATAGTGTAAAACAGATTTTCTATAATTCAAAAAGTCTTCAAAGAATACTGAATCCTTGATTTTATTCATTGTATCAGGATGCAAATCCCCATCGTACATCAATTTCATAGCATTTGCAAAGAAGTCTTTATCGTTGGAGAGCTCAACAACATCAGTCGGTTGATGCTTATCCATATATTTGTTAATAACTTTGCCGCCCTTAGTTTCAATTTGAGAATAATAATCTCTAAAAGCTTGCGAATTCGGATCAGTTGGAGCTTGATGTTCAGGATTTCTGCGAGAATAGAACTTAACGGCATAATCTGAACTATGTCCATCAATCAAAGTTTGTTTACAAAGTTCAACCAACTCTTCTTTAACTTCTCTTGGCATTCTTTCATTAAGAACATTTTCAATATTTTCAAGTTTTGAAATTCTATGATACATATCAAGAGTATTCAAAAGACGGTAGAATGAACTTTTTACCCCTCTAATTCTATCATTTACAAATACCAATTGTAAATCTTTCAATGAAGTCTTTGTTGTATCAGGATATCCAACCAAATTATCGGCTGTTAAATTCATGCCTGAACCTCTCAAAGAATCTGCCGTTTCATTGAATGTTGAATTTACAAGAGTTTGATACAAGTTTCCTTTATCTTCTTGAGTTTTTTCTAATGACGCCATTTTACTTTGCAATTGTGCAAGTTTTGTTTGAATTTGTCCGATTACATTGTTATAAGTTTCATCATTAGAGACAATATTTTCAAATTTATTTCTTAAAACATCTCCCGCAATTTCTCTATCTATACGAGATTTGTTAATTTCTTCAGGTGTAAATTGTAGAGTTTTTAACAAACTTCCTGTTATATCATTCCAACTGTTAGCTAGAATTGTCTCAGGAGCCTGAGCTGTTTTTATATAAGCAACTTTATCTAACACTGCATTTTTAGCTTTGAAATCGTTCAATGTAGTATTGATTGATTTTAAAGAATTGATTAAAGTATCAGTCAAAATAGTAGCAGGTTTAAGTCTAAACGCTTTTGCTAATTCTGAATCAGCGGAATACTCATTTGTGTGAACCAATTGTTTCATTGCAAATCTTAATTTTCGAGCATTTAGACTCTCCGGATTAGACTCAACAAATTTTGCAATTCTTTCATCCATCAAATTTTGAACAAGTTTTGAATGTTCTGAAAAATCTTTAACCTCAGGATTTAATAGACCATTATCCTTGAAACGATTAAGAATAGACTCATTATCAGGTAAAATTTGAGCTAGTTCTTCATCTGATAATGGAACTGTTGCAATCTGATTTTTCAGTACGTTTCTAACATTTTCTAAAGACTCTTCATCAAAATTGAAACTTCCCAAATTTGGAAACATTTCGTGTAAATCTTTTCTTATACTAGTTGAAGTTACATAATCAATACCATCTGTAAGAGCAGAATGAATTGAATCAAAAACTTCTCCTGTAACCGGTTTATCTTTGTTTTCTCCTAACAGAGTATTTAAATGTTCAGCTTGTTTTGAAAAATCATAATGTTTAATTTCATTAGAGAAATTAGACAACATTGCATCTGCCTTTTTGTCTAATTTTTCATCCAAATAATGACTAACAGACGGAGTTAAGGCATTACAAATCAAAGCACTCATAATTGGAGTTGCAAAACCGGATGTTAACATCCACATAGTATTATTTTGCAATGCGATTTTACGCATTTTTTCCTGAATAAATTCTCTTCTATTTGGAATATCTTTCGGAACTCTTAATCTATCACCGATTTTATTTATTTCTTTATCTGAATATAAATCCCATGGAATAAATTGGTGATCTTGATAGAACAATTTTTTACGACCATAATTATCTTCATATTTTTGGCGAATATTCACACCATGAATTAAATATGCAGGCAATTGCAATGCCAATTTCGGCCAAATATCCATAGCACCGAAGAATGAACCAAGCCCAATAAATTCCATAACTTTTGTAAGCGGAGTTTGTTTTTGAGCAAACAAGCAAGTAGCAATTGCAAGCCCACCAAACTTCATTGCAAAATCATTCAATCGACCTAGCTCATGGTCATTTGCTGTCCCTTTTATGGCATGTCCAAAGGCTTTTATATCATATTTTGTATCTTTGAAAAACTCTGACGGGACATCAAAAATTGTATTTCTAACAAGTCTTCCGTTACTAGACAACGGTTTTATAAATGTTCTGTTATTTAATTCCTTATTAACATCAAAATCTTTAGCAACTTTATCTGAATTATATTGCTGAACCAAAGAAGTTCCATTAACGTATGATTGAATTAAATTTGTTCTCATTTAATTCACCACACTTTCTTTATTTTTATCAATAACATCATCTGCTTTAACTCTAGACGGTTTATTTGTAATATGGCATGCATTAGCGACACCCAAAACAGTTGTCGCAGCAGCTAAACCTATCAATGCTTTTCCGTAGTGCCTTTTAAATAGAGATGTTGAACCATCAACACCGTTATACAAATCTTTAACACTTTGGACAAAACTTTCACCAAAAACTTTCATTGAATGACCAAATTCTTTAGGTTTCCAAAACTTCAAAGTGGCGACATTGAAATAATCATCCCACGGTTTTTGAGCCGCAATTAGAACCCCTGTTGCAGCCCACAAAAATGATGAAAAACTTCTTGCTAGTGTTGATTTTACCAACACTTCTTTATACATTGGTTTAACTTCTTGATCAGAATCATTCAAATTTTCGCCAAGTCCGTTTTTCTTTGCAATCTTATCAAATCTAAAATTCAATTTTTGTCCTTTTTTAGGATCCCCATACAACAAAGACCAATAAGGAAAATCCACACTCTCCCCGACTTTATGATACTCTATACTTGTCAAATTATAATCATCCGGAGTTTCTTGCAATTGATAATTTACCTTTGCATAAGGAAGCTGAGTATCAACTCCAGTAATCGTTCTAACCGGAACATTTACAAATGACTTTGAAATTGATTTAAATATTCCATAAAAAAGAACACCAAGTGCCATTTTTCTACCGAGAGAATTCGCTGCCGCCTTATCAGGAGCAGCAAAAGCTTTATTTGGAGCATTAAAAATTGCCATCAAAGTTGCACTACCTATTAAATATGGCATGGTACCCATTGTTAAAAATTCATAAAAATTGGAGTTTTTACTCCCCTTCAAACCCTTTGCAGGATAAACGGTAAATGCTTTTGTTAATTTATCAAGACCAATTCTAGTACGAGTCGAAAAATTATTTTCCAACAACGTATCTTTCGTTATTGAATCCTCATCCCCTTTTTTGTTTGCAGTGAATGCAAAATTTTTCTCATTAAAATTCCTTATCGGTAAAATCATGATAACTCCAAATTTCTATAATTAGAATGCACGTAAATATTATTTTTTGTTATTTAAATTTGTTCTTATTTACAAATTTTAACAAATTATTTTATTTAAAAATATTGAAAAATACTAAAGTGAAAATCCCCATCAATACACAGTAATACCCAAAAATATTTAATGAAAATTTAGAGATAAATTTCATAAAATATTTTATACACAAATATCCAACAATACCAGATACAATTGTACCAACACCAATAGCGAACCAATTGTAAGTAGCTGCTTCAGCAACATCAATTTTTACAAGCGGATAAACCATTGAAGCCCCTAAAATAATCGGAATACTTAGCAAGAATGAATATCTTGCTGATGTTGCTCTATCTAATCCTGCAAACAAACCTGTTGCCATTGTCCAACCTGAACGTGAAAACCCTGGTAAAACAGCCACACCTTGAGCCAAACCAATCAACAAAGATTGTTTTAAATTAACAGAAGCAGATTTTTCAGTTCTTTTTTTAGAAAGATATTCACTATAAAACAATACTCCACCGGTAATAACAAGCAATCCGCCAACAAGTGCAGGATGAAAGACTAATTTTTCGGCAAAATCATTAAACGGAAGAGCTAATGCAATAGTAATAATAGTACCGACAATTATATAGAGAGCAAGTTTCGCCTTATGATTAGAAAAATCCCTTGTCTTGCAAGCATCAATCAAAGCTTTCAATATTTCCCAAATATCTTTTCTAAAATAAATTAATACAGCAATTAATGTACCCAAATGAAGCATGATATCGAAGAACACTTCTTCATTCGATTGAGCTTGAATAGGAATATTTTTAAAAACCTTATAAAAATTTGAAGTAAAAACTAAATGAGCAGAGCTCGAAATAGGTAAAAACTCACTTAATCCTTGAACTATTCCCATTAATATTGCTTGTATAAAATTCATTTAAAATATACCTCTTTCCCCTTAAAAACTAATCTATTCGGCTTCAAAATATGAACAACATGATGTTTGAGTTTCCCAAACAGTAATCTTGCTCAACTGTACAATTCTTTCCTTTAATTTGTTATAAATATATGCGGAAATCATTTCACTAGACGGGCTTTCACCTTTAAAATCAGGTAATTCGTTCAAATCTTTATGATCCAATGTATCCAAAACCGCATTCAACTCTTTTTTCAAAACCTTATAATCAATCAAGATATTACTCTTATTTAAGCTTTCACCTTGCACAAATGCTTCTACCATCCAATTGTGACCATGTTGATTTTCGCATTCCCCGTCATAATTCAACAAATGATGTGCTGCTGAAAAAAACGCTTGTGTTTTGATTTCGTACATAATTTATATCCCTTTCAAATTTATTAACTAAATCTCATCTTCTTTTCTTGAATTAAAAACAAAATCGCACAATTCTCTAACGGCTCCACGTCCGCCACAACGACTTGCTCTAAAATTACAAACATCTTGAACCTTATCTACAGCATCAAACGGACAAGCCGCTATTGCAACTTTTTCTAAAATACAAATATCAGGTTCATCATCACCCATATAAGCAACTTGGGAAAAATCTAAACCATATTTTTCCATAATCGCCTCTAATATCGGTAATTTGTTTTTAACACCCTGAAAAACTTCAGTAACTCTCAAATCTGTTGCACGTCTATCAACTGTACCATTTTTTCTTCCGGTAATTATTGCAGTTATATAACCATTCTTAGCCATTTTAGCAAGTCCATGACCATCTTTTGCGTTAAATGTTTTATATTCAATTCCATTTTCGTCATAAGTTATGCTACCGTCAGTCATAACTCCATCAACATCAAAAGCAAGTAATTTAATATTTGAAGCAATTTCTGATAATGTCATCTACGCCACCCCAGCTCTCAACAAATCGTGAACATGAATAACTCCAACAGGAATATTATTTTCATCAACAACAGCAAGAGCCGTAATCGAATATTTTTCCATCAAATTAAGAGCAGAAGCCGCATAAGCATCAGGCGTTATTTTTTTAGGGTTGGAAGTCATAACATCTTTAACCTTAACATCAGAAGTATCAGGGTATTTTATTACTGTTCTTCTGATATCACCATCAGTTAAAACACCTGCAAGCTTTTTATCTGAATCCAAAACCATAGCCATACCTAATTTATAATCAGAAATTGTTTTAATAACTTCAGAAAAAGACTCTCCTTCTGAAACCAAAGGCATCTTATCTCCAGTTATCATTAAATCTCGAACCTTGTATGTCAAACCTTTACCCAATTTTCCTGACGGATGATAAAGTAAAAAGTCCTCTTTAGTAAAACCTTTCTTTTCCATTAAACAAACGGCTAAAGCATCTCCCATTGCAAGAGTAGCAGTTGTACTGGCAGTTGGAGCTTTACCTAATGGACATGCTTCTCTTTCAACAGAAATATCCAATACAACTTCACTGGTTTTAGCTAAAGTTGAATTTAAATTCCCTGTCATCCCAATCATTTCACAACCAAAACGTTTGATTAATGGAAGAAGGTTTAGTAATTCTTGAGTTTCACCACTGTTTGAAATAGCAATAATTACATCGTTTCTTGTAATTACACCGGAATCACCGTGTGTACTTTCTGCCGGATGTAAAAAATATGTAGGAGTGCCGGTTGATGACATTGTAGCTGCAATTTTTTTACCTATCAAACCTGATTTGCCCATGCCGGTAACGATTACACGACCTTTACAATTATATAAAATATCAATTGCTTTATCAAACTCAACCCCGATATTATCTTTCAATCTCAAAATGGATTTAGCTTCAATATCCAAAACTTCTTTTGCAAGACTGTTTATTTTACTTAAAGACATTGCCACCATACTTGCCTCCCTAAACCTTGTAAGAAAATTATACAATAAATATCATATAAAAGTATTATATTTACAAATTTTATTTAAAATTCGTAAATTTTGTCCGAAAAATTTAGTATGAGTACAATATTAAAAGAAAAAACAGAAATTATTGATTTGAGTAACCTCAATTTATTTGAGACAACTAAAGAAATCATAATTTCTTCAACTAATTTATTTAATAAAAATTCTGACAAAAAAATAGTTTATAAGGTTTCAACACCAAATATTAAAAATATTTTAAAAGATATCCCAATCTCTAATAATGTAGAATTGATTTTTTAGAAAAAATTAATCGTTTTCGTTATATACAAGTTTTTTTCTAAAATGCCACTGTATAAGAGTTAAAAATAGAATAATTACAAACAAAACATAGGCAATTGCACTGGCTTTTCCTACATTAAAATATTCAAAAGCATTTTTATAAATTGCATAAACCAAAACATTTGTACTATCAAACGGCCCGCCCTGAGTCATCAAATAAATCAAATCAAAAACTTGGAATGATGAAATTGCGGTAATTATTACAACAAAAAATATTGTAGGAGACATCAAAGGAATAGTCACATTTTTGAAAGTTTGAAATGAATTTGCTCCATCTATTTTTGCAGCTTCGAACATACTTTGAGATATCGCAGATAATGAAGATAAAAATATTATCATATTATAGCCGATAAGTTTCCAAACAGAAACGATAATCAATGCGGGAAGTGCAAAACTTGAATCATACAACCAATTTATGTGAAGATGTAAAACTTGATTAAGCAATCCGATATTTGGATCAAAAATCCATGCCCAAACAATCCCTACAACAACCATTGGGGTAATAAACGGTAAAAAATATGCCGTTTTATAAAATTCACTTCCCCTTATTTTAGAATTCAAAATTGATGCTAAAATTAATGGAATAATCACCCCTAAAATAGAAGTTGATAGAGCAAAAACTAGGGTATTTAATAAAATCTTATAAAACAAATGAGATTTAAAAAGATTTATATAATTTTCAAAACCCACAAACTGTATAGGGTTTAGCAAATCCCATTTTGCAAAGCTCAAACCAAAAGAACAAATAACCGGAATAATAATAAAAATTAAAGTTCCTAAAATTGCAGGCATTATAAAAATCCATGCGGCACAACTTTGAGTATTCAAGAATTTATTTAAAAATTTGTTCATGGTATGCTTCAATTATAGAATAAATTTAGGGAGATGTGAAATATGCAAAGATATGAACACGCATTTGGTAAAAATGATATAAGAGGAATTTATACAGAAGATATTACAGAAGAATTATTTTATAATATCGCTTTTGGCTACGTTAATTGGTTAATCGAACAAACAAAAAAAGAAGCAAGAGAATTAAAAATCAGTGTTTGTATGGATGCAAGACTTCATTCTCCTAAATTAAAACAAGCACTTATTTCTGGTCTTGTAGATTGTAATGTTCATCATATTGAAGATTTAGGACTTGCTCCAACACCTCTAGGTTATTATTCTGAAGTTGCTCACAATCTTGATGGAGCAATGATTATCACTGCAAGCCATAATCCAAAAGAATATAACGGACTAAAAATGACACACGCAAGACAAACCTTGAATGAAGTTCAAATAAAAGAAGTTAAAGAATTGACATTCAAAAATTGGAAACCTCTTCCGGAAGTTCTTTCTACACGTAATTTTGATACCGAAATTATTCCTGAATACGTTGAAGAAATGAAAGAAAAATTTGGAAGAATAGGTCAAGGAATTAAAGTTGTCGTTGACAGTGCAAATGCAACAGGCGGAATTGTTGGACCTCAATTGTACAGAGATTTAGGGTGCGAAGTTATTGAATTATTCTCTGAACCTGACGGAAATTTTCCAAATCATCATCCAAACCCAAGTGTTCTATCAACTCTTGAAACTCTATCTAAAACTGTTGTTGAAAATAAAGCAGATGTTGGAATTGCTTATGACGGAGATAGCGATAGAATTGGTGTTGTTGACACTCAAGGCAGACCACTTACAGGTGATAAGTTATTATTAATTTATGCTCTTGATATGATAAACACTCTTGGTCCAAAATTAACAGTTGTTTCAGAAGTTAAATGTTCTCAAGTTTTGTATGACACAATAAATGAGACTGGAGCAAAAGCTGTTATGTGCAAAACAGGTCATGGCTATATCAAAGAAAAAATGAAAGAAACACATGCTCTGTTAGGTGGCGAAATGAGTGGTCATACATTCTTTAAAGACAGATATTACGGATTTGACGATGCAATTTACGCAGGTTGCAGAATGATTGAAATAATTGCAAAAAACAAAGAAGAAAATCCGGAATTTAAATTGGAAGATTTGCTCGAACCTTTCACTAAAGTTTTCACAAGTGATGAAGTAAGATATCCCTGCCCGAACAATTTGAAAAAAGAAGTTCTTGAAGCAATGAAGCAAGAAGTTCAAACTCATCCTGATATGTTTGGTTCAGATATAAAAGAAATTGTAACCCTAGATGGAATGAGAATTGTATTTAACGGAGGCTTTGCTCTAATAAGACAAAGCAACACAGAACCTGTATTTACGCTCAGATTTGAAGCAAAAACAAAAGAAGAATGTGAACAATTTAAAAATGCAATGACTTCATTCCTAGATAAAATGATTAATACAAAAATATAAGGGAAAATAAGAAAATAAGAAAATAAGAAAATAAAAATAAAAATAAAAATGGGCGAAATTATCGAATGCGAAAACACTGACGATTTTTTAGAAAAAGTATCCAGAAAATAAAAAAGAAGGTCTAATGACCTTCTTTTTTATTTTTCGTATTCACTAAATTCTTTAGCAACTTTTCTCCACTCATCTTCTTGAATGCTATAAGCATGATTCCAGAATTTTTCTATAGCATAAGTTTCACGTTCTTCTTTATGCAAAATATGAACAACAACATCACCGTAATCAAGTAAATTCCAACGATTTTTGTTGTCATTTTCTTGTCTTATCGGCAAACGAGAAAAAATAGTTTTAACTTTATCTTTTGTTGTTTCCATTAATGCTTTAACTTGCGGAGTAGAATCTCCTGTTGCAATTACAAAATAATCAGCCAAGGATGAGACATTACTAATATTTAATATTGTAATATCTTTAGCCAGTTTATCATCCAAAAATTGAGCAATTGCACAAGCAAATTTATGAGAATCTATATTTTCCAATTTAAAAATCCTTTCTATTCTATCATATCAATACGTCTTTGGTGGCGACCACCCTCAAAATCAGTATTTAACCAAATATCAACAATATCTAATGCCAATTGAATACCAATAACTCTTTCGCCCAAGCACAAAATATTTGAATTGTTATGAGCTCTTGTAGCTCGAGCAGAAAATGTATCGCCACATAATGCAGCTCTAATACCTTTTACTTTGTTAGCGGTAATTGACATTCCGATACCTGTTCCACAAATCAAAATACCTCTATCAACATCTCCACTTACAACTTTATTTGCAACATCCTTTGCAATTACAGGATAATCGCAAGAGTCTGTTGAATAAGTTCCTACATCAACAAAATCATAACCCTTTGATTTCAAATATTCTTTAATTTTTTCTTTATATTCAAAACCACCATGGTCAGACCCTATCGCAATTTTCAACTTTTCCATTACTAAAACCTCTTTACAACTACTTAGCACCTTTATTGTACTTAAATTTTTACAAAAAGTAAATAATAAAATAAAAAAGAGGCGAATAGCCTCTTTCAAAATGGAGTTTAATATACAAAAAATAATAAATATTATTAAGAACCGCTGACCAACTGCATAGCCTGTTGCAATAAATCTTTGTTTGAAGAAATCAATTTATTAACAACTTCCATTTGCAATTTAGCCATTTGGTAATAAGAAATATTTCCTTTGAAATCAGCGTTAGACAACTCTAAAAGCCCTGAACGAATTTCACCGCAACCTAAAACCGGTTTACCGGATTCTTCCGTTTCTAAAAATTGTCCGTCTTTATATTCATAAAGGCCTGCCGCATTGTGAAAATTACGAGTTGTTATACGGTACAGTGGCACAACTTTTTTACCATTTTCAGCCTTACCTACAATTGTACCGTCATTTTTAATTTCATATTCGTCATATTTTCCAAGATATTTACCATTATTCGGGTCAATCCACATTTTGATACTTGTTGTCGGAACATCTAAAGCTCCGCCTTTTAATGCGGTTTGTTGGTACAAATCAGAACTGATTGATTTTGTACCTTGCATAATTTCGCCTTTATCATTCAAAATGTAACCCTGAACGGTGTTACCGTTTTTAGCACGATAAACACCTTCACCGTCAAAAGTAAATTCACCTAACCTTGTATAAACATTTTTACCTTCGGGAGTTTTTGTTAAAAAGAACCCTTTACCTTCTAAAAACACGTTATCATTAGAAGTTCCGGGAGTAGATTTACCTTGCCCCATTTTTTTATCATAATCATCATTTATTGCTCCACCAAGGAAAGTTTTAAAATTAACCTGCTTTTCCTTAAACCCTGGAGTATAAACATTTGTCATGTTATCAGCAATAACATCCATCCAGTTTACGGTTGCATATTGGGTGTTGATAGCTGTAATAAAAGCATCATTCATTATTGTTCTCCTTGCTGCTGTTTATTTCTTCTTCGCTCATTTTGTTGTTTTGAACTGTTTGAATAAGACAATTCTGTATATGGCAAATCATTTTCGTTGAAAGTTGCCTTCAATGATTCAATATTATTTCTCAAATATTGTTCTACAGCCTTATCTCCCGGAATAAAATTCGCTGACAGTGCACCGTCTTTACCAATTTTCAAAATAACAGAAACATTTTGGTCAAAATCAATTCTTAATGGTTGATTTGTTTCTTTTGCCGTATTTATCGCATCTAATAAGGCTTTTGAAATAGTTGCACTTTGTTGAACTTCTGAAACATCAGCTCCACTATTTATCATTTCTTGAGATTGAGCAACAATATTTTGTGCTGAAACATTGTCATTCTGAGTCAAATTTATAAAAAATTGAGCATCATTTTGAGTCATTGAAATACTGTTTTTAGAGTCCGAATTTCCAAAACTAAAAATTGAACCTGAAACATTTGCAGCCCCTGATATTTCTGAAATTTGTGCCGTATTATTTATCATTTGTTGAATATCATTTGATAACATTGCATTGGCATTATTCAAAGAATTTAAAGCACCCATTTTGTTAATATCTAAAATATTTGAAGAATCAACAGAGCCGGTCAATGTCAAATTATTTGTATCATCTTTATCTTTACTGCTTGTTTCATCTTTGTCAGTTTTTTCAGACACAGCTTGAACTTTTTCATCAGATTTTTCAACTTTTTTATCTTCCTTTTTAGAGTCAGATTTTGATACTTTATTCATCTCATCTTTAAAAGAAGAGTCCGTTGAAGTTTTTTTTGCACTATCAGTTGATGTTGAACTTGCAGCTTGTGATACTGAACTTGTACTACTTACTGATGCGGATGATGTTGCTTCTATACCCATAATTTAATTACCTTCTATTTGTTTCAAATGTTTTAAAGTTTCTTGTTCTTCTTCCAATGCTCGTTCTTGGCTTTGTTTGAAAAATCTTGTTACACCAAGTTCCGAGAATTGTTTTAGTTCTGCAGCTTTTTCTTCTGCAAGATAGATTTCTTTACTTTTTTCTTTGTGTTTTTCCAAGACCTTTACAGCTTGTTCACACTTTACCAGTTTTTGAACCTCGATATCTAATTTCTTTTGAAGGTCTTGCCTTACAGCTTCGAGTTCTTCTGCTTTTTTCCAAAGATGTTGTAAAAAGTTGTCATACGTTTCGTACATCATCGGATTGGCAGCTCTCATACCTTCTTTCGTATCCAAAATATCTTGATTATTCTTCTTGATATCTTGTTCCGCCTGATAAACTGCCTGTTGAGCCTTTTGAACTTTCATTCTTTGCTCTTCTTTTTGGTTTATTCTAAAATCCAAAACTTTTTGCAATCTATAGCGGAATGGCATTTTGTATACTACTCTTTCTTGATTTATTATGTATTACTTTCTAAGAGCGGTAAACATCTAAATGTATGATATTCCTTTAATGATTAGTTTTAAAAAGTCAAAAACCCAAAGAAATTAATCTTTGAGTTTTTGTGAAATTTATAAATTGTTTTTAAACAAATCCTATTCTTCGGTCGGTTCAGTCCCAACTTCAGATGTTGTTTGTTCATGTACAGATAACGCAATACGTTTATCGGCAGGGTTGAATTTTAAGATATAAGTCTGAACCTTATCTCCCACTTGAAGAATTGATTGAGTTTCATTTTGATAATCAACAACTTCGTTGTGAGGAAGCAATGCTTCAACTCCAGGGAACACTTCAACAAAAGCACCAAAATGTTTTAGTCTTGTAACAGTTCCTTCAACTTTATCGCCTTCTTTGATATTTTTCTCAGCTTCAATCCATGGATCAGGCTCAAGATTTTTCAAACTCAAAGAAACTCTTTGTTTGTCATGGTCAACCCCGATAACTTCAACATCAATCTTATCCCCAACATTCAAAATATCTGTCGGGTGATCAATCCATCTCCAAGACAATTGAGATAACGGAAGTAAACCATCAATACCGCCTAAATCAATAAAAGCACCGAAGTCAGTAATTCTTACAACTTCACCTTTAACAACTTGTCCCGATTCAATTTGAGAGAATATATTTTTTCTTGCTTCTTCTGCTGTATCTTCATAAACTTTTTTGTTAGACAAAATGAAATTATTTTGTTGAGCATCAAGAGTTAAGATTTTAACTTCTAATTTAGAACCAACTTCAATATCAGTTTCTCTAGCTCTCAATTGAGAAGAAGGAATAAAGCCTCTAACACCTGAAACTTCAACTAAAACGCCACCTTTAACCACATTAACAACGGTACCAAGGATTGTTTGATCTTCTGCTTTAGCCTTTTCAAGTTCTTTCCAAGCGTAAGCAAAATCAACTTTTTTCTTAGAAAGTAAGAATTTTCCGTCTTCATCTTCTTCTTTTATGATAAGGAATTCTCCTTCATCACCTTTTTTAAACTTATCTTCAGGGTTTTCACCTTTGTCAACAGCTTCGTAAGTAGGAATAACAGCAACTGTTTTTGCCCCAATATCTACTAAAACACCTTGACTATCAAACCCACATACAATACCTTTTACCAAATCGCCTTTTTGAAACTTGTAATCATATTTTTCTAACAAAGCCTCAAAATCTAAATCTGATGTTTCCTTTTTTGTAACCATAACTACTCCATTGTCAAATAGACACTATAATCTTAATACTCGTTTATAGTAACAAATTTTTTGAAATATGTAAAGCTTTGTAAATTTTGCTTAATATTTTTATCTTTGAGCAAAAAAGTAGACGCAATATTATAAAATAATGCGTCTACAAAAAATTATATAAAATATCTTACGCTTTCAATGAGTCAATCAATTCATTAATAGCAGACTCTTGAACTTGAATTTCTTCAATTCTGTCTTTAGTTTGTTTAATCAAATCAGCAGGAGCATTAGCAACGAATTTAGGATTGTTAATTCTGCCCTCTAATGATTTTCTTTCATTTTGAAGTTTGCCTAATTTCTTTTCTTGTCTTGCAATTTCTTCATTGAAATCAATCAAGTTTTCTAAAGGAATTACAATTTTAGAAGCTGAAACAACAGCACTAGCTGATTTTTTAGCAACAGGAGTTGAATCATCTGAGTAAGAAATATTTTCAACTTTTGCCATACGTTTGATATAGCTTTCAATAGCTTCAAAAATAGGTTTTTCTTCTTTAGTTGCTCTAATTTCAATATCAAATTTCAAAGACATTGGGATATTGAAACTTTGTCTTACGTTACGCAAAGATTTAATAGTTTCAAATACCAATTCCATTTCTTTAGCTTCAACAGGAAATGCCAATTTTTCTTCATAAACAGGATATGGAGCAAGCATGATTGCCTTAATATCTGTTTCTTTAGGAATTAATTGCCATACTTTTTCTGTAATATGCGGCATAATTGGATGAAGTAATCTCAATGCCATATCAAGAACATATCTCAAAACTCTTTGAGTATTTAATTTCAAAGCTTCATCTTGTAATTGAACTTTCGCAATTTCAACATACCAATCGCAATATGAATTCCAGAAGAAATCATACAATACGTGAGCAGTTTCACCTATTCTGTAGTTCTCGATATTTTCGTTAACTTCTTTTGCTACAGTATTTAATTTATCTAAAATCCATTTATCCGCAATTGTAAGTTTTGAATAATCAATATCATTATTATCAACACCTTCAAGGTTCATCAACACAAATCTTGAAGCATTCCAGATTTTATTCGCAAAGTTTCTACCATACTCAAATCGTTCGTCACTAATTTTAATATCTTGACCACCATAAGTACAAAGAGATGTCATTGTAAATCTCAAAGCATCGCATCCGTATTTATCTATAATAACTACCGGATCAATAGTGTTACCTTTTGATTTTGACATTTTTTGGCCTTTTTCATCACGTATCAAACCGTGAATATAAACAGTTGAAAATGGAGCTTTTCCTGTGAATTCTAACCCCATAGTAATCATTCTGGCAACCCAGAAGAAAATAATATCAAAACCGGTTACAAGAACAGATGTTGGATAGAATTTTTTATAATCATCTGTTTCACTGTTTGGGAAACCCATTGTTGAAAATGGCCACAAACCTGAAGAGAACCAAGTATCTAAACAATCAGACTCTTGTGTATATTTAGAAGGATCAGGATTTTCTTTAGCAACAACCATTTCACCTGTTTCGTTGTTGTAATAAGCAGGAATTTGATGTCCCCACCAAATTTGACGGGAAATACACCAATCTCTGATATTTTCCATCCAGCCAAGATAATTCTTTTCCCAACGTTCAGGAATAAATTTAATTCTTCCGTCTTTTACTGCAGCAATAGCTTCTTTTGCAAGAGGTTTCATTTTAACAAACCATTGTTCAGAAAGAAGCGGTTCAATTGTTGTTCCGCAACGTTGACATTTACCGACATTATGTTCATGATCTCTTACTCTAAGAAGAGAATGATTATCTTCTAACATTTTAACAATTTGTTTACGAGCTTCGTATCTGTCAAGTCCATGAAGATTAGAAGGAACTTCACCACATGCCTTCATTTTACCTTCACCATCAATTACCCAAATAGGTTTTAAATTGTGACGTTTACCAACTTCATAATCGTTAGGGTCATGAGCCGGAGTAATTTTAACAGCACCCGTACCAAATGATTTGTCAACATAATCATCGGCGATAATCGGAATTTCTCTTCCTGTTAACGGAATAACAACAGTTTTTCCAATTAATTCAGAATACTTATGATCAGATGGGTGAACAGCAATCGCAACATCTCCAAAAATTGTTTCAGGACGAGTAGTTGCAACGATTATTGCACCTGATTCACCTTTCAATGGGTAAGAAATTTCCCACATGTGCCCTTCTTCTGTAACATATTCTGTTTCAACGTCAGAAATTGCACTGTTACATCTTGGACACCAGTTAACAATGTATGAACCTTTGTAGATTAGTCCTTTTTCATAAAGTTTAACGAAAACTTCTTTTACCGCATCAGAACAACCTTTATCAAAAGTAAATCTTTCTCTTGAACGGTCAAAAGAAGCACCCAAACGTTTCATTTGATCCAAGATTCTACCTTTGTGGTCATTTGTCCATTCCCAAGTTTTTTCGATAAATTTTTCACGACCTAAATCATGACGAGTCAAACCTTCTTTAGCTAATTGTTTTTCTACAACATTCTGAGTTGCAAGACCGGCATGGTCTGTTCCCGGAACCCAAAGTGTTTCATATCCGCTCATTCTGTGATAACGAACAAGAATATCTTGTAAAGTTTCATCAAGAGCATGCCCCATATGTAATACACCTGTAACATTTGGTGGTGGTATTACAATTGAAAAAGGTTTCTTCGGACTTTTAGCATCTGCTTTGAAAAAGCCGTTATCTTCCCAAAATTTGTAAATACTTTCTTCCGTTTCTTTAGGATCGTAAACGGTAGGTAAATCTTGAATATTTTTAACTGACATCTATACTATCCTCATTTTCTAATATATATATAAAATATCACAAAAAATCGTTAAAACTTTTATATGTTACAAAAAATTTCAATTGTTGAAATTAGTATATAAATATGGTATACTGTAAAAATAGATAAAAGCTTTTAACTGGAGTTTGAGGATGAAATTTTGTAATAAAAAGATAGGTTTCACGCTTGCAGAAATTATGGTCGTAGCTTTAATTTTGACAATAATTTTTGCCGCTTTTGCACCACTAATTACAACAAAGAAGAGATCGACCGTATCTGCAGGAAGTGTATGGTCTTGGCATGGTAATGCATTTACCGCAGGTCCAATGGACGCGTATTACAATCCGGGAGATCCAGCTTATACAGGAGAAGTTTTCTTTGGCGTTACACCAAAGAGTAAAGCACACGTTACTGAGTCATTCAAACCTCTTGCAAAACTTGTAATAAGAGGTGGTGGAGTTACTTCAGCTAACAAAGTTCAACGTCAAATAATGTTCCGATATGGAAGATCAAGTACTTCTGACAAGGGTGCATTTGCAGGAACTTGGTTTGCTGATGGAAAAAACATGCTCCTTGGTGGAGAATATCCGTTTACAGATATCAAAGCAGATGAAATAGAAGCTGTAGATAATACTGCTATCGGATATCAAGCTTTAAGCGGTATTAGAACAGGTAAAGCAAACACAGCTCTTGGAGCTTATGCACTTAATAAAGTAACATCAGGAAGCAATAATACCGTTCTTGGAGCTCTGGCAGGTAAAAATATTGCAGATGGTGTGTATAACACTTTTGCAGGAGCTAATGCCGGAGAAAACATTACAGGTAGCTATAATACAATATTCGGATATGGAGCAGGTACAGGTAATGGTTCTGCTAGCGTAAATTATAACGTATTTATGGGTTACAATGCAGGACACAATGTTGAAACAGGTAGCTACAATACCGCAATCGGAGCTCATGCTTTAGAAAAAATTACTACTGGTAGTTTTAATACAGCTATAGGTTATGGAGCATTACAAAATCTAACAACAGGCAGTTATAACGTTGCATTAGGCTACGATGCATGCCGATTTGTAACAGAGGGATCTTATAAAACATGTATTGGACATAACTCAGGTCCGAACATTTCCGATAGCCTTCCAGATACAACGTATTTAAAAGCTGTTACTGGAAAAGATGCTCGAACAGATGATCAACAACGTACTTATATTGGCTCAATTCCACGGGGGCGCTATGGAGGAAATGCTGTTTTAGAAATACATAACGTAACAGGATCTAATTCCGGATTGATTAACGATCCATCAATTAAATCAAATGTAACAACAGTAATAAATGGAAACTTAGTTATTAAAGGCAGACCATTCTTCACTACAGGAGATAACTTATATTATTGGAGTAACTGGAAAGTTCCGAGTTCTCATACGAACAGATTATTATCTCACGATAACGGGGATGATAAATGTGCTACAAACCAAACTACCTATGTATTTACACAGGCTGCAGGCGGATCAAGATTTGCGAGCTCGTATTGTCCAAACCTGCAAACCTCAGACAGAAAACTCAAAAATATTGAGTCAAAAAACACAGCAGGACTCGATGAAATAAATAAACTAAAAGTTTATAATTACACATTCAAAAACGACAAAGACAAAAAGCCTTACGTTGGTGTTATGGCTCAAGATTTAGCAAAAGTATTTCCAACTGCGGTATTCAAAGATGCCAACGGTTATTTAAAAATCAGATGGGACGAAATGTTTTTTGCTTCAATCAATGCAATTAAACAACTGGACAAAAAAATAGTTTCGTTAATTGATAGAACAACAAAGGTTGAAGTCCAAATTGCTCAACTTGAAAAAGAAAACACATCTTTAAAAACACAAGTTGCAAGTTTAACCGCAAGGGTTGAGAAACTAAAAAATAAATAAGAAAATTTTCAAAATAAAGAAAAGGCATCTTAACAAAAGGTGCCTTTTTCTTATTAAAAATTAATAAAAATTTGCTTTAATAAATTCTTTGAACTAGACTAATAGAAAATGGAGTGCCGGGTTGGAATTAAAAGACTTACCGGCGGTGAAAATAAATTAAGGAGAAAAAGATGACACCAAAAAATTTTTTGTTCACTTCTGAATCAGTTACAGAAGGACACCCCGACAAAGTTTGTGACCAAATATCAGATGCGATATTGGACGAATTTTTGACGAAAGACAGACATTCAAGAGTTGCTGCAGAAACTACTGTTACAACAGGCATGGCTCTTGTATGTGGTGAAATAACAGCAGATTGTTATGTTGATATTCCACAAGTTGTAAGAAATACAATCAAAAATATCGGATATGTGGGTTCAAATGCCGGAGGCTTTGATGCTAATACTTGTGCTGTTTTAACAAGCATTGACGAACAATCAACAGATATTGGTAACGGAGTAAATAAAGCTCTTGAATCAAGACAAACAAATGCTGATACATCAAATGTTGAAACAGAAGAAATCGGAGCAGGAGACCAAGGTATAATGTTTGGTTACGCTTGTAATGAAACACCTGAACTTATGCCACTACCTATCAGCTTGGCTCACAAATTATCTTATAGATTAGCTCAAATCAGAAAAGAAGGTCTGGTAGATTACTTAAGACCGGACGGAAAATCACAAGTTACTGTTGAATATGTTGATGGCAAACCTTCAAGAATTCATACAATCTTGATTTCAACACAACACAATCCGACAATTAACGGTTACTCAGATAATCAAAAAGTTCAAGATATTATTAAAGAAGACCTTAAACTTATGGTTATTGACCATGTGTTCAAAAATGAAGCAATTAAACCTGACGAAAATACAATTATTTTAATCAACCCATCAGGAAGATTTGTAATCGGTGGACCTCAAGGAGACTCAGGTTTAACAGGAAGAAAAATCATCGTAGATACTTATGGTGGTTATTCTAGACACGGTGGTGGAGCATTCTCAGGAAAAGATCCGACAAAAGTAGACAGATCAGCCGCTTATGCTTCCCGTTATGTAGCGAAAAACATAGTAGCAGCAGGATTAGCTGAAAAATGCGAAATCGAACTTGCTTACGCTATTGGGGTAGCTGAACCGTTATCAATCATGGTTGATACATTTGGAACAGGAAAAATTTCAGATGATGAAATTTCTAAACTTGTTTCTAAAAACTTTGATTTGACTCCGGCAGGAATTATCAAGAAGTTTGATTTAAGAAACTTACCGGCAAAAAATGGTGGTAAATTCTATCAATTACTTGCGGCTTACGGTCACATGGGCAGATCAGATATTGATGTACCTTGGGAACATATTGATAAAGCTGAAGAATTGAGAAATCAAGCTTGTTCTTGCGGATGCGGTTATGCATAATAGTTAAGAAACAGCAAATATATTGAAAAAGAGTATCGGATATTTTCGATACTCTTTTTTAATACAAAGTAAAAATCAAACTATTTTGATTTATTTTCTAAAACAGTCAATTCATTAGCAAGTTTGTCAACTTGTTTTTCTAATTTTGCATTATCTTTCTTTAGAGTTGCAATTCGAGCTTGATCTTTTGATACTCTGGCTGCTAAAGATTCAATTTTTGTATTCAGAGTTTTAACAGCGTTTATTGCAGAATACAACATTTCATCCCAACGGATTTGATAATAACCACGTTTATCTTTAAATACAGAATTTGCAAAAACGTGTTTCAAATCTTGGGCTATAACACCGACTTGAGGTTGTTGTTCTTCATCATCTTTGAATGTAAAATTGAAAACATTCAATCGTTTGATTGCTTCTAATCCATCATCAAATGTAGTTTCTAAATTCTTCAATCTGATATCAGATGCTATATCAGGACAACATGACAGACTTGGTACCAGACCATGAGCTTTACTTATTTCAACATTATTTGAATCGTGATCATATGTATTAGAGTCACAGTATGCACCGGTTGATTTGTCTGTATAACCACCCTTCCAACGAGAGCCATCTGTTTCGTTATCACCACTTGTATATCTGGTATTCCAGTCATAAGACCTAATACCATTATCACTATGAATAGTATCACAAGCTCTTGCACAGATACAAGATGTTCTACCACCCCATTTATGGTGACGTCTATTTTTTCTACCAGTAACTTGGACATCTTTTTCGTTTCCGTCCCAACCGCCTAAACCGTCCTTGGAAGCACCTGAAACGTGAGCACTACGCATCCCAACTAATGACTTTCCGCCATAGAAATGGTTACTAACCGTAAGGAAACTTTGTCCACGAACAATTAGGTTTCCATCAATTACAACAGCTGCATCACCGGAATCACTACCGTATGTCAAACCACTACTTGCACCGGTAAAACCTGCATACTTCTGAAAATTGTGAACTTCTAAAAGTCCCATAGCAGAACCGGATGAAGTATAACCGATATAAATACGTTCCAAATCATCATCTACTAAATGTTTATATTTATCATTATTTTTGAATGAGCCACCAGCAGAACCTGTATTATAACCAATACAAGTTTTGTTACTTCCCCCTACTAAATATTGACAAGCATTAGCTCCAATAGCAGTGTTATTGGAACCAACACTACCAGGCTCTGAACCATTATAAGACATTGCCTGATGCCCAACAGCAGTATTATAATTCCCTGCGGATGTTCCACGTAGAACACCATACCCAACAGCAGTATTTCCTGCTCCAATATCTAATGTAGCAGCCTGATCACCAACAATAGTATTTGCTTCGCCCAGTCCGGCTCCTGAATAGTTACCAATAATAGTATTATAGTTAGAAACAGAGTCTTTATCTTTAGAGATATCATAACCGATTAGAGTATTACCAGTACCGGATGTAACTTTAGCACCGGTATCATACCCGATAAAAGTATTATAAGAACCTTCTGTTAGTGCTGAAGCAGCTCCATAACCATAGGCAGTATTATTTTTACCTGATGTGAGAGCATTTAGTGCATTATAACCAAATGCAGTGTTATAAGCCTTGTCAGTATCCTGAATATTCTTATACTGACCTCCTAACAAAATATTTCCATTACCGGCAAACAAAGCTCCAACTATAGAACCCTCTGCAGTATTTCCGTATCTGAATAACATTTGCTTTTGTTTTTCTCCGCCAAAAGACAATGCATCCAATTTGTTACTAGCTCTAATTACTAATTTTGAATACAAATTAGTAGAACCTTCACCCCTCAAATACTTATATACATCGGTTTCATTCCCCGGTTGCATACCGATAAAGGCTTGGGCAGGCAAAATATCAGATAACTGATTGTTGTAAATATCATTGTTATCATCATTGTTAACCTTAGTCCAAATGCTATCAAGTGAAGCATTTTTATATCTTACGGTAAAAACAGGAGCAAAAGCAGCTAACAAAACAGCTAAGACCGCCATTATAATCATAACTTCTGCCAAAGTAAAACCCATATATTTTTTTAATTTCATACTCTATTAAGACTCCATTATTTCTTTTCTAGTTTAGCTGCTCTCACATTAAGTGAAGCTATTTTTTGTTGTAATTCTTTATGATTTGATTTTAAGATACGAACATCTGATTCCATATTTAAAATATTTGATGCAATTTTTTCAACTTTTTTATCTAAAGTTTTAATCGCATTAATCATTGCATAGAACATCTCATCCCATCTGATATGCAAATACCCGTCATCGCTCATCTTCACAGAATTTGGAAATACTTTTTGCAAATCTTGTGCAATTACACCAACTTGAGGAACTTTCTTTTTATCAGATTTGAATGTGTATTTGTACGGTTTTAACTCTAAAATTTTAGCTAAACCGTCATTATTTTCAGTAATATTATCTTTTAATCTGATATCAGAAGTTTTTAAATCAATACAATCTCCACCTGCAGGATATTCTGTATTTGCAACATTACAATCTGAACCTCCATTCATATAAGAAGCACTCTTTTGTCCTGCATTCCCCGTTTTTTTGGTACAAGCATATCCGGTACCGGATACTCCAATCCACTCATCACCATTACATTGTAAACGAAAGAGTTTTGTACCCAAAGCAGAGGAGATATCTCTCGGATTGTAACCAACAAGTTTATTTAAGAATCCTGTATATAAACCACCCCGAACAACCAAATTGGAGTTAAGAACAACAGAACGATTGCCATAATGACCAGATGCATAATCATAATCCTTATGTTGATCCATTGAATAAAAAACACCACCAACATCATGAGTTTCTAATACAGCACGACCGTTGAAACCACCTGACGCAGGCTTACCACCAAGAAAAACTCTATCAAATTTATCTTTTGTTATTGCATCATTCATTGCAGTAGGAGCACCATACGTACCGAAATCATTAGCAGATTTATAACCGATACAAGTCCTGCCTTCACTTCCTTTTGTAGCTCCTTTAATAGAATCACAAGCACCATAACCGACAACAGTCATGTGTGCCGCTTGAGGATGACCTTTACTATATACTCCATACCCAAGCAAAGTGTTGTAATTTGCAGAATTATACATGCCAAACGGATCAGTATCACTAACAACAGCTCTAAACCCAGAGAATGTGGAACCAACTACAACATTTGCAATTGCTCCATTATGAAAATCTTCATTAGGCTCTCCACCAGATTGAATAGCCCCGCCACCTGTTGAATAACCAACATAAACACTATTCTTTGGTCTATAAGCACTTGAAGCCAAAGACAAACCTCCTAAACCAATCGTGTCCCAATAAGGTGTAGAAGCCTGACCTGCTTCACTCCCAATATACAGAATACCTGCATGATGACCCAAACTACAACCAGTATTTATATTTCGTCCAACCGAGTTTCCAATAAAAATACCATGACAATAATCGGAAGAATAAGCACTACCAAGAGAACTACGTCTAAGTGTATTTGCACCTAACAAACTTGCATAATCAAACCCAGACTGATAATTGTTGTAAGCACCAAAACCGGCAATGGTAATTCCAGTTGTGGGATAACTGATACTATTATTAACGAAAGCATTATTATCTGAGCCCATCATGATATTGTATCGATTATCCATATACAATGAGCCTGCTGCTGTACCATTCCCTGAACCATAGCGGAATTGAATCATTCTTTGCTTCGGTTTAGCTTTGACAATAACTTTTGCATAAGGACTTTCAACTTTATCCGGCGTATACCCGACAATAGCAGAAGACGTCCAGTTTTTCATTCCGGGGTCAAAAAATACGTCTTTGTTTCTGTCATCGTTAACATAATTCCAAACTTCTTCGCCCGCAATATTGGATCCATCTCTACGTTTTGTTAATATTGGTGCCATTGCAGCAAATAATATAGCGATTACTACTAAAACAATTAGTAATTCTGTTAGCGAAAAAGCTCGTTGTTTATATAATTTCATCCTCATCAAACTCCAAGTATATACCATGAACATTATTATTATATCATATTTTATAAAACGATTCAACAACAATTTAAACATTTCGAAAAATTCTACATTATCATGGGAAGTCAATTAATACAAAACTTTACATTCTCGAAATAATTGATATGCTAAAATTAACTTATTATGGCACACAAAAAAGTTAAATGGATTATCACCCTTCTTGTTATTCTTGGAAATTTTATGGGAATGTTAGATTCCTCAACCGTGAATCTTGCACTTTACCCTATTGCAAAAGGGTTAAATATTACACTGGCGGAAGTTCAGTGGGTAATCATTGCTTACATGCTTGTTTTAACAGTATTTTTGCCATTTTTTGGGAAACTTGGAGATATTTTTCCGAAAAACAAAGTCTACGCTTCAGGTTTCTTAATATTTGCCATTGGAGCGTTACTTAATTCGACAGCTCCAAATTTTGGAATGTTAATAACATACAGATGTATTGAAGCTCTTGGTGCGTCAATCATGATTGCAAACGGGCCTGCCGTTATTGCGACTTTATTTAAGGGTGCAAACAGAGGAAAAGCTCTTGGCTTAAATGCAAGTCTTGTCGCAGTTGGTGGGATGAGTGGCCCTGCAATAGGAGGTTTTTTAATAAATTACTTTGGTTGGAGAACAATATTTCTACCTTCTGTTCCAATTGCTCTATTAGGTGCAATATATTCTTACAAACTCCTGCCCGAATATATGAAAAAGAAAAAATTCAAATTTGATTATAGAGGATTTTTATATTTCACAATAGCTTTATTTGCACTTTTGCTTGCAATTTCAGAAGGGCACACTTGGGGTTGGAAGTCAATAAAAATAATTACTCTTGGGGTTTTAACTTTAATTTTTGGGGGATTATTCTATTTTAGAGACAGCAAAATTAACAATCCGCTTATAAATTTTAAAATGTTCAAAATAAAAACATTTACATTTGGAAACATTGCCGTTATGACCTCATACATGACAATGTTCACTAATGGAATTTTATTACCGTTCTTTTTACAAGAAATAATTAAATACAATGCTTTTTTAACAGGATTATTAATCCTACCGTATTCGGTTGCATCTTCAATTGTAGCCCCATTTGCAGGAAGTTACTCCGGCAAACACGGAAGCAAACTTCTAACAATAATCGGGCCTTCAATTTATATTTTTGCATTAATAATATTTACTACATTTAATACAAATACTCAAATGTGGGAAATAATTTTAGCATCAGTAATTATGGGAATCGGGAACGGATGTTTCCAATCTCCGTCTAACAACGCAATTATCACAAGCGTAAAAAAAGAAGAGCTTGGTATCGCAAGTGGAATATTATCCCTATCCAGAAATTTGGGAAATATTTTAGGGGTTGCGGTTACAATTACACTGTTTGACAGTTTTAGAAATCTTCTGACAGAAAAAGGATTTGCATACCAAAATGCGTTTCTAACTTCTTATCATTGGACGATGTGCTTTGGAATAATCTTTGGGATTATATGTCTTTCATGCTCTGTTATTGCGTATTCAAAACATAAAGAAAATTGTTAGCAAAAAATATTTTTTTCGTTGTTTAAATATCTTCAAGGAGAAATATTAAACAATGATTAAAATTAAATTTAGCCCTACTGAATTTAAAAATCCAATCAAAGCATTTGATAATTTTTCAAAAAGAGTGACAATTTATTCTCAGCAAAAAAGAGAAATTGAACCGAAATCATTTTATGCCGGACTAAGTGGAATTCGAGAAGGTTTTGAATCCCAAAACCAAAAAGATTTAATGAATAAAAAATCAAAAAATCTTGCTGAGGTTCTCGTATCCTTAGGGAATGGGAAACTTGCAGGAATTATTTACAGTTTACTTATCAAAATGAACCTCAACAAACCAAAAGTTATTGAACAACTTGCATATAATGGACTTGCAATAGCAAAAAGGTTCAACGACCACGTGCACATTATGGCAAGATGCGAAGATTTGTCAAAAGTTTTAACAGATGAAGCTCAAAAATTAAAAATCTTAAAAGAGGAGAAAAAAGCTCTGAAATATATTTGTAAAAATTATGACGGAGCACAAAACAGATTTCAAACAATTTCAAGAGAAATGAAACCTCTAAAAAATTACAAACTTATGCTTGTGAGTGTAAAATTGAGAATTGCTAAACTTGTCAAAGGTTCTGACCCAAACCATGCGATAAATGAACTAACAGAAGCAAAGACAATTTTAGAAGAAGTTCACAGCCAAAAATATTTGAAGGAAATAAATGATACACTTGGAGACCTAAAATAAAGTTTTAATTAATATAATGTAAATATTATTGAAAAATAAAAATGTCTGTTTTATCATATAAGTGTAAAAATTACACTAAACAAAATTACGAATGGTAGGGAATGTATGACTTGTAATGAAAACATTAGAAATATAGCAATTATTGCTCACGTTGACCACGGTAAAACTACTCTTGTTGACTGTTTATTGAAACAAGCAGGTGTTTTTCGTGAAAATCAACACGTAGAAGAACGTGTACTTGATAGTAACGATTTGGAAAGAGAAAGAGGAATTACAATTCTTTCTAAAAACATTTCAATCAACTATAAAGGAACAAAAATTAATGTTGTAGATACCCCAGGACACGCGGATTTCGGTGGAGAAGTTGAACGTGTTTTAGGTATGGTTGACGGTGCGTTATTGATTGTTGATGCGGCAGAAGGTCCAATGCCTCAAACAAGATTTGTATTATCAAAAGCGTTGGAATTAGGGTTAAAAATTATTGTTGTAATTAACAAAATTGATAAACCGGCTGCAGAACCATTAACAGCACTAGACAAAGTATTTGATTTATTCACAGAATTGACTGATAGAGAAGATTTAATTGACTTTCCGTTTATATTCTCAAGCAGTTTGAACGGTTTTGCAATCAAAGATTTAAATGATGAAAGAAAAGATATGACTCCATTATTGGATTGTATCATCAGCAATATCAAAGCTCCTGAAGGGGATGAAAATGAACCGTTCCAATTCAGAGCTACAACTCTTGATTATAACGAATACGTTGGAAGAATTGTTATCGGACGTATAGCTCATGGTAAAGTTAATTCTCAAGACCAAGTTTGTGTTATTCACGCAGACGGAACGCAAGAAAAAGGTAAAATTGTTAAACTTTTCGGATTTAAAGATTTGGGAAGAGTTGAAATTGAATCTGCATCAGCAGGTGATATTGTAGGTATTGCAGGATTTTCAGATATTCAAATCGGTGAAACAATTTGCGACTCTAATACACCAAAAGCGTTGCCTTTAATCAAAGTTGATGAACCAACACTACAAATGAATTTTTCTGTAAATGACAGCCCATTTGCAGGTACAGAAGGGAAATTTGTAACATCTCGTCAATTGAGAAAACGCTTATACACAGAACTTGAAAAGAATGTTAGTTTGAGAGTTGAAGATACAGATTCAAC
Source organism: uncultured Candidatus Melainabacteria bacterium (assembly GCA_934718135.1). Lineage (GTDB taxonomy): Bacteria > Cyanobacteriota > Vampirovibrionia > Gastranaerophilales > Gastranaerophilaceae > Zag111. Next base: position 2,657 of record CAKUZW010000004.1, on the reverse strand, counting down.
AGATTGTTTCAGAGTTTCAGGTCGTGGAGAATTACACTTGAGTATCCTTATTGAAACAATGCGTAGAGAAGGTTATGAATTTGCAGTATCTAAACCGGAAGTTATTTATAAGACTATTAATGGGGAACATTGTGAACCTTATGAAAACTTAATCATTGATGTCCCTGAAGCTTACGCAGGTAGCGTAATCGAAAGACTTTCTAACAGAAAAGCTGAAATGAAAGATATGCAAACTTCTAAAGGAAGAACTAATCTTACATTCCATATTCCTGCAAGAGGTTTAATCGGTTTCAGAAGTGAATTCATCAGAATGACAAGAGGTGAAGGTATAATGTACCATACATTCTTGCATTATAGACCTTTCGCAGGTGATATTCCTCGTCAAAGAAGCGGTTCAATCATTGCTTTTGAACAAGGAGAAGCAATTCCTTACGCTTTAGCTCAATTTGAAGATAGAGGAGTATTTTTCATCACTCCAAAAACTAAAGTATATAGAGGAATGATTATCGGAGAATGCAACAGACCACAAGATATTCAAGTTAACATTTGCAAAACTAAAAAATTAACAAACATGAGAAGTTCAACAGCAGATGTTATGGTTACTCTTCAAGCTCCAAGAATTTTATCTCTTGAAGAAGCCCTTGAATATATTTCAGATGACGAATTAGTTGAAATTACTCCAGAAAATATCAGACTAAGAAAAGCTGATTTGACTAAAAAGATTTATAACTAATATACATATAAATTTTTCATATTTACAAAGAGCAAGAAAGTTAATTTTCTTGCTCTTTGTTTTGAAATTTATTAAATAAATAACCGCCTAAGGTAATACATAAATATCTTTTTGTGATATTCTAAAATCATGACATGGAGAGGTTTTAGGGTATTATTAGTTATAATTTGTGTTGCACTATTGTGCAAAGCTTGTCTTGTAAAAGATGTTGTGCCTTCAAAAAAAACAGAAGCTCAAACATCTTCTAAAGACGTGCAAAAAACAACTTACCCAACCCCTAAAAATGTCACAATTCATGGAATTGACTATTTAGAATCACAAGCTCCAATTGGGAATTTTGGAGGAGAACTTGTATCTTCTACAATCGGAGAAGGACCAAAAACATTTAACCCTTTCAACTGTAAAGATAATACTTCTCAAACAATGGCAAGTATTATGTATGACGGGTTGTTATCTTCTGATCCGATTACAGGACAGCCAACCCCAAAACTTGCAAAATCTTATACAATCTCCCCTGACGGAAAAACTTATACAATAAAACTCCGTAAGGGGATAAAATGGTCTGATGGAAAACCAATTACAGCAGATGATGTTGTTTTTACATGGAAGGATATAATTTTTGCAGGACTTGGAGATACTTCAACAAGAGACTCTATTGTTATTGATGACAAATTACCAACCGTTAGAAAAATCGACAATTACACAGTTGAATTTGTAACACCAAAACCATTTGCACCATTTATCAGAATGTTATCAACTTCAATTGCACCAAAACATATATTCATGCCGGCAGTCAAAAAAGGAAATACGTATTTTGATTCATTCTTATCTACAAACACCAAACCAAAAGATTTTGTCGTATCGGGAGCATTCAAATTAAAAGAATATGTTCCGGCTCAGCGTATAGTATTTGAAAAAAATCCAAATTACTATGAAATAAACACAAAACAACAAAAACTTCCATATTTAGATAAACTTGTTTACTTAATTGTAGGAGATTTGAATAACGAAGTTTTAAAATTTGAAGCAAAAGAATTAGATGTTATTTCACTACAAGGCTCAAAAGTAGCAAGATATAAATCTCTTGAACCTCATTCTGATTTTAAATTATACAATCTTGGACCCGATACAGGAACAATGTATCTATCAATGAATTTGAATAACAGAAAAGATAACAAGGGTAAATATTACGTAAATCCGGATAAGCAGATGTGGTTTCAAGATTTGAACTTCAGAACTGCAGTTGATTATGCAATAGATAGAAAAAATATGGTTCTAAATATTGCAAATGGAATCGGGGCACCGCTATTCACTCCGGAAAGCCTTAATTCAATATACTTAAACAAAAATCTAAAACCTTATGATAAAGATTTGAATAAGTCTAAAGAACTTCTACAAAAGTCAGGTTTTTATCTTGATAAAAAGGGAAAATTATTTGATAAACACGGACACAGAGTAGAATTTGATTTATATACTAATGCAGGAAACACTGAACGAGAAGCAATTGGGGTTATGGTAAAACAAGACCTTGAAGATTTAGGGATGAAAATTAATTTCAAACCAATTGAATTCAACTCTCTTGTTAATAAACTCGTAAGTACATATGACTGGGATATGGTAATCATGGGGCTTACGGGTTCTCCTCTTGAACCTAACGGAGGAAAAAATGTTTGGTTATCAGACGGACGGCTCCACATGTTCAACCAACGAACGCCACAAGAAGGGAAAGCAAAAATTCTACCTTGGGAAAAAGAACTGGATTACCTTTACACACAAGGAGCTTTAGCAACTAAATTTGAGGATAGAAAAAAATATTATGACAAATATCAAGAAATTGTCTACAGGGTAAAACCGATGATTTATATTTATTCACCAATAAGAATTGTCGCTCTTAGAAACAAATTCAAAAATATTTATCCTTCTA
>CAKUZW010000003.1 GCA_934718135.1 uncultured Candidatus Melainabacteria bacterium | reverse complement strand
ACGCTTCGTAACTCCTTCGTTACTCTCGCTGTCGGGGTTCCTTTATCTTACCACCTCATTTTTTATTGTCAAGGGGGTAAGAAATAAAATTTTTAAAACTTTTAAATATTTGCTATTTATATTTGTTTCAAAATTCTCTTTTGTCTCTCGACGTCTTTAAGTGTAAAACAAACAATTTTAAAAATCAACCCCTTTGTCCAATATTTTTTGAATTAATTTAATATTTTTTAATAATTGGGGCAAAAACTTTGATTTTAGAGCCTTCTAGGCGTCTTAGATTTTATGAAAAACCAAGTTTTTCATAAATTTTTCTTGATTTTGACATGAAATTATAAAAATTTTAGGATTTTTTATAAAATTTTTTTAATGTTTTTTGGTTATTTGCGATACTTGTCAGGGATTGCGACACTGGAGATTATTGTCGAATTTGAAGAATGGTTTTTCAAAACCCGTTCGCAATGACATGAATAATAACAGTAGGTCAGTTTTACCAAGTCGACAATTAAATAAGCTGGATTGCTTCGCATTCGCTCGCAATTGTACATACGGACTCACACGTTTCGCATTCGCTCAACGGTTCGCTTTGTAAAGTTCAGGGTGACAATATAAAGATGATAATTGTTAGGGTTTACAACGTCACGCTATATAGACATTTATATATCTTGTTCAACATTATTCCTCGTAATGACATGTATAATATTTTCTGTTAAGACCTTATTTTCCTTTTACATTTCCCCTTAAATATGCTAAAAGACTTGGCAAAACCATGCCAAGTCTTTTGAGTTATTAATAAATTAATTATTTATTACAATTCTTGAGAATCTATATCCGGATTGTTTTCATCCTGAATATCATATTCTTCATCAACCGGAGGAGTCGGATTATTATTAACTATTTGAACTCCGAATTTTGTTCTGAACAAATGCTTAACCGTATCACTCTGAATTTCGTACATCATGTTATTAAACATGTCATAAGCTTCTTTTTTATATTCTATCAACGGATCTTTTTGTCCATAAGCTCTCAAACCAATTCCGTCACGAAGCATGTCGATATTATGCAAGTGGTCAATCCATTTGCTATCAACAACTTTTAGCAACACATCTTTTTCCAATTGTCTTACAATATTATGTGGAGAAAATGGTTCTTGAAGCTCATAACCTGCATTATAATCACTTATAACCTGATTATAAAAATTGATAATTTCAATCTCATGGTTTTTATAAGCTTCGATTACAAAATCTTTAATCTTGTTATACATCGGTTCAAAACGCATATTCTGAATATCAGCTACTCCAAAACTGGATGATAGTTGCGGAACAGTCGAATGAAGTTCCTTAATCATAGTTTGCAAGTCATCATAAACATATTCTTCAACTTTTTGTTCAGGTGAAATATAACTACGCATCAATCTATCAACTTCGCGTTCCATCATATAAAGAATATCGTCATACAAGCCTTCCCCTGCCAAAACTTTTCTTCTTTGATGATAAAATTTTTCCCTTTGAATATTCATAACATCATCATATTCAAGAACAGATTTTCTCATATCAAAGTGGAAAGTTTCAACTTTCTTCTGTGCAGATTGAATTCTTTTTGTAATTAGAGGAGAATCAATTGCCATATTTTCAGGAACATTCAAAGCGGTCATCAATTGTGTAATTTTTTCGCCACCGAAAATTCTCATCAAATTATCTTCCAATGATAAGAAAAATCTTGTAGAACCAGGGTCGCCTTGACGAGCAGCACGACCTCTCAACTGGTTATCAATACGTCTAGATTCATGACGTTCTGTACCAATTACGTGCAAACCACCAACTGCGACAACTTTGTCATGTTCTTCCTCTGTAATTTTTCTCGCTCTTTCAAGTGCTTCAGCTTTTAGTTTTTCATATTCAGGATTTGTTTCGTCAATTCCATTATCATCAAGTTCAGCTTTAGCCAAATACTCAGCGTTACCTCCTAAAAGAATATCGGTACCACGACCTGCCATATTTGTTGCAATTGTAACTGCACCATATCGTCCTGCTTGAGCAATAATATGTGCTTCTTTTTCGTGGTGTTTAGCATTTAAGACATTGTGTTTAATTCCTCTTTGTCTTAAAAGTGCAGACACGTATTCAGATTTTTCAATACTGATTGTACCAACCAAAACCGGTCTGCCAAGTTTGTGTTGAGCCAAAATATCGTCAACTACTGCCAAATATTTTTGAACTTCTGATTTATAAATTACATCAGGATAATTAATTCTGATATCAGGTTTATTTGTTGGGATTGTTGTAACTTCAAGGTTATAAATCTTACCAAATTCAGCCTCCTCAGTCATCGCTGTACCTGTCATACCTGATAATTTCGGGTACAATCTGAACAAGTTTTGGAATGTAATACTTGCAAGAGTTTGTGTTTCATCTTGAATTTCAACACCTTCTTTTGCTTCAACAGCCTGATGCAAACCGTCAGACCAACGTCTACCTTCCATCAAACGACCTGTGAATTCATCAACAATCATTACTTCGCCATTTTTTACAACATAATCTGTATCTCGAACAAAAAGTTCTTTCGCCTTTAATGCCTGCAACAAATGGTGTGCATACTGAGTATGAATATCAAACAAATCTTTAATTCCGATAAGCTCTTGAGCGTGATCAATACCTTCTTCTGTCAAAATTACATTCTTATTCTTTTCATCAACAGTATAATCAACATCCTTTTGCAATTGTGGAGCAATTTTTGCCATCAATTGGTAAGTTTCTGCAGATTGAGCAAGTCTACCACTGATAATCAATGGAGTTCTTGCTTCATCAATCAAAATACTATCGACTTCATCAATAATCGCATAATTAAAAGGTCTTTGTACAAGCATATCAATACTGCTTGCCATATTATCTCTCAAATAATCAAAACCGAATTCGTTATTTGTACCATAAGTAATATCACATTGGTAGGCATGTTTTTTATTTTCGAAGCTTCTTGCACCGTCACCACTTGAAAGAACAACACCAACCGTCAAGCCCAAGAATTTATAAATCTTGCCCATCCATTCGCTATCACGTTTTGCCAAATAATCGTTTACGGTGATTACGTGAACACCTTTACCTGTTAAAGCATTCAAATAAGCAGGCAATGTGGCAACCAAAGTTTTACCTTCACCTGTTCTCATTTCTGCAATATGCCCATTATGTAAGAAATATCCACCTATCAACTGAACATCAAAGTGACGCATATTTAACACACGTTTACCAGCTTCTCTAACGGTTGCGAAAGCCTCAGGCAATATTTTATCTAAAGCTTCTTTTTCCAGTTTTAAATCTTCTTTAAAATTCTTTGATGTAGGACGTTTTGCCAAAATATCTTTGAATTCCTGAGTCTTAGCTTTCAATTCTTCATCAGTCATTTTAGCAAATTCAGGTTCTAATGCATTTATATGTTCGACAATCCCCATCATAGACTTAACTTTTTTTTCGTTAGGATCGCCAAGTAGCTTTACTAACCAGTTCATTATATTTATACCTCTCCAAGTTTAATGTGACTTTATCAAGAGTTTAACATAAACATGCCAATGTTGCGTAATCTTAATGAAAAATTAAGGTTTTTAGATTTTTTAAAGTCTATAGGTCTATAAGTTGATAAGTCCTTTACGGTTTTTATTATATAAGGGAGAAGGGAATAAGTTCGTTAAAGAACATTACTTCAAATTCTTAACAACCCATTTGAAATAATCTGAATTACTTTTAGCTTTTTGGGCACAAGCAATTCCATTCAAGTTATTTGAAATTTTAGGATTGCAATACACATCCATATCTGTATAATCCGTGCCCATCTCTCCCATTGTTTTCAATTCACCATCTAAAAATTGAAAAGTAAACAAATCATATCCCCAACGATTTGGGGGATTATTAAAACCGTTCAAATCAACCGAAACATAAAGCCTGTCCTTTATACGCATGTCATTTTCCATTAAAAATAACGTTCCGTCCTGAAGAACAAATTGCCCGTCATCAAATAACAGAGAACTTATTTGACTTTTGCCATCCAAAGATTCATAACCAATAGAAGGATCATCCACATCATAACAAGGCAATGTTTTTTTATTTCCGGCAGCACGACCTCCACAATTGATTACCCCCTGAAAGTAGCTCATATAAGCCGTATAAAATTTCCTATTTCTATCCTCATTATACGTAAGAGGATCAAGAGATACATCATCCTGCTCCATCATTTTAAATGCTTGTTGTGCAGTAGAATAAGATTTCAAAAATTGAGAACGAAGTCTATTCGCCTTATAATTATTGATTAGCCCCGGAATAGTAAGAGCCGCAACAACTCCAATGATACCAAGAGTGATAAGGACTTCTGCAAGTGTGAAAGCTATTTTCTTTTTAAGGAAAAAGGAAATAGGGAATAAGTCCTTTACGCTTTTATTATTAGCGACATTCTGAACTTGATTCAGCATCTTTTCTTTTTGAGAATCCTGAAACACCGCACTCACATTAAACGGATATGGCTCCGCCTTAATACTTGAGCTCGTGCTGTTCGGGATGACATTGGTATTATTTGTATTATTACTATCTTCCATATTTACATCCTTTCTTATTTTAATGTTGGGCTAGAAAGCCCAACCTACTTTATGTAACCTACTTATTGACTCTAAAAAGTCTTATTTCCTTTTCCCTTATTCCCTTAAAAATTTTTTCATACTCTATATTATCTTTCATAATTAAGCCTTAATATATTACCTTTCATCTATATAATATACTTTATATTTCTAAATTAATCAACATAATATTACCTCTAATTTCGTACAAAAAGTAATTTAAAATAAGTATCATTATTAGAGGAGGAATTATGGGGTTAAAAACAATTTTTGCAACAAACTTGAAAGACACAAGGAAAAGAAACAAAATGACCCAAGAACAGTTGGCGGAACTTGTTAATGTTGCTCCCAGACACATTTCGTTCATTGAAACAGGACGAAGTTTTCCTTCTTGTGAATTATTAGAAAGAATTTGCAACGTATTACATACAAATGCATTCGAGTTATTTAAAACTAAAGAAGATTTATCCCAAATTGAATTACTTCAAAAACTAAACTACATCAGCGAAAAATTAAATAAAAAGCAATTAAACTATCTTGTAAAAATGGCAGAAGAATTATACTAAACAAAAAACATGCCTGCCTAATTTGCGTAATTAAACAGACATGTTCTATAAAAATAAAATTATTTATTATACTAAGCTGATAAAGTAAAGATTTCGTAGATTTCTTCATCAGATAGTTCTGTAATAATTTTTTCTCCTTCGTAAACTGCCAAATCAGCAAGTTCTTTCTTCGATTTCAACATTTCGTCAATCTTTTCTTCAAATGTTCCGAGTGTAATCATTCTGTGAACCATTACATTCTTATCTTGACCGATACGGTAGGTTCTATCTGTTGCCTGATCTTCAACGGCAGGGTTCCACCACAAGTCATAGTGAATTACATTGGTTGCACTTGTTAGGTTCAAACCTGTACCACCGGCTTTTAATGAAAGAATCATTACTTTTGACTCCGGATCTGTTTGGAATTTCTCAATCAATTCTTCTCTTTGCGGTACAGTTAAACTTCCATGGAAGAATAGAGGTTCAGTATTGCATTCTTGAGAAATAACTTTGCACAAAATATCGCCCATTTCTTTATATTGCGTAAAGATAAGAGTTTTTTCATCTCTATCAATAATGCTTTGAACAATATCAATACATTTTTCCATTTTACCGGACATTTCTTTGTTCATTTCACCAGACTTCAAGAATTGGTAAGGGTGGTTACAAATTTGTTTAAGTGCAGTGATAAGTTTGAAGATATTACCACGTCTGTTAACTCCTGTAAATCCACTGATTTTTGTCATCATTTCATTAAGAGTTTTTTCATAAAGAACTGCTTGAACTTTAGACAAGTAACAGTATTCGTTGAGTACCATTTTTTCCGGCAAGTCAGAAATTACGTGTTTATCAGTTTTCAAACGTCTTAGAACGAATGGAGAAATTGACATTCTAAGTTTGCTTGCTCTAGAATTTTCTTTGAACCTTTCAATAGGAATAGCGTAACTTTTTTGGAATTCTTTAAGTGAACCCAAGTATCCTTTATTAATAAAGTCAAATATACTCCATAATTCTGTCAATCTGTTTTCAACAGGAGTACCTGTCATTGCAACTTTTACATCAGCTTTTAACATTTTGATAGCCAATGTTTGAGCGGTATCAGGATTTTTAATATTTTGAGCTTCATCAACAATAATTGTGCTCCAAGCATGCTTTTTCAACTCTTCAACATCAATTCTCATAATCGCATAAGTAGTAAGAATTACATCATGGTTGACTTCTAACTGTCTGTCTGCTCCATGATAAATCACTGCATCAAGACTAGGTGCAAACAACTGTAATTCTTTCATCCAGTTACCCATCAATGTAGTTGGACAAATTACGAGAACCGGTTTTTTAAGTTTACCTTCCTCTTTCATCTTTAACAGCAAACTGATAACCTGAATTGTTTTACCCAATCCCATATCATCTGCCATACAAGAGCCAAAACCTTTTGAAACATTTGTCCATAACCATTTCAAACCAACTTCCTGATATGGACGAAGTTCGCCCTTCAAGTCTTTTGGAATGGTCATTTCTACAGGCTTTGTAAAATCAGCAAGAACTCTTGCAAACGCTGCATCATAGTCAAAATCATACTGTTGCAATTGACCTGATAATGAAGCATGAATAAGTTCCATTCTTGACATTGATTTAAGGTTAGATTTTGCAATTTGTTCAAAAATCTTTTTACTTTCTTCCTTATCAATCAAAACATATTTGTTTTTGTATTTGATTAATCCGTTGTTGTTTTCAACCAGTTGTTTGAATTCCTCTAATGAAATCTTTTCGTTACCAATAGCAATTTCATAAGAGAAATCTAAAATATCGTCTAATGACATTTTAGAAGATGAATTGTTATTAATTAAATCTGCCAAATCTTGAGTTCTTGATTCTTTAACCTTAGCATTGATTGAAGCTCTTGGTATTACAATATTAACAAGTTCTTCCGGCAAGATAACTTCAATTTGAGCCTTCTGTAAATAATAAGCTGTTTGAGTGATAATCTTGTAGATTTCATTCAAATTCAAATCCAAATACAATTTATCTTCATCTTCAAACAATTGTTCAAGTTCAGGCATATAACGCAAAGCGTAGTTAAGTTGTTTTTCAACAATTCTTGAAATGTCTGATGCTTTTGCTCCAAAAACTTCTTCATCTGTGTAAAGTTTATCAATAAGTACACTTTCATCAGTCTTTCTGTTTTTGATATAAACTTTCAATCTGAAAATCTCGTCTTCCAATTTTTCTATTTTGAAATACGGAATTACATCATATTTACCCAAATACAATTCATCAAACCATTGAGTAAAATTCTCAGCAATATCTTTTCCCTTCAAAACAGCACGCTGTTCCAAGTCTTTTAATAAATAAGTTCCGGATTTAACGTCTTTAAATCTGTACATTTTAATACCCAAGAACTTATAAATCACATAATTCAAATAAGTATAAATGAATTCATAAACAAAATCTTTAGGCATTTCACCCTGAATAAATAAATCTTCAGGAATACATTCTTCAAACATATTAACAATCCTAGCCATTTTTTGATTGTTAATAATTGGTTCATAAACAATTCTAAACATCTGTCCGTAACGTTTGACAGTCGGAATGAAGTACAATTTTTCAATCAACTTCATAACAAAATAAGTTAATTTGTTCAAATAAATAAATGTTGGTGTTAAATCCTCTAAATCAACAACGTTACCAAATCCGCCGAAATAATCCATAACTAAATCCCAAGCCATGAAATACCCGACTTTATCATCCAAAACTTCTGACTTGAAACGGAATAAAGAACCTTTTGATTTTAAATAATACTGGAAATTGTTGGTCGGAGTAACAAAGAAGGATAATTTCCCGCCCTTATTAATTAAATAGAAATTAGTATTACGAGTTGGAGCATTTGGGCTCAAAAATACTCCGGCAAATTCATCTTCCACAATCTGATAAATCATACTCAAAGTATAACGAAAGTCTTTATTTTTAAAGCCTTCCGGATTTTCACTCAGGTTAAAAAACAACTCATCTACATTATTCTTTTTAAACGAAAAATCAATATCTAAATCTTCAATCTTATTACTCATACATTTCCTTTACTTACAAAAGTGGATAGGGGAATAAGGAATAAAGGGAATAAGTTCATTACATATATTTTAAAGAACCTATTTCCCTATTTCCTTTTACCTTATTTCCTTACTTAATTAATGATTTCCCTGTCATTTCAGCAGGTTGTTTAATTTCTAACAATTGTAAAATTGTTGGGGCAACATCACACAATGCACCTTGACCTTCACGAAGTTCCAAACCTTGTGGAGCATTGATAACCACAAATGGAACATCATTGGTTGTGTGTGCAGTTTCTGGAGCGTGAGTTTTTTCATCAAACATAACTTCAGCATTACCATGATCTGCTGTCAATAACATAACAACATCATTTTCTTTACATTCTTTTGCGATTTTGCCAACGCATTCATCAACAACATGACATGCTTTTGTTGCAGCTTCAAGAACACCTGTGTGACCAACCATATCAGGATTTGCAAAGTTTACTAATACAAACTGATATTCAGGATTTTTAAGTGCCTTTAATACATTTTCACAAACTTCAGGAGCACTCATTTCCGGTTGCATATCATAAGTTGCAACTTTTGGAGATGGAACAAGAACTCTTGTTTCGTGAGGTTGAGGTTGATCAATACCTCCATTGAAGAAGAATGTAACGTGAGCATATTTTTCAGTTTCTGCTGTTCTGAATTGGTGAATTCCGTTAGCTTCCAAAACATCACCTAAGATATTTACTAATTTTTCTTTAGGGAATGCAACAGGGAATGTGAAAGTTGCTTCATAGCTTGTCATTGTTGTGTACAAGATATTTTTAAGAACTTTCTTTCTTTCAAATCCGTCAAAATCCGCAAAGTTGATAGCTTTAGTAATTTCTCTAGCTCTATCAGGACGGAAGTTGATAAAGATGATTGAATCATTATCATGAATTCTTGATTCTTCACCACCGATAACTGTAGGAAGAACAAATTCATCATTTTCACCTTTTGCATAAGATTGTTTAACACCTTCGATTGCAGTTTTAGCGTGTTCGCCTTCACCTAACAATAAAGCGTTATAACCTTTTTCAACTCTTTCCCAACGATTATCTCTGTCCATAATATAATAACGACCGATAATTGTTGCAACAGGAGGAAGATTGTATTTTTTAAGTTCATCTTCAACAACTTGCAAGAATTCACAGGCACTTTGAGGTGGCGTGTCACGACCATCCAAAAATGCGTGTACATAAACTTTTGTCAAACCGTTTTCAGCAGCCATTTTGATAAGTGCTAATAAATGGTCAAGTGATGAGTGAACACCACCAGTTGAAACAAGCCCATAGATGTGCAAAGCTGAATCATTCTTTTTAGCGTGTGCGATTGCATCCAAAAATCTTTGATTTTTGAAGAAAGAACCGTCTTTGATTGCATTATTAATCTTAGACAAATCTTGGTAAACAATTCTACCTGCACCCAAGTTTAAGTGTCCAACTTCTGAATTTCCCATTTGACCAGCAGGAAGACCAACGAATTCTCCGTCAGCTCTCAAATGTCTGAATGGACAATCTTTTTCTAATTCATCAACATGAACAGGGTGAGAAAGTTTGGTTGCATCATATTTTTCAGAACCTTTAGAAATTCCCCAACCGTCCATTATACAAAGCAATACTCTTTTAGCCATAATTTATACCTTCTTTCTATTTATAGACTAGCGAAATTTTATCAAAAACATATTTTTTTTTCAATGGTGTTTTCTTACATATCCACTCCTCTCGGAGTGAGGGTAAATGCAAAACAAGCCCGCTTATTTTTATGGGTGACTTGGCAAAGTCTTTTTTTAGGGACAAGGGAAATTAGGTTTAAAGGAAAAAGGGAATAAGTTCGTTACGTGTTCATCCTTAGCGTCATTCTGAACGAACGCGAGCAGAGGATGTAAGGCGGAGCCGTATCTGTTTAATGCGAGCCCTCAGGATGACGTAAAAATGTAAAGACCTTAATGCCTGAGTGACCTAGTGCCTTAGAGCCTTCTGTAACGAACTTATTTCCTTGTTCCTTTTCTCCTTAAATTAAATCAACATTGATAGATTCTGAATAACAAGAAAATTTTGTGTTCAATTCTTCACACAAATTTTCTAAGTTTTCAGAATGACACTCCATTTAGGGGGGTCGAGGGCGAAGCTCCTGATGATTCGAGCCATTTAATCATTCGTGTTTTTCTTTTTCGGCTTAGTAAAGCCGTTCCACTTTCCAACGTCCACAAAATCATGTCATTACGAGGAAAACGAACCGAGCAGAGTGCGGAGCTGTCTGCCAAAACGATAGGCTGTCCGCAGGACATATTTGGCAGACACGGAGTCACGTTTATGGCGAGGTGAAGTGTCAGGCAGAAATACGAAGTGACGTCGTAATCCCTAACAAATTAAGCAATTACAAAACTTGTCAGGGATTGCGACACTGGAGTCTATTTTAACGAACTTATTTCCTTATTTCCCTATTTTCTTGTCACTTAAGAATAAAACCGAAATGAACTTATCAACTTATAGACTTTACAAAAAAAAAGCTCCTTAGAAATTTAAGAAGCTCCTTGGAATTTTTTACAATTCCTCGTGTAAAAGGTTAGTAGGTAGAAAGTAGAAGGTAGTGTATATAAAATTTTATATATACTATGTACATATATATAAAGTATTTTTTATATCGAAAATTGCATTAAGCTTTTCATTTTGTTACATTAGTTAACATGTTAAACCCGAGTGCCGACATGGTTTTGAGGATTGTTGAAAAAAACATACATATTGGCTATAATCAACCTAAAAGAAAGGTTAATTAAATGAAAATTGCGATATATCCGGGAAGTTTTGACCCAATAACAAAAGGACATTTAGATATTTTGAAAAATGCCGCAGGAATTTTTGACAAAGTGATAATTGCGGTTGCTCATAATGGAGAAAAGAAAGGTTTTTTACCTCCGGAAAAAAGAGTTGATCTAATCAAGAAAAGCGTACAAGACCTTGAAAATGTCGAAGTTGATGCTTTTGAAGGTTTGACTATTGAATACGCTAAAAAAATTGGAGCAACCGTACTTATTAGAGGATTACGTGCTGTTTCGGATTTTGAATACGAAATGCAATTGTCTCAAACAAACAGTGCACTTTGTGATGAAATTAAAACGGTGTTTTTGACAACAAAACCTAAATACAATTTCATTTCTTCAAGTACAATAAGAGAAATTCTCCAAAATGGCGGTGATATCTCAAAATTTGTTCCTCAACCTGTTAATGAATATCTGACGAAAGGCAATTAAGTTATGGAATTCCAAACACGTAAGAATATAGAAAAACTTGAACAACAAATCTTGAAAGGATATTCACTACCTATATTTAAAGGGTACGTTGCAGTGGATAAATATGGCGTTGAACAAATCATAGACGCAATTTACGCAAATTTACCAGATGATGTAATGAGAGCAAGAGGATTTCTCAAAAATTCTAACATCACACCTAACACAACATCAAAGGGAACAACTATATTTGACATACTTCAAATGCTAGAAATCACCTTGAATAAAACGATGTCTTTCGCGAATTTTTCAATCCTGAAAATTAAAGAAATAGAGAATTTATTAACAAAAATAACAGAAAATATTCCCGAAGAAATTATTCAAGCAGAAATTTCTGATAAGTAAGCTAAAACATGTTAAAATATGTTATTTCTAAGAAAATAATTATTTGACAATTAAAAATTGCTTAGGTAATATATTAATATATAAAATGTGAAAGGGATAAGGGATAACAAGCATGCCACAAAACGGAGTGTATGATTTACTAAAGATGTTAGAAATAGCACTTGATGAAGGCTATTCGGTTTTAAAATACACCGTAGTAAACAAAAGGGAAATTGAAACATTAATCGACAGAATATATCAAGCTTTACCTATGGAAGTTCAAGAAGCAAGACTTTTCTTGAAAAGAAAAGAAGAATTGCAAAATGAAGCACAACAAAAAGCTACAAAAATTATTCAAGACGCTCAAAATGAAGCTGACAGAAAACTTTCTGAATCTGACCAGATTAAAGCTATTGAACGTGAAGGTATAAGAATTAAAAATGAAGTTGTTGAAGATTGTGAAAAAATTAAACACATCGCTCTTCAAGATGCTGAAAATATCAGACTTCAAGCAACAGATGAAGCAGTTAAAATTAGAGAAGGTGCTGAACTTTATGCAGAACAAGTTCTTACAAGTTTAGAAAACAATCTAACTCAACTTCAACAAGTTGTTAAGAACGGACAAATTTATATGGAACAACTTCGTTCCGATTCAGTTGGCAAATACCCAACACAAAGTCCAGCTCAAACACCTGTTAGACGCTAATTTTAAAGGAAATTTCAAATCGTAAAAAACACTTATCAAAAAGAGGTAAGTGTTTTTTATTGTCAAAAATGTAGTATTTGTTTACAATTAGTTTGCAAAATATTTTGTTTGATATATCATAAAATTATAAGCCGAAATAGATAGAATGTGTAACAATCACATTCTATTTTAAATAGGAGACAAGTTAATAAAATAAAGGAAATAAAACAATGGGTATCAAAGGAAAAAACGACAGAATGGTAGTTCTAGCTTGCGAAGAATGTAAAGAAAGAAACTACACAACAACTAAAAACAAAAAGAACATCAAGGAAAGATTAGAATTAAACAAATACTGCCCAAGATGTCAAAAACACACTAACCACAAAGAAACTAAGTAGAATTTTTATAAAGTGGTTAAATATTTTGACCACTTTAATAAGCGTCCTTAGTTCAGTTGGTAGAACGTCGGTCTCCAAAACCGGATGTCGAGGGTTCGAGTCCTTCAGGGCGCGATTTTAATTTTCAATAACAAAGGAAGAAAAAATGAACGAAACAGTTGAAGCTATAAAAACATATTTCAAAGGTGTAAAAGCCGAATGGAGTAAGGTTAGCTGGCCGGAAAAAAAACAAGTAATGTTTGAAACATTGTCAGTAATCGTTATTGTATTCGTATTCACTGTTGCAATTTATTTTATGGACCTTATATTTAAGTATTTACTTGGTTTTATTAATAAGTAATAATTAACCAAAATAATAAAGGTGGCTTATGACTAAAGAAGAAAAAACAATGGAAGAACAATTGAACGAAGATGCCATGGCTGAACAAGCTGAAGCTCAAGCAGAGCAAGAAGCGAAAGAAGCTAAGAAAAATAAAAAAAGATGGTATATTGTTCACACATATTCAGGATACGAAAACAAAGTTAAAGTTAACTTGGAAAAACGTATTGAATACATGAATATGGGAGATAAAATTTTTAGAATTGAAGTTCCTCAAAAAACTGTTGTTCAAATGAAGGGCGGAAAGAAACAAGAAAAAGAAGAAAAAGTATTTCCGGGCTATGTACTTGTTGAAATGATTATGGACGAAGACAGTTGGTACGTAGTAAGACACACTTCCGGCGTTACAAAATTCGTTGGTTCTGTTAAAAAACCTATTCCCGTTAAGGAAAGCGAAATTAAAAGAATCTTACACAGAACATCATCACAAGTTGAAAAAGTTGAACTTGATGTTAAAGTTGGCGATAAAGTTAGAATTATTTCAGGTCCGTTTGCAGACTTTGATGCAGATATTATTGAAGTTTACCCTGATAAATCTAAACTTAGAGCAAGCGTTTCAATCTTCGGTCGTGAAACACCTGTTGAATTGGAATACAAACAAATCAACAAATTATAAGAATTGTCATGCTGAAGAATTTTCGGCATCTCATAAACAAACGATAGTACAAATAATGTGGAAGGATCCTTTACTCAGCCGGTAAAGAACCGTTATCACCACAAAAGGAGAAAATCATGGCAAAAAAAGTAGTAGGAAAAATCAAGCTTCAAATCGAAGCAGGTAAAGCAAATCCGTCACCACCGGTTGGTCCTGCATTAGGTCAACATGGTGTTAACATCATGGATTTCTGTAAGCAATTCAATGCTAAAACTCAAGATAAAGCAGGATACATCATTCCGGTTATTATTGATGTTTACGAAGACAGAAGTTTTACTTTCGTAATCAAATCACCACCGGCTCCTGTATTGATTAAAAAAGCATTAAATATTCCAAAAGGATCATCAGTTCCTAACAAGGATAAAGTTGCTGAAATCACCAGAGCTCAATTAGAAGAAATCGCTAAAATTAAAATGGACGATTTAAACGCTACAACAATGGATGCTGCAGTTAAGATGATTGCAGGTTCTTGTAGAGCAATGGGTGTTACAGTAAAAGACTAATTAGATGGAAGGACGAAAGTCCGCTATTACCACGAAAGGAAATTATAAAATGGCAAAATTAACAAAAAAACAAAAGAAAATGCAAGAAATGCTGGAAGGTTTTAATCAACCATCAACAGCAGTAGATGCAATAAAAAAACTAAAAGAAATTTCTAACGAAGTTTCAAAATTCAATGAAACAGTTGAATGCCACATGCGTTTAGGTATTGACGTACGTCAAGCAGATCAACAAATCAGATCAACAGTAGTTTTACCGGCAGGTCTTGGTAAAGAAGTAAAAGTTTGTGTTATCGCTAAAGGTGCTAAAGCAACTGAAGCTACTGAAGCAGGAGCAGATTTTGCAGGTGCTGAAGAAATTATTGATAAAATTTCAGGCGGTTGGTTTGAATTTGATACATTGATTGCAACACCTGATTGTATGGGTATGCTTGGTAAATTAGGTAGAGTATTAGGACCTAAAGGTTTAATGCCAAACCCTAAAACAGGAACTGTTACAATGGATATCGCTAAAGCTGTTAAAGACGCTAAAGCAGGTAAAGTTGAATATAGAGCTGATAAACAAGGTATGATTCACTGCCCTATCGGTAAAATTCAATTTGCAGAAGATGATTTAATCAAAAACTATGCAACATTAGCAGATGCAATCATCAAAGCTAAACCGGCTTCAGCAAAAGGTACATTTGTTAAATCTATATACCTTTCAACAACTATGGGACCTGGAATCAAATTAGATCCTAAAGTTTTTGCAGCAGAAGTTAAAGAATTAGTTTAATTAAAAATCTATTTTTATAAAATAAAACCCTCAAGGTAAATACTTTGAGGGTGTTTTTTATCTATATAATATTTATTATCATTCTTCAGTTGATTTATAATGAAATTTATAAATTGCTCCACCCCACCATATCATATCGGGCATTATAACTAAATTTGAGGTATTTTGGAATCCATATTTACATTTCTTAATAATGCAAATATGAGATGATATACTGTCATTCTGAAAGCTTAGAAAATTTGTGCGAAGAATGAGCACTAAATGTCCTTGCCCCTTAAAAAGTTCCTTAATGCCTTAAAGCCATCTGTAACGAACTTATTGACTTATAGACTATCCCCCATTTATCCGAATAAATTCAGCAAATGTAATGAGCCATCTTCGGACTTTTTCTCAATTTTTTCAATGTCAGAAATATCATACCCTCCACGAAGATAATATTCCGAATCTTTTAAGTCGTGCTCAATAATTCGAGAATTTTTATCTTTCCCAAGTGGATATGGTGAAAATTCAGATTTATCCTTGAACGTCAATCTATATTTCCCAATAGTCGGAATTTTTCCATAATTAGGGTCAGAGGTGACATCCGTAAGATTTCCATGATGGCAAGGTCTAGAACTGGTTACACGTTGTCCTGACAAAAGTTTTTGGAGTTCGTCTTGTCCCACATAGCGGTAATATCTTTGACGTTCTCCGCCAAGAACAATCCTATCAACAACATCTCTTGAAACTCCATCTTTTTCATACATGTCATAAATATATTCTAAGAATGGGTTTTTCTCTTGTTTGATTTCAGGTTGCGAAGCCAAAGAAATAGGCTTCGCAACTGTTGCAGATTCTGAGATTTTTCTACGTGGTTTTATAATTCGTTTAATTATTGGCAAAATTTTCATTAAACTTTTGCTCCACGAGACATCAAATCGGATAATTCAGTCATCGCTTGGTGTAAACATCTTGGAACATTATTTTTAGTTTCAACTAATTGTGCTCCGGTTGAAAATGGTGAAATTGATAATTTATGATAATTATGCAAAGATTTATTATAACCTGCTTTCACTACAGCATGTTTCAATCCATATTGAAATCTAATAACACCATTACCAAGATCCTGTTGTGTGCCATTGATAAATTTGCTTAAACCCTTATTAGAAGGACTTGCCCAACCTTTTGTGTATTTTGGTGTAATTGCATTTAAACCAACTCTAAAAACTTTTCCTAAAAATGTAGCCATAATTTTTCTCCTTTATAATTTTGTACTTAACTATTTTTTTTACTGTTATATGGTTTTAACGTAGTCTTGAAAGAATGTCCAAGCTTTTTATCAATAAAATCCTGAGTAATGTGCATTTCTTCATCATCAATCACATGCCCTGATTTAGAAATAAATTCATCAACTATATTCTTATATTTTGATGCAACAGATTTTGTAGTTGGACCATCGTACAACCCCTTGACTTTGACAAGATCAGCTTCTGCCATAATACCACGCATTACATCCATTGCTTCTCCATTAGAATTAAGAGTATCTTTTAAATCTGCAAAATCCATAGGTTTGCCAATTTCTCTATCCTGCATTATGGAATTACGTATACCCCTATTAATGGCCTTAGCTTTATCAAAAACACCACAATCCGCAGTTGGAGCTTTTTGCAACGCTTTAGCAACCAATTTTGACTGATTTTTTTTAGGCAAAATCCAACTAAAAAGAAAACCTAAAACTTCTGTTCCCCGCATAAAATTTTCCTTTCTTTAATTTTTCCCCGAAAATTAGATTTATTTTCCCTTACATTTATTAGAAAAATTTTTAGAAACGAAAATTGCTCCACCTCACCATATCATAGCATATCATATCGTGCATTATAACTGGGTTTGAGGCATTTTAAATCAGTATTTACATTTCTTAATAATATAAATGTGAGATGAAATACTGTCATTCTGAAAGCTTAGAAAATTTGGGCGAAGAATTGAGCACTAAATTTTCTTGCTATTCAGAATCTATCAATATTGATTTAAGTAACAAATCAAATGGATAGACCATGAATCACGCACTTCGCTACCGCTCGTGCTGTTCAGGGTGACACCTCCTACCTTATCCCCTCCACTCTGCGGGAGGAGTAGAATTTCAATACGAATATTATGAGTATTTGAAACTCTGGGGAGGGGAATAAATTATGCCATTGCAGAATTTGTCAGGGATTGCGACACTGGAGTCTATTATTTATTTTGAAAAATAATTTCTCAAAACCCGTTCGCAATGACATGGATAATAAACATGTAAAGAACTTATTCTCTTTTCCCTCTAAAACTCACCGACCCACCAACTTTAATGCAATTTTGCAAAATCAATTGTCCATGATAATATAAAGTTATGAAAAGAAAACCAACAGTAGCTATAGTAGGTAGACCAAACGTAGGAAAGTCAACTTTCGTAAACCGTTTAATCGGGGCAAGAAATTCAATTGTCCACGATATGCCTGGTGTTACACGTGATAGAATTTATTTTGACGTTGAATGGCAAAATAAAGGCTTTACGGTAATTGACACAGGCGGAATTATCCCTGGAGACGGGGATGACATTATGGTTTCAATTTTTGATCAAGCAAGACTTGCTTGTGAAGAAGCGGACAAAATCATCTTTCTTGTTGACGGAAAAGAAGGTGTAAATCCTGTTGATTACGACATTGCAAACATTTTGCGTCAGTCAGGCAAACCTATATTTTTAGCGGTAAATAAGTGCGATAATGTAGATTCACTTATGATGACCAGTGATTTTTATGCTCTAGCTGTTGGTGATCCTGTTGGAATTTCAGCACTTCACGGTTCAGGTGGAGTTGGTGATTTATTGGAATTAGTGACTAAAGATTTTGAAATAACGGAAGATGAAAAAGATGACGGCAAAATTAGAATTGCAATTGTCGGTCGTCCAAATGCCGGAAAATCTTCTATCGTTAATGCACTATTAAACACTCAAAGAGTTATTGTATCTGATGTTTCAGGTACAACAAGAGATAGCATAGACAGTTATATTACATATAATGATAATGAATTTGTGATTGTCGACACGGCAGGAATTCGAAAAAAATCAAAAGTTGACTATGGTGTAGAAAAATTCGCAGTTGATAGAGCAATTCGTTCAATTAGAGAATGTGACGTTGCAGTTTTGGTTATTGATGCAAAAGAAGGAATTTCAGACCAAGACAAAAAGATTTCGTCAATAATCACAGAATCAGGAAAAGGTATCATCGTTGCAATAAACAAATGGGATTTGATTGAAGAGAAAAAAGCAAATACAATCAACAAATTTGAACAAGAATTAGCAAAAGATATTCCATTTTTGAGCTATGCCCCTAAAATTTTTATCAGTGCCTTAACTAAACAAAGACTTGGACAAATCTTTGATAAGAGTTTAGAAGTTTACGCTCAATGCACAAAACGAGTATCAACCGGTTTGTTGAACAAAGTTATTAATGAAGCTTATGCTCTCAACCCGCCAACAAGCTTTAAGGGTAAGAGATTGAAGGTTCTTTATACAACCCAAGCGGCAATTCAACCTCCAACATTTGTGTTGTTTGTTAATAACGAAGATTTGTTAAAAGATAGCTACAAAAGATACATGGAAAATAAATTGCGAGAAGCTTTCGGATTTTTTGGAACTCCAATCAGGATATCTGTTCGAGAACGCAAAGAAAAGAAAAAATAACCTGTTAACGATAATTTTCAAGCGTTTTATTTATAAGGTTAAGCATCTCTGTGCGTAATCTTTTTGGTGAGATGATTTCACAATTGTATGTATATCTCATCAATCGTTGCAGTAACTTGTCAAACGGTTCATTTTTATTTATGACAATAAGATTTCCGTCACTATCAAAGCCATCGGAGTATTCATTTTCCTTCAATTTATAAGTTTTAGCTAATCTGTTTTTCAATTTATAAACAACGGTTGTTGTAACTTTTATAGGTCGAGCGATTTGAGGAAGAGTTGTTATCGACAAAATATCTGATAACGGAATTTCAACATTCACATTTCCAAACAGGTCATAAACCTGAATATATGCATTTTTTGTATCATATAAAATTTCTTTTGGAGTACATTTAATTTTTATTTCTTTTTTGTTTTTTAGATAACAAATCTCGACATTGAATTTTTCTCGACAAATATTTTCACATTGTTCAATTTGTTCTTTCAAATCGGAATAATAAAACGAAAAATCATAATTATAATTTAAATTATCGAGCTTATTTTTAGCACTATTACTCATCCTGAGGCAAAGTTCTCTCACAAAATTTGACAGGTCTTGAGTAATTCTTTTATCAGGAAAATTTTCAATAGAATTTAATAAAATACTTATAGATTTCAAATCTTCAATTGAAAAATCCAAAGAATACAAACTGCTCAAAAGTTTAAATTTATTGTTTTCTTTTTTAAATTTTATTCCAAAAACTTTCAAAGTATTAATATATTTATTCAAAACAACTTGAATATTATTTGGTGATTGATCGCCTTTCAAATCATTTTTAAAAATCTCAACAACACTGTTATAATCAGCTTTGTCCTGATATAAAAGAAGAATAAGCTGAAAAATTTTTATACATCCTTCATTTAATTTTGTATTATTTTTCTTCAAAATATCCTTCTCTCATTTCTTTTAAACAATCTATTATTTCCTTTTTAAAACTTTCAGGATAAAGCACCCTGCATTTGTCAGAATAAGACATAATCCTTTGCATAATATCAAATTTATTAGGAGAAGTTATCTCAATAATTGTAGAATTTTGAACATTTTTTATGACTTTTTCATTCGGTAAAATATCTATATTTTTCTCATTATCAAGAACCTCATAACCTACCGTCATTACTGGAGTTTGGAGGATTGATTTCTGCATATTTACACTTATAATTTTTATTATTTTTGAAACCAAAAATTTAGAATAATTTTCATATTCAGAATTCACACCCGAAACATACAACTTTCCATTATTAATCGACAATTTATCCACCAAAATTGTAATATTTTTTCGGCCCGAAGTTGGGGAATTATACAATACTGTAATTTCAGTTTTTGATTTTGCAAAACTCCTCAAATCACGCAATATATCAGGATTTATGTTATTTAATGGAGAGATATTTTTCAACTTATTTTTTAATTCTTCATCCATTACACAAGGAGCAATTTTTTTGAAAAATTTTTCGAAAGATATTAAATCACTTAGCTCGATAGATTTTGAAATAGCTTTAAAAACTTTTAAAATACTTTTTGCTTGAGATTTTGTAATTTTCAACTCAAATGGATGTGAATCTATTGAATAGCGTGTAATACCGGCTTTTGTAGTTTTTGATATTTTGCATCCGATTTCACGCAAAGAATTTATGTAAATCCTAAGTGTATCAATAGATACAGACTCATGGAGATAGTCATGGTTTAGCAAGCATTGTTGCAATTCGGCATAAGATTTTGGACCTTCCAATAGGAGTGAAAATATGAGTATAGACTTAAATCCGGTAAATGACATTAAGTTATAAGTCACAGTATTTGATTTCATAAACTCTTTCATTCATTTTCTCCGACTTTGCTCAAACTCACTCTAGCACAAACTTTCCGCTTTTTCTATTTTTTATTTTTTTGCATGCTCCATGCCTCATCCGTAATTTTAAGATGTCAAACAAAAATTTTGATAAAATTTACAAAAATGCACTAAAACAACTTTATTAAGATTTTATAACACGAATTTTTTCTTACTAAATCAGGGGCATGGTCAATTGTAAAAATTTTATAATAAATGTTTACTTGTCAATCGAAAGGTTTAGGTCTAAAGTAGTATGTATAGAAAGAAAGCCGAATTAAAATCATAAGGCTACCAGACAAGTGGAAGGACAATAAATTACCAAGAGGTAATTAAAAGCGATTAAGAACAGAATTGGACAAGTAAGAAACAGAGGTGATGGCGAAGTAGTCCAAAAACGGGAAAAAGAGATTATTGAGGTTTTAAATTATAGACTGTGAGATTAGGGATATTTTTATAAAACAAACAGTTTACATCTTAAAGAAAATAATTTTAGTATATCTAGTTTATTGCGGGAGTTAAGTTAAAAGACTTAAAGAAGAGAGTAAAAGGATAGTTGTAAACTTTAATGGCTCATACTTGAATAAGTGTGGGCTTTTTTATATGATAAAAATATTATGGAAGAGTTAGAAGTAAAAAAAGTTATAGCTTTGATGTCAGGAACGTCCTGTGACAACATTGATGCAGGATTGTGTGAAGTTTATCCTGATATGACGGTTAAGTTAATCCAAGGAATAAATTACAAATATCCTGAACATATAAGAGCAAAAATTTTCCAACTTTTTAGAGGAGAAGCTTCAATAAAAGATGTTTGCCAAATGAATTTTGCAATCGGAGAATGTTTTGCGGAAGCTTGTAAGGTTTTAATATCTGAATTCGGAAAGCCTGATTTGATTTCAAGCCATGGGCAAACTATTTATCACTATCCGTTTGATGAAAAAATTGATGGAATAAATTTAAAAAGCACATTACAAATCGGTGAAAGTTCTGTCATTGCTCAAAAAACAGGATGTTTAACGATATCGAACTTTCGAGAAGCAGATATGGCACAAAATGGACAAGGTGCACCATTGGTTTGTTTTGCAGATGAAAAATGGTTTAAAAATAAAGGGAAAAATTTTGCAATCCAAAACATTGGAGGAATTTCAAACGTAACAGTTGTTTCTAAAGATTTTGAAACTTTCGGATTTGATACGGGTTTGGGAAATATAATGATTGACTACTGCACAAACAAATATTTTTCACTTCCTTATGATAAAGATGGCGAAATCGCAAAAGCCGGAACAATTTCAGATAGTTGGTTAGAATGCTTGTTACAAGATGAATACTATTTTATCGACCCTCCCAAATCAACCGGTCGTGAATATTTTTCACCAAAATATATTGAAAACGCACTCAAATTTGCCCCTGAAAATCCAAAAGATATTATCGCAACCGTAACGGCTTTAACAGCAAAAACAATTGCAGATTCTTATGAAAGATTTATTTATCCGAATGTTGGAATTCATGAAGCCGTAATTTGCGGAGGCGGAGCATACAACAAAACTTTGATGAAATTTTTGAGAACATATTTGCCTTCATATATTGATTTAAAAACTTGTGAAGATTATGGAATTTCAAACAATTTTAAAGAAGTTATGGCCTTTGCACTTTTAGGTTATTGCACATATTATGGAATTCCAAATAATTTACCTTGTTGTACAGGAGCAAAAAAACGTGTTGTTATGGGGAAATTGACATATTAATTTTGAATTAATTGTGGCGAAAATAATCTTTTTGTTATAGTATAATTACGACACAAAACACAAGGATATACAAATATATGAAATACTCCAAATATTCAGCAGTAGTGATTGGTAGCGGAATTGCAGGTTTGTATTCTGCACTAAAAATTGAACAACAATTAGATTTACCTGACGGGATTTTACTCATCACAAAATCAAATTTGGGAGAAAGTAATTCGTACTACGCTCAAGGTGGTATGGTTGCCGTTTTAAAAAGCAATAAAAATGATTCTGTTGAATCGCATATATCCGACACTATCAAAGCAGGTGCGGGACTTAGCGAATTAAATACAATAAAATTTATCAGCGAAAATTCTGATAAAGTAGTCAAAGATTTGCTAAAATTTGGAGTTGAATTTGATAGAGATGAAAATGGTAATTTCACACTGACAAAAGAAGCAGCTCACTCAGTTAATAGAATTCTTCACTCAGGAGGAGATGCAACAGGTAGAGAAATGGAAATTGCTCTTTGTAACACTCTAAAAAATAACAAAAATATTAAAACCTATGAAAATTCTCTTGCAGTTGATTTGTTGGTAAAAAATGATGAATGCAAAGGATTAGTTGTCTTTGATGAAAAAGCAAATGAATATGAAACAATTTACTGCAAAACTTTAATCCTTGCAACAGGCGGATTAGGACAATTATACAAATACACAACAAACCCAATCGGAGCAACCGGTGATGGTTTTGCATTGAGTTATAATGTTGGTGCAGATTTGAGAGATATGGAATTTGTTCAATTCCACCCGACTGCTCTAGCTTTTGATGATAAAAAAAATCACAACAGATTTTTAATTAGTGAAGCTGTTAGAGGAGAAGGAGCAAAACTTTGTGACAAAAACAGAGTTCAATTTATGTACAAATATGATGAAAGAAAAGAACTTGCACCTCGGGATATTGTTGCTCGTTCAATCTTTCAAGAAATGAAAAAAACAAATGAAACAAATGTATATCTTGACACTTCAGATATTCCAACAGAAAAACTATTAAAAAGATTTCCGACAATTGCAAAAAAATGTCTTGAAAATGGTATTGATATAACAAAAGATTTAATTCCTGTTGCTCCGGCAGCTCATTATTTTATGGGTGGGGTAAAGACAAATTTAAAAGGTGAAACATCTATTCATGGACTTTATGCAATTGGAGAAGTATCTTCAACCGGCCTGCATGGCGGGAACAGACTTGCAAGTAACTCATTATTAGAATGCGTAGTTTGTGCTTACGAAGTTGCAGAATTCTTAAAAAATTCTAACTTGACTTTTGATGTTCCAAATTCAACTGAATTTGAAAATATAATATCTAAATATGACAATAATATTGAACCTGAAACTATTGATGTGTCAGGGTTAAAGACTAAATTAAAAGAAATAATGTGGAATAATGTAGGAATTTATAGAGATGAAAATTCTATGAAAAAAGCTCTTGAAGAATTAGAAATTCTTGAAAAAGAATTCCCTAAACAAAACAAATATTCTACACTAGAAGAATACGAATTTAAAAATATGTTAATCACATCAAAATTAATCGTTAATTCGGCTCTTCGCAGAAAAGAATCTCGTGGAGCACATTATCGTACTGATTATCTTGAATTAAACGACAATTGTGAACATAGTATTTTATCAAAAAAAGAAGGAGAATTGTGTTTTGCTAAGTAATATTTATGTAGAAAATCATGTTAAATCTGCACTAATGGAAGATATCGGATTTGGTGATGTTACAACAGAAAGTATTGTTGGTGAAGATAAAATTTTTAACGCTTCACTTGTTTCCAGATGCGAAGGAATAATTTGCGGACTTGAAGTTTTTAAAACTGTATTCAAAGTTTTGTCAGACAAAGTTGAAATTGAATTGTTATTTAAAGACGGAGACAAAATCAAAAAAGGTGATGTTCTTGCAAAACTTAAAGGCTCTGGGAAATATTTACTTCTAGGCGAGAGAGTTTCTCTAAACTACATTCAAAGAATGAGCGGAATTGCGACAGAAACTCACAAATATCAATCAGCAATCGGAGATTTGCCATGCAAAATTGTTGATACAAGAAAAACAACTCCAAACTTTAGAGCTTTTGAGAAATATTCAGTAAAAGTTGGCGGAGGAGCTTTGCACAGATTTAACTTGTCTGATTGTGCAATGATTAAAGATAACCATATCCAAGTTGCCGGTTCTGTTACTAATGCAGTTAAAATGGTCAAAGCAAACCTTTCTCACGCTCATAAAGTTGAACTTGAATGTGATACGTTAGACCAAGTAAAAGAAGCATTACCATTGGGTGTTGATATTATTATGCTTGATAATATGGATTTAGAGACAATGAAAACTGCGGTTAAATTGATTGACCATAAAGCAATTGTTGAAGCAAGCGGTAATGTACGTCTTGAAACAGTTCGAGCTATTGCAGAATGCGGAGTTGATATCATCTCATCCAGTGCTATAGTTGCAAAAGCTCCAACTCTTGATATTGCATTAGATATGTAATTTTTCACAAAAGTTCACAAACTAGCAATTTGAATATAAAAAATGTCTTTAATATCATGTAACTAAAGGGGATTAAAGATGGGAATAATGTTTGTTGCTATTCAAGTTGTTGCACTGGGTTTGGTTTCAAGCGGTTTACTTGTTCAAAACTAGAGCCGGTCTTGTCACAGACAAAATCATTTCATTTGGAATATAAAAATCTTTTATACCAAAATTTGCATTGATAAAAATAAATTCAAGAGTTTCACCGCTTTTGATATCCAAGGAATCAAACGGAATTTTCAAATCTAAAACTTCGTCATAAGCCGTTTCAATAGATTTTGTATTTGATAAAACCCACATATCACCAGGGATTGCCTTGATTAATCTCATAAATTGTAACGCATCTTTTCTTATCGCAATCTGAATTTCATTATGGAATTTTTCCATTGAAATTGGCGAAATATTTTGAGTTTTATTGATAAGACGAACAGGAGCAAGAGCTTGTTTTCTTCCTGATTTTCTCAAATAGATATACATTTGATAAGTTCGTTTTGACAATTCAGCATTAGCCTTAATGTATTTATTCAAATTAAATTTCAAATAGAAATTATTTTCATCATTTCCAAAGCGAATTTTTTCAAATAGTTTAGATTCTCTTAACACCGGCCCATCCGGAATTTCAATACATCCGGCATTATTCCACTCATCATCTTCATCCGTAATTTTTTTACCGTCTATTTTAGGAGTAATCAATGATTTTGGATATTTTGAAGGTTTTGATGGCGAAATATCAGTAATTGGGTCGTCCAAATATTGCGGAGCATCCAAACCAAGATAGCGATAGATATTTTTCAAATGAGTTCTAAAAATGAAATCAAAAATATTATCTCGTCCGGAATCATTTGGTTCACCATACCACCAATACCAATCACTGCCTTCGCAGATGAATAATTCTTTTCTTGCAAGTTCAATATTCGGATTTAGAGGTTCTCGCTTCACAAATTCCGAAAAATCTTCTCGAACTCTTTTTAAATAAGTCCAAGCCAAATCCTTAACAGGTTCATCTATCCAAAGCTTGAAATTGCGATTAAATCCGGAACCTGATGCAATTTTGGGAAGTAATTTATTTTCTTTTGTATTATCCAAATAATCACTGATTAAAACCGTTTCAAGAGTATCATCTTCAGTAATCAAAGTATAAAGAGTTTTCAAAAATGATGAACCATCTTCAAAATAATTCTCCCAACAATTTTCCCCATCCAAAGCTATAGTCAACAAGTGATCTTTATCAGGAGAAGATAAAATTTTACTTTGCATAACTTTTATTCTGTCATACAAATCATTTGCTGTTGCGATTGGATTGTGATGCGGATATTCAAAACTAATCAAATTATGAATAGTTGAATCTCTGAAAATCATTTTTATATCAGAATTTTTGGTCTTATATTCATAAGTTTTCAAAAGGTGATAAGGCTCTTTTAAATAACCTTTAAAATCATGTTCAAACTCAAAATTGATAGAACTTGCTAAAATTCCCTCGTCAGAAATAGACCACTCAACCCCAAGCTGAGAAAGCATATCAAGAGTTTTTCCGTTTACACATTGTTCTGACGGCCAGACCCCACGTGGACGCTTTCCAAAAATCTGCTCAACTCTATCTAATGCCATTTTTGTTTGAACTTTAGCATCCAATTCTGTTCTCAAACTCAAAATTTCATCATCAGCCGAAGCATTTTTCTTTATATTTTTATAGTCTAACAAAATTGGTAAAATAGGGTGATAATAAGGACTTGTAGTAATTTCTATTTTATTTTTATTCGCTAATCTTTTTAGTGTTGGAATAATTTTTCTTATAATATCTCTTTGAATATCAATAATTTGAATTCTATCTTCAAGGGTGTAATTTTTTCCTTTTTTAACCAATCTTTTTAAATCTTTATTAGAAGTTTTGAATGACGGGTCAATCCAAGCCAAATTAAACAATGCCATAATATCAGCATATTCTTGATTTGTGAAAATATCAGTATTTGTTGTGCCATGAGCTTGTACAATCTGATACAACCTATGATATTCCTCATTTGTCAAAATCATCGTTTGATAATTTGCATCAAAAAAATTATTCAAAATAAAAATTTTATCTTCTTCATTTAACTTATTTTTAGGGGTAATCGTTAGTCTTGAATGAATATCATGAGCATCTTTTTCTGCATATTCAATAATAGAATCCAACAATATGGGTACAAAATTAAAATTCAACTTTAATTTGTCAAATTTTTTAGCCCAAAGAGCCATATCAAGATAATCTTTTACGGCATGAAGTCTTACCCAAGGCATCAGGTAATCACCATTAGCACTCAACTGATAAACAGGTTGATGCATGTGCCAATAAAAGGCTATAGATAATTTTTTGGTCTGGCTCATCATATTCTTATTCCCCTTTTATCACATTGTATCATTGAAAAACATTTAAACAAGTTTGTAAATTAGGTGTAAAAATTACGTTATTTTAAGCATTTGTAAAGATTAAGGTGTATATTTGCATGTTTTTGCTATACTATTAGTAGAATTTGGTTGGATTTACCCTAATTGGGAGCTTTAACCTTTTAACAGCTGAAAGGATAGAATAAAAAATGAAAAAATTTATGACTTTTTTGATGTTACTATTATGCAGTATACAGAGTGCAAATGCGATGAATGTAGATGCATTTATGGACAAACATATTGCACCTGTTTCTAACGCAGTCGCGGAAATCATTTTCTATCCGATAAAAATTTGTGGAGCTGAAATTCCGATAATTATCTTTTGGATTTTAGTCGCAGGTTTATTTTTCACTATTTATTTAAAAGGAATTCCTGTTTGGGGATTTATGCATTCAATCCATAGCATTGTTAAACCAAGCAAAGAGCAAGGTGCCAATGATGACGGCAGTGGTGAAGTTTCTTCATTCCAAGCATTGATGACCGCCCTATCAGGAACAATCGGTATGGGAAGTATTGCCGGTGTTGCAATTGCTATTTCTATGGGTGGTCCTGGAGCAGCATTCTGGGTAATCGTTGGTTCAATCTTAGGTATGTCTTTGAAATTTGTTGAAGCAGCACTTGCTGTAAAATATAGAAGATTTAACCTGGACGGAACAATTTCCGGTGGTCCGATGCACTATATGGCTCACGGTTTAACCCGTAAAAAATTAAGATGGTTAGGTCAACCTTTAGCTGTAATCTTCGCAGTTCTTTGTATTTGCGGTGGTATAACAGGCGGTAATATGATTCAAATTAACCAAGCCGCTCACCAATTTATTAACGTAACAGGTGGAGAACACAGTGTTCTAGCTCATTTCCATTGGGTAATCGGTTTACTTATGGCAATTGTTGTAGGTATGATTGTTATCGGTGGTATCAAAGGAATTGTTAAGGTTACTGAAAAAATCGTACCTTTGAAGATTTTTGTTTATTTAATTTCAGCAATGGCTGTAATTTTATTTAATATAAAAGCTTTGCCTCACGCTTGCATAATTATTGTAAAAGAGGCTTTTCACCCTGAATCAATTTACGGTGGAATGTTTGTTGCAATGATTATGGGTTTAAGACGTTCTGTTCAAACTAACGAAGCAGGTACAGGTTCAGCTCCAATTGCTTATGCTACAGTAAAAACACATGAACCGATTTCTCAAGGTTTTGTATCTTTGATGGAACCGTTTATGACAGGTTTTATGTGTACATTAACAGCCGTAACTATTGTTATCACAGGTGTTTATAAACAATATGCAGGTTCAACTTCAGGTGTTGAAATGACATCTAGTGCAATTCAATCTGTAATTCCATTCTTCCCTAAATTGTTAGCTGCAATTGTTTTATTATATGCATTATCAACATTACTTGCTTGGGCTTATTACGGTCAAAAATCTTGGAACTATTTAGTTGGAGAAGGAAAGAAAAGAACTCTAACATTCCAATTTATCTATTGTGCATTTATCGTAATCGGTTCTGTAATGAATGTAACTTCTGTTATTAATATTACTGACGCAATGATGATTGCAATGTCTGTACCAAACATTATTGCAATGTATATCTTAGCTCCTGAAGTTAAAAAAGATTTGAAAGCCTATTGCCAAAAATATAAAGTAGGTAAATTGGTAAATAAAAATTGGATTGCAGAAGCAGAAGCTCAACCTGTTGAGGTTCCTGCGGATATTATTGAAGAAGAAAAAAAAGGTGTGGATGAATCATGTCAGATCAAATAATTGTTACTGTTTCAGGGGTAGATAAAGTTGGAATTGTTGCAGAAGTAACAACAGTTTTGGCTAAAAACGAAGTTAATATTGAAGATATAAAACAAACTTTGATGCAAGGTCATTTCGTAATGTTTATGCTTTGCGATATTGAAAAATCAAAATACTCATTCAAAGAAATCAAAGAGTCACTAATGAAATGTGGAGAAAAAATGGGTATGGAGATTTGGGTTCAGAAAAAAGAAATTGTTGATAATATGCACAAAATCTAGAATTAAAAATAAAAAATAAAAAGGAGTGTCGAAAAAAGTTAATATCGGCACTCTTTTTTTATGGTTAAAACTATAATCATACAGTTAATCGACTTGATTAATTCGGTCAAAAAATGTAAGATGTACTTAACGGACTATATGAGGGAGATTTTTAAAATGGAAAATGAAAAAAATAATCTGAAAAAATATATAGTTATTTCTATACTTGTTTTTCTCGGATTAATCGTAACAATTGATTTGGCACATATTTATTATGAAGCAAACTTCAACCAATATGCACTACCAAGTTTTTGCTCTATCAGCAATTTTGTAGACTGTGACGGAGTTGCAAGAACAACTGAATCCCAATTTTTAGGGGTGCCTTTAGCATATTGGGGATTGTTCTTATATTCATTTATCATAATGCTTTTGTGTGTTGATAAATTGAAAAAATTTAGATTTCTAAAATTTTTAGAAGTATTCAAAAATAAATTCCACTATATCGCAGCATTAGGAATTATTGCTTTCACAATTTCAATGATTTTACTATGCGTAAGTTTATTTGGAATTCACAAACTATGTATAATGTGTGCAATTACTTACGTAATTGATTTAGCAATTGCAATTGTAGCAATTTCAGGACTTGAAGGCGGTATTGTCGGAGCATTCAAACAAAGTTATTTAGACCTTGTTGACGGCTTAAAACCAATTCCATATAGAGTTGCATTTATTGTTGTAATGCTTTGTGCCTGTGGATTTTTAGGTTGGACATTTACAAGTGCTAAATTTTCTCCTGCTCTAAAATTCAACAGAGAATATGGAGAATTTACAAAATCAGCTAAAAACCCTTATGCAATCAAAGGAAATGTATTAGGTTCTGATTCAAAAGATGCTGTAGTTCTAGAAATTTATTCAGATTACAAATGTCCGATGTGCTTTGCTTGTAACAACATGCTTCACAAACTTGTAACCGAATTCAAAAACCTAAGAATTGAGCACCACGCTCTACCACTAGATACAACTTGTAACAAATTTTTGAAAGAAGAATTTCACCATGGTTCTTGTATTATGGCTCAATACGCCGAAGCAGCTCAAATGCAAGGAAAATTCTGGGAAGTTAACTCACTATTCTTTGAAAAGAAACCAACTACAGAAGATGAAGTTATTGATGTTTTGAATAAATCAGGTTTCGATTTAAATATGGACAAACTAAAAAAAGACGCTCACAGTAAAACCGTAAATGATACAATTCAAAAAGACATTAACTACGCTGTATATTACAAACAAATCGGAACACCGGCTCTAAAAATGGGCGATGATTTTGAAATGGGCGTAAAAGGTTATCACGAATTGAAAAAATGGGCAATTAAACATGGAGCAGAGCCAAAAAATAAATTGTTCTAATAAAAAAATATTACTCCACGCATGTTGTGGAATTTGTTCAGGATATCCCATATCTTTATTACAGGATATGGGATATTCTGTTGTCGTGTATTTTTATAACCCGAATATTTTCCCAAGAGAAGAATACGACAAAAGGTTAGAAGCAGAAAAAACTTTATGCAAACATTTTGGCTGTGAATTGATTGTCGGAGAATATGAACCGGAGGTTTATTATTCATATATTAAAGGATTAGAAAATGAACCTGAAAAAGGAAAACGGTGTGACAAATGTTTCGAACTCAGACTCACAAACACCGCAAAACTTGCTAAAAAATTAGGTATAGAAGAATTTACAACCTCTATGGTCATTAGTCCGCACAAAAATTATGAAAAACTCACTGCAATAGGTAATGAAATTGCACAAAAAGAAAATTTAAAATATTTATCAACAAATTTCAGGAAACAAGACGGATTTTTAAAAACAAACCAAATCTCAAAAAGTCTGAATTTGTACAGACAAAATTATTGCGGATGCAAATTTGCGATGAGAAAAATATAATATCATACATTTGGATTATGACGTATTATTTTTAATATCATATAATAGCCTTGACGTAGAAGATATTTTAATTAAAAAGAATTCTAAAGAGGATAAAATAATGAAGAAGAAAATCGGTTTATTAATAGCAACAGTAATGGTATTAAATACAATGACTTCAATGGCTTACGGTTGGAGCAATCCATTGAAGAACTACAATTTGTATGATGATACTCATCCGACAAATTCCGATGATGGCTCAAAAGAACAAGTTATGCAAGAATATTACTCAAATTCTTTGAGTGGAAAATCTTCTGGAGCAAATAGCGTTCCAAAATCTTCATTAAACTATTCTTCAAATAGTTCAAGTGCTTCTAGTGAAGTTGAAAATGCAACCAAAAGAAGAAATGAAATATTAAGAGAATCTTCTCGTCAAGTGTATGGAAACCCTGAAGTTCCGGCAGGTTGGGTAACAGCTCAATCTTTTTACCAAAATCCATCTTTGAATAGCATTAGAGCAAAATATAAACAAAGCAACTTTGCAGGTTGTATGCAAGAATGTATTTCTTATGTAAGATTACACCCGAATGATACTTTAGGATTTTACTACCTTGCAATGTGCTATACCAAAGTAAGCGATAGAGAAAACGCAATTAAAGCTTATGAAAAAGTAATTTCATTAAATGCAAATCCAATGATTGTAAAATATGCAACAAACGGAAGAAATTGTGTATTAGAAAATGCTGATGCAAGTTCAGCTTGTTACCAAAATGTTAACGAACCTGATTTAATCTATCCTTATGCAAATGTGGCTAACAATGTAGATTTGACTCCGGTTGATCCAAATGTGTTAATTCACAGAAATCTTGTTAACTTACAAAATAAGCTATCTCCAAAAACAGCAGCTTCAACAAATCCTAACGACAAAAATGCAAAAGGAACAGATAGTAAAGACAATAAAGGTATCTCATTACCATTCGGTCAACAAGATGAAAAACTTGATCAATTCATTAACGCACCGTACGGAAATGGTTTATCACCTGATTTGAACAAAGAATACAAACAACTTCAATTAAGAAAAATTCAAGAATCAATCAATACAGGCGAAGACAATCCTGAAAAAGATATGCACAACATCAACGATATCAAGCATTTTGATGATCAAAAAAGTGATTTAGGAACAATGAAACTTGCTTATGTTGCACCATCTGATGAGATGAAAAAGTTTTCTCAAGACCCTGAATTCGTTCAATCACAAAAAGAACTTGATGAATTGCGTATGATGTTAGGAAACGATAGCAGTTCAAAATCATCAAATGATGATTTAATGAATTTACTTCCTTATATGACAGGACAAGACAAAAACCTTTCACCGGAAGTAATTCAAGCGATGATGGTCAAATCAATGATGCCTGATTTTACATTCGTAAACAGCGATAGTAAAAACTTATTATAATAAAAAATTATGACAGTTGAATATGAACAGGTAAAACAAGACTTTTTATCAGGAAGAATAGAAGGTTGTAAATCATTTTTTGAGAACAACAACTATTTTGTTGAAGCCGGTTATTGCTGTTTGATATCTGATGAAATAGAAAAAGCTAAAGAATTTTTTGAAAATGCAATCGAAACAGATATTCGTGCAAACTGGGGGTTGTTCTTACTTCAACTTATTAATGGTGAAGTCTTAATTCATCCGACATATTTTGAAATCAGAAATTTTTTAGAAATAGATTTGAGCATCTTAATCTTATACTGCAAAGGCGACTACGTTGAAGATATTATAAGATATGCAGACTACATGGCTTTTTACAACCCTGAATGCTACAAATTCATAGGGCGAGCTTTTTGGGCAAACAATCTCATGCCTGCAGCAATGTTTTTCCTAAGACGAGCAAAGGACAAGTTCTACAATGACCCTGAACTTCACTATCTGTTAGGATACATCTACTATTATAATGAAAATGATGTTGAAAAAAGTAAAAAAGCCCTAAACACATGTTTAGAAATTCTGCCAAAATATTCTCCGGCTCAAAAACTCTTAAATAAAATAATTAATAATTGAACTAATTCAAATTTAATGATAGAATATTATTCGATTATAGAGAGTAACTTATGCAAAGAAACTTTTTAACACAATTTTTAGAAAAAATTTCAAAATTTCCTTCTTGGATAAAAGAAATTATTTATATCAAACTATCTCAAGAAATTGATAAGGATAATGATTTAGCCTATGTATTTGCAACATACAAACCTGTATTAACATACAAAGGCAAATGCGAACTTGATTATAAAAAATCAAACCTCGATGAAAACATTTATAACATTTTAGATTACTGCGATAGAGATGCAAGTATTTCTGAAATTGTACTAAACACTTACATGTCAATGGAAGAAATTGCAAATTATTTTCTGTTTTGTGTTGATGAAGGTTACTTGCAAATCCCTGACAACTCTCAAATCCTAAATATCGCAGGATTTTTAGCAGGGAAATACAGAACAGGTGAATACTTTGTCCAAGGTGGAATAATTACTCAATCCGATTTAGATAGAGCTGTTGAAACCAATAAAACCGAAAATAAAAAATTTGGACAATCACTTGTTGATATGGGGTTAATAAGTCAAAAACAACTCGATATAATTTTATCAATCAAAGACGAAGCAAAGAAAAGATTTATTCTTGACCACAACGAAATCCCTAAAATTAATCAAGAATATTCAAAATCAGAAGATGAATACAAAAAACAAATTGAAGATTTGCAAAAAGAAAATCAACAATTAAAAAACAAATTAAGTCAATTATTATTAATGGTGAAAAAGAATGATGAATATTAATACAGAACCGGCAAAAATAGTTACCTTTGTACGTGACGGGCTAATAGAACAAGAACACTTTGGCTACATTGTAAGAGCGAACAAAGACAGAGTTATTGAAAGAATTGGAGAAGATAAAAACTATCCGTTCTTTCTAAGATCTTGTGCAAAACCACTCCAAGCCGCACTTATGATTGATTATGAATTAGATAAAAAATTCAATTTAACAGAGGAAGAAATTGCAATCTGTGCAGCATCTCATGCCGGTGAAGAGCAACACGTTAACCTTGTAAAATCAATACTTAACAAATTCGAGATTTCACCTGAAAAATTAAAATGCGGAAATCACGAACCAATCTCAAAAACCGCACAAGAAGAATTGCTATTACAGAGACAAAAACCGAGTGCAATACATAACAACTGCTCAGGCAAACACGCAATGATGCTTGGATTGTGCAAACTCAATGATTGGGACATGGATAACTACGACAACATAAATCACCCGCTTCAACAAGCAATCAAAAAGAAAATTTATGAACTATGCGAAGTTAAAACCGAATACCCAATAACAAAGGATGGTTGCGGAGTTCCAATTCACTCTATGCCATTAGCAAATATTGTGAAAGGATATTTGAACTTGTTCTGCAATCCTAAATATTCAAGATTGAAAAATGCATTTCTAAACCACGCTTACACAATCGGTGGTGAAAATAGAACAGACACAAAAATTATTGCTGAAACCAATGCCCTCATAGCAAAAGTAGGTGCAGGCGGATTGTGTGTGGTTGTAAATACAGAACTTGAAGAAGGCTTTATCGTAAAAATTTGTGATTCTAATATGCAAGCAAGAGAAATTGTAACTTGCGATTTAATTAACAATCTTCGTTGGGGCAAAATCAATGTTTCACATGATATTACAACTATTCATGGTGATAAAGTAGGCGATATAGTTACTTTGTTATCAGCCTAATCCTATCTCCTAAATAGCTTTTAACATCATTATTGTATCCGACAATCATATTTTCAAATTTTTTGCCACTCTTTTTACATTCAGTTCTCAAAAGATTAACCCCATGGTTATACACATGTTGAGCCGTATTTATGTTACTTTGCGGAATTTTTCCGCCTTTATAAATCTTTGAAGCAATCGAAAGCTCGAAAAGCCTACGTTTGCACAATCCGCTCATCTCCAAACCTGTATTTGTTGATTTGTTATTCGAAGCCATAAGATTTATACTTGCTTCATACTTCCCGACTTTTAATGTATATAAAAGTCCGGGAGTATTTTTAACAACATCCGGTCCTTTATTAAATGTCAAACACAACAAAGCTTCCTTAATCGGTTGAGGAAGCTTATCATATTTGGCTTTCCCGCCCATTAAAGAACACAAATTTTCTTCAAACTTCAACATATCTTTTACTAACAAATCACAAACTTGCGAATTTGAAAGATATTTAGGATCACCTTTTTTAACAGCATGCCCGATACCAATAGTCACAACACCTGCATCATCCGTATATGGAGTATTATGAAATTGATTATAAGCAAGCTTGCCACTATCTTCAACTTTTTTGAGCTTTTTAATAAAATCAACACTTACTCCCAATGCTTTAGCAGCATCATTCAAATTGTAGACATTTCGAACTTTTCTTGTTGGCGGGATTTTAATAACCTGATCCGGTTTAAGTCTCTTTGCCGAATCAGCATCCAATTTATTTAAATCCAGAATAGTACAAATTTCTACTCCAAATTTTTTAGATATATCATCAATAACATCGCCCTTTTTTATTTTGTAATCAGGATTTTTGACTGTGTAGATATATCTTTTTCTCATGTTTTCTGTCTGAATTTGAGAATCAGAAATATCACTCATCATTGAAAATCCCGAATGCTGAGTTTTCTTTTTATTAAAAACCGGTTGTTTGGGTTTATGAGTTTTTTGAGTTTTTTCTGTTCTATTTGAACAACTCGAAAACAAATTCAATAAATTTGTGATAATATCCCAACCTTGCTCTTGCATAGTTTTATTTGACCTTTCAATAATTAATTCTGTTTAAAATAACTTTCAATGCCCTCTAAAGCACCATTAACAAACTGTTCTCTATAATTTGAAGATGTAAGATTTAGTGCTCTTGCACCTCCCAAATATTCAATCTCAAGAAGAGTTGACGGAATATCATGAGTTTTTGTTAAAACGTGCAAACTATTGAGCCATTTTTCTTGTCCATCTTTTGGATCTTTACCCCAAAATGGACGTTCATCTGTTTTAGCTTTAACCCAAGACTGCCTATTCAAAGAATTATTGATTGAAGCTGCAAGTTTTTTATCTTTTTCATCCCTTGGGTCATACAATACCCCTGAACCTTTTGCAGTTCCGGAATCACTATGAAGTGAAATAAACATTGTATTAGATTTGCCAAACTTTTTAACATATTTTTCTGTAAGATTTGCAACTGTATTTCTGTTTTTCAAATTCACGGCTTCACCCGCAAAAGTCACAACAGTATAGCCTTTTGCTTGCAATTTTTTCGCTAAATCTCTTGAATATGGCTTAACAACCTGATATTCTTCAATCGGATAATATTTATTAGAACCTGCCGGTTTTTCATAAAATGAAAACGCACCGCCATCAAAAGAATTGCTTGTAAAACCGCCATGCCCTTCATTCAGAATAATGACCTTACCGTTTGATTTACCGGTTGGTTTTAATTCTGTAACTTTAGGAGTGTTATCAATTTTACCACTTTTATCAATTACGGGATATGGTCTTGAAACACTTGACACATCAACTGTTGCCTTCTTTGCAAGTGCAATCTTTTGAGCCTTTTGAGCCGGCGACAAAGTTGAATCATTTTTAATAGCTTTAATCATTTGGTCAATATAGGAAGGAGCTTTATGCCCTCTACTATCAACTCTTTCATTGTAAAAAGCTTTTTCTAAATCATCTTGTGCAGATTTCAAAATAGAAAGTCTAAGTTTTCCGGATGGAGATAAACCTCCATTTAAACTTTTCTTACTTTCAGGTGTATAAGTTCCTACATTAGCGGTCTTTGTTGTTCCCTGAGACTTTTTAGTTGAAATCATAGAGTCAATTATTGAATCCATTTTTGAGGTATCAACCATACCAATCAATTTGCCAAACTGATTATCTAATTCAGTCTTAAATTCTTGACGAGTTGAAGCCGGAGCATTTTTAGCCTTTGCTAAAGAATCATATACATGCATAACTGCAGCTTTTCTAGCACTCTTATCACTCTTGATTTCACTTGCTAAAGTATTTATCAAACTTTCTTTATCTTTATTTTTAAGATTTTGTTTGTACGCAACAATAACATCTTCCGCATTTTTCGGATTTATTTCTTTTACTAAAGCGTCAAAGTCAGGTTTTCCAACAGCACCCCAATATTCTTCTGATTTTTCATAAATTTTTGAAGATAATTCCTTTGGAGTGTAAGTTGAGCCCCATTTGTTTAATCTGGTTAAAACTGTTCCAACAACAGCCCCTGCTTCAGCACCGGCATAAACTCCACTTTTAGTCATTGAATGAGGAATATTTTTTACCGCTGGTTTTGAAGTTGGTTTTGGTTTGGCTTTAGATACAGTTTTAGTTTTCTTCCCAACTTGAGAAGTTTTCACCGTACTTGCCTGTGTTTTCTTGGGTTTTACATAAAATTTTTCACCTTTTGATGCGACATATTCTTGGTAAGGTTTTGGCAAATTATTTAACTTCCCAAATTCTTCAAAAGTCATTCCATACTTCCGAATTAGAGCCATAATACCTTTACCGTCAGGAACCGCATCTGTAGGAAGATTGATTGCCTGACCAACTGAAACAGAAGCTTTCTTTAAACCTGCCCATTTTATGAAATCATCAACAGACATAGAATACCGTTTGGCTAAAATTGCCAATGTTTCGCCTTGCTTTACAGTAATTTGAGTTGGTCTTGAATTCTTTGACTTATTTGCGGTTGTTGATGAACTTCCGCCTACTGCTTGAGTTGACATATTACTCTCCATTATTTTTTACACACTTATAATCCATATATCGGAAAGTGGAAAAAATATCTTTAATAAAATTTGCCAAAATGTAAACAATATTAAGAATACAAAAAATAAAGTAGGGCAAATTCACCCTACTTTATTGAACTTATATAAACTCTGATTAACCTTTAATCATTTTTTCAAGTGTCCCATTTCCTTGCGGTACAAATGTTATATTAGATTGTGGAATACTTGGAATTTGAGGTGTTGATTGCTCTTGCAAAGCACCATTCTTTGGTGTAACTTCGTAAGACTTAATTGAACGTTTACCGGTCAATCGTTGCATAAATTTGTAATATTTTTTCTTGAAACCTGTTGAATTATTTTGTCTTGTTTCAATATCAATAAGTTCGTCTCTTGTATGAGCCTTGATTGGAGTTCCTACAGATGATCTTGTCAAAATTTC
The DNA here is from genome assembly GCA_934718135.1 of uncultured Candidatus Melainabacteria bacterium. GTDB lineage: Bacteria > Cyanobacteriota > Vampirovibrionia > Gastranaerophilales > Gastranaerophilaceae > Zag111. The sequence goes on along the minus strand of CAKUZW010000003.1, from coordinate 227,264 downwards.
ACCCAAAGTTGTATCAGCTAAAGTTACCCAACTCATTCCAAGTAGAGATGAATTATATTGATTTCTGAATGTTGAGTTGAACAAGTCAATCAAAAGTGTTTGATAGAACAATCTTGAACCTTCTTGAACAAATCTTTCTTTAAATTTAGTATCAGCACCCTCTTTGTCGTTACCGTTAGACTTCAGCATTACCATATTGTAATTATCTGTCATCAAGAACCAAATTGTCGCAACTGAAGCCGCTGTTTTAGCTAAATTTGAAAGTTCTGCGTTGGATACACTTGATAAAGAATCAAGGTTGAACGCTTTTAAGAAATTAACTTGCAAATAATCATGGAATTGTTCCTTAGTTAAATTTTTATCCAACGCTTTTGCACAAATTCTATCAAAACTCTTAGCCAATGCATCTATATCTTTTGGAGAAGCTTTTGGTTTAGATTTTCTAAATACAGCCATCAATTTTTCATCAACCATCCAATAAGGAAGAGTTACTGTATTCCACATAAATTTGAACGGTGCAATAAAGAAGTTTACTAGCGGTTTAATTTTCTTATCTTTTGTACCAAAATCAAGATATGTTTTGCCATCAACTGTTTTAGCAGTCGCTTTCCCGACTTTTTCATACATTGATGCAAATTTTGGATCATAATCTTTTAATACGTTAATTACTTCGTCAAACTTTTTAGGGTCAACATGAAATTCCTGTGTTGTTAATTTTTTATATACATCAGTAAACGGTTTATATAAAACTTTACTTTCAAAGTTTTGAACCGCACTATCAGCATCCAAAGTTTTTATTCCTAATTTTTCAAATTTTTCAGGATTTTTAGCCTTCATATTTTCAAAATATTTTAGTGCAGCATTTTTAATCATCGGAATATGTTTAAATCCCTTGATTGCATAACCGGCTGCTAAAATTGCAGCAGAAGCCTTCATCACTGTATCAAATGAAAGTAATGGTTTTTGTTGTTCTTTTTTATCCGCAGGAACGGTTTGTTGAGGATTACCGGTTGAAGAAACCTGCCCTTTATTCTCAGTTTGAGGTTTTATTTCAGCTTCAGGAGCATGGTTTTTAGCATTGATTTCTCTAGCTTTTTCAGGAGACAATCTTGTGATATGTTTTCCGTTTGACAAACGAGAGAACATTTCAGTAACCAAAACTGTTATACCTGTTGTTAATACAATACCTGCTTTTGACTTATTAATGAATTTTTGGAAAGCACCCATTGTAATAAGAGTCAAATAACCACTTGTCAAAATTCTGCTTGTTTCTTGTTTGAAACGAACTTTTCTTTCATGATCTGCAGCTTTTGGATCATCATCCATCATTCTTGACAAGTTGTAAGCATCATTAGCTAAGAACAAAGCAGGAGGCAACCCTGAAACTAATCTATTCAAAGCTCTTTCATGTTTTGTATCATAATTTCCTGATTTTGGGTCAAATTGTTTTAGAATACTTTGAAAAACTTTTGAATCCATTTTAGAGTCAACATCTTGTGCAATTTGAGCCAACTCTTCTTTAGTTAGTGCATTTATATCTTTTCCTGCATTTTTGGCAAAAGCCTTTTTAGCTTCATCCAGTTTCATATCACGATATGTAACTAAACCGGTCAAAGAATTTATTTTTGAATCTATCTTAGATCTTTGTCTGATATTTTTGAAAAACGGTCTTTGAAGAGTTTTGTCAGACCAATTTTTTAATCCGGGAACTTTTCCCAACAATTCAACCGTACCATTGAGCATATCCCCCGGAAGAATTTTGAACGGATAAATAATTCCGTCCCAGGCAAGGTGAGGAATTGTTTTCTTACTTATGATAATTTTATCAGGATCTTTTGGGTCAATCGAAATCAAATTATGGGCAAGAGCTTTATTCTTGATTGTAATATCATCAAGAAGTTCTTTTCCCATTTTGCCTAAATATTGTTCAGCAAATTTTTCAAATTCTGATTTACTATAAACTTTATCTAACGGTTTATACAAACCTAAAGAGAGACCTTTAAAACTCAAATCGCTTGAAGGATTAGATTTTAAAGGTCTCTTAATATCGTGTTTATAATTTTGAGAATAGAAATTTGAAGAGGAGAGATGACTGCCTGAATTTGGTGACATGTACTCCTGCTTGTATCGTTGCTTGTCTATTCGAAATCTTGTCGCATTATTTACTAACATTTCACACACCCGTTTTTCATGTATTCTCTTTCATACTAAAACAAAACACAAGAGAAATTTGCTATTTATTTACGTAATTTAACAATTGTTAAAATAATCGACAAAATATTTACTCAAAATTAAGTATTAAAAATTCTATCTCCGGCATCACCCATACCAGGAACAATATAGCCTTTTTCATTCAAATGGTCATCAATTGCAGCCGTAATAATTTCAATATCAGGATAATGTTTCTGAATATTTTCTATCCCTTGAGGTGCCGCAATTATACAAATACATTTTATATTTTTAACAGGGATACCTTTTTGTGCATATAAATCAATCGCTGCTAATAGAGAATTACCGGTTGCAAGCATTGGATCTGTAATATAAACATAAAATTTTTCAGGATTTGGAGCTTCCATCGGAACCTTATTATAATACCAAACAGGTTTAAGTGTTTTTTCATCTCTATACATCCCGATATGTCTGATTGTAGCCTGAGGAAGAATATCAATAGCTTCATCAGTAAAGATAAGTCCGGCTCTCAATATTGGTGAAATAATTAAATTTATATCAGGATCAACAGTCTTTGCTCTAAAAGTAGTCAATGGAGTCGTTACATCACGTTCAACAAGCGGAAGATTTTTTGCAGCTTCATACAACAAACATCTTGTAATTTTTCTGGTCGCAATTCTAACACCCTGACTATCAGTATCTTTATCTCTCATCGTACACAAATTTAACAGTACGACAGGATTATTTATTACTCTTACCTTGTCCAAGTTCATTTTTTTCACCCCTATCTTTATCTCTGAAATTTTTCATAAACTTATTTTCTGTCCCATGAACAGACTCAATCAATCCGTCAAATCGTATCAATTGCTCAGTTGCATCAGCAGGATTAACAACATTTTCAGGAATTCCATGTTCTAAATCAAACTGATTAGATGCATGCCCTAATGTGCCAAAAATTGCATCCATTTCCTTGAAAATATCATTAAACAAGCTCATAACCTTACCCAACCTTGTCGGATCCTTCGTTATAATAATTTTGTCATGATAAACACCCTTTTGAGGAGGATAAATTTCTAAAGCTTTTGACCCCCCAAGCCCTGATGCTTCAACCGTAGCCAACGCTCCAACAGGCAAAACCAAACCTTTTTGTGTAATAACAAATTTTATATAAACGCTGGATGATATAATCTGAATTTTCTTAACATAACCGATTTGAACCCCTAAAAACTTCACAGGAGAACCAACAATCAAACCATCTACATCTTCCATAAATATTTGATAACTCTTGTATTGTTTTTGATTTTGGTATTTGTAATATCTGAAACCTAAAACTGCAACAGCAATAATAATCAACCAAATTACAAACTCTGCCCACGCATATACTCGAATATTATCAAATTTCTTCATATTAATTATTATACACAAAATCCAACATTTGCAGAATTATGTCATTTAACTTTACGTATTTTTATATTAAATTAAAAAGATGTTAGATTTTATCAAATCAATAATTTATGAATTTTTATCCTACTTTGTTCCGCAAAAAATGGTCTACGAAGTCACAGGACACTGCAAAAAATGTGGAAAATGTTGCAATTATATGTACAGTGTTGACACCTATACAGAAAAAGAATTCAAAATAATGCAAACTATTTTCCCCACATACAAAAGATTTTATATAAAAGGTCGAGATGAAGAAGGGAACTTGGTTTTCGCCTGCAAACTTGTAACACCAGAAGGCTTATGTTCAGATTATAAACACCGTCCAAGAATGTGCCGAAAATATCCTGCCAAACGAGTTGCCTATCCGGCAAAACTTCACGAAGGATGCGGATACAAGGTTAATATCAAAACCTTCGATGACTACCTAAAATAAAGAAAACTTACTCACAAATTACTTCAGCAAAATCAAACAACTACCAAATATCATAATCACAGAGCCGAGAATCTTTTTCGCCAAATTATCCTCGTGAAAAACCTTGTATCCCAAAACAACAGACACAATCGTTGACAACTGAAATAATGCCAAAGACAAACCAACATTCAACTTTTGGAACACAAAATTTGTTGATAATTGCATAACTCCAAAACATAATGCAACTAAAACACATTTACCAATATCAATGCGATTTAAAATGACAAATTTCTTTTTCATTCCAAGCAATAAAATCCCCGAGAAAAGCAAGCCTGTAAAGCACCACAGCATAAATGAGATTTCTGGTGTAGAGAGTAAAATTATCTTTTTTAAAACGGCTGCTTCGCATCCGGAGAACAATAATGCACAAAATCTTAGAATTATGTCCTTTCTCAATAATAGCTTGAAACTAAACCCCTCATCGACAGTATCAAAAATATACCAACTTCCCCAAATAATCAATAGCATACCTGCAAAACCAATGCTGGTCGGCATTTCACCTAAAAACAAGAACCCAAACACAAGTCCCACAATGCATTTATAGGCATTGATAGGCCCAAGTACAGACATATCGCCATATTGAAGTGCTTTTATCAAACAAATGTTTCCCAAGGTACACAAAATTCCTGCACCTAAAACTAATCCCCAAAAATTTAAACTAAAACCGCTCCAATTAATCCCAAAAACAAATGGCAAGCAAAATAAACTCAAAAACAAATAACAATACAAATTTGTTAAAATAGCAGAATTATTTTTAACAACCTGTTTTTGAAAAACATTTGCCAAAGGGTTGGATACAATTCTCAAAACAAGAGCTGCAACCGTTTCTAACACAACTCTACATCATCCCTTTACGATTGAAAAATACCGCAACAATAAAAGTCGCAACAACAGAAATTGTAATTACAATCAAAAATCCGCAAGGGTTGTGACCAAACGGCATTGGCACGTTCATTCCCCAGAAACTACCTATCATTGTAGGAATTGACATGATAATTGTAATCGCTGCCAAAAATTTCATCACTAAGTTCAAGTTATTATTGATAATTGAAGCCATACAATCCATCATGCTCTCCAAAATTGTTCGGTGCATTTCAACCATCTCAGACGCCTGTTTGTTTTCAATAATTACGTCCTCAAGCATATCAATATCATCTTCCGTAAACTTCAAAATCTGCTGCAAGTTAGTGGCATTAACCATTCTCAACAACTTTTGCAACACAAGTTGATTATCTTTTAAAGCAGTTGTGAAGTAAACTAGTGACTTCTGAATTTCCATAAGCTGAAAAAGTGCTTTATTATTGGTCGTTTTTCTCAATGAATCTTCGATATTTTCAGTCTGTTTATTAATAATATTCAAATATCTCAAATAAAATTTTGCAGCCCTGAACAAAATATTTAACATAAAGTTAGCTTTATGCCTTGTATCAAAGAACTTTGCGGTATCTTCATTGAACGAATTTATAATTTTATTTTCATGAGAACAAACTGTAATAATACTTTCCGGAGTAAAAATTAAACCCAACGGCAAAGTATCAAAATTACCCTCATCATCCATAACAGGAACGTTAGTAATGATTAAAAGATTTCCATCCTCAAAATCCATACGTGACAACTCATCCGCGTCTAATGAGTTATTCAAAAAACTTTCATCCAACCCCAAAACAAGCGAAACTTGCTGAATTTCTTCTCTTGTAGGATTAATCAAATTAAACCAGGAACCTGAAACCGCTTCATTCAAATTTAACTTTTTCAAAGACCCGTCATCTTGAGTTTTTGTAATTTCCAACATAACAACTATTCCTGCGTTTCTGCGTGAAGGCAAAATCTACCAACACTCTAATCCTGACTTATACCTAATTAAACTACACTTTTTTACAAAGTTCAATAGTTCAAACTATTGAATTTACAAATTGCTTACAACAAGGTACAGCATCCGTAATTCCTTTGAATTCAAATTGTCTAAATACTTTATAATTTCTTTTTTCAAAACCTCATCAGAGGAAAAACAATCATTGTAAAACAAATCCTGCACAGAAGTATTAAGAGCATCCGCAATTTTCTCAAGATTTTCTGCCGTTGGAAAACTTTCCCCATTTTCAATTCTCACAATTTGTCTGGGGTTAAGGTCAACAAGTTCTGAAAATTTTTCTTGAGAAATTTTTTGTTTTTTCCGTAATTCTCGAATTTTTAAACCAAGTGCAACTTTTATACTCATATTTACCTCTAAAATTAAGTATAAATGGATTGGGGATTAATTTAAGGCAATTATTTGTCTTATTAATATTGACTTAATGCAAAAACATGTCATAATATAAGCAGTTATTTGTCATAAAACAATCAAAAATACGTCAAATTTTGGCAGAAGAGGAGAAATAATAAACTTTAATGAAAAAGGAAATAGGTTCATTACATTTTTATGTCATTCTGAAAGCTTAGAAAATTTGTGTGAAGTATGAGTATAAAATTTTCTTGCTATTCAGAATCTATCAATGTTGATTTATTAACCAATCAAATGGATAGACCCTGAATCACGCACTTCGCTTTCGCTCGTGCTGTTCAGGGTGACGTGACCCTAATCCCATTTGGTAATAACAAATAAGAAAGGATGTAAAAATGGAAGATAACAATAACAATGCGATTGTAGTACAAAGGGACGCAACAACATGTGCCCCCCTGGGGGAACCGAAATCTTTGATTTCGAAGGGGGGTAAAAATGTGTTGGACTATAATCAAGAACCCCCTCTCGAATTTGTAAGTGATAAAAATAGGCTGGATTGCTTCGCTTTTCACGCTCGCATTAAACGGATACGACTACGTCTTACATCCTCTGCTCGCGTGGCTCAGAATGACGCAACAACATGTCCTCCCCTTGAGGGAGGACCGAAATCTTTGATTTCGAGGAGGGGTAAAAATGCGATGAATAGTAATCAAGAACCCTCTCCCGAATTAGGTAATGGTGAAACTTGTCAGGGATTGTTACGTCGCTTCGTACACAAAATTACCAATAATAACGAAATTTCTCCTCACAATGACATGATTATAAAAACTGTAAAGAACCTATTCCCTTATTTCACTATTTCCTTGCCCCTTAAAAAGAAAATAGCCTTCACCTTAGCCGAGACCCTCATTACCCTTGGCATAATTGGCATTGTGGCGGCGTTGACAATTCCAACTTTATTTGCAAATTATCAAAAACGAATGACAATAACCAGATTAAAGGCGTCTTATTCAAAATTAACTCAAGCGTTGCAAGCAGCGACTGATGATTATGGTCCAGTTGAACAATGGTTCTTGAATGATAATGATGTATCTCATTATGAAACAATAATTACTGCAGTAATTCATGAAAAAATAATACCTTATGCTAAAGTTATTGATGATTGTGGTCTGAATTGTCCTTTACGAAAGAAAGTAAAAATATGTCGTCTTAATGGTGTGTGTACTTGGGGACAACGTGATAGCGGTTATTATACAATTTATCTTGCTGATGGTTCTAGTTGGGAGTTTATGATTGATAATAATGGAAGAACCATGATGAATATAAAAGTCTATATTGATATAAATGGGAATGGAAAACCTAATATATTTGGCAAAGATATATTTGTAGTTTTGTTAGATGATGGTGTTCGGTTGTTAGGTTCTGATGCAAAATACAGTAGGAGCAGTTTATTAGGGAATTGTCGTGAATGTTGCAGTAAAAATGCGGGAAGTTATGCTGGAGATAGGTGTGGTGGTTTAATTCAGCGTGATGGTTGGCAAATTATGCCTGATTATCCTTGGAAATAAATTTTATTTACATAAAAGAAGGGCGGCATTTGCAAACAAATTCCGCCCTTCTTCAAATATATTCACAAACTACTATGTATCAATATTTGTTGCATATACTGCGTGAGTTTCGATGAAATCTCTTCTTGGTTCAACTTTATCACCCATCAATACATCAAACAATTGATCACAAAGCATTGCATCTTCAATATTAACCTTTAACAATGTTCTTGTTGCAGGGTCCATTGTTGTTTCCCAAAGTTGTTGAGGCATCATTTCACCCAAACCTTTGAATCGTTGGATTTGCAAACCTTTTTGACCTCTATCATCAATTAGTTTTTGAAGTTTTTCAAATGAATTGATTTCATATTTTTCTGCATCTGTTTCTAATAACAATCCATCAGATTCTTCAATCAAGAAGTCACGAATTACAGGGTATGCTGCTTTTAACTTTTTGTATTCAGAACTCTTGATAATATTTTGGTTAAGAATTACGTGCTCTTCTTCGTTCAAATGAAGCATGAATGAATATTTTGCATTTTCAGCATTGTATTTAACTTCAACTTTATAATTTTCAGCTTCTGCAATATTGTAATTTTTAGCGTGGTCAATCAAATAGTGATTTAAGTAATCACAAATTTCGTTCATTTTAGCTTGGTTGTCAAAATCTTCAAGAGTAATATCTGAACGAACCAAACCTCTCAAAAATACCGCAGGGTATAAATTCAATATTGGGTTGTTGTATGAACGATAAAACTCTGACATATTTTTGATAAGTTCAAGCAATTCATCCCCTGTTTTAACATTTTTCTTATCTTTATCAGACAAGCTCAAATTCTTGATACCACGTTCTTTAAGCATTTTATCTAAAACGTGTTCGTTGAATAAGTATTCAGAAGATTTACCTTGTGTAACTTTGAATAGTGGCGGTTGAGCAATATAAACATAACCATTTTCAATCAAAGGTCTTGCATATCTAAAGAAGAATGTTAACATCAACGTTCTAATGTGAGCACCATCAACATCGGCATCGGTCATGATGATAATTTTGTGGTATCTCAATTTGTCAATTTCAACTTCCTCTTCGTTACGGCTGATTTTGATACCGAAAGCTTGAACCATAGATTGAATTTCATTGTTACCATAAATTCTATCAAGTCTAGCTTTTTCAACATTAAGAATTTTACCTCTCAATGGTAAAATAGCTTGGAACATTCTGTTTCTACCTTGTTTAGCAGAACCACCAGCTGAATCTCCTTCGACTAAGAAAATTTCGCATTTTTCCGGTTCACGATTTGAACAGTCTGCAAGTTTACCTGGAAGAGTTGAATTTTCAAGAACAGTTTTACGTCTTGTTAATTCTCTTGCTTTTCTTGCTGCTTCTCTTGCACGTTGTGCTTGAAGTGTTTTATCCAAGATTGTTTTTGCAATTTTAGGGTTAAATTCTAACCATTCTTGCAATTTATCTCTAACTGCATCTTGAACAGCCCCAAGTGCTTCTTGAGAACCTAATTTTTCTTTTGTTTGTCCTTCGAATTCAGGGTTAGGAATTTTAACAGAAACAATTGCTGTCAAACCTTCTCTAACGTCTTCACCAGAAAGGTTAGAATCAGAATCTTTTAGAATGTTATTCTTTCTCGCATAGTCGTTGATAACACGAGTGATTGAGTTTCTAAAACCTGTTAAGTGTGTTCCACCTGAATGAGTGTTGATATTGTTTGCAAATGACAAAACGCTTTCTTGATAAGAATCAGTATATTGCATTGCAACTTCAACCTGCAAATCTCCAACTACTTTATCAATATAAATTGGTTTTTCGTTGATTACAGTTTTATTTTTGTTTAAAAATTCAACATAACTTGCGATACCACCTTCATAGTGATAAACTTCAGACTCCTCAGCATCGTGACGGTTGAAAATAATTTTCAAACCTTTGTTCAAGAATGCCATTTCTCTCAATCTGTTTGCGATAACATCACAATCAATTTCTGTTGTTTCAGTAAAGATTTCAGGATCAGGCCACCAAGTTGTTTTTGTACCTGTTTTGTCTGTCGGTTTTACCTTTTCAACAGGAGCAAGAGGTTCACCTCTCATATATTCTTGACGCCAAACATATCCGTCTCTTGAAACTTCTACAATATATTTTTCTGATAATGCGTTTACAACGGATGCACCAACACCGTGAAGACCGCCTGATACTTTATAACCGCCATCACCAAATTTACCGCCTGCGTGAAGTACAGTGTGCACAATTTCAAGTGCTGATTTTCCGCTATCAGCTTTAATATCAACCGGAATACCACGACCGTTATCTTCTACAGTAACACTGTTATCCTTGTGAACAGTAACATGAATATCTGTACAAAATCCTGCCAATGATTCATCAATTGAATTATCAACAATTTCATAAATACAATGGTGCAGACCTCTTTGGGAAGTTGAACCGATATACATCCCAGGTCTTACCCTAACAGCTTCCAAACCTTCCAAAACTCTGATATTACTTGCATCATATTGTTTAGAAGTGTGAGTTTCTAATTCCTCATATTGTTTGTTTGTCTCTTCGTTTTCTCTTTCCATTTGTTCGTTCATTTTAGCGTTTTCAGCTTCTTGCAAAGCTTCTAAACCTTTATCATTCATCATGTCTTGGGTGTTTTCTGACATATATCTCTCCCCTAATCTATTCTATATAAGAGTAGTATATCACAAAAGTAATTGACTTAACAAAATTGTTAAGATAAAATTTTTTTACGTAAGGACGGTATAATGGGAAAAATCAACGTAAAAGTTTGCTTAGGTACAACCTGTTTTGTTATGGGTTCAGCGAACTTGCAAGAACTTGTTGAAATTATCCCCCAAAAATTTGGAAATTCTGTTGAGGTAACAGGAGTACCATGTTTGGGGTATTGTGCTGCAGATTGGGAATTTTCACACGCTCCTTATGTAAAAGTTGATGATGAACTTGTTAAAGATGCTACAGTTGAAAAGATTATAGAAGTAATAAATAATAAGGTGGAAGTAAAAAAGGAAAAGGAATAAAAAATTATGGCTATGAACACACCAAGACAAACTTCACAATTGAAACGTGAAATATTGGTAAGACTTATTAAAGCATATTTGGGTGATAATTTTGAAGAAGAAACAAGATTAATCCCTTATGATATGAGACCAAAAGGAAGTGAAGTACCGTACAGATGTTGTATTCACAAAGAAAGAGCTATCCTAAGAGATAGAGCAATCGCAGGTTTAGGTTTATCTATTGAAGAAGCACAAGATAGCGACTTACTATCAACATTAGCTAAAAGAGCAGAGGATAGAACAGAGCCTGAAATTAATCCGCTTACTGTATTGCAAACAGCTTGCAGAGGCTGTGTTCCTTCAAGAATTTATGTAACAGATTTGTGCCAAGGTTGTGTTGCAAGACCATGCGAATCTGCTTGCAGATTTGGAGCTATCAAGGTTGAAAACGGCAAATCACATATTGATTCTTCAAAATGTAAAAATTGCGGAATGTGTGCCCAAGTTTGCCCTTACCAAGCTATTGCAAAAATTATTGTTCCTTGTGAAAACGCTTGTCCGGTTGGAGCTATTGCAAAAGATGAAGAAGGTTTAGCTCATATTGATTTTGACAAATGTATTTCTTGCGGAAGATGCGTTGCAGCATGTCCATTTGGTGCAGTTCACGAAAAAAGTCAAATCATTGATATCTTAAAACAAATAAAACAGGGTAAAAAATTAGTTGCAATGGTAGCACCATCAATTATGGGTCAATTACCTTGCACACCGGCTCAATTGAAAGATGCTATTCAACAATTAGGTTTTGCGGATGTTGTTGAAGTTGCACTTGGAGCTGATATTACAACTAAAAATGAATCAGAAGAATTCAAAGAAAGAATGGCAAAAGGAGATGCCTTTATGACAACTTCTTGCTGTGCAGGATATAACGAACTTGTAGACAAACATATTCCAGATTTGAAACCTTTCAGATCTGATACAAAAACTCCGGCTTACTATACCGCAGAAATTGTTAAAAAAGAAACTCCGGATGCAATTACGGTATTCTTTAGCCCATGTGTTGCTAAAAAGCGTGAAGCATTGCAAAACCCTGATATTGATTATGTTCTTAATTATGAAGAACTTGGGGCTTGGTTAATTGCTAAAAATATTCAAGTTGATACTTGCGAAGGTTCAGAATTCGCAGTTGAATCTTCTGCAGAAGCAAGAAATTTTGCCGTAACAGGCGGAGTTGCAGGAGCTGTTAATGCTTTACTTGATGAAGGAGAAAAAGCTACACCGGTTATCATTGACGGACTAGATAAACAAGCCGTTAGAGATTTGAAAAAATATGGTAAAAACGGTAAATGCGATTTAGGTAACTTGATTGAAATTATGGCTTGCCCCGGAGGATGTTTGGGTGGTTCAAGCACAATCAATGCATTCAAACCAGCATTAAAACAATTAACTAATTATGTTAAAGAAAGTCCTGAAATCAAAGATGTTCTAAATAAGTAGAATTTTAAAAGATACACAAGGCGGCTTCGCAAGTTTGCGAAGCCGCCTTGCTTTATTAAGGGAATAGGAAATAGAAGAATAAGTTCGTTACGTTTTTATTAATCATGTCATTGTGAGGACGAACCGAGCAGAGTGCGAAGCTGTCTGCCAAAACGATAGGCTGTCCGCAGGACATATTTGGCAGACACGGAGTCACGTTTATGGCGAGGTGAAGTGTCAGGCAGAAGTACGAAGTGACGTAACAATCCATGACAAGTTTCGCAATTGCTCAATTTGTTAGGGATTACTACGTCACTCTGTGTAGACTTTTGCACTTCTTGTTCAATATTATTCCTCGTAATGACATGATTTTGAGTTTGTAGATCCTTCGGACTATTGCCCTCAGGATGACGTAAAAAACGTAACGAACTCATTTCCTTATTTCCCTATTCCCTTTTCCACTCCCTAATACTTATTGACCTATAGACTTATTAGCTTTAATAAAGTATAATTTAGATTGAGAGAAGTTTTATGCTAAAAGAAAATAACAAAACAGATGTAATAGTTGTCGGAGCAGGTCCTAGTGGTGTAGCTTGTGCAATTACACTTGCAAGAGCAGGGAAAGAAGTTGTACTTATTGAGCGTGGACTTTTTGCAGGGAGCAAAAATGTATTTGGCGGGGCTATTTATACCCAACCGACTAAAGAAATTTTCCCAAATTTTGAACAAGAAGCTCCTATCGAAAGGCGTAATATTGAACATAATTTTATGATTTTGGGTGAAAAAGACTCTACAACTATCACTTATCGAAAAAATGACAATACCAGTTATAGCGTAATTCGTGGGAAATTTGACCGTTGGGCAGCGGAAGAAGCCAGAAAAGCAGGAGTTATTCTTGTTGAAGAAACCGTTGTAAGAGAACTAATCAAAGAAAAAAATAAAGTTGTCGGAGTTAAAACCGAACTTGAAGAATACTACGCTAATATTGTAGTTTTAGCAGACGGAGTTAATTCTCTTTTAGCCAAGCAAATCGGTTTAAGAAAAGAAATCGAAACTAAAGACGTTGCTTTGAGCGTAAAAGAGGTTATTAAGTTAGACAAAGATATTATAAATCAAAGATTTAGGGTTAAAGACGATGAAGGTTCGATTTGTGAACTTTTTGGCGGTCCAATGCTTGGAATTTTAGGATTGGGATTTATGTATACCAATACTGATTCTATCACTATCGGTGTTGGAATTACCCTTAATGATTTGGTTGAAAACAATTACAGACCTTATGAAATTTTAGAAGCATTAAAACAACATCCGACTATTGCCCCACTAATTGAAGGCGGAACATTAAAAGAATACTCTGCACATTTAATTCCTGAAGGCGGTTATAAAAAAGTTCCAAAACTTTGTGATAACGGAGTAATGATTGTTGGAGATGCAGGAATGTTAGTGAATAACCTCCATTGGGAGGGCACTAATCTTGCAATGATTAGTGGCAAATTGGCTGCAGAAACCGCAATTTTAGCTCTTGATAGTGGTGATTATTCAAAGAAGATACTTTCTAACTATGAAAAAGCATTGAAAAATTCTTTTGTATTAAAGGATTTAAGAACATATAAAGATTTGATGAATGTTTGCCATTCAAGACAAAAAGCATTTTTGAGTTATTATTTCAAAAAGATTAATGCATTCTTTGAAATGTTTACCTCTGTGAATGGTGTTCCAAAGCGTGAAAATTATTGGAAATTTATAAAGAGCATTTTTACAGATAGAAAATTATCAGAATTAGTTAAAGATGTTTTTGCGATTTTAAAATTGTTGTGGAGTATTTTGATATGAATTTAGATAACAAATTGTATACATTAAAATATTCACCGGACACCGAATCACACCTGAAACCTGATAAGGAGCAATGCAGATTGTGTGAAAGCAGGAATTGCACATTTATTTGTCCTGCCAAGGTTTATGAATGGAATGACGAAAAACAAGAAATTATAGTGAATTATGAAAACTGCCTTGAATGTGGAGCTTGCAGAATAGCCTGCGAAAGAAAAGCTATAGATTGGAAATACCCAAAAGGCACCAAAGGAGTCACTTTTAAACAAGGTTAAATAGAAGGATTGAAGAATAAAAGGAGAGAAAAGATGAAAGAAGAATATTCACAACAACACAGACGTTGGTATGACAAAGACCCTGTTTTGTCAGAAGCGGTTAGAACATTAGAAGAAACAGATGACCAAACTCAAATTCGTGTAGCATTGAATTTAATCAAAATTATCATTGAACATAATATTGAAGATGAAAAATTCGAAGCTGTTGACGATATTATTAATGCTGTTGGTTCAGGATTAGACGACAATAGACGCGGACGTTGGTACGATATTGATACAACTTTGAGAACTGCAATGAATATGCTTCAAAATTGCCCTGAAGATACACAAAAAGTTATCGCTAAAGAAATGGCAAAAATGGTTGTTGATAAAATTAAAAAAGACGAAGATTCTGAAGATGAAGAATAATTAGAAATATTTCTAGAAGAGGGCGGGATAAGCAAATGCTTATCCCGCCCTCTTCTTTTTAAAATTTATCTACAACAAATTCTTGATTAGAATATGATGGTTCATACTTGTCAACTTCTACAGAATTAATTCCTGATTTTACAAAGTCAGCATCAGCACCTAACATATCACCCGTTTTTCGTTTTGCAAAACCTCGTTCAGCATATAGGGACTTTAACTCTTTTGAAAATTTTTCAGGATTTGCAGAAGCATAAGGAATTAACACATCATAAATTTCTATCGCCATTTCGTAATTTTGCATCAAGTATAAAATATAAGCTTTGTCACTAGAGATATAGAAATAATTTAGGGTATCTTTTTTATCCAAAGATTCTAACAAATCGTTGTAATCAAAAATTATATTTTCAATATTGTTATTTTCAATTCTAAAAATTGATTTTATCCATAGCATTTGAGAGGCTTCTAAAACAGACATTTTCTTTTTAGTTACGTACTCATTAAAAACATCCACGGCATTTTCTGATGTTGTTAATTTTTTCTCTAACAATAATAAATTTGCAAATCTTGTATAATCTTTTTTAGAGAATTTATTGCCTGACATGTTCAATACAGTTATATAATCTTTTAGAGCATCTTCATAATCTCGTTTCATAAAACTTGCATAAGCTCTCATGTCATATATAGACTCCGTTTTAGGGTAAAATGTCATATATATTTTTGACATTACTAACGCAGATTTAAAATGAGGTTTCTTAGAATTTAGATTTAACTTCATTCCATACATCAAACCAAAAGCCGGAGCAAAAAATATTCCAAGCAAAATCAATATAACTATAATTTTTGAATTAAAATTTGCTCGAAATTCTGCAATTTTATCTTGAGTAAGATGTGGAGCAAATTCAACAAGCTTGTACATTCCAAAATTGTGAATTAAATATTTGCTATAAACATACGCACAAATCCCTCTGATAATACAAATTATAGCTATCCACCAAAATTCGCAAACCAATAAATTCAAAATAGAGAATTTTAAATGAATAAAAATTAAATAAATTACAATTGGAACAATAAAATACGCAGATTTTAAATATTTTTCCAATTCAAAACGATACTCTAAAACTTGCCCAACCTCTATTTTAGATAATTTCATTTTATATTGACAACCGGTATTTTTAAACCAACAAAAGTTTCTAAATACAGCATTACCTGATTTGTCAGCATAAAATAACAATGGATTACTTAGAATATCAATTATTTTTTTTAACATTACTCTCCCTAAAAATTTGATTTTGAATTAATCTGTTACAACTTCTCCAACAAGTTCTTTTTCAAAATTATAAATATCAGTTGAAATATTCAAATTTTCTTTGATATCAATAACATCAAGCCCCCTGAAATTGTAAATGGTCTTGATTTCATTCGGGTTATGAACCTTTTCTTTTGCAAGCATAGCCCCGATAATAGCTTCCAAATGGGACATAGGCATCATATTTGACGGCAAATCTTCAAAACCCCATTCATACTTTAGAGCCTGTTGCAAAAATTTGCAATCAGCAGGTGATCTGTCCTTGTAACAAGAGTTCAAATGCATACTTTGTCTGGTCATATAAATATCAAAACGATTAACTTCAATTCCTCGTTCTGTCAATTCTCTAAAATACTCTGAACCTCTATTTGAATGCCTTTGAGTCCAATTATCACGGTTTGGAATATTTTTATTTGTTGCAACAAGTTGGTACGGTTTTGATAGAATTCTCCATTTGCCTTCCAACATTGTTCTATCAAAAGGTACAGATACACAAATTTTAGAATTCTTTAGGGATGAAAAATTTTCAAAAAAGAAAATTATATCATTCATTTTGTACAGTTTATCTAGAAGAATAATTTTATTATCTTCATCAATCACTGCAACTCCTGAGTCCATACTAGACCCTGAAGCCAAAGAAACGCCAACATAATAATTCATCTAAATCTCCTGATTTAAGGTGGTTGTAATAATTGGTCCGTCATCAGTTGCAATTACGGTATGTTCAAAGTGAGCAGAAGGTTTTCCGTCTTTTGTACTTACAGTCCAACCGTCTTTTTCATTGACAACAACATCATCCCCGCCCAAATTCAACATTGGTTCAATTGCAATAGCCATATTTGATTTGATTAAAGTATTGTCACCTACACTATAGTTGAACAAGAACGGATCTTCATGCATTTCATGACCTACACCATGACCACCATATTGACGAACAATTCCGTAACCTTCACGATTAGCAACAGCTTCAACCGCTTTAGAAATGTCATCCAAAACATTTCCCGGACGCATTTGTTCAATTCCTGCATACAAGGATTCTTCGGTTGTTTTCATAAGTTTATCAACTTCAGGAGAAACTTGCCCAACTCTATATGACCAAGCACTATCTCCAACCATACCACCATAAGTAGCACCAACATCAATTGCAATGATATCCCCTTCTTTTAAAATTACATTTTCAGAAGGAATTCCATGTACAACTTGTTCATTAATTGAAGTACAAATACAAGCAGGAAAACCTGAATAACCTAAAAATGTAGGAATAGCACGATTTTCCTTAATTATTTTCATCGCAATTTCATCTAATTCTTTTGTAGAAATTCCCGGAACAACAACCTCTTTCATCTTTTGGTGAACAAGAGCAACAATGTATCCGGCGTGTTTCATTCTTTTAATTTCATCTCTTGATTTTCTATGTATCATAATATGCCTACCTTTAACTGCATATTAGCACAAAATTGAAGTTGAAATCAAATTGTTAAATAAAAACACTTATTAAAAAATATGAGATACTTGCATTTTCTAATTCAACGGATAACCCTTCGGGATTTTCCAACCGTTTTGACGAATTAATGCGGCACAATACAACCCATATCCGTTTTTCTTGCAATCATCTGCGATGGCACTTTGTGGCAAATCAGCTCCATAAGGGATTATTGAATCTTCCTCTTCAATCCTTTTTAAGAAAAAGACATCCTGTCCCAGAGTGTTTGGACCTTCTGAACCATTTATGTCTATTATAATAATGTTTCTACTATCTAACCTACCATCAGCTATTATACTACCCCATGCATACATCACCCCATCCATTAAAATAAACGGAACTCGACCGTTATTGAAAGGACTATTATATCCACCATAATTATGATTAAGCATTTGGTATATATTCGGAGAATTTTTAAAACCACAAGAACCTTGGCCCTCACATATTTGGTTTATTTTTACATACGGACGAATGTATTTATCTATATATTGAACAGGAGTAAGTGTTTTATCCCAAGTTTCCATTTCCCCATTCTCCGCCTCAGATTGTTTTATAACCTGATTAATCGTAGAAACAGCTTTAGATAACTTTGACTCGATTTTGTGTTTTTTGTAATTTGTCATAAGCCCCGGAATAGTCAACGCCGCCACAATGCCGATTATGCCAAGAGTTATGAGGACCTCAGCTAAAGTAAAAGCCGTCATTCTGAGTCGCACGAGCAGAGTGACATTGGTGTAATTCGTTTTATTGTTATCTTTCATTTTTACATCCTTTCTTTTTGTTCTAAATAGGGGTTCGGGGGCTTTGCCCCTGATAACTCGAGCCATTTAATCAGTCGTGTTTTTCTTTTTCGGTTCCACTTTTTCTTTTTTCTTCGAAACAAAAAAGAAAAAGTGAACAAAAGAATTTGTCTATTTGCATAATTTGTTATGGATTACTACGTCACGTTGTGTTTCTGTCTGACACTTCACCTCGCCATAAACGTGACTCCGTGTCTGCCAAATATGTCCTGCGGACAGCCTATCGTTTTGGCAGACAGCTCCGCACTCTGCTCGGTTCGTTCTCGTAATGACATGGTTTAGTGTTTGTAGATCCTTCGGCTAAAGCCTCAGAATGACGACTATTGAGGTGTCACCTTGAACTTGATTCAGAGTCTATCCATTTGATTTGTAATAAATCAACATTGATAGCTTCTGAATAGCAAGAAAATTTAGTGCTCATACTTCCTTACAAATTTTCTAAGCTTTCAGAATGACATTAGTGTGATTCATTTATTTTTATCTTTCATACTTATTCCTTTCTTTTATGACGTAATGAACTTATTTTCCTTTTCCC
Organism: uncultured Candidatus Melainabacteria bacterium; assembly: GCA_934718135.1. Classification (GTDB taxonomy): domain Bacteria; phylum Cyanobacteriota; class Vampirovibrionia; order Gastranaerophilales; family Gastranaerophilaceae; genus Zag111. The sequence continues at coordinate 208,287 of CAKUZW010000003.1, read as the reverse complement.
TTAAAATAAACATTTTTCTTAATCCAAAACATTTATATTCCTCAAAAATTTAAACAATTTATTTATTAATCATAAACTATTTGTTTGAATTAATCAATATATTTAAATATATTATTTATTTTTTAATCGTCCTAAATTAGTAATAATTTAGAAAAAGGTTAGGATTATGAAAGATATAAAGATACTTTTGGGGCAAAGGATAAAAGCAATTCGGAAAAATAAAAAGTTCACGCAAGAACAACTTGCCGAATTGATTGGAATTGAACCACAAAGTCTAAGTTATATAGAAACAGGCAAATTTTCTCCTTCGCCTGATACATTGCAAAAATTAGGTGAAGTGCTAAAAGTTCAACCTTACGAATTTTACTATTTTGAACCAACAAATGATGTCGAAATGGAAAATGAAATTATTCACAAAATTAAATCTGATAAAAAATTTCTAAAATTTATCTACAGAATTTACAAATCAATGCAATACGAGTTCTAAAAAACTCTGTATTTTGTTCCTCCATACATAAAATCTTTTATCCCAACAAACGTCTGGTCCAACACAAAATCAATAGATTCTTGCGTATCATAAGCAATATGTGGAGTAATAATTACATTTGGCTGTTTATTTAATTCTTGCACAACCCTTGATTCTTCAAGGCACTGCAAAATTTGTTTCTTATTAATTTTAACTTCTTCAAGACAAAATGAGTCAAGACAAGTTACAACATCGAGTCCAACCCCTTTAATATGTCCATTTTTTACATATTTAAGTAAATCATTCAAATTCACAAGTTCTCCCCGTGAAGTATTTACAAAATATGCCCCATCTTTCATTTTTTTTAACTCTTTTTCTGAAATCAGGTGATGATTATCTTTACAATATGGCATATGCAAGGTTATAACATCAGATTTAGAGAGCAATTCATTAAAATCAACATATTCAACCTTATATTTTTTCACCAATTCTTTTTTAGGAGAAGAATCATAAGCAAGTATTTTCATTCCCAAACTTGAAGCAATTTCGCACACTGCACAACCGATAGACCCTGTACCAACAACACCCAAAATCAATGAATTCGGATCTTGTCCTGTGAAACTAGACAAAACACAAACTCCACGTCTTACCGATTCTATTGCCGGAAGCAAATGTCTAACAAGCATCAATATTATTGTAAAAGTAAATTGAGCAACTGACCTGCAAGCATAACCCTCAACGTTTATTAGTGCAATATTTTTTTCAATACATGGAGTCATTTCGATATGACTAAAACCTGTTGAACGGGTTGAAATTATTCGCAAATTTCTAAATTTGTCTAAAACATTTTTATTAATATACGAAGTTGTAAAAATACTAATAACCATAACCTCGTTCAAATCATCTTCCGATAATAAATTCACAGTTTCTTCATTCAATGGTTGACTAAAAAATTCAATATCAAAATAATCTAAATTATGGTCCTTAAAAAATTGTTTCTCAGATTCGCGATAGTCAAAAAATAGCATTTTACACGCCATATATTTCTCCTTTTTCTAAATTATTTTTATTAAAAAATAAAAAATCCATTGAGCAAAAGGACAAGTTTTATTTGAGAAAAATTAACCAAACAGGTAATGTTAAATTAAATGAAAAATAATATATTAGAAATATACATTAGACCCTCAAAAATTTTGTATCCATAGTGCTGAATTTCTTTCGCGATTATAGCGGACATGCAAACAAAGCAGCAGGATGCAGAACGGCTACAAATCAGACCTGCATGACCTGATTAAAGTTGCCGATAACAAGAGAGATGCGGCGGCAAAATTGCCGCCGCATCTCAATATATTATTTAATCCAAGGATAATCGTCAGGAATTTTCCAACCGTTTTGTTTAATTAATTGGGTGCACATATGACGATCAGTTCTGTTTGTTTGATAACAACCACCTGCATAACTCTTATCTTGCCCAAATCCATACTTCAATTTATTCACATCCGTGACATAATAACTTCCGGGGAAAACAGCCTTTTGACTAGGTTCATACGTATATAAAAAAGTATTTTTCCCGTCAAAACTTTCCGGCTTACAAGATTTATCCTTCGCTTCCAAACAATAAAAGAAGTAAATATTTGAACCAGCGTCAGGAATATAAGCAACAAACCCCGTACCGTCATGAAAAATAATTTTATAGTATCTATTACGAATCACTCCCCCATCATAATCTCCCTTTATATATTTCATAAGATTTTCATCAAACCAATCTTTCAAATACTTTGCTTTATCAACACCGTCTTCGGGAGGAGTGAACACTAAATCATCATTTTCTGCAATCGACATCCTCACTGCCTGATTTATTATTGAGTCAAACTTAACCAATTTTGTTTCCACAACATGTCTATGGTATTTCGTTATCAAACCAGGAATAGTCATCGCCGCAACCACTCCGATGATTCCAAGGGTGATTAATACCTCTGCTAATGTAAATGCCGGTTGTTTAATAAATGTCATTCCGGACTTGATCCGGAATCTCCTTAACTTTTTATTAAGGGACAAGGAAATAGGGAAATAAGGGAATAAGTTCGTTACAGTTTTTTCGTCATTGCGAGCGAATGCGAAGCAATCCAGCCTATTTTTATCACTTACAAATTCAGGTGAGATTTTAAGGTTCGTATTTGTACTTAGATCCTTCGGGCTATCGCCCTCAGGATGACGCCCCATGTCATTGCGAACGAGTTTTGAAAAGTTATTTTTCAAGTTAGACAACAGTCTCCAGTGTCGCAATCCCTGACAAGTCTCACCATTTCCTAATTTGTTAGGGATTACTACGTCACTTCGTATAGATTTTTGTCCTTCTTGTTCAATATTGTTCCTCGTAATGACATGTATAATATCTTTTGTAACGAACTTATTTCCTTGTTCCTTTTCCCTTATTCCCTTAAAAATTTTCTTCATACTTATTCCTTTCTTTTATTACGTAATGAACTTATTCCCCTATTCCCTTTTTCCTTCTGCCTTAAAAGCCATCTATAAACCCTATGCAAAATAGTTTTTAATATTTGCTTAATGGTTTATAAACTATTATTTAATTAATATAAGCTATTGTTTTAGATAAGTCAACTTCATAAAATGAAAAGATGACTGATGAAGAATATTTACAACGGTTAGGGATAAAATTAAAAATTTTGAGAAGTATTAAAAAATTATCCCAAGATGATATCGCCAACAAATTAAATATTGATAAAAGTTATTACAGCAAGGTTGAACGAGGCTTGACAAATCCGACTTTGCTCTATCTTCGAAATCTGTCAAAAATCTTTGAAATTAATTTGTCTGAATTAATTGATGAACATATTACGTTTTAGTCTTTTATTCCACAGTTGGGCATGCCCAACTGTGGAATATTTAAAATTATTTACAAATCTTAATGAGAATAAAAACCATGTAAATGCATGTCATATCATGGTTTTGCATGGGTCAAAATTCTAAAGAACATGATATACCATGGTTTTAGCGATACCAAGTTTCCAAAATCATTGATATATTTGCATTTTAGGCTACTGTTACAAAACTTCATAACAGCATGTTCTAGCCTTGAAAAAAAGCTCTTATTTTTTATAATAAAAGTATAAAGTCGTAAGTTATTGATATGACGGCTTTAGGGGAGATATAGACTTATATTTTTTAAGATATAGTTTTATTAGTTAATCAGATAAGTGGAGATTTTATAAATTGTTTAGAAGTAGGGATATGGGAAGAGCAGTTGCAGTAAGAAGATGGACAACTACGGCTCTTGAATGCTACAAAAGAGGCTGCAATTGCGAAGGTTGTTTTTATAGAGATTTTTTCAGTGGTTCATCGCAAAAGTGCCAAATGAAAGCTTCAGTTCTTGAATTGGTTAGAGTTATTGGAACTCCGGATGTTGAATTACCTCAATTTTTGGCTGACGAATAATCATTTTACCCTTTAAAATTTAAATAAATTGTGTTATACTGACAAAGCAGTATAGAAAATTGGAGGTTTTAGATGCACATATACGTAAACGGAAGAAACATTGAAATTACAGAAGCAATTAAAGCTTACGTTAAAGAAAAAATCGGTAAAATAGCTACTCGTTACGACCAAATTCAAGCAATTGACGTTGTTTTGTCTGTAATTAAAAATCCTGCTGCAGAAGGTAAACATATTGCAGAAGTTAGTTGTAAAACAAATACAGGCAGCATCCGTTGTGAAGAAGCTGCAGAATCAATGTATGCAAGTATTGATTTGTTAGCAGACAAATTAGCTAGACAAATTACTAAATTGAAAGACAAAAACATCTCTTCAGACAAAACTTCTATCCGTACAGATGTTCAAGAAGAAAAAGATGAAGAAGAAGTTGCTGATATTAAAGCAATGGAAGACTAGTTTTTGGTTAAATAAAATTTGGAAAGCAGCCACTTTATAAAGTGGCTGCTTTTGTTTGATTAAAGCTATAGGGGTTTTAAAGTGTCCACCAGTGGTGATGAAAAGCCTATTTTCGCATAATTTGAGCGGAGATTGTGCCGAATAAAAAACTGCACTTTTTTACATATTTAAAACCATGACTTTCGAATTCTTGAATTAGTTTATCCGGTTCAGGAAATTCATTTTTCGACTCAAGCAGATATTTGTAATTTTGTGGATTTTTTTTCAACATTTTGACTTCAAACGGCACGAGAATATCAAAAATTTTGCTAAAAAAATTGTGTTCCCCAAAATCAAGTTGAAGAAATTTTCCGCCTTTTTTTAATGTTCTATAAATTTCAGCAATTGCCTTTTCTCTGTTTTGAATATTTCGCAATCCAAAACCCATTGTAATATAGTCAAACTCACCGTCTTCAAATGGTAATGCAGTACAATCCCCTTGCATAAATACCCCTATCGGATTTTTTTGTTTGGCAATCTTTAACATTTTTTCAGAAATATCAAACCCAATAACCCTTGCTCTTGGGTAAAATTTAGAAATAATTTTTGTGAAATCTCCTGTTCCGCAACACAAATCCAAAATCATTGTACGAGGTTCAATATTGAGTTCCTTTATTGCAAAATATTTGATTAAATAATGCATTCCAAAAGAAATTACATTATTCATTGTGTCGTAATATGATGAGATTTCGTCAAACATATTTTTTATTTTTTCAGGGTTTTTATTCGTGTTCATATTTTTCCATTTACTTAAATCTACTTTTTAATTACAATTATATTATGAAAATTGCGTTCGTACCAATAGATAATCGTCCGGTTTGTTATTCTTTGCCAAAATTGATTGCGGGAATTGACAAATCTATTGAATTTTTTATCCCTAACAGAAATTTGTTAGGAGATTTGAAACATAGTGCGGATATTGAAGGTTTGTTTCAATGGTTGATGGAGTTGCCCAAGTTGGATGCAATTGTTTTGTCTTTGGACACATTAGCTTATGGAGGCTTAATTCCGTCCAGAAGATGTCCTGAAACTTTTGAACAAATTAGAAAACGAATTGATATATTGAGAGAAATTTTAGAGGATAAAAGTTGTAAAGTTTATGCTTTTTCAAGCATAATGAGGATTTCAAACAATAATATTAATGAAGAAGAAAAAGAATATTGGTCAGATTGGGGCAAAAAGATTTTTGAATACTCTTTTAATACGCACAAATTTGGTCGTGGCGGATGCAAAATCCATAATATCCCAAGTGATGTTTTAGATGATTATATCGAAACTAGACGTAGAAATTTTGAAATAAATAAAATTTACTATCAATGGCAAAAACAAGGCGTTTTTGACACCTTAGTTTTTTCAAAAGATGATTGTGCAGAATTTGGTTTTAATGTTCAGGAAGCTCAATTTCTAGAAAAAATGGGGGCTTTTACCAAAACAGGAGCAGACGAAATTCCGTTGAGCCTTTTAGCTCGTGCAATTCAAGGGGAAATAAAAATTTACCCTGAATTTTTAGCACCGGAAGAAAAAGATTTGATTTCAAATTATGAAGATATTTCAATCGAAAAATCTGTTTTGGGACAAATTGATTTGTGTGGCTGTAAATCAGTCAAAACACCAGTTGAAGCTGATATAATTTTATATATAAACAATTTCAAAAAAAATCAAGGTGAAATTGTTATGAAAATTGATACCGAGCATTTTAATTCGTCTTTCCAAGTTCCGCAAAAGCCATATATGATAGCAGATGTAAGATTTGCTAATGGTTCAGATAATGGATTTGTGGATGCGTTTTTAAAAAACGAAATTAAAGATAAGTATTTCTGTGGATATTCGGCATGGAATACGTCAGCTAATACATTGGGAAGTTTGATTTGCGGAGCTAAAGTTAAATTTTTAGCAAAAAATTACAATAAAAAAACTTTTGAAAAATTGAGCATAGTCAGATTTTTAGATGATTGGGCATATCAGGCAAATGTTCGTCAATTTCTCAAAAGACCTGATGTTAATCAAGTTTCTGTTGAAATGAAAAAGTTTGAAAAAATCATTGGAAATATTTTCGATATGGAAATTTGTCCAAAGTATAAATTCCCATGGGATAGATTGTTTGAGGTCGAAGTTGAGCTTAATTGATTTAATACTGCTAGCTTTAGCACTTGGGATTGATTGTCTTGTTGTGTCATTCTCTCAAGGATTAATTTTTAAATCTAACAGAGTAAAAAATTCTATGAATTTGGCTCTTACTATGGGTGGATTTCAAGGATTGATGCCAGTTATCGGATATATTGGTACAAATTCTCTTGCAAAAATTTTATCTCCATTTAGCAAATGGATAGTTTTTGGAATATTTTTTGTATTGGGTGCAAAATTTATACTGGAAGCCTTTCAACCAAAAGAAGAAGAGGTTGAATGTATCGGGCTAAAATGTTTAATGAGTTTAGGGCTTGCAACAAGTATTGATGCCTTAGTTTCAGGAGCCTCAATTCGTTTAACTCATACAAATATATATCTTGCAGTTGTTTTGATTGGTTTAGCATCATTTTTGATGTCTGTTATCGGTTTTTGGAGTGGAAATTTTTTGAAGAAAATTCCGTCAAAATATTTGGAAATCACAGGTGGAGTTATTTTAATTCTACTTGCGGCAAAATCTTTAATGTAAAAACTTTTAAAATTTAAGGCAATTTTTGGGACTCAAAATACTTTATATAAATGTAGGTTGGAATATAAAGGAAAAGTACTATGGGTTCAAATTGGGTTTCGAATTTAGATATGTTAGCTGCGGGCGGAGTGATTGATTTTGATGCTGCGGCTTATTTGTTAGATAAACCGGCAAGATTTGTCGGGAATCCACAAATTGAAGGACTACCGCTAGAAAGTCCTGCGTTATTACCGGAAGGGGTAAAATTAAAGGATTTACCGCAAATTGATGAATTTAATTCTTCCGGTCAAAAGGAGACAAAACCGTCTAAGCTTTCAAATTGGAAAAAATTGTCATTTGGAGCTTTAGTTACCGGATTGCTAGGTTGGGGAATTTACGGATTAACTAAAGGTAAAGTCTCTTTCTCTAAATTAAAATCATTCAAATTTGGTTCAATTGGTTCTAAAATCAAAAATTCAACTTCCGGCTTAGGTTCAAAATTGAAAAAAGGTGGTTCAACTGTTTTAAAATACATCAAAATGCCTTTCACTTATATCGCTTCTAAATTTAAAAAATAGACATATTAACTTATAGACATTTCCCAAAGAAAATATATAATTAAGTTAATATGGCAATTCTTGAAATTAAAAATTTAAATTTAGGGTTTCAAAGTGAAGATGATTTTAATCAAGCCCTTTTTGATGTGTCTTTATCTTTGGATAGCGGTAAAATGCTTGCTCTTGTTGGCGAATCCGGCTGTGGCAAATCTATGACTGCAATGAGCATTTTGAATTTAATCCCTAAAACAGCAAGAATTATGAGTGGTGAAATCCTATATCACGGAGAAAATATCCTATCCAAAACCCAAAAACAAATGCAACATATTAGAGGTGCTAAAATTGCCCTAATTCCGCAAGATCCGATGACTTCGCTTAATCCATTGTATACTGTTGGAAATCAATTGCTGGAAATTATAAAAATACATCAAGGTTTGACAGGACACGAGGCAGAGAAAAAAGCAATAGAAGCTTTTGAAGCTGTTCAAATTCCAAGTGCAAAATCAAGACTAAATAATTATCCGCATGAATTTTCGGGAGGAATGAAACAGCGTGCAATTATTGCAATGGCACTTGCATGTAACGCGGAAATTCTTATTGCGGATGAACCTACAACCGCACTCGATGTTACTATTCAAGCTCAAATTATGCATTTGTTAAATGATATCAAAATAAACCAAAATACCTCAATAATCTTAATTACGCATGATTTGGCTTTGGTTCGAGAAAATGCGGATGAAATTGCAGTAATGTATGCAGGACGAATTGTTGAAAATGCCCCAAGTGTAGATTTTTTCAAAAATCCTATGCATCCATATTCAAAAGCGTTATTAAAATCAATTCCGTCTAATCGAGGTGAAAAACTGGAAACTATTCAAGGTCAACCGCCAACACTTTCTCAAAAAATTGAAGGTTGCAAATTCCACCCAAGATGTAAATTCTGTATGTACATTTGTACTGAAAAAGTTCCGGAATTAAAAATAATTAACTCAAACCACAAATGTGCCTGCCACTTATTCGAAATTAGTGAGTAACAGTTGGTTTTGGCTTTTGCATAGGTTGAGCAGGTTTAACGAGATTTAAATTTCTACAATTGTTTGCTCTTGCGTCTGATTTAACTTTTTCAAAAATAAGACTTCTCTTTTCTTGCGGAATTCTGTCAATGTTGTCGCAAGATACGTAAGAAGTTTTCCCGTCCGGAGAGAATGTTGCTTGGCAAGTTGTATCGGCATATTCGCAAGAATAATATTTTGAATTGTCAACAGGAGAATACTGACATGTTCTTTCTACTGCGTCAGGAGTGAAAGTTTTATAAGTCTTTGTACAATATTTGCCATATGTTTTAATACCTGATTTATCAATATAAATTTCACAAGATAATTTTTGCCCATTATTATAATATGGACAACTATATGTTCCTTTTTTTAAGTTCTGAGCAGCAATTGTACCGGTTATCCCTGCAACAATTAAGACACCTAAAATTAAAAATGACACCTTTTTCATATAGCTCTCCTTTTTGACAGTAGAAGTATAGCACATTTTTTAATTAATTCAAAATATTGAATAAATCTGTTTGTGTTACTATTAAAATATAGATTTTAATGCATTAAAATGAAGGAAATTGTAAATGGATAAATTTTATTTAACAACAGCGATTGATTATGTAAATGGTGCTCCTCACATTGGACACGCGTATGAAAAAATCTTGACAGATATTATTGCAAGACATTTTTCTCAAAGAACAGATAATTTGTTTTTCTTGACCGGTACAGATGAACACGGAATTAAAATCCAAAAAACTTCTGCAGCCCAAGGAAAAACTCCAAAACAATTATGTGATGAAAACGCACAAAAATTTAAAGATGCGTGGAAAGCATTAGATATTAATTACAATAGATTTATCCGTACAACAGATGAAGATCATGAAAAAGTTGTTCAAAAAATCTTCAAAAAACTTGTTGATAAAGGTGATATTTATAAACACGAATATGAAGGTTTGTATTGTTCAGGCTGCGAATGCTTCTTAAATCCAAAAGATTTGACAGAAGATGGATTATGCCCTGACCACTTGAAAAAACCTGAAGTTGTAAAAGAAGAAAATTATTTCTTCAAATTATCATCTTATAAAGATGCGATTATGAATCATATCAAATCTCATCCTGATTTCATTGTTCCAAGTTTTAGAGCAAACGAAGTTCTAAACCAATTGGAAGATATTCAAGACATTTCTGTTTCAAGAAACAAAGCAAACGTAGGTTGGGGTATTGATGTTCTTGATGACCCTGAACAATCAATCTATGTTTGGATTGATGCACTTTCAAATTATATTACAGCTATTGGTTATGATACAGAAAATCCTTCTGAACAATTCAAAAAATTATGGCCGGTTGATGTTCACGTAATCGGAAAAGATATTTTAAAATTCCACAGCATTTACTGGATTGGAATTTTGATGGCTTTAGATTTACCATTGCCAAAACATATTTTTGCTCACGGTTGGATTACAATAGATGAAACTAAAATGTCAAAATCATTAGGTAACGTTGTTTCTCCAACATCTGTTTTAGAACATTATAATCTAGAACATCCAGATGCGTTCAGATATTACATGGCAACATCAGCTCCTTGCGGTCGTGATGGAAACTATTCTGATTTAGATTTTAAAGAAAAAGTTAATGCACACCTTGCAAATAGCATGGGCAACTTGTTAAATAGAAGTCTTTCAATGCTTGTAAAATATTTTGACGGTGAAATTAAAGAAGAATTCTTAACTAACCGTTCAAAAGAAGCTGAAAGCCTTTTGAGAACTGCATTAGGAACAGTTAAAATTGTTGAAAACCATTTCAACCACTTTGAAATTCAAGAAGCCGCACAAGCAATCATTTCAATTGTTGATGCGACAAATAAATTCGTAACAGACAATGCTCCTTGGACACTAGCTAAAGAAGAAAAAATGACTGAATGTGGTCAAGTTCTTTCAACAGTTTTAGAAATTATGTGTGTAATTTCATCATTAATTTATCCATATTGCCCAAATATTGCCTCTGATATGGCAAAACAATTGTCTTATGATTTGTCTAAAAAGTTAGATGATGTTACAACAACAAATTTAAAAGCAGGAAAATTGATTTCAAAAGAAGAAATTCACCCAGTATTTTTGAGAGTTGATAGCGAACTCGCTGACAAATCTAAGAAATAGATTAATAAAAAATTACAAATCCCCTCCACTATGATGGAGGGGTAAAATTTCAATACGAATTATTATGAGTATTTGAAATTCTGAAGAGGGGAAAATCTCTAACTAATTATGCAATTACTGTAACGAACATAGTGCCTTAATGCCTTCTGTAATTGACATATCAACTTATAGACTTAAAAATTGCAATAAACCTATTCCCTTGTCCCTTAAACCTAGATATCTACACCTTGCATCATGTCAACAAGCTGTTTAATTGTACCTTCCATGGTTACACTTTCAGACGTTCTTTGTTGCAAAAATGCATTAACTTTCGGCATCATTTGAATTGCCGTATCCAGTCTTGGGTTTGACCCAGGTTGATACATACCAACATCAATCAAATCTTTATTTTCTCTATACATTGACATAATGGTACGAAGTTTTCCTGCGGCCGCTTTATGTTCAGGTGATGCAATTGCACTCATCAAACGGGAAATACTACCCAAAACATCAATTGCCGGATAATGGTTGGATTCCGCAACCTTTCTTGATAAAAAGATGTGACCATCAACAATACCACGCACAATATCTACAATCGGATCCGAAATATCATCACCTTCCATAAGTACCGTATACAAAGCAGTAATTGAACCTTTCGGGCTGTTTCCGGCTCTTTCTAAAACCTTTTGAAGCCAAGAGAAAATAGAAGGCGGATAACCTTTCATTGTTGGAGGTTCCCCTAGTGATAGCCCAACTTCACGACCTGCCATTGCACAACGAGTAACCGTATCAGTCATAAGAAAAACTTTTTTCCCTTGATCTCTAAAATATTCACAAACGGCAGTTGCTGTTAATAGGGCTTTTTGACGAATTAGAGGAGGTTGATCACCGGTTGAACAAACCAAAACTGATTTTGCCATACCAACTTCACCCAAAGAATCTTCAACAAACTCTTTAACCTCTCTACCACGTTCACCAATCAATGCAACAACGTTTACATCCGCATCAGAATTTCGTGCAATCATACCAAGAAGTGTACTTTTCCCGACACCAGACCCTGCAAACAGCCCCAAACGCTGTCCACAACCCATTGTCATACACCCGTCAATTGCACGAACACCGGTCGAAAATTGTTCTGTAATAATTGGTCTTTCAAAAGGCCCAGGAGGAGGCCCCTCAATTGGTCGCCACATCGCATCTGTTGTATCGAGAGGCTTTCCGTCAATCGGATTTCCTAATGGGTCAATCAATCGTCCCAAAAGAAAATCCCCCACAGGAACTGTAATAGGACGTCTTGTCGTTGTAACCAAACTTCCCTGTCCAATCCCACTACCGTCTAATAAAAGTGACAATTGAGCAACTTCACCCTTAAAAGCCTGAACTTCCGCCGGTTTTTGCTTCCCGTCAAAAGTTTCAATATAGCACAAATCTCCAATTTTCAAGCCTGGAAGTTTTACTTCAACGGTTAAGCCTAATAGCTTGGAAACTGTCCCTTTATAAGAAATAAGGTTTACCCCGTCAAGTTTTTTCTTAACTCTTTGTTTTAATTCCTCTATTTCACTTTTATCAATATCTGTCATACTTTTTATTATAACAAATTTTATAATCTTATCAATTTTGAAATAATTATTTAAACACGGATAAAATTAATCGGTATGCAAGTTCAAGTTGTTTCATATCCGCATCTTGCAAATAACTGTTTATCTCTTGAATTAAATCCTCTTTATTTTTTTTATGACTAAAATCAAAAAATACACTAATATCAACGTTTAACGCTTGAGCAATTTTTGAAAGATTTTCCAATGTAGTAAAACTTTTACCCGTCTCAATTCGGCTAATATGCCTTGACTCCATATTAACAAGTTCGGCAAGTTGCTCTTGATTAAGCCCGCTTTTCTCTCTAATCTCTTTTATTCTTGCTCCAAAAGATTTCTTTATTGAGTCCATTATTTCTCCTTAAAACAAATAATATACGTTTTAAAATTTATTTTTAAGGACAAAATATGTTGAAATATATTGACATATCATCATAATATAGTGTATTCTCATGATTAAGCGTAGAATTTAATCATAAAATCAACATTAAATGAGAGAAGAAAGGATAAAGTATGAAGAAAATTTTTAAGGGGATAAGGAAAAAGGAAATAGCCTTTACTTTGGCAGAAACCCTCATAACCCTTGGCATAATCGGAATTGTGGCGGCGTTGACTATTCCAACTTTAATCACCGAACACGCCAAACAACGAACTGTGACCCAATTAAAACACGCTTATTCAGACATATCACAAGCTTTAAAACTGGCAGAAGCGGAGTATGGAAGTCCTGAAGGGTGGCTTGAAAATCCATCAGATACTTTTGGAGCCGCATCATCAGATTTTATAGAAAATTATTTAGAACCTAATATCAAAATGGCACTAAAATGTCCAACAGACAATTCTCCTTGTTGGGCTATCGGTAAATACACAACTTTAGCAGGAGAGAATGCACAAAATGCAAACGCAACAGCAGCCCAATACCAATCTTTTGTTACGTTATCCGGTTATGCAGTATTATTTTGGGTCGGAGGAGGAACAACATATTCGAACTACACTCGACACTATCAATTCATAGTTGATGTAAATGGTAAAAAAGGACCTAATGTAATAGGGAAAGATGCATTCCAATTCACTTACATTCAAAATCCAAACGGAGGTTGGTTTTTAATGCCTGCAGGTTACTATGGAGAAGATTATTCTTTTAAAAACGGAGGAGGAGTAATTCAAAGATATACAAGAAATGAATTATTATCTGATTCTAGATATGGCTGCTCAAAAAATATCCAAGGGCAAGGCGGGTCATTATTATGTACTTCATTGATTTTCGAAGACGGTTGGAAAATTGCTAAAGATTATCCTTGGTAATCAGGATAAAATCATTTTATGCTAAAATAATTTTATGAAGATATTAGGTATTGACCCCGGAATGGCAATAGTTGGGTATAGCATTGTTAATTTTGACGGAAAAAATATTCAACTTGAACACTCCGGCTCTATTCAAACTCCAAAAGGAGAACGAGAAGCCGCAAGGTTATTAGAAATTTTCAACGATATGACTTCAATTGTTGAAAAGTATAAACCTGATGTTTGTGCAATAGAAAAGTTATTTTTCTTCCGAAACCAAACAACAGTAATGCCTGTTGCCCACGCAAGAGGGGTAATTCTTACGGTTTTGGAACAATTCAAAATCCCAATTTATGAGTACACCCCAATGGAAGTTAAACAAATTCTGACAGGTTATGGACGTGCAACAAAAAAAGAAGTTGAACAAATGGTGAAAATCAGTTTAGAAACAGAAAAACTTCCCAAACTTGATGATACTGTTGACTCTATTGCGATTGCAATTTCTTACACCAGAAGTCCTGACGCGTTAGAAGATTTGAAAAAATTTGAGTTTTAATTTAATAAATGATAGAATTATTTTAGAATTATGGATAAAACTATTATACAAACAATTTTATTATTAAGTTTAATTTTAGGAGCAATTTTGGGATTGTTGGCACCTATTCCGTTTATCGGAATTGTAATGCTCTTAACAGCTTTACTTTTAGCTTCGCCACTTGTTACAGTTTACCTGATTATGGACGGAAAGCTTGATTTGACAACAATTAAAGACAGTATAATCACGGGTGCAGCTATCGGTTTTGTTTCAAATATTGCGTTTTCAAGTGTATATTCAATTGTTATGGCTATTCTCGCAAAAGGATTTAACATTACAACAAATTTCTTTCTTAGTGCAATGATTACAAACTCTCCTATTTGGCTTTTGGCAATATTTATTATATTTATAGGAATACTAAGTGCTGTAACAAATGCTTTTTCAGGATTTTTAACTTATTATATTATAAATTTTATTCGAGATATGTATGAACAAAGATTAAAAAATAACAACAAAAAGGAAATATAAATGGCTGAATTTAAATCAAAAATAAAAACAATAGAATGGATTGACACTTATTCAAAAATGGTTGACCAAACGAAATTCCCTGACAAATTTGAATATGTAGATATCAAAACAGGACAAGACATGTTTGATGCAATCAAAACAATGATTGTTCGAGGAGCACCGGCTATCGGAATTGCTGGAGCACATGGAGTTGTTCTTTATGCACAAGAACTTGCACAACAAAATTTGTCAAAAGAAGAATTCACGAAACAATTACTTGAAAAAGCTGATTATATGGCTAGTGCAAGACCAACGGCCGTAAATTTGATGTGGGCCGTAAAAAAACAAAAAGAAATTATCCAAAATTCAAACTCAGATATCAAAACTTTAATTAAAGAGTTGGCTGAAAATGGTAAAAAACTTGAACTTGAAGATATTGAAATTAATAAAAAGATTGGTGATTATGGAGCAGAAGTTGTACCAAAAGGTGCAACTATTCTAACTCACTGCAATGCAGGGGCTTTGGCTACTGTCGGATATGGAACAGCACTTGGAGTTGTTCGTTCTGCTTTTGCAAATGACCCGACCGTACAAGTTTTTGCAGACGAAACTCGTCCTCGTCAACAAGGTGCAAGAATTACAACACTTGAACTCACAATGGACGGAATTCCTGTAACATTGATTACTGACGGGATGTGTTCATATTTTATGAAAAAAGGTATGATTGATATGGTTTGTGTCGGAGCAGATAGAATTGCCGCAAATGGCGATGCTGCAAATAAAATCGGAACCTATACCGTTGCAATTGCGGCAAAATACCACAACATTCCATTCTATGTTGCTGCACCATTATCAACAATAGATACAAGCATTAAAACAGGTGATGATATTGTTATTGAAGAACGTTCTCACGAAGAAGTTACGCATATCAACGGAAAACCGATTTGTGCAGAAGGTGTAAATATTATTAATCCCGGGTTTGATGTAACTCCGCACGAACTTATTGCAGGTATCATTACAGAAAAAGGAATTTTAAGACCTGATTATAACAAATCAATAGCGGAAGCTTTTAAAAAATAAGAGAGATTTGAAATGAAAAACAAAAAAGAACTAACAATTATTATTTTATCAATTGCATTTTCACTACTTGTTGTATTCGCGGAAAGTTTTGGAATTTATACACTTGCCAACAATGCAATGCCGACAAAAGAAGAGTCTTTGGTGGTTGAAGATGTTGATTTTGGGTCTTATATGAGAAATATGCAAAAAGAGATAAAATCAAATTGGAACCCTCCAAAAATTGATACAACAAAACGAGTTGTCGTAAAATATACAATAAAAAAAGATGGCTCAATTGTTAATCCTAAAGTTATGACCTCTTCAAATAACAAACAAATGGACAATGCCGCTCTTGAAGCCTTAAAGAAAACAAAACTCTCACCACTGCCAAGAAATTACAAAGGGACTTCTGTTGACGTTCAGTTTACATTTGACTACAACGTACATAAATAAAGTATTACAAAATATTACAAAAAAATCTATGTTTGAAATTTGATAGAAAAAAAATCCTTATTAATAATATAAGAAGTTTTTAAGTAAGGAGAGATTGTCATGGCAATGGATAATGTAGAAGATATCAAATCAATTGACGAACTTAGAAAAGCTCAAGCTGCAGCACAAGCTCAAGGTACAAATATAACAAACTACAGCCAGTGGGAACAAATCCTTGAAGATTTGGAAACAGCAGGAGTTCAATCCACAGGTACATTTGCGGGAGATTTGCAATTACATTCTCAAGTAATGGAACAGTTGCAGAATTTTATTGAAGAAGTTCAACAAACTCAAAAACAACAAGAACTTAATCCGAAAAATGATGAATCTTCAAAAATCGACAGTCAAACGTCTCAAGACAAAGACCAAATCGTAAAAGCAAATGTCGCAAATGGCGTAAGTTCTGATATTATGGCAAATTATATGAAGTATTATCACCTATTTTAAGCGGTGCAAAACTTTCATTCTGTTTAAAGGCCAAAATACAACAACTGCACGACCAACAAATCTGTCTTTTTTAAGTGTTCCCCAATATCTACTGTCTTGGGAATTTCCACGATTATCACCCATCATAAAATAACTGTCTTTATCTAATTTGAATGGGCCGCATTTCATTGTTTGGTCATTCATTAGTAAAAATTTGCTTGTATTTTTACTTGGGCATGGCGGATATTCATAAACACTTTTGATATAATCTTCTTTATATTTTTTATCATTGATATAAACGTAAGCAGAACCGTCTTTTTCTTCTTTTATTTCGATTTTATCTCCCGGAAGTCCGACCACTCGTTTGATATAGGCAATATCTTTGCACCAAAAACCGGTCAATCTTGAAAGTAGCGGAAGCGGTTTTCTTGAAAGTTCGGTTGAAGGAGGATAGAACACCATAATATCCCCTCTTTGCGGTCCTGAGAAAAATCTAGAGTATCTTTCAACAACAATTCTATCACCTTCTAAAAGTGTCGGATGCATTGAGCCTGACGGAATCCAACGAATTTCCCCCACAAAAAACCTGATAATAACAACCATTACCAAAACAAAAACAACAGTTTCAATTATTTCACAAAGTGCACTTTCTTTATAATTTTTGTAACCTTCTTCAAATTTATCAAGTTTGAGTTGAATATTTTCAGGTAGTTTTGCTTTGAAATGCATATATTGGGCATCTCTTTTTTCTCTCAACCTTGTTTTCCAATTTATCCAATATTGACTGAATTTATTCATTATTTAAAAGCTCCAAAAATTCTTCTAATGCTGTAGTGAACTCGTTTTTCGGGAAATCCACAATCATTTTTTTTGCATTTTCTATATAATTATTCAACAAAGACCTTGTTTTTTCAATACCTTGAGCATAGTTTTCCGTACTTTGAGAATAGATAATTGGAGCGGTATAAATCCCTTCTTTGAGGTCATTTTCTATTGGTTTTGAAGTATCAACTTTGGTAAAATTCAACAAATCATCTCTTATTTGGAAGGCAATACCAACATTGAGGGCAAAGTTTTTTGCCAAATTTATATCAAAATCTTTTTTACTCAAAAGCAAAGAACTTACGAGTGCTGTTTCAAAAAGATATGCTGTTTTATTTTTTGATTTCTCGATATAATTTTCAATTGTACCGATTTTGAAACGATCAAAATTTTGATTAATTTCACCTTGGCACATTTTGTTCAAAGTAAGAGAAAAATTCTTCAAAATCTCGATAGAACTAAGATTTGCAATCTTTTCCATTGCGATAGACAAAATATAATCCCCCGAAATAACTCCTAATTTATTCCCAAATTCCGCAGATATCGTTTTGTGTCCACGCCTTAGGTCGCTTTCATCAATAATATCATCGTGAATTAAAGATGCATTATGCACAAGTTCAATAGCTGATAGGACTTCGAGCTGATTATCATTTAAATTTTGCCCCAAAGATTTGGAATAAAGAATTGCAAACACAGGTCGAATTCTTTTTGATGGGGATGTTAAAAAACTGATTATATGGGATTTTAAAGGCTCACGAGTTTGAATTGAAGAAACCATTTTTTCTTCAATTTCAGAAATTTCAGATATAGCAAGATTTTTAATCTTGTTGTATTTCTCGTTAAAAGTCATATTTAATCAAGTTTTTCCGGTTCATTTTGTGGCTTAGAATTTTTATCTGTCTTTTTTAGTTTTAAATAATTTACTTTATCCCAACTCAAATCAATATATTTAATTTGGCTGTCAACTTCTTCAATTTGAGGAAGAATTGTGTAAATTCTTTTAATTCTTTCAAAAACAGTACTATCAAGCTGACCTAATCTTATACTTGTTGTTTGAATTTTGACATAGACATCATTCGGATTTCGCAAGTCAATATATTCTACTTTTTCGCCTGAATAAGTTTCGACAGCTTTAACTATTTTTTCAACTTCTTGAACTTTTTGTACCGTCCACTCTTTGCCCAGTTGTGGTTTGTTTGTCAAAATTTTCAAAGCTGTTTTTGCACTCATCAAATTCATATAATTGTTAAATGGAATTAGAATTCCGTCATTTGTAAAAAATGCTGCAGGTTTTGCTTTCAAATCTGTTTTAATTACAGCAATAGGAACTCTTTCTCTCACAATAATTTGAATTCTTGCCGGAAATCCGTAACGTCTCACGTAAATATTTTTTATCACAGGAATTTTAAAGAGTTCTTTTTTTATAGGATTTACTTTGACTAAAAATATCGGAAGTTTAGGGACATAAAGATTTTTCATTGATTTTCTCATGACATAATCAGGTACAATGTCATTATTTATGATTTCGATATTTTTACTGTTCAAATTCGAAAAAGTATCTTTTGGAAGATACCATTGAGGTAATTTCAGAAAATAATATCCAAGAAAAATAACCACAATAAAGCTTACAAATCTCAAAAAAGATTTTAATTGTTTAACTTTTTTACGTTTTTTTCTAATCTTTCTTTCTATTCGTTTACGCTTTAGAGAATGTTTGGCAAGAGCGAATTCGTCTTGGAATTCATCTTCTTGCACATCATTCACATTTTCATTCGGATATTCATTTGTATTGAAATTGTTATCCTCAATCATTACTTATTCAAACCTGCTCCATTTAATACAATTTGAACCAATTCATCATAACTTATTCCCATAACTTTTGCCTGAGCCGGAAGATCACTTGTTGAAGTCATTCCAGGAGATGTATTAATTTCAATTACATAAGGAATTCCGTCTTTTGAAACCATAAAGTCTACTCTAGAAACTCCACGGCATCCTGATGTTTCGTGAGCTTTAACAGAAATTTCTTTAATTTTAGCAGTCAATTTTTCATCAAATTTTGCAGGAAGAATGAATTCTGACATCCCTGGAGTATATTTTGATTCATAATCATACCATTCATTTTTTGGAATAATTTCTAAAATTTCTGTTGCAAAATTCTTGCCATCTTGTTCCAAAACACCAACTGTTACAAACAAGCCATCAATGAATTCTTCTATCAAAACATCATCATTGTATTTAACCGCTTCATCATAAGCAGCTTGTAATTCTTCTCTTGAATTTACCTTTGTCATTCCAAAACTTGAACCTTCTGAAACAGGTTTTGTAAATACAGGGAATTTCAAATCTTTAGTCTTTTCCATTACATCTTCGCCTTTTCTTACAAAAGCGGACTTTACAAGAGGAATTTCAGGACAAGATGAAAGAATTCTTTTTGTGTATTCTTTGTTCATACAAACCGCAGATGCCATAACTCCACAGCCTGTGTATGGGATTTGAAGAATTTCTAAGATACCTTGAATACAACCGTCTTCACCGTATTTACCATGAAGAACGTTATATGCATAATCAAATTTTCTGTCTTGTAATTTTTTAGAAATATTTTTATCAACTTCAACAAGTTCAGCATTTTTATACCCAAGTCTTTGAAGAGCTTCAAAAACACCTTTACCTGAACGTCTTGAAATTTCAGCTTCTGATGACATTCCACCACATAAAACTGCGATTTTGGAATTTTTATCTACTTTTTGTACAATATTTTGCATAATTCGTTTTCCTTATTATTATTTCCACCCAAAAATCTTATTTCGGGTTGCAAGTCTATACTATATTTTTCTGACACTTTATTTTTCATTTTTGACATTAGAGTCAAAACATCAAGAGATGTTCCTGATTGAGAATTGACGATAAAGTTTGCGTGATTTTCCCAAACTTTAACACCACCTTCGCTCATTTCTTTTGCCCCAATTGAGTCAAGCAATCTTCCTGCAGAATTTTCCGGAGGATTTTTGAATATACTTCCGCAATTTGGAAGAGCTAAAGATGGTTGATGAGCTTTTCTGAATTCCAAATTTTTCTTCATTTGTGCTTCAATTTCAGAAATATTTTTTTTATCAAGTTCAAATTCTGCTTGCAGAACAATCAAATCTTCATTTTGACAACGAGAAGTTCTATAGTCAAAATTCATCTCATCTTTTGAATATTTAACAAGTCCGTCAATTGGAGAATAACAAGTTACACCAACTAATTTGTCACTTATACATTGTCCATTTGCAGAAGCATTCATGCAAACTTCTCCACCAATAGACCCTGGGAAACCAATCATAAATTCCAGACCTGTCAGACCTGATTTGCAAACTTCTTGGGATAATTTTGGACCTTTAACTCCACAATATGCAATCACTTTTTGTCCTTCTATATTTATAGAATTCATTTTTGTTGTCAGGACAATTTTCCCATTAAATCCATCTGTTGAAATCAAAGTATTAGAAAGGTTTCCAAAAACTTGAATACCCTTATTCGCTTTCAAAATTTCAACAAATTCATCAATGTTTTCAGGAAAAAAAACTTCTGAAATTTTTCCACCAATTTTGAATGAAGTTAAATTCTTTATATCAAAATCTTTTTCAGAATTAACCGACAACTTTTGCTTTCTCCTCTTTATTCAAAGCTAACAATTCTTTTCCGAGGTTAGTAATTGTACCTGCACCAAGTCCGATAACAATATCGCCAGATTTCAATGTCGGGTACAATTTTTCTGCAACATTTTTGATGCTTCCTGCAATATATTCGCAAGGAATATCAATTTTTTCTTTTAATTCACTGACAAAAGCTTCTGAATTTACGCCCTCAATCGAATTTTCACTTGCTGCGTAAACATCTGTCACAACGACACGATTTACGTTAGAAAAAGCTCCCATAAATTCATTCCACAAGTTTTGCAATCTTGTATATCTATGCGGTTGAAAAACAGCAATTACATTTCTGTTTTTGAAAGATTTCGAAGATGATAATGTCGCTTTAATTTCTGTCGGATGGTGAGCATAGTCATCATAAATTGAAATTCCGTCAAATTCTCCTACTTTTTGAAATCTTCTACCCATGCCTGTAAAAGTTGCAAAATGAGGTTTTACAAGATTCATATCAATACCTGCTTCATTCAAACTTGCCCAAACTGCAAGTGAATTATATACGTTATGAACACCTTTCAAGCAAATTTGTAATCTTGTTTTGAATTCACCCTTATAAAGGATATCAAATGCTGTAAAATCTTCACTGTATTCAATATTTTTAGCTGAATAATCAGTATTTCCGCCAATTGAATAAGTAACAAATCTCGCATGATGAGCCAATGGAGTTTGAGAAAAATGTTTGACTAGACGTTTAACACCTTCATTATCCATATTTGCCATCACAGTGCCGTTTTCTCTCATGTTAGATAAGAATTTTTCAAAAGTTTCTAATATTGATTCTAATCCGTTTTTATAAAAATCCAAATGGTCAGGTTCAAGATTATTTACAACAACCAAATTTGGAGAATATTTAACAATTGTTCCGTCACTTTCATCAAGTTCTGCAATAAAGAATTTTTCGCCTGTTGAATTTGCATTTGTATTAAGTTCAGGAATAATTCCACCAACAATATAAGAAGGTTTCAATCCTGCTTTTTCTAAGACATAAGAACTTAAACCGCTGGTTGTAGTTTTGCCATGAGTTCCTGAAAATCCGATAAAGTATTTTTCATCCTTTGAAATTTCTGCAAGCAAATCTGAACGGTGATAAATTGGCAATCCTAATCTTTTGGCTTTTTGTTTTTCAGGATTGTCATCGTGAATTGCCGTACTTGCAACAACTATACAATCATCCGGAACATTATTTTCATCGTGTCCGATGAAAACTTTCGCACCTAATTTTCTAACTTCTTGAACATATTTACTGTCGTTTATGTCAGAGCCGGAAACTTCATAACCGTTTTGGAGTAAATATTTTGCAAGTCCGCTCATTCCAACTCCACCTATTGCTATAAAATGATATTTTTTATTTTTCAAAACTTTAATCCCTACTATTTATACACTCTCTACTATTCCATAATTATAATACTAAAATAAGATTAAAGCGGGAATATTATTATTTTTTAACATAATCACTTATTGGTGGCGAAAATAAAAATCTCATTATTTTTACATCTTAGCAATTATTTAGAACAACTTGTTTTTAATATTATATGAACAGATGGTATTTATTAAATTATTACCCTGAATATACCAAAACAATTCCTGATAAATTATTTCATCGTCAGGTATTGGAAACTGATTGCGGACGACCTGTTCAGTATAAGTATCATTTATTTGATACCAAAACAGGCGAAGTATTGAGCACAATGCAAGGTCATCCGACACTATATAATTTAGGAAACAAATCTTTTTATCCGGAAGTTGAACCTTACAAATCTTTTCAAATTGATTGCCTAAAATCAAATGTCAGAGATAGCGGTAATGGGGCAAAGTGCATAAAACTTGCAATAGATGAAAGTTGGAAGTTTGGATGTAATGGACGAGTTCATCTGGTTGCAAGTAAGGTTTTTGATAAAAAACGACCTCCACATGTTTTTTACAAAAAAATGGGATTTATCTCTAATTCTCCTGAAATGAATAAATATTTAGACAACTGTATAAAATACGGACGAAATATATCTTCAAAAGTAGAATACACACGAATGTATTTGCCGGACACTCCTGTTAAAGTACCTAAAACTACATTAGCAGGAAAAGTAGTTAAATTTCTAGGAAAACTATTCCGAATTTAAAAACTTATTCAGCACTTAAATCGTCAACTAATTTATTAATTACTGCAGAAGCATTTTTCGTTAATTCTTCTTTTGTTATCATTCCATCTTGTTTTATAGAATCAAGAGAAGTAAAACTATTATTGATTAATTCATCAACCTTTGCTTTATTTTTATCATTTATTTCAAAGTTTGCAGAATTTAACATATCTTTTATATAATTACTAAATTCTGTTTTATCTATTGTGCCACTTTTATTCGAATCCGCATCTTTCATCATCGAAATTACATCATCACTATCAGATGTATTATTTACTTTGTCTGATGTTGCGTCTGGATCATCACTTTGTCCAATCATAACAAGTTTTGTTTTATCAACAGTTGTTTCTTTACCTTTATCATCTTTTAAGATAAGTTTACCATCTTTAAAATCTGCGGTATAACCATCAGGCAATTTGGCATCTTTTCCAAAAGCTTTTTCCATTGCAGATTCAATGTTTGTAGGCTCTTCTTGTTTTTGAACTCCTGCTTTACTCAAATCGAATTTTGGAATTGAGATTTCAGTATTCGGATAGAAAAATCTATTGTTTGCCCATTCTTTTTTAGGGCCGTTATATTTGCCTAATTTTTCTTTATTGGCAGACATAAGTTGAGTTCTAGCTTCTTGAATTTGTTCTTTTGTCGGGTTTTCAACACCTTGTTCTTTCAATGCTGCTGTTGCAATTTTTGTTATACTATCTCCCTTTTGAACAGTGTAAGGAGAAGGGGCATCAAAATCTTTTGCATTTATTGTTTCACCTTTAGAATTTGTGAATTTTGTTGTTGTTTCATTTGCAGCATTTTTGGTTTCTGCTTTAACATTACCTTTGGCATCATAAGAATAAGTTGTTGTTTGTTTTAAAGCCGAAAGATCACCGTTTCTGATTTCTTGTTGTGGTTTCCCTGCTTTTCTGTCAGCATCAGATGCGTAAGTTGTTTCAAATGAATAAAGTTTACCATTACTATCCTTATCTCTACCTGAAACGGTAACATTTGAAACCGTTCCATCTTGAGCATAATTTGTCGTAGTAACAGTGTTGCCTTCTTTTTGACTTATTGAAGTTAATTTTCCGTCCTTAGAATATCTTGTGGTTTGTTGAATAGATTGACCGTCTTTTGTAATATATTCCATTTTCTCGGAAATTTGAGGTCTTGGACCGTAGTAATAACTTGTGTATTCTCCATTTTTACCTTCTGCGGTATAACCTGTTTTGGTATAAATAAGATTATTTCCGTCTTTGGTAGTTAGTTTTGAACCATTTTCATCTTTATATACAACACTGCCATCTTTATATTCTGTTGTAGAACTTTTATCTGTCCTAGTTGTTACTGAACCGTCATCATTTTTTATTGTGTCATAAGTTATACCTTTACCCGCAAATGTAGCTTTTTCATAATGAGTTGTCACATTTCCTTTAGTTTCGGTATATTCATTACTTGTTTCATAAGCTTTTTGTTGGTCTGCAAGAGCGTTTAACTCTGCAAATGCATTATTATCTCCCCATTCAGAATTTATCTCTCTTTGAGAAATAGTATTATTGCCTGCAATAGATTTCAAATTGTTTTGCATGCTCTTGACTTCGTTATCATCAATAACCCCGTTATGATTGAAATCATATTTATCAAACAGAGATTTATTTTGCTCCGTTTTTTGCAACCCTTTTAAATTGTTCAGGTTTATTGATTTATCTGTACCTTTTAATTTTAAGTTCGGCAATTGCGGATTGTTACCATTAATTTCTACCATTATTTATATCTCCTCTGGGGTATATTTGATATTTAATATAATCGGTTAATTTTGGAGAAAACTTTAATAAATTCGAAAGGATTGTAAATGAACTTAACACATTATTCTTCATTTTTGCGAATAGGAAAAATGTGATATAAAACAAGTAATGTTATAATCGCAATTACGCCATAAGTTTGGAATTTGAGAATAATAAAAGATACCGCAACCCCAATAATTACAAAAAGGATTGAATATAAAATTATATTGCGAACTTTTTCATTTATTTTGCGTTCTTTTCGAAGTTCTTTTGCCATTTTTTCAATATTTGATTGTTCTTTAGCTTTTTCTTCTGTTTCTTCATCAATAACATTATCTTCTTTGAGTTCTTCAACCGCATCTCTATATGTTCTATTGACAAATCTTTCAACAAGAGAAAGAACGACTTCATTCGGGGCATCATTTTTTACACAAGCATACATAACTTCCCACATTGCAAACCAAATTTTTTGCATAACAACTTTCCAATATTTTGCAGGAATTCCGGAGCGGAATAAGTCGATTTCCTTGTGGAAAGACCATTCTGCCATTACTTGGATATAAAAACATTGTTGTTCAAAATCAAAACGAGAGAATTCTTCATCATCTTCCATTGATGAAGCCATTAGAGTTGCTGATTTTCGTATATTGCTGACCAAATAATCTTTTTGCAGGGGATTTACATCCTCAGGCAACATTGGTGAAATTTGTTCAATCAGACTCTCAATAAAATCAGTATACTTTTTGTCAATTGTTTTCTCGTCCATTTTTTTATTATAGGAAATAAGTCTTTAGAATTTGTCATATAGATAGACTAAATATTTCAAAAAATTTTAAAACAAAAATCCGCCTTTAAAAATATAAAGACGGATTTTTTACAAACTCATTGAGTTTATTAAGTCTTTAGAACTCAGACAAGAACTAGTCTTTAGCGTGTCCTGCAGTACCTAATACATCTCTCATTTTGTGCATAACCATTTCTTTAACGGCTGTTCTACCAGGTCCCATGTATTCTCTTGGGTCGAATTTTTCAGGGTGTTCAATGAAGAATTCTCTGATAGTTGAAGTCATTGCAAGTCTCAAATCTGTATCAATATTGATTTTTGCAACACCGTGTTTAGAAGCGAAGTTAAGCATATCTTCTGGAACACCTTGTGCATCTGGTAAGTTACCACCGAATTTGTTACATTTAGCAACGAATTCTTTTGGAACTGATGATGAACCGTGTAATACTAATGGATAATCATATCCAACTGCTTCGTTTACAGCTTTTTTGATTTCAGCTAATCTTTCGAAGTCTAATTTAGCTTCGCCTTTGAATTTGTAAGCACCGTGTGAAGTACCAATAGCAACAGCTAATGAATCACAACCAGTTTCTTTAACAAATCTAGCAGCTTCTTCTGGGTCTGTGTAAGTTGAATCTTTAGCGTGAACTTTAACGTCATCTTCAACACCAGCTAATTTACCCAATTCAGCTTCTACTGAAACGCCGTGAGCGTGAGCATATTCAACAACTTTTTTAGTTAAAGCGATGTTTTCTTCTAATGGGAATCTTGAACCATCAATCATAACTGATGAGAAACCACCGTCAATACAAGCTTTACAAATTTCGAAATCAGCACCGTGATCTAAGTGTAAAGCGATAGGAACTGTAGTAGTTGCTAATGCAGCTTCAACCAACTTGATTAGGTAAGTTTGGTTAGCATATTTTCTTGCACCTGCTGAAACTTGCAAGATAATTGGAGATTGTGTTTCTTCAGCAGCTTCTGCAATACCTTGTAAAATTTCCATGTTGTTTACGTTGTAAGCACCAATAGCATATTTACCAGCTAGGGCTTTTTCGAACATTTCTTTTGTTCCAACTAATTTTCTTTCACTCATTTGAGTTCTCCTTCTCTTACGTATAATATATTACACATGCCTAATTTATAACAAACAAAAATAAACTGCAATATTACAAAAGGATAGAAATATTCTTTATGAATGAATTTGGAACGGACACTTTGTGCAATGAGCTTTTGGATGAAGAACTAAATTATCTTCTAAATCATACATTTTAGCAATTCTTGTATCCAAAGGTGCACCACATCTCGGGCATTTTAAGCCGCCTGCTCCTTTTAGGATAAGTTTTTTTAAACTTTCGATAACTTCAGGCGACACAATATCTGCTGCAATATCTTTTTCTAAATGTTTAATTTCGCTTGGTTCACATTTCAAAACCTTAGCTAGAGCTTGTCTTACCGTAACAGATAAGAATAACGATTTGCCGTCTTCTACTTCTTCAATAACATCTAGCGGTACATTTGCTGCAATTGACAATCCTTTTTGCGTTAAACCTAAATCTTCTCTTTTTGTTTGTATAAATCTTGCTAATGTTTTCATGTATGTTATTTTAACATAAAAGTTTTAGGTAAAATAAATCATAAAAAGTAAAATTTTATTAATAAAAAACAGTGTTTGCCACCTAATAGGTTGTAAACCAAGTCAAATATAGCCATGTGGCTAATAGCAATATGGCTAAGTAATGTTAGTATAAAAAGGAGAAAGGATTACTAATGGTAAACATTGCACAGATAGAAAGAATTAAGATTAAGAAATTAACAGATAGAGAATTGGAAGTTTTACAGTTTGTTGCAGAAGGGAGAACCAATAAAGAAATCGCAAAAATACTATCAATTACAGATCACACTGTAAAAGCCCATGTTGCTTCAATTTTGCGTAAAGTTGGAGTTAAAAACAGATTAGACGCAGCACTTTTAGCTGTTGTTAAAGGAATTGTTATTCCTCCTCAAGGCTAAGAACTGCCATAAATGCTTCTTGTGGAACTTCTACACTTCCGACAGATTTCATACGCTTTTTACCCTTTTTCTGTTTTTCAAGAAGTTTACGTTTACGAGAAATATCACCACCATAACATTTTGCAAGTACGTTTTTACGCATAGCTTTGATATTTGTTCTTGCAATTACTCTTCCTCCAACTGCTGCTTGGATTGGAACTTCGAACAACTGTCTTGGAATAATATCTTTTAGCTTGGCGGTTAATTTTTGCCCTACATAAAAAGCACTATCTTCGTGACAAATTACGGATAGAGCATCAACAACCTCTCCTGCAAGCATAATATCAAGTTTTACAAGTTTTGAACGTTTGTATTCACTAAATTCATAGTCTAAACTTGCATAACCTTTTGTTCTGGATTTTAGTTGGTCATAGAAATCGGTAATTACTTCACTCAAGGGAATTTCATAAGTCAAATCAACACGAACTTTGTCCAGATATGTCATATTTTTGAAAATGCCACGTTTTTCTTGTGATAGTTTCATCAATGTTCCAACAAATTCGTTTGGTGTAATGACTTGAACTTTCACATACGGTTCTTCAATATAATCTCGATATTGTGCATCAGGAAGATTAGACGGGTTGTCAATTTCGACTACTTCCCCATTTGTTTTATGAACTCGATAAACAACAGAAGGTGCTGTTGTTACAAGTGATAAGTTGTATTCTCTTTCCAAACGTTCTTGAGCAATTTCCATGTGAAGCATGCCCAAAAACCCGCATCTGAATCCAAATCCTAAAGCGTTAGATGTTTCAGGTTCAAAAGTAATACTACTGTCGTTTAGTTTAAGTTTTTCTAATGCTTCTTTTAAATCCGCATAATCTTCATTATCAACAGGATACATGCCTGAAAATACCATAGGTAAAGCTTCTTTGTACCCAGGAAGAGCTTCTTTAGCAGGATTTTCTATATTTGTGATTGTATCCCCAACAAATCGGGTTAATTCCTTGATTGAACCGGCAAAATAGCCTACATCTCCGCAAGTTAGCTTTTCAACGGGTTTTCTTGCAGGTGTTTGATATCCAAGTTCAACAACTTCGCACTCTTTACCTGACGCCATAAATCTAACTTTGTCACCAACAGAAATACTTCCGTCAACAACTTTGAAATAGCAAACCGTACCTAAATATTGGTCATACACGCTATCAAAAACTAAAGCTCTTAATGGTTTGTCTGAATTGTCAACCGGAGCAGGAATATAATTAACTACAGCTTCCAACACATCATCAATACCAACACCCGTTTTAGCACTGACAGGAATTGCCATAGAAGCATCAATTCCTAAAATTTCTTCAATTTCTTGCTTTACGCGTTCAACATCCGCAGAAGGCAAGTCAATTTTATTAATTACAGGGATAATTTCCAAATTTTGTTCAATTGCCAAATAAACATTTGCTAATGTTTGAGCCTCAACCCCTTGAGATGCGTCAACAATAAGCAATGCCCCTTCACAAGCTGCTAATGAACGTGAAACTTCATAAGAAAAATCTACGTGCCCCGGGGTGTCAATCAAATTGAGTTCATAATTTTTGCCGTCAGATGCTTTATAATTCATTCTTGCAGCATTCAATTTAATTGTAATTCCACGTTCACGTTCAATATCCATTGAATCAAGCAATTGGTCTTGCATATCACGTTGAGCAACTGTTCCTGTTTTTTCTAAAAGTCTGTCTGCCAAGGTTGACTTTCCATGGTCAATATGGGCAATTATACAAAAATTTCTTACATTATCTCTAGTTTTCATAACTATGATTATATATGAAAAATAAATGATGTAAAATCCTATTCAAAATGATTAAAGACCTTTTTCTCAACATCTTCTTTTGTATAATGTTTTATTTTATTATCAAGTCTTAAATCTACACCCAGTCCGGCTTTAACTTGTCCAATTTCAATTCCGTAAGAACAATCTTGCGGTACTGTTGCAAGAATTTGATAATCCTCTCCTCCAAACAATATTAAATTCT
Organism: uncultured Candidatus Melainabacteria bacterium; assembly: GCA_934718135.1. Taxonomy (GTDB): domain Bacteria; phylum Cyanobacteriota; class Vampirovibrionia; order Gastranaerophilales; family Gastranaerophilaceae; genus Zag111. The sequence continues at coordinate 178,393 of CAKUZW010000003.1, read as the reverse complement.
GAAAATCAGGAAACATTTCCAAATCTTTATCATAAGGAATTTTTTCAAAATCAATATCAAGTAAAACCCCACTATCGTTTGCAATTGCGGATAAAGCATCCATCAATCCGTCTGATGTATCCATCATTGCATAAGGCGTTTTAACACTCTGTGCAATATTTTTCCCAAAATCCACTTGTGCAACCGGTTTTAGATGTGCTTTTATAAATTTCTCAGGGGTGTTTTTGTTTTCAAATAATAGTCTTAATCCCGCAGCACTTGAACCATGAAGCCCTGAAACTACAACTTTTTGTCCTACTTTAGCATTTTTTCTTGATGAAATATTTCGCCCCAAAGTTTTACCTATTGCACATATAGAAATACAAACCTTGTTACTGCCTGTGATATCTCCTCCAACTATTTGAACATCTTTTCCACAAGCACATTTACAACCTTTATAAAACTCTTCCACAAAACCTTCATCAATATTTGAAGGGATAGAAAGTGCTATTGTTAAATACTCAGCTTCTCCACCACTTGCCGCAACGTCAGATATATTAACCATTACGGACTTGTACCCCAAATCAAACGCTGATGTATATTCAAAAGAGAAATGCACATCTTCAATCAAACTGTCTTGAGTTACAACAATCCCCAAATCTTTTAAATACGCACAATCATCCCCAATAAATTGTGAATTGGTAATATTTTTTATGATTGAAATAAAATCTTTCTCTTTCATGATAACTAAACTATATCATGCTCAATAAGTGAAATAAATTCTTGAACAAGGGTTTTATTCCATTTTTTACCGCTATCTGCTTTAATAATCTCTAACGCATCACGAGATGACATTTTTGAACGATAAGGACGAGGTTCAATCAAAGCATAGTATTCATCAATAATCAAAATAATTTGTGATGTCAAAGGTATTTCGTCTTTTGAAATTTTATTAGGATAACCTGTACCGTCCCAATTTTCGTGGTGGTGCTCAATTATAGGCAAAATATCTTGAACATAAGATATTGGTTTCAAAATCTCTCGAGCTGCAATAACAGGGTGGTTTTTGATTTTTGCTTTTTCTTCATCCGTTAATGGAGTTGCTTTTTGGAGTAAATCTTGTGGTAACATTAAATTCCCGATATCGTAAAGAAGAACTGCAACCCTTAAATTATCAATGTCTTCTTTCGGGAGGTCAAATCTTTTTGCAAGACTTGTTGCCATAAGAACTTTGCTTTTTATCACGCCTGAAGTGTGCATCGGATTGTACAATTTTGTGAGCATATCTGCAACAGAATACAATGACTCATTTGAAATTTCATCTTTATTAGTTGGAGCTTGCAGTTTTTTGCACAATTCTTTTGAAATTTGTTTTGCCATAGGCACTCTATTTTTAGACAAAATATCTAAGAAAGTATTAACCGCAATTTCTTGCCATGAAGTCTCAGATGCCGGTTTTGCAAGAGTAACTTGGTTTCGTCCGTTACGCTTTGATGTGTACATTGCTTGGTCTGTAAGTTCAATAAGTTCATCCACATCTTCGGTGTGTTCAAAATATGTTGCGACCCCTAAACTTCCTGTTATATGACCGATAGTTTCAATTTCAGTTTTTTCGATTGCACTGCGAATACGTTCTGCCGCAATCATAGCCCCATCCGATGAAATCCCCGGGAGCAATACATCAAATTCTTCCCCGCCAATTCTTGCCGGTACATCGACAGAACGGGCATTTGCTTTTAACACATCAGCAATAGTTTTTATTGCCAAATCTCCATAAAAATGACCATAGGTATCATTAATTTTTTTCAAAAAGTCTAAGTCAATACCAATAATTGAAAAAGGTTGGTGTTGACGTTTTGCACGCTGAACTTCTTTTTCCAGTGCTTCTTCAAAATATCTTCTGTTATACAATCCTGTCAGGGCATCTGTAACAGCTTGTTCTCTAACAGCCTGGAACAAATCGGCAATAGTTATAGCCATTTCAATTTGTTTTGCAAAAAGTCCTAAAAAATCCATTTCAGCAGGTGCAAGTTCTTCTCTTGAAGAAAATACGCAAAACCAACCGAATTCTTTCTTTTGAGTAACCAAAGGTACTACAATAACTGATTTTACTGGTTGATTTGAGATAATTTTTGCTACAGTTTCCGGCGGTAATTCCGGAAGGACAGATTTTAGTGATTGGTCAATTGCTTTTGTTTGAATAATAGTTCTTTGACGCATAGTGTCAGCGAAAACACTTTCACCGTCATAATTTAGGCGTCTTGTTTGAATTCCGGGAGAACCAATAATATTATTTAATCTGTCAATCAAACCGTCATTAGATTGGGCTAAAATTTGCAAATATTCGCCATTTTCATCTTTGCATTTGCTAATAATTGTACAATGCATGTATCCAAGTTCGCCTTGGGTACTGTTTACAATTGCTTCCAATACGTTTTCTAATGGAGTAGAAGAATTCATCATGTCCCAAATGTGTTGAAGAGTGAACATACGCTTATTTGCATCGTTCAATTCTTCTGTCCTATCAGCAATTTCTTTTTCTAATTCAATATTACGCTCATAAATTTCAAGATAATCGCGTTTTTCGTTGTAAATATTATTTTCTACTTCGGAAACTTTTTTTGTAACTTCTTTAAATTTGTCAAATAAACCCATTTGGCTTTCCCTGACCGGTGCTAAACTCTGCCCTCAATTATAACACTTTTTTAGAACAATTTCAAGGTGTTTATTGCATCAATAACTTCTTTAACTGTCGGGAAATTTACACAGCAATGAGGGTTTTCTTTATTTTTACATTTCCTTTTGAAACATGGCTGACAAGGAAACCTGTATTCCCCCGGAGCTATGTATTTTGATTTATCGCCATAAGGAGCAAGGACTTCTTTTGGGGTGCAAATAAAAATACTAATAACTGCAGGATTTTGGGTTGCCCAAGCAAGATGAGCACTACCACTATCAGGTGCCATAACAAGTTTTGCCCTTGAAAAGACTTCCATAAGTTCTAAAATATCTGTTTTCCCTGCCAGATTTAATCCTATTCCATTACTTATATAATTAATTAATTCATTATCATTTGGACCACCCGTGAATACAAGGTTGCATTTATCTTTTAAATATTCAACGACCTGTTTCCAGTTATCCTTATTCCAATGCTTATCTTTCCAAGTTGTTGCGGGAGCAATTACAACAAGTGGTTTTTGAGGATTTAAGCCTGACAAAAGTTCATCAACATGTTTAATTTGTTCTTCCGTTCTTGGAGGAAGAGTCACTTTAATTTTGTCAGGATTTATACCCAAATAATTTGCATATCTCAAATAATTCAATACAATCGGAGATTTTGGAGAATATGAAATATTATCAATCCATTCATTTCCGCCCAAAACTGAAAGTTCTCTTCCTTCTTTAGAAATAATTCTTCTTTTCGCACCGCAAAATAATAACCAATAAAGGCTTTTCAACATCATTTGAGAATCAATTGCGATATCGAATTTTTCATCCCTAAGTTGCTTCAAAATAGCCAAATACTCTTTAAAACTTTCTAAAGAAAAACCTCTCTGTTTCCATTTTTTTATAGGAACCAAAATTGCCTTATCAACACAAGGGTTATTTTCCACAATTTGAATTCCTTTTTCTGAAACCAACCAAGTAATTTCGTATCCTGCATCCTTCAAAGCATTCGCAAGCGGGACATTAAATATTACATCTCCCAAAGATGACAATTTTATAAGCAAAAGTTTTTTCTTTTCCATTTTAATTTTCCTATTTCGAAACAAAAACAATTGTATGCGAAAAATACATTTTCGACAACACTATTACTTTATACTGATATAAAATTTATACAAAAGTCTGGAAATTTTATCGTCTTTATTAATTTTTTCAATAAGTTCTTGGCGAATTTCATTCAATGATTTTAAAGGGTTAAACATATACAATTTTAAGGGAATAAGGAATAAGGAACAAGGAAATAAGTTCGTTACATTTTTTACGTCATTCTGAAAGCTTAGAAAATTTGTGTGAAGTATGAGCACTAAATTTTCTTGCTATTCAGAATCTATCAATGTTGATTAACCACAAATCAAATGGATAGACCCTGAATCACGCACTTCGCTACCGCTTGTGCTGTTCAGGGTGACATAAGCTTCGTCATCCTGAGTCTACGCGAGCTCAAGCATTAAGGCGTAAGCCGTATCCGTTTAGTGCGAGTGCGGTGATTCAGAGTCTATTTAAAGCAACATGTCCTCCCCTTGAGGGAGGACCGAAATCTTTGATTTCGAGGAGGGGTGAAAATACGGTGAATTGCTTCAATACTTACAATGACAAAAAATGTCGTCATCCTGAGGGCAATAGCCCGAAGGATCTACAAACATTTGAGAGTAGATTCTTCGCTTACGCTCAGAATGACGCTAAAGATAAAAACGTAACGAACTTATTCCCTTATTCCCCTATTTACTTTTCCCTTAATAAAAAGGAATAATTAGGGGAAAATTAGACAACTTTTGAAAGTTTTAAAAATGTAATATATTTATCCCCGTATTTTTTTTGCTTAATTACTTCAAACCCGTTCATTTCAACATCTGTCACGTGTTCAAGAATTACAATTCCACCAACAATATTTTTAATCGCATCGAGACTTTTTTCATAAATTCCCGAAAAATAAGGCGGGTCAATATAAATTACATCGAACTTTGCGGTTAATTTTTGACAAACTTTTAAACTATCCCCTAAAATAAGTTTTAAATCATTTTCTTTTTCATATTTTTTGAAATTTGATTTGATAACAGAATAAACTTTTTTATTTTTTTCAATTGATACAACTTTGGAAAACCCTCGAGATAAAGCTTCAAGCCCCATAATTCCTGACCCTGAATACATATCAAGAAAGCTTGAATTTTCAAAATCAATCATAGCCTGCAAGGTATTAAAAACACTCATTCGAACCTTTGACAATGTCGGACGAGTAATATTTTCGTCCGGTGCTATAATTTTTTGCCCCTTGTAAATTCCTGCTGTAATATTCATAGATTTAATTTTACTACAAAATTTGAAATTTAAAATTTGTCAGTGAAAAAGAAACATTATATAATATATTTTATGAAAAAGATTTTATGTTATGGAGATTCAAATACATACGGATTTACCCCCGAAACTTGTGGTAGGTACAAGAAAAACGAACGTTGGAGCGGAATTTTAGGCCCGCTTTTAGGAACAGAGTTTGAGGTTGTTGAAGAAGGTATGAACAACCGTACAGGCTTTTTCAAGAATTCAAACGGGTTAATGCAAAGTGGAAGCGAGTATTTGCCAAATGTGCTTGGGAAATATGAGAAGTTTGATATTTGTATTCTTTCACTTGGTACGAATGATTTGCAGTTTTTCTTCGATTTGGATGAAAATATGGTAGAAATTGGGCTAACAAAACTTGTTCAAATTTTACGAAATTCTAACCAAAATATGCAAATTATAATTATTCCGCCAGTAAAAATAAAAGCAAATATCATAAATGGAATGTTTGTATCTCAATTTGATTTAAATTCGGTAAAAAGAGGGGAAAAAGTTTTTCATAAATATTTGGAATTTGCAAAGAAAGAGAATTGTTTCTATCTTGATTTGAACGAATTTGTAACACCAAGTGAAATTGACGGATTGCATTACGATGTAAAATCACACAGAATTATAGCTGAAAAAATTGCAAACTTTATCAAAACTATATAAAACAAAAGACCGGATATACCGGTCTGAAATGTGTGAGTAAATATAAATTTATAAGATCTTTTCTTCTTTATTTAAGCGAATAGGTCAGCAAACGGACCGTTTGGGTCTTGAATATGAGCGGCAACAGCTCCGTCTTCTGCCAATTTCATTCCCGGCATTACAACGTTATTTAGACCGTTTGATACACTGGCAACTTGGTTTGGTGTTACTTTGTATGAATAACCTAAACTTGCCAAAATTGCATTTGTGTTATCTGCCAAAGCTTTATCTTCTTTTGAAAATTTTGAAAAACTAACACCATAAAGACTTTGAGTGTTTTTAGTTAGTAAATCTGTTTCGTTTTTTAATCCCTTAAATTCTACATTACTTTTTTGAACTTCTTTTGTTTCTTCAGCCTTTTTTGTTGCTTCTTGAGAAGCTTTTTGACCGATAGCAAGGTTATAATTATAACTGTTGTTAATTCCGTTAAATTTGATTGCCATCTTTCGGTTCTCCTTATATTTTACTCACATTATTACTTTCGGCATGTAGTTTAATAAACTTTAGTTTTTAAGCCAAAAAGTAACATCTTTTGTTACATTTGTTTACAATATAAAAGTAAAATAAGCCGTAATACGGCAATAACAAGGACTTATTATTTTCTACCCATTTTAATTCCTGATAGAATAAGTTCTAACTTTTCTAAATCTTGATTATTATTTATGGCATTTGAAGCTAAACTGAAATAATCCAACATCTTGTCATCATTTTTAACCATATTTTGAATTCTCAGCAGTAATTTTTCTAGTTCAATATTTTTGTCATCTTTAATAATTTTATATTCACCATTAGGATAATATTCAATAATTCTATAATTATCTTTGCCGTTATAATATTGAACGGTTATTGTTTTCATAGTCTTTTTAGCCATATTAACCATTTTTATATCAATATCGGCAGTAGAATTTATTTTCTCAATCTTTTGTTTTCTAAAACTGTTATTATCAAGATAAACGACATTACCTTCTACAATTGCTTTATATGTATATTTATCACCGCTTCCGGTATTTGAGACAATTTCTTGTAAATCGAAGTTAAATAATTCTCTTGGAGAAACAGAAAAAGATATGCAAATATTTTCTAAAGTCGTACTGTTAGGAAAATGTTCTCCGGTTTCAATTTTAGAAACTTGTCTTGGATGAATTCCTATCATTTCTGCGAGGGTTTCTTGTGTTATATTTTTTGATTTTCTAATTTGCTTTAAATTCTTGCCAAACGCCTGTTTAAAATTAATCATATAACCTCTTTTGTATAAGTATATAAGATTAACTACCATTTAATAATGACTTTGAACGCTCTTAATATTTCTTATCCATGTATTTACTTAGTCGTTTTACACTCTAAAATTAAAACTATACATTTTTATTTAAGCAAAACAAATTTATATACTTAAAAGAAATTTTAAATCTCAATATTTTATCACAGGATATAATTATGAAAAATCTTAATTATGAAATTAAAGAAAATATTCTTCAAATAAAAAATATGTCAAAATTTTTATTACAATCAATAAAGAATGATAAAAATTTAAAAATGAATGATGTCTATGAATTTTTATCCATTATAAATGGCATAGTTATAAAAACATCTGAACAAATAGAAAAAAGTATATAAACCCATTTTATATAAGAAAACATTACCCCTCAAAACCAAATATAAAAGCAATATTTCCTAATGTTAACAATTCTTAATAATTAACACTTCAAAACGCAATTATCTAAAACTGAAATACTTTATATATATGTGAAACGAAAATCAAAATATTAGGATTGATTATTAAAAAACGGATAAAACTAAATTACCAGAGAGTATGTGAGTAAGCACAAAAGGAGATTCGACAATGGGTTTTGAACAAATAGGAAAATTTGGACCTTCAACAAGTAATTTGAATGCATTACAAACTTTGTTAGGTTTAAACAAAACAGGTAAAGCAGGCGAAGTTGGTAAAACAACTACAAGTAAACCTGTAGAAATTGTAAGTAAAGATATCACAACAAGAAATGATTTATCTTCAACTGTAAGTGATATTTCAAATAGAGCAAAGATAAATTCGCCAGCAGCACAAGGATTGGCATCTGCTCAAGAAGTTGAAAAAGGACAATTAGTTTCAGGTTATCATTTTGGTGATCTAGGAAGTATAAACAAATATGATGCCAAACTATTTGCACTAAAATACAATTCAGCAAACACTCCAAGCATTGCTAATGGTACAAACTATGCTTGTGAAGGGATTGAATATGCAGGGGTTGCAGCTAACATAGAAGCTGCAGCAAAAAAATCTCCATTTGCAGAGTTATTTGCATAAAACTTATAAATATACATTTACTCACATATTTAGGTCAGCCGCAACAAGCTGACCTTTTATTTTGCATGATATAATTAATTAAAAAAAAGAGGGAGAAACATGCAATTTTCAGCAATAATTACAGCGGGCGGAACATCTTCAAGATTTGGCGGACAAACCAACAAATTGTTAGAAAAAATCAATAATAAGCCGATTATTCAATATACAGTTGATGCTTTTGTGAATTCTAATGTGGATGAAATCATTATCTGCTCAAATTCTGCAATTATTGAAGAATTGTCTGACATTTTTAAAACTTATGACAAAGTAAAAATCATTGAAGGCGGAAACTCTCGTCAAGCTTCTGTTTATAATGGGTTAAAAGTTACAAAAGGTGATTATATTTTAATTCATGACGGGGCAAGACCTATGATAACCCCTCAAATTATTGAAAATACAAAACAAATGGTTATCCAAAAACAAGCTGTTTCTGTTATGACAAAAACAGTTGATACAATTAAAGAAGTTGATGAGAATGGTAAAATTATTCGCACAATCGACCGTTCCAAATTGTACAATACTCAAACCCCACAAGCTTTTGAATACAATTTAATAAAAAATGCTCATAATAAATTGCAAGGGCAAAACTTTACAGACGATGCCGGAATGGTAGAATTTTTAGGACACGATGTTTATATAGTCGTTGGAGATTATAGGAATATAAAAGTCACAACAAAATCAGATTTAGCTTTAGCAGAGATTTATTTAAAAAATTTATAAATTTCCCTAAATTAGTAATATAAAAATATGAAATTTGTCCAAAACTTTTTTCTAATAGGTTTGTTGATGTTACAATTTTGGTATGGCAGGCACGTGGGATGAATTAATACAACAGATTAAAGACCGATTGGATATTGTGGAAGTAATATCTAAAGAAGTTGTTTTGCAAAAAAGAGGAAACAACTACTGGGGTTTATGCCCTTTCCACAAGGATAAGAACCCGTCTTTTTGCGTTACCCCACATTTAGGAATTTACAAGTGCTTTAGTTGTGGCGAAGCCGGTGATGCCTTAAAATTCATAATGAAAACCAAGAATATGGAGTTTAAGGATGTAATTATCGAACTTGCTGACCAATTTGGACTTGAAGTGCCACATTCACACAAAAATTCTGACTCATCTATAAAAGAAGTTAAAGAACAAATGCTGGCAGCTACAATGGTTGCCGCTGAATTCTATCATGATTTACTACTTAGAGGAAAGAGTTCAAATGCCGATATTGCGTTGAATTACCTGACCAAACGTGGAATAGGCACTGATATTATTAAAAAATTTCACCTTGGAATTGCACCCAAAAATTACACAACTTTGTATGATGAATTGAGAAAAGATTTTTCTAACGATATTTTAGAAAAAGCCGGATTAGTTTTGAAAAGCGAAAAAGGTGGATATATTGACCGTTTTAGAGATAGAGTAATTATTCCTATCCAAAATGAAAACGGAGATTTTGTCGCATTTGGAGCAAGAACTCTTGAAAAAGACCACAATCCGAAATACCTAAATTCATCTGACTCATTAATATATAATAAGAGTCGATTGTTGTATGGTTTATATACCGCAAAAGATTCTATCAAAGAAAACGACTCCGTAATCCTTATGGAAGGGTATTTTGATGTAATATCCTCCCAAGCTCATGGGATAGAAAATTGTGTAGCATCTTGCGGAACATCGTTAACTCCTGATCACGTTAAATTGCTTTCTCGTTATACAAAATCAAGACGAATTTATCTATCATTCGATACCGATTCGGCAGGACAAAAAGCAACCGCAAGAGGAGCTTCTATTATTAAAGAGGTTTTTGCCGGATTAGGAAATATTCGTCAATTTGATGAAAGTTATGTTGGTTCAGACAATGATAAGTATGCTTGCGAAATCCGCGTTATTGCACCCCCGGAAGGAAAAGACCCTGATGAATTTGTCCGTTCAGTTGGAGCTGATGCTTACAAAATGTATATGCAAAACGCACCACTATTTATTGATTTTCAACTAAACAGTATTTTGAAAAATAAGGACAAATTTTCAACTCCACAAGAAAAAGCTCAACTTGTTTCAACAATAATTCCAATACTTGTAGAAATTAAGAACAAAATAATTCGTGCCGAATATGTTGAAATGGTAGCTCAAACCCTTTCTATAAATAGCCAAGCAATAAATTCGGAAATCAGAAACTTTGAAAGAGCAAGTATCCCTCGAGTGGAAAGAATTGTCAAAAATGTAACAAAAAATAACACAGTGCTCCAAAAAGCGCAAAAAAATTTATTGAGCGTTTTTTTAGTACCTGACAGCCCATATACATTTACTCAAATAAATGAAATGATAGGCAACGTTACATTCGATGATGAAATATTAATAATTGTAAAATCCACAATTGACAAATTGATATGTACCGTAAATAATGTGAAAGAATTAATCGAACATTTATATACTGAATTTGTTGAAAACCCTGAAGCACAGGCAATTTTGCCGGAACTTGTTTCAACATCAGAAGCATATAGAGGTCTGTCGGAAGAAGATTTTAGAAGTGTGATACAAGAAACAATAGATAAAATTAATCGTTGCAGACAGGTTAAAGAAATCGAAAACATTAAAAATAAATACAAAGGGATTGATGATGATGATCCCGAAGCCCTCAAAATTCAAATACAACTAAGAGATAAAATAAAGAAAAAAATACAACAATCGGAGAAAAATTAGATGACGAAAAAAAGACAATCAGGTTCCTCAGTAATCAGTGTAGCGGAAGATGAATCACTAGATTTACAAAATATTAATGAGGATTCAGTTTTAGGTTCTGATCATGATTCAATTAATTATATGAATGTTGACATCTCAACCGATAATATTGAAGATATTGTTACTTCAAAAATGGGTGATAAAGTAGCTCCGGAAGATATTTATATGATGCATTCTTCTGATGAGCCTGATCCAAGCGATTTGGAAGTGCCTAAAAATGTAGCAATTGATGACCCTGTAAGATTGTACTTACGTGAAATTGGTAGAATTAAATTGTTATCTGCCAATGAAGAAATTGAATTGGCAAGAAAAATCCTTGAAGGTGGTACTCCTGGAGCAATTGCTAAAAGAAAATTAGTTCAAGCAAACTTGCGTTTAGTTGTAAGTATCGCTAAAAAATACGTTGGTCGTGGAATGTTATTCCTAGACCTTATCCAAGAAGGAAACTTAGGTTTAATCAGGGCTGCTGAAAAATTTGACCACGAAAGAGGTTTTAAATTCTCAACTTACGCTACTTGGTGGATTAGACAAGCGATTACTCGTGCAATTGCAGATCAAGCAAGAACAATCAGAATACCGGTTCACATGGTTGAAACAATTAACAAATTGAAAAAAGTTACAAGAAAACTTGCTCAAGACTTGTCAAGAAAACCAACCGAAGATGAATTGGCTGCAGAAATGAACGTTTCTATTGCAAAACTTCGTGAAATCATTAAAATTGCTCAAGAACCTCTATCTTTAGAAACTCCAATCGGTAAAGAAGAAGATTCTCGTTTAGGAGATTTTATTGAAGATAAAGAAGCTGATGCACCGGTTAAAATGGTTGCTTCTGAACTTTTGAAAGAAGATTTGGCAGAAGTTTTATGTACATTATCTCCAAGAGAACGTGATGTATTGAGATTGCGTTTCGGAATGGATGACGGACGCCAAAGAACATTGGAAGAAGTTGGTCAATTGTTCGGTGTTACTCGTGAACGTATCAGACAAATCGAAGCAAAAGCATTAAGAAAGCTTCGTCACCCTAATCGTAAAAAACGTTTAGAAGAATACGTTGAGTAATTTGAAATATATATATCAAAAGAGCAAATCTTTAAATTAAAGATTTGCTCTTTTTGTTGTTAAAAAAGTCTATAATTTATGTCATTCTGAAAGCTTAGAAAATTTGTGCGAAGTATAAGCACTAAATTTTCTTGCTATTCAGAATCTATCAATGTTAATTTTAATTAAGGGAAAAGGTCCCTAGTACCTTAATACCATCTAAAACAAACCTATTTCCTTCTCCCTAAATAACAACTTTAGCATTTTTATGTTAGAATTTTCTTAATTAGGGACAAGATTTTAAGAAATAAAAGGATTTTACATGTTTGATAATTTAAGTGAAAAACTTCAAAATATAATTTCAAAAACCAGAGGGCAGGAATTAACTCAAGACAATATGCAAGAGGCTTTGCGTGAGATTAGACGTGCATTGCTTGAAGCGGATGTTAATTTGAGGGTTGTAAAGGCTTTTATTTCTTCGATAAAAGACAAGGCTGAAGGTGAAAATGTTTTGCAAGGGGTTGACCCGTCTCAACAATTGGTCAAAATTGTTCATGATGAACTTGTTGATTTGTTAGGACATGAATCTAAGCCATTAGATTTGTCCGGACATCCGAGTTTAATTATGATGCTTGGGCTTCAAGGTTCAGGTAAAACTACATCATCTGCTAAACTTGCTGTTAAATTGAAAAAAGAAGGGAAAAATCCTTTACTTGTTGCATGTGACGTTTATAGACCTGCTGCTATTTCTCAATTACAAACTTTAGGGCAAGAAATCGGATGTGAAGTTTTCACAATTCCTGAGTCTAAAGATGTTCAAAACATTGTTCAAAAAGCAATCGAGTATGCAAAAGAAAAAGGCTTTAATGTCCTAATTTTAGATACCGCAGGTAGATTGCAAATCGACACTGATATGATGTCAGAATTGTTGATTATTGATAGAGTTTTCCAACCGCAAGAAAAATTGCTTGTAATTGATGCTATGACAGGGCAAGAAGCGGTGCATGTTGCAGAAAATTTTGATGCTCAAATTGGTATTACAGGTTTGGTTTTGACAAAATTAGATGGTGATTCTAGAGGTGGATCAGCTTTATCTGTTGTTTATTGTACCCAAAAGCCAATTAAATTGACCGGTACAGGAGAAAAGTTAAACGCTCTTGAAGATTTTTATCCTGAACGTATGGCAACAAGAATTCTTGGAATGGGCGATATCGTATCTCTTGTTGAACGTGCTCAAGAAGTTTTTGATGAAAAAGAAGCATTAAAAATGCAAGAAAAAATGAGTAAAGCTGAATTTAGCTTTAACGATTTTTTGAATATGCAAAAACAGATGAAAATGTTCGGTTCATTAGACCAAATTTTAGGAATGCTTCCGGGAGTAAATATCAAACAAGCGGATAGAGAAAAAATATCACATGCAAGTGAAAAAGAATTTAAAAAAATTGAAGTATTTATCCAAAGTATGACACCGGAAGAACGTGACAATCCTCAACTTATGAATACGAGTCGTAAAAAACGTATCGCAAAAGGTTGCGGAATGGATATGCATACAATCAATCTTTATGTTAAACAGTTTGAACAAATGCGTCAAATGATGGGCGGAATGAACAAAATGCAAAAAATGTTTGGCGGTTTTGGAAAGAAAAATGAGAAAAAAGCTATGGTTCAAGCTATGAAAATGATGAAAAGAAGAAGATTTTAATCTATTCTTTTGTTGTTTGAAGCGGAAGAACAAATTTTTCTACCGCTTTCACAAATCCGTCATTATCTACCGTATCGGTTACAAAATCAGCACAAGCTTTGAGTTCGTCTGATGCATTGCCCATTGCAACACCGATGCCACCGCATTTTACTAAATCAATATCGTTGTTTTGGTCACCAATAGTCAGGATTTCGTCTTGCTTAAATCCCCACATATCGCATAAAAATTTAACCCCTAATGATTTTTTCGCAACACCTGAACCTATTTCACAGAAAAATGGTGTTGATTTAACTATGTATAAATCAGGGTATTTTTCTTTTAATTCTTCAACCCAACCTGTTACTTTGTCAGGGGATTGCAAATCAATCGCAAGAATCTTATTAACTTTTTCAATATTTAAATCATCAAACGAACAAACGGTGTAATCAATAAATTTCCCGTCAGTGTAATATTTTACAATATCATTATCTTCTTCAACATACAATTTGTCATCCAAATACAAGTTCAAATGGATATGATTTTTTCGCCCCCATTTAATAATTTCTTTTGCATAATTTGAAGGCAAGTCATTTTCATACAAAGTTTTTCCTTCAAAATCTTTTATCAATCCACCTTGATAAGAAATTATCGGAGTATTTAGATTAAGCATTTGAGCAACAGGAGTTGTGGCACAATGCATCCTACCTGTCACAAGAACAACTTTGACGCCTGCTTTACTCAATTCGTTCACACATTGCTTTACCGCCGAACTGATTTCAGAGCCCCACTTGATAATTGTTCCGTCTATATCTGTTGCAATCATTTTAATCATAAAATAAAATCCTCGTTTTAAAAATTTGCAAATGCTCTAAACAATGCACAAATCGTTTTTGCATCGTTGATTTCACCGTTTTGAACCATTTGCATAACATCATTCAATTTGTATTCTTGGCATCTTAAAATCTCACCTTCGTCAGGATGTTCTCCAACAAACACTAAATCTTTTGCCAAATACAAATACAATTTTTCGGTACAAATCCCCGGAGTTGTGTTTATGTAGCCTAAAGATTTCCAAGTTTTAGCCTGATATCCGGTTTCTTCTTCTAGTTCTCTTTTTGCAGCAAAATCAGGATTTTCGCCTTTTTCAAGTTTACCTGCCGGAAGTTCGATATTAACATGTTTCAACGGGTAACGGTACTGTTTGACAAGAATAACCGTATCCTCATCTTTCATCGCTAAAATTACAACCCCGCCCGAATGCAAAACAACTTCACGAAAAGATTTGTGCCCGTCTGCAACCTCAACATCATCACGGATTACAGTGATAACTTTGCCGTCATATACAACTTCGGAATGTAATGTTTTTTCTTCAAATTTCATACTTTTATAATAGCATAAATTTTATTATCTATTTCTATTTTTCCAAACATCATCAGGAATTGTCCAATTTGAGTTTTTAACATGAGTCATGCACCAAGTTCCCAAATTAGTCGGTGAACAATTTCTAGCAAGTTCTTCCGGTGTTTTTGTATAACCTGCAGGCATAAATCCGTCTTCTGTAAAAGTCATCAAAAAGATATCAACCCCAAATTTGTTCGGTTTCTTATCTCCATTAACATCAACATACATCTTCAAACAAGAATCAGCTTCTGAATCAACTCCCATTTCCCCTCTCAATTGCTCATTATTCCCAATATCAGTAGCAACTTTTGTGCCGTTATTCATAACAAAAGAAACCCAATTGACTCCGCAACCCCCTGCCGAGCAACCAAAACTGTTTCCGTTCAAATAAGTTGCAGGACCGCTCCAACAGCCAACAGTAGGTTGATTACAAATCCTTGCAACTTTCATATAAGAAAAAGCATATTTATCCAACCAATCGCGAAGCTTTTGAGTATCGCCGTCAATCGCAGTCATATTAAAAGCAACATCATTTTCAATCATCATTTTATTTACTTGAGAAAAAATTGAATAATCTTCCTTTAGTCGAGTTTCAATTTCACGTTTTTGGAAATTTGAAATCATTGACGGAATTGTCATAGCTGCGACTATGCCAATTATGCCAAGGGTGATTAATACCTCCGCTAAAGTGAAAGCGACTTTCTTTTTAAGGGACAAGGAAATATGGAAATAAGGGAATAGGTTCGTTACAGTTTTATTAATCATGTCATTGTGAGGAGAAATTTCGTTATTATTTGTATTTTTGTATACGAAGCGACGTAACAATCCCTGACAAGTTTCACCATTGTCTAATTTGTTAGGGATTACTACGTCACGTTGTGTAGACTTTTGTGTCATTTGTTCAACATTGTTCCTCGTAATGACATGTATATTATATTTTGTAATGAACCTATTTCCTTGTTCCTTTTTCCTTATTACCTTAAAAAATTGTTTCTTCATTTTTACATCCTTCCTAATTTTTAGACTAATATATTAGTCATTATACAAATATTTTGGGTAGATTGTCAATATAATAGTTACTAAAATAACTATTATGAATGAGAATACAATTTCAAAATTGGGGTTAAAAATTAGAATTGAAAGGCAAAAAAGGAAAACTTCTCAAGAAAAACTTGCAGAATTATCCGGTCTCAATCGAAACTTTGTAGGAATGATTGAGCGTGGAGAAACCAATGTCACAGTAAAAAACCTTGAAAATATCGCAAATGCCTTAGATTTACCTATACAAGAATTATTTAATTTTGTTATTTAGAATATTCATTCTTTCTAAATCTATTAGATAAGTAACTCAAGATTGCACCGCCAATTTCTTCATTCGGATCAAAGATCTGGTTTGGAGAATTTGGTTTTAAAGAATTCTGAATAAGCATTTTGACCAGTGGGCCAAAAGCGTCAGGGACTTGTGTTTTTCTATAAATTCCTGCAAGATATGTTTGAATATTTGGAGAAGTTGTATTATTAAACCTTGCAAAAACAGGGTACAATCTATCAATGCCTTTTGTTCCATTGTCAATCATTTTATTCAATATATGAAGAGTTTCGGTTACTTGTGCTTCATTATTCGAATGCGACAAAATATCCGCTAAATACGGAATGGCATTTTCTTTTTGTTTGACAAAATAATCTACTTCATTTTTATCAAAAACACAATAATTCCTATCAGGAGTAGGTAATTGACAACTTGCACATATATATTTTGGTTGAGGATAAGTATATTGTGTTTGTTGGTATGTTATATACGGATTGGAATGTGAAACTTGTTGTATCATAAATTCTCCTTATGAGTAAACAAATGGAGGACCATTTTTAATTTCAAAAAGAATATTTTCCGCCATCGTTTTTAATTCTTCTTTACTTCGCTTACCGCTATCAACTTGTTTATAGAATTCTTCGACTAATGGACGAATTGCGGCGTCTTTTTTGGATTTGAAATTCCTTAATTCGGTTGAAACAAGACGTTTTTGGAGTTCAAGTTCTGTTTCAGCGTTAATTTTTTTGACTTGAACTTCTTTAATCGCATCACCTGCAAGTTTTCCTCCATAACCGATTGCAGTAATTCCTGTGACACCTAAGAACAATTGCATAAATTGTGGGTTTGAAGTATCTAGTAAAAAATTGTAGAAAAATGTTCTATAATCATCTACAAATGAGTTAAATGAAGGTTTTGGAGTTCCGTCTCCACCAATATTCGGGTTAACTTTTGTTGTGGAGGTTTTTATTCTTGAAACAATTTCATTAATATAATCTTGTTTTTCCTCCGGAGTTCCCCATTTTAATTTCCCAACTTCTTCTCTAATAAAATCTTCACCTGCATTTATGCTCATAAATAAATGTTCCAGATTATATTTATCTGCTCGTTTTGTTTGGTCAGTTGATTTTGAAACAAGAGTTTTAATACCTTCTTTAATCTCATCAACCTGAGCATCAAGATGTTTTGTGCTTTTAGAAAGATTTTTTATTGAATAAATGCCCAATCCAACCATGCCTGCAACTGTTCCAAGTCCAAGCAAAATATTACCAAAATTTGAGTTTGATAATTTATTTTTTTCTTTATTTGCAGATGAGAAAGTTGGATTTAGATATCTGTTTTTGCCAAAGTTTGAAAGAATTTTTTTGTTATTTGGCTTAATATATTTTTCAAAATCGGCAGAATATTTAGACAACATACTTCGTATAATCTGCATTTTTCCTGAAAAAGATTCTGTTTCAACATCTATCAATTTTTCTTGTAGATTTTTTTGAATATCAGCTTCTTTGCGTTTTACCCAAACGTCTTTAAACCCGTCAAAAAAAGTTTTACCCATAAACGCCATAACAGACATTGCAAAAACTCCGGCTCCTGCAATAAAAGTTTTTTTATTCGGATTTTGAACCATTTGATAAATTACCTGATATGTTTCTTTGCTCAATTGGACATTTCTTGTAACAGTCGGGAGCCATTTTTCTTTTGCAAGCCCAACAGATATCTTGGCACTTTTGTTGATGAATGCTGTTAACAAAGCCACTGAACCCATTACACCAATAGCAACGGCACTAAGCGGAAGTAATTTTTTATCAATGATTTTGTCATCTTGTTTTAACTCAACAGGAAGTGGAACTTTATCAGAAATAACAAAAGTATCTCTTGTTTCATCCAAAGAAAAATCTTTATCTTTGACAAAACTGTTCACAAGAACACCCTCTTTTGTTGCAAGTGTGTTTTTGCGTTGAGAATTTGTCAAATTCCTTTGTTGTCGTATTGTTTCCGCGTCATTCAGCGGAGTTACTATCATCCTTTTTTGTTTCCTTTTCGTCTTGGTTTGTTAATTTTGTATATATTTTTTGCAAAAAAGTTTTAAGTTTAAACGCCTTTTTTGCTTCATCTATTTTTTTATCCTCATCATCAGTTTCATCTACTCCAAAGATAAAGAAGAGAGATTTCAATTTCTTTTTCACATTTGTTAAAACCTCTGAAACTTTTTTTTGAACAGCAGCTTTAAATTCTCCATAAATTGCAGTAAGTTTATCAGTTATATCCGCAAATTTTTGTTGAATTGTATGGAATGCGTTTGAGATTGCATTCGGAAGATTTTGAACTATTGTCAGAACTTTTGCAACGACATTTGTCAAAATGAAATTCACAGGTTTTGCAACAATTGTTGGCAGTGTTTTTGAGATTGATGAGGCTAAATCCATTATTCTTTGATGAACAGATGCAATTGATTTTTGGAGATTTGCAAGTGCTTGCAAGTGATTTTGTTGAGCAAGTTGAGCCTGAGCTTTCGCATGTTTTTGTGCTCGGAGTAAGGCTCCCATTGCAACACATTGATTGTAAGTCATTTCTCCAACATTACGTGGAGTATCACGTTTGGTTGTCGAATTTCCTCCTGCCATTCCGCTACAAATCGGGCAAGCTCCTTGCGGAAGCCCATGCGGACAGGTTCCTATTTTTGAACTATGTGAATGTATTGCACCACTTCCAATTGGCATTAAAAAATCCTCTTTTCTAGAGGATACACAAAAGCAAATGTCAATTCCCCATACTGCACGTGAGAAATTGTATCTTTTGAGCATTCCGACTTTTACGGCTGCGGCAGCAGTTGAAGATATTCACTTCATTTCCTCTTTATTTTGATGTTAGATTAAGCAAAAAAACATGTCAAACATGCAAAGAAAGATTTGTTACATTTGCTCAAACGGTTTTATTGCTCTTGGTAAAATTCCTAAACAATATGAAATTACAATTCCATAATTTGATATTGGAATACCTAATTTATTTGCAAGAAGAATTCTTGATAAAACCTCACGCCTATTAGTCATACAAGCTCCGCAATGGATTATAAGCTTGTATTTTGAAATATCAGGCAAATCATGCCCTGAAATATTATCAATAATTAAATCTTTACCTGTCTTTTTTTTCAAAAGATTAGGAATTTTTACCCTGCCTATATCATCATCAATTGCATGGTGGGTACAGCTTTCTAAAATCAATACCCTATCACCATCTTTTAGATTATCAATTGCTTTAGCTCCATCTATAAAAACTTTCAAATCGCCTTTTAATCTGGCAAAAAGGATTGAAAAAGATGTCAAGGAAATATTTTGTGGAACAATTTCAGACACTTGTTTAAAAGCTTGTGAGTCTGTAATAACTAGACTTGGTGAAGTTTTCAAACTTTTTAAAGCTTCTTCTAATTCCGTTTCTTTGACAACCAAACTCATACAATTTGAATCCAACAAATCTCGCAAAACCTGAACTTGTGGAAGAATTATTCTACCTTTTGGAGCTTCTTTATCAATCGGGATAACCAAAATTACAGTGCTTTTTTCAGGTACCAAATCTCCAACAATTTTTGGAGAATTAACAAAATCATTAGGCAATAATTTTACAAGTAAATTTTTGAATTTGAAAACAATATCACTATCAGACAAAGTTGAAGTGACCAAAACATTTGAACAAATATTATTTATTTCCGTTAAAACTTCTCCGCTCGGAGTCTTAATATCTGTTTTATTTATGATAATTATAAATGGAATTTTAAGTTCATTGAACTTTTCAATCAAATCTTTTTCATAATTATCAATTCCGTTATAATCACAAACTATTACCGCAACATCAGTACGGTTAAGAATTTTCATTGTTTTTTCAATACGTTCACTACTCAAAGCTGTAGAATCATCAATTCCTGCGGTATCAAGAAAATTCACCGGCCCAATCGGCAAAAGTTCCATAGACTTTTCAACCACATCAGTTGTAGTGCCTGCAATTGCGGAGACAATAGATACATCTTGATTAGTAATTCTATTTAGTAAAGATGACTTTCCTGCATTTGTTTTCCCAAAAATTCCAATATGTAAACGCATAGATTTCAATGTTTTCATAACTTTTATATTAACATAAAAGAACTTTTTAGATATCTCAACTTTACTTTGTTTGTCCTTTTCTATAAACTGTTAAGTATGATTTACTTTTTGTATGGGGATGAAGAATTTAATATTTCGAACGAAATTAAAAAGTTCAAGGAAAAATTGGACAAGAATTTTCTTGAAATGAGCTACAAATATTTCAACAACCTTAAATTCCCTGATTTGGTTGCCGCAGTGCGAACTCAGCCAATGATGTTTGGGAAAATGCTCATCGTAATCAATTGTCTTTCTTATCTCAGCGGAAAAAGTTCTGAAGAAAGCGGACTTGATGACAAACAAATCAAACAACTCACTGAAGCTCTTGACAATGTGAGTGAAAATTTGGATGTAATTTTTGTTGCCCAAATTCCACCTGACAGTCAGAAAAAAATTGATAAAAGAAAAAAACTTTTCAAATTACTCTCAAAATACAATGCAAAAGAATTCCCGCAAATTCCGTCATACAAAACTGCAGAACTTGAAAACTGGATTAAACAACAAGCAAAAACTAAAGATTTGAAATTGTCTGATGATGTTGCAGGTGAAATTTTACTTCAAGTTGGGTCAAACTTGAGATTATTAGATTCCGAACTTGAAAAACTGAAAATCTATTCAAAAGACAAAGCCCCGACCAAAGAAACCGTTAAAGAGATTTGTGTAACAAATGAGGATTTGTTCAGTTTTGCAGATTATTTAATTTCAGAAAACAAGGCAAAAGCACTTGTTGAATACCAAAAACTTTTAACAAAGAAACATCCGTTAGAAATTTTGTCAGTTTTGCATACTCTGTTGCACGGAAAAATTCAAATAAAAGCAAATTCAACCAATCATAATGCAGATGAAATTGCCAAAATTATCAACATGCACCCATATAGAGTAAAACTTGAAATGCAAAAATTGAAAAATATTTCATTAAAAAGCCTTGTTAAATTAAAACAAAATTTAACCGAAGCTGAATACAAAATCAAATCCGGACAATCAAATCTTGGGGTAGATAAGGAGATTGAATATGCAATACTACAATAACGAAATCTCACAAAAATACCCTGAACTTTTAAAATATTTTGAAAGTGGCATTTGTGATGAAAACAAAAACATAAGTCACTGCTTACTGTTTTGGGGACCTGATATCCAGTCACAATGTGAATTAGCCCTTGAAGTTGCAAGACTATTGAACTGCAAAGAAGGTGGAAAACCTGATTGTGATTGTATAAATTGTCGTTGGATAAGGGAACAATCTCACCCTGCTGTGAAAATTTATACAAGATTGGATTTTAAAGAAAATTCTACTTCGTCAAGTGATGACGGGGAAACTAAAGGCAAGAAAAATATTAATATTGACCAAGCCAAAGCAATTATAAATGAATTGTCAATTTCAAGTGACTATCATAGAGTCTACATTTTTTGTGATAGGGATGAAGATGGGAATTTACTTCCGCTAAATCAAATGAATTTTCCGGAAGCAACTTCAAATGCGTTATTAAAAACTTTTGAAGAACCTCCGCAAAATACAACTTTTATATTCCTAACAAAAGACAAAACCGACATAATTTCAACTGTTGTATCAAGAGCTCAATCATTCTTTGTTGCAGGAAAAACATTTGAAAACTGTGACTATAACTTGGTAGAGAATGTTATGAACAACTATTGGACACTAAATAGAGGACAAGTTTTGGATTTTGAAAATAATTTGATGAATTTGATAAGTGAAAATGATGCAAAAATGATTTTTACCCAAATGCAAAATTATATATTCAATGTGATTAAATCAAATCCAAATAACAAGCCATTATATTACAGACTATTAAAGGATTTGAACCATATAGAAGAAGCAAAAAAACAAGTTTCATTATCTCCTGCAATGCCGAATTTGATAGTTGTAGAAAATTTAAGTTTTAAGATGATTTTACAATAATTTGCAAACCTAATCCAAGCTATGATATAATTGGCATATCGTAGAACTTAGGGAGAAAATTTAATGGAGTATACTGAAATATTAAGGGAATTCGCACTTGTAATCGCAGCATCATACCTAATCGGTTCAATTCCTACCGGTTATATTGTTGTAAAATTATTTACAGGACAAGACATTAGAACAACCGGTTCAGGTTCAACCGGAGCAACAAATGTTAAGCGTATTATGGGTAAAAAATGGTTCTTTATCGTAATGCTGTTAGACGCATTAAAAGGAGCTCTACCTGTAATTTTAACGGCATGTTTTATGCCTGCACTTCACGATTTGGGAATTCTTCCTGTTGTTGCAGCAATTTGTGTAATTTTAGGACACAGCAAATCAGTATTTTTAAACTTTACCGGTGGAAAATCTGTAGCATCAGGAGTTGGAACATTATTTGCTCTAAGTTGGCAAGCCGGATTAACTATTGCCGTTATTTGGAGTATCGTTACTTGGATTTCTAAATACGTATCTTTAGGTTCAATTGTTGCAATCGCACTTTCTCCAATAATTATGTGGTTCTTTAATGCTAAACCCGCATACATTATTTATGCTTTAATTGCAGCCATTTATGTAATTTACTTACACAGAGAAAATATCAAAAGACTTAAGGAAGGAAAAGAAAATAAAGTTCGAGAGTAGCAAAAAATAATATTCACGGATTTTTATATAATAAAAAAGACTAGACAAAAATGAAAATTCAGAATATACAATCATATAATAATATAAATAACAAAACCAGAACTAATATTCAAAAGGGATATAAACAGAACTATTCAGCTCAACCGAGCTTTCAACATCGAGTAATATATGGGATTTGGGAACCACATATATTAGAAAGAATTAAAAATAACGCCGAACTGCAAAAACTCGAGCAATTTTTAGAAAGAAAACATTCGGTTCTTGAATTAACTATCAAACACCATGGATGGTTAAAAGGAAAAAGTGAACAAATATCTATTGATTGCATTTATGATAGACGCACAAAAATTTCAGGCAGAAAGGCTGAAATAGTTCCTCCAACCCAAACAGAAAATATTTTGGAAGAAATAGATAAAATACAATACAAAGAAATATTAAAAAGAATGGAATACAAACCAATTATTGAAGAAGAACCACAGGAAGTTAAAAAGAAGAGTTTTTGGTCTAGAATATTCGGTAAATAAATCAAATAAATTTATATAAAATAAATTAAAAAAACTGCTTAGTTATTAAGCAGTTTTTTCAAATTCTTTAGTTCCGGGGAATTCATTTGAACCCGTACGCCACTTGGTAATTTGGTATTGAAGTTTTGGAATAAATGTTGATAAGAACAGAGCAGAAGTTACAAAACCTGCACCCCAGTTAATAGCATTCATCTTTAAGTTTTTCTTAGAAGCTTTAGAAATCATATCCAATGTAACTTCTTTAGCACTTGTTTTCTTAGCTGTTGAAATAATTGAATCAACGTAATCAACAAGTTGTTTTTTAACACTATCTAAATCGTTTTGAGCAACATAAGAATATTTGTCCATAAATTTGTTGCCAAATGTATTTTTAAAGAATTCACGTAAGAATGTCGGATTGTTGATGTGTCCGCCTGCCAAGATATCTTTTGCTTGACCTTCTGTCAATATAGAAATACCTTTGATTTGTGGTTGAAGTTTAGACATTTTGTCTGCAATTTGTTTAGCTTCATCCAATTTGTCAGCAGAAACAATATTCTTCAATTCGTTTTTGAATACTTCTAAATCAATTATTCTTGTTCCTTTTCCTGTGAATTTATCTTGTAAAGACTTAGGAAGCTCAACTTTTTCTCCCAACATATCTTTTGCAAATCTATCAACATTAACAGATTTAGCATCAATATCTTCGAAGTAATTTTCCATATATTTAGAAGCAAATTCGGCAGATACAGGGTCAAGTCTTGTCGGATTGCCATTTTGTTCCATTCTATTTAACCAATTGTTCATATTGTTCATATTGAACATATAGAAGTAAATTGATGTTAAATCTCTAAATAGAATTTCGACTCTTTCATCATTATTTCTAGCTGAATATGCTCTACCGGATGCGGTTCCGGCATCAACAGCCAAAAGTTTATAGTTTCTGTCACTTTCAAATTTGTTCGCAACAGATAACAAGTTCATACCGAATGGAACATCTTTTTTATCTTTATTATTGTTTTCACTATCACTTTGTTTTATAAAATTGTCCATTGTAACTTGTTGATTGAATGAATTTGGATGAGGTTGTTGAGGTTTATTCTTATGGTAAGAACGAGTGATAGATTGATTAATTTTTGGAAGAACAAAACCAATAAATGCGTTTGCAATCAAGACACTTGAAATAACTTTGGTAAACTTAAATCTGGCCATAGTTTTTTCAAGAATTTTTTTACCATTTTTGGTTGTTTCACTATTCAAGTAATTTCCAAGAGGATTTCTTACACTATCACTTGCGATATCAACAGCTTTGTTCGGAAGGTTAAGAAATTTTTGTCCGAGTTTTTCAAATAGCCAGTTAAGAGCGGTAACACCACCCATCCAGAATACGGCACCGGAGAATTCTTCGGTAATTCTTTCTCTTGCTTCATCAAATCCACCTCTTTGATAAGCTTGATAAGTTCTTCCCGCTTCGACAAAAGCTTCTAACGCAATAACTGGTAAAAAACCGTCACTTGCGGCTTGTTTAACGATATTACGTGGTGAAAAATTTTGTTTTGAAAAGAACTTATTACTTTTAACTTCTGGAATTCTTATTGACATAATTTAAAACTTTCAATTATCTAATGTTGCTCAATATTTATTTTTGCCCTTATACAAATATCTTTTAATATTTTGTTACATTAGGTTAATAATGTTACAAATATTTAAGTGTTATAATATTAATAGCAATGTTTTTTTTGTTTAGTTTTACTAATAGTACAGGTGTGTAGAAATGATAGATAAAATTACAACAAATAATGTAGGGTATGCTTACCCAAACAAAAGAAATAGTGTATCTTTTGGACATGGCGATAGTGAAAATAATTTAACCGGAAAACAAAAGGCTGTCATATTAGCATCATCAGCAGCCGCAATGGTTCCGACAATGGCGGTTCTTGCAAAGATGAGAGGTTTTTCACTAAACCCTGCAAAAATTGCTAAAACACCTGTAAAAGATTGGGCAATTTTTAAATACAAACCTAAAAACAAAGCTATTGAATTTGAAGTGCCACAGGTAATTTCTCTTGCAACATCATCTGTTATTGGAGGTTTTATCGGAGGTTCAATCATTGATGATAAATCCAATTTGAAAGCTAAAAAAAGAGAAGTTTTAAATCAAATTTTAGGTAACGTTTTGGTTCCTATATCTTGTGTTGGTTTAGGATCAAAATTGTTCAACCACTATGCTGAAAGATTACAGAATCTAATGCCTCAAATAAATAGCAAAAAAAGTGTAGTTAAGTTTCTAAATACCTGCCTAAGAAACGTACCAAACGCAATTTCAACCATAGCTTGTTTAGGTACCGGTATTTATCTTGGTAACAAAGTATCAAATCTTATAAATGAAAAAATTTATCACAAGAAAGTTGAACGTGATATCAAAGCCACAGACTTTGCACCACACCTTGATGATGTATGTTTGGCAACCTCAATGATGAACAAAGAATCTACATTCGGCTCACTTCTTGGAAGATTTATTCCTATAGCACTTTTATTCCCAGGATATGAAACAGGTTCCGCTCAAGAGAAAAACTAATTCAAAATAAAAAACCACTGAATATTTTTTCAGTGGTGAGAAATTTATGCATCATATCGTTTGAATGATTTTTCTATAGATTTTGAAATTATTGATTTTGTTGTATCGTATTCTGTTGTTAGAGAAGAAATTTCGGTATCAAGATTTTTCATCTTCATATCAATTGTATCTTCTTTGTTTTCAATTTTAGTTTTTTCAGTGTTATATTTAGCTTCAGCTTTAGAAATTGCTTCATCATCAGTAACTTCTGAAATATATTTATCAGTTGAATAATTGCCTTGATAATAGTAACCGTCATCACTGATTGAGGAAATATAAAGCAATCCGCTCTTCATCATCTCTTGCATATATGAAGCGTCTTCAACCTGATCATTTTCTGTCCAACCATTTAAACAAATTCTGTTAAATAATGTGTCATAGAATGATGCTTCAACACAAGTATCAGAATCAGAAGTTTCAGAACCTGTTACTATTGTGAACTTGAAGTTATCATCTTTTGTTCCATCATACAAGTTTGCATTTGATTTTGCACCAACATTATAACTGTAACTTGTATTATCAACACCTTCCATATATTCAACATAAGCTGTCAAAAATACTTGTGCCAAGTTATTCAAGTTAATACTGATTTGTGATTTATCGTTTCTGTCTGCATGAAGCCCTGAGTGGTCATAGTCATAGGTATAACGGAAACCTAAATAATCTTTTGATCCGACAACTTGATTTTCATAGTATTTATTACTTTTGTTGATTTTATCACCGGTACCTATAATATCCATTGCGTTTTTGATATCAGAATTTCTACTGTTACACCAGTTTTTCAAATTGCCTTTTTTATCATTGATAGAATTATTAGCTACGTGTTCATTATAGATATCAGAAATTTTATTATCTGCATAAACCATATCATAAATTGCGTTGTATGCATATTGTAAAGCTTGGTTAGATTGAGCAGTTCCACCCAATACATTAGTGAATTGTGCTGTCATCCAATTTAAGAAAGAAGTAGAATTTTCACTTGAACCAACGATTTTTTCTTGAAGGTAATAAGCACCTGTCAAAGGAATTTTTTCACCCTTTCTTGAATGAATAGCTAGAGTATAATTTGTATCACCTGATAACAAGTCACTCAAATTCAATTGATAATTTGATGTACCATCACCTTTTTCAATTTCTTCTGAATGACCGTCACTATGAGAAATATTTAATCTCTCATTGCCACCGTACCCGTTATTACCTTGACCTAAAGTCAAACCATAAGACAATGTATCTGTACTGTTTGCTTTAAGTAAATTCATCAATTCATCATAAGTAACATCTGTTGTACTTGTTGTAATATTTGTAGTTGAACCGTTACCAATAGCGTTGTTGTAAGTAATACCTTGAATTGTAGTTGCTTTGCCTGTAGAAATTACATTTTCACCTGCCAAAGCTTCAATAAAAGCATTTCTAACATCAGAAGACGGAGTTCCTGAAAGACCTTCCGCAGGAATTCCTGCTGCTTTTGCGGCTGCTGCATAAGATGAATTCAAAACAACTCTATTTTTAGCATCTGTCACCAATTTCGGATAATAGTCATTATATACAGACGGACTCATCAACAATCCGTAAGATAAATCCATTTGACTAGTATTTGTTCCATAATAATCATAAACTAATTTAGTTTGGTTAAGAGCATTTTGATACTCAGTTGAAATCTTTTCCATATCACGAGAAAGGGCAATTTTCTGATGAGAAAAGCTCATAGATTGGAATTCACAGTCAGACTTGCGGGCTGTTATGGTTAATAATCTAGCTTGTGCTGTGGATAATCCCATTTTTTTCCTTTCATTCGTGTCGTAACTTTCTTTTTCATGTAGTTCTACGGCTTTTTGTGGTTAAAACTTTAAAAATCCGAACGATACTTTTAACAATTGTTTACAATTTTTAAAATCATAAATTTGGGGTATGATTAAAATAAAAAATCAAAAAGGAGAGAAATATGGGAAAAAGAATTGGTATAGACGTTGGTGGGACAAACGTAAAAATCGCATTGGTAGACGAAAATGGTAAAATTATCTATTCAAACAGCGTGCCAACATACGCCAAAATGGGTTATGAATACACAGTAAACAACATCAAACAAGCCATAAAAGACTTGATGAAAGAAACAAATACAACTGAAAAAGACATTGAAGGAATCGGTTTCGACTTTCCAGGACAAGTTGACTATAAAACAGGTGTGGTAAAACTTGCACCAAACATCCCAGGATGGGTGAATGTACCAATTGCACAAATGATTGAGGACGAATTCCACATACCGACACGTATTGATAATGACGTTAGATGTGCAGCATTAGGCGAAATGAATTTTGGTGCAGGCAAAGGTTGTGAAAACTTTGTATGTATAACTGTTGGAACAGGTATCGGTTCAGGACTTGTAATCAACGGGAAACTTGTAAGAGGAGCTTCAAATGCGGCAGGTGAAATCGGACACATCAAACTTCAAATGAAAGACGGTCTAATCTGTGGATGCGGTGACACAGGCTGTTTGGAAGCTTATGCTTCAGGTCCAAGTATCGTTGCAATGGCTCAGGACTATATCAAAGGCGGGAAATCTACAAAATTCCGTGAAATGGCTGCTGCAGAAGGTGGCGAAATCACTCCATATATGGTTGCAAAAGCCGCTGAAGCAGGGGATCCTGTTGCAAAAAGAATTTTTGAAATCGTTGGAGAATACATCGGAATAGGATTGACCAGTGTAATCAATCTTTTGAACCCTGAAAAAATAATCATTGGCGGCGGAGTAGCAGAAGCCGGTGATTTGCTTTTAAATCCTATTAGAAAAACAATCAAAGAAAGAGCAATGGTTGTTGCGGGTAGTGCAGTTGAAATTGTTCCGGCTCAACTTGGCAACAGTGCGGGTGTAATCGGAGCAAGTATGCTTATTGATGCAAAATAAAATTATATTTTTAATTAAATATAAAAATAAAAAGGTCAACTTGTTTTGTTGACCTTTTTTATTTGAAATTAAAAAAATCCGTTATATTATGTTCCAAGGCTTTACTCAATCTTTTTAATGTAGAAATCGTTGTATCTGTAATTCCACGCTCAATAGCACTTAAATAGCTTGGAGAAATATTTGCCCTAAACGCTAATTCTTCTTGAGTAATATTAGCATCTTTTCTAAAATTTGCAACATTCTTGCCAAATTTTCTACATAAAACTTTATCGTACTTATAAGCTCGTTTGCCCATAATTATTATATTAAGATACCTTATTTTAAAATATAAACTATCCGATAGTAGAAATATACCTACAATACAGAAATAGCCATGTATTGCATGTTTAAAATTTCATGATACACTCAATTAGGATAGCTTGGAGGTGCAATGAAAGAATTATCAAAATTGGAAAAAATATTTTCAATAACAAATAATCCGGGACATAAAATTATACGATTTTTAGGAGTTCCAATTACGATAGATAGCCGTAAGATTTTTAATACTAAATATGGATTACTTCCAATTGATAATAATAAGATAGTTTTTTGCAACTTCAAAGGTGGAGGTTTTGGCTGTAATTCAAAATATATTGCAGAAAAAATAATAGAAAAACATTTGCCATACAAACTTGTTTGGTTAGTTAATAAGTGTTCAAATTATATCAATACCGACAATATGCCTGATTGCATTAAGATAGTGGACTTCAAATCACCAAAAGCATTATACGAATTAGCTACCGCAAAAATATGGATTGATAATCAAAGAAAACTTTATCATATTCGAAAAGGCTTACAAAAAAGAGACAATCAATACTATATTCAAACATGGCATGGCTCATTGGGCATAAAAAAAGTTGGAATGGATTCCAAGTTAACAGAAGTTATAAATGATTGGGTGCCTTTTGGAATAGAAGATGCCCAGATGATAGACTATTTAATATCAAATAGCAAATTTGAAACAGACATTTATAAAAAGAATTTTTGGGGACATGGAGAAATTTTAGAACTTGGTCACCCAAGAAATGATATATTTTTCAAAAATACAGAACACATTAAAGAAAAACTTTATAAAGAATTAGGAATTGATAAAGATAAAAAGATATTGCTGTATGTACCGTCATTCAGAGATGATTACAAACTTTATTGTTATGGGCTGGAATATACAGAATTGTTGGAAACTGTTAAAGAGAAATTTGGTGGGGATTGGGTGATATTAGTTAGAATGCATCCAAACTTATTAAAATATTCACAACAATTAATTCCGATGAAAGATTTTATTATAAATGTTTCAGAATACCCTGATATCCAAGAATTATTAGTATCTGCGGATATTGCAATCACAGATTATTCAAGTTGCATTTTTGACTTTATATTGAGCAAAAAGCCTGCATTTATTTATGCAACAGATCAAAAAGATTTTGACACAAATAGAGGATTGTATTATCCGCTATCAAAAACACCTTTCCCAATTGCAGAAAACAATGAGGTGTTAAGGCAAAATATTAAAGATTTTGATATAAATTCTTATCAAAGAAAAGTTCAACAATTTTTAGATGACAAAGGATGTATTGAAAAAGGAAATGCATCAGAAAATGTTGTATCGTTGATTGAAGAAATTATGAAGTAAAAACTTTTCCTCTATATAAAGGATATCTTAGCGATATGTTTCAGTTATCATAATAACATGGATAATTACACTCAAAATGAAGAAGACAAGGCACTCAAGGCAGTTGGGCTGGAGTTGATGTTTTTGACCCCCGAAAAATGTTCATCTGATGAGGGCATAACCGCTGTTGAATTAGCCAAACTCGTCAATCTTCCTCTTGACGTTGTAAAAAAGAAGTTAAATATTCTAAAAGACAAAGACATTGTTAGAGTCAAGGGCATAAATCCCAAATATTGGAAGTTTAATGAATACAATTTTCAAAGAATGGATGAAGATGATGAAACATTTATGCTTTTGTGCAGTTTCGATGATGTCGATTTTGACAAATATTTTTCTTACTAAATTCATCAAAATTCCCCCTATATTTTTTGGACAAAATATGATATTATAATATAGCCATATCACAGTTAAGGAGCAAAAATGACATCAAGCACTAACCAATTTCAAAAACCGATTACAACAAAAATTAATAACGCCGGAAATATTGAAATCGGTGGCTGTGATTTAGTTGATTTGGCAGAAAAATATTCAACTCCTTTATACGTAATTGATGAAGCAACTTTGCGTTCAATTTGCCAAGATTACAAAAAAGCATTTGCGAAATACTCTAAAACTCACATGATGTACGCTTCAAAAGCTCTTTGCACAAGTGCAATAGCAAAAATTGTGGATAGTGAAGGGTTTGGGTTTGACACTGTTTCCGGTGGCGAAATCTACACTGTTTATAAAACAGGCATTGATATGAGCCACGTTTTATTTAACGGAAGCAACAAATCCTATGATGAATTAACAATGGCAGTAGAATTAGGAGTTGGCAGAATTTCTGTGGACAACTTCTTAGAACTTGCCCTGCTTAACGAAATTGCTCAAAATAAAAACAAAACTGTTGATATTCTATTAAGAATTACTCCCGGAATTGAATGCCATACCCACGAATACATTCAAACCGGTCATTTAGATTCAAAATTCGGTTTTGACCTTACTCAAATTGATGAAGCGGTTGAATTGATTTTGGATGAATATAAAAATTTAAAACTTCATGGACTTCACGCTCATATAGGTTCACAAATCTTTGAAACAAGCATTTATCCTGATGAGATTGAAATTTTAGTAAAAGAAATCGCAAGGCTTGATGAAAAATTTGGGCTTAAACTTGATGAAATCAATATCGGCGGAGGTTTAGGCGTAAAATATACAGAAAAAGATATCCCACCTTCAACTTATGAAATTGGCGAAATCATTATAAATAAGCTCAATGAAGTTATTGAAAAGTATAATATTGAACCTCCAACAGTATTTTTAGAACCTGGGAGAAGTATTATTTCTACATCAGGGGTAACTCTTTATTCAATAGGAAGTTCAAAACAAGTTCCGCATGGAACAAAATATATTGCAGTTGATGGCGGAATGGCTGACAATCCACGCCCTTCAATGTATCAGGCTGAATATTTTGCACAAATAGCAAACAAAAAAGATGATAATGAATTAGAAAAAGTTACAGTTGCAGGAAGATATTGTGAATCAGGAGATATTCTGATTAAAGATATTGAACTTCCGACACCTGTTGAAGGGGATATTCTATGCGTTTATAACACAGGAGCATACAATTATTCAATGGCGTCAAACTACAATAGGGTGCAAAAACCTGCAATGGTACTTGTTAACAATTCACAATCCGAAGTTATTATAAAAAGAGAAACTTTGGACGATTTAATTTCGCACGACATAATTCCGGATAGGTTAAAATAATGAAAGACGAGATATTTTTATTACTTCAAAACTTTATAGGAAACTGGCATTTGTATATCAAAGATACATTTGGGTGGAAAAATACGTTTGAAGTTTTAATTATCGTTGCAATTTTAATGATTTTTTACCAAAAATTTATCAAAAATACTCATTCGGAAAAATTTGTCAAAGGTGCAATTGTGTTGGTATTCTTGTGGATTTTGAGCGAAATCCTTATCGCTGTTGATTTAACAATTTTGGGAGTATTTATTCGTTCAATAGTTACACTTGTTGCATTGAGTTTGATTGTAATCTTCCAACCGGAACTTCGCAGATTTTTGGGTTACTTGGGACAAGTTGATTTCTTCAAACGTCTTTTTGACAACGGAAAGAAAAAAGAAGATAACAAATCAATTGATGTAATAAAAGAGATTATTGAAGCGGTTAAATACCTATCAAAATCTCACACCGGAGCATTAATTGTATTCCAAAACGATTTAAGTAACACTTACCACGATGTTGGAACAATACTAAACGCTGATGTATCCACAGAACTTTTGCTAACAATCTTCCACGTAAACACTCCACTACACGATGGTGCTATCGTAATTAGCGGAACAAAAATTATATCAGCCGGAGTTTTGCTTCCTCTAACGGATGACCCAAAACTTAGTTGGAAATACGGAACTCGTCATAGAGCAGCTATCGGAATGACCGAATCAAGTAATGCTGCATGCCTTGTTGTTTCAGAAGAAACCGGAGATGTTTCAATAACTTTAGACGGAGCATTAAAAAAATATGATGATATTCCAACACTAAAAGCTGATTTAGAAAAAATTCTCGGTTATAAAACGAATGAACAACCGGAAAAGAAACAAATATTCAATTTGGAAAAACTAATTACTAAGAAAAACGAGAAATAATATGGCTAAAAATATTGACTCAAAAGGAAATCAATTTGTAAATATTGCTAAAAACCTAATTTTTCTAACTATAGGAGCAATAATTACCGCATTTGCTCTTGAATCTTTTTTAGTTCCAAACAACATCATTGATGGCGGAGTTATCGGTATTTCAATGATTGTGAGCCATATCACAAAATGGAATTTAGGGCTTTTAATCCTTATTTTGAATACTCCATTCATCATTATGGCGTTCAAAAAAATGGGCGGGAAGTTTGTTATTCAAACCGCTTTTGCAAACATAATCTTAGCTCTATTTTTAAACATTTTTCACCACTATAAAGTTACCCAAGATTTACTTTTAGCAACAGTATTTGGCGGAATTATTTTAGGACTTGGTGTTGGAATTATTCTAAAACATGAAGGCTCTTTAGACGGAACAGAAATGTTATCACTTGTTGTATCAAAAAAGTTCGGATGTTCTGTCGGTGAATTCATAATGGGTATAAACGTGTTCATTTACTTAGTTGCAGGAAAAGTTTTCAGTTGGGAAAGTGCGATGTATTCCATTATGACGTATTTTATTGCATCAAAAGTAATTGATACCGTTATGGAAGGCTTTAACAGTTCAAAATCAGTTCGAATAATTAGTGATAATGCTTCTGCTATCGGTGAACAACTAATCGAAAGACTGGATATCAGTGTAACTTATTTGCAAGGAATTGGTGGTTATACAGGTCAAGATAAAGACTTAATTTACTGTGTAATTTCTCGTTTGGAACTTCCTAAAATGCTTGATATAATTAAAGAAATTGACCCAAAAGCATTTGTATCGGTTGTTGATGTTCACGAAGTTTATGGCGGAAGATTTGGAAGATAAGTTGCTAAAATTTAACATATAGACAATTCAGTCAAAATATAATATACTGAAAATTAAGAAGAGATAAGGAAAGAGAACAAAAATGGCAGCAAAACACAGTGATACAGTTCCAATAGAAGTAACAATTTTGACAGCAGACCACGATATCAAAGGTGTAGTTCACGTTTCAAAATACACAAACACAAACAGAGAACTTACTGACCTTTTGAACGATAAAGAAAGAAGATTTTTGGCTGTAACAAATGCCGAAATTTACCCTCGCGTAGGAAACCAATCTCCACGCAGATATAATTTCTTAGAAATCCACATGGACTATGTACTAATGGTTCACCCTACAACACAAGCCGTATTTAAGGATTCAGGAAAAACTCAAGAAGATATTTCAAGATTTAGAGAACTTCGTTTGAAATTAAACCAAACAAAACCTTTCTAAATCAATTAAAAAAATATATAAAAAGCTCGTACTTATAAAATAGGTATGAGCTTTTTTAATTAGTATTATAATAAAATAAAGACCGACTCAAATGAGTCGGTCTTTATTTAAAAAACTTTATCAGATTAACCTCTGATACCTAATTTTTTAATCAATTCTCTGTATTCGTCAAGATTTTGAGATTTAACATAAGCTAATAATCTCTTTCTTTTACCTACCATCATCAAAAGACCTCTTTTTGTAGCGAAATCTTTTTTGTTAGATTTTAGGTGTTCAGTTAATTCGCTGATTTTTTGAGTCATCATAGCGATTTGAACTGCTGAAGAACCGGTATCTTTTTCATTTTTACCGTAAGTTTTAACGATTTCAGATTTGTTTTTCAAGTTAATTGACATATTAGTTTTTCCTTTTCTTGTTGAGTGATTATTGGCGTAAGCACTCTACAAGGAAATAATAATATGTTCAAAGAAAAAAATCAATACATGAAGTTACGAAGCATTAAGACAAATAATTCATGCCGGAATGAGTTGCATCATTGTATAAACTCAAACGATAATCAACTTCGGATTGAGCTTTGTTGAAATTTGCAAAAGCAGAAACCGCACCATCACCTGAACCCACAAGAGCAGATTGTTTTTGAGTTCCTGTTAAAGATATTCCGTTATTTTGAGTTCTCAAAGTGTTTAAATTAGAATTATATGTTGATTTGTATTCATTCCAAATATTTGAGGCTTTATTGAACTGTGCCAACGCGGCATAATAATCTGACTTTTTAGCTAAAGTATATTCTTCTTTTGATTTTGCAATAGGGTTTGTCAAATCGGATTTTGCCATAACACTGTTTTGTTTTGCAACATATTTTTTGTACCCGTTTTGCCCATAAATATTTCGCAAACGAACAGCATTGTCAGATGTTCCAAATCTAAATTCATTTTCAGATATAATTTTGTCTATCGAAATACCCATAGTTATCCCTTTTGAATTTCCTGTATTTATATAAAGGATTTTTTGAAAAATTAATTGCTTTTTTGTTACAAATATTCATAAAAGAAAAGTCCTGCAAAATTTTGCAGGACAATATTTCTACACTAACTATACTAACCTTTAATGAATTTCACTTTCATCTTCTTTTACTTTACTTTCTTGAGGAATATATGATTAAAATTTTTCTTATGATTCTCCTTTACTCATTGGTCTACCATAACTGCTGCCCATTTTTTCAGCAATCTTAGCTATGATATTGTCATAATTTTTAGAAACATCGTTGCTTACCCAGAACCAACTGCCCATTTCTTTGTCAATTGCGGCAAAGTCAGCTCGACATTCGTCATAAATTCCTAATTCTTCAGCTTTATCTCTAAGAGCACGAGCTATTTGTTTTCCATAAGTTTTCTTTTGAGAAGCATCGGCATCCCACATAAAGGCTTCTATAAATGATTCACCTTTTTCACCTGAGTGGTATTTGTTCCAACCCAATGCCAAGTCCATTATATTATCTTTATTAACTGAATTTAAGACTTCTTCCATTTTCGCATCATCAGTTCCCCAACCATTGATTGCATCATAGAACTGATCAACAGCAGCTTTCACATCAGTGCTAAAATCATCTACATTATTGCTTGCACCCTGAGATGGAGAAGTAGTAGTTGATGTGCTTGTTGAAGTGCTAGCAGGAGTTGAAGTATCTCCAGTTGTTGAAGTTGTTCCTGTTGAGCCTGTAGAGTCTGTTGAACCTGTAGTTGATGTAGTTGAAGAAGCTGAACCACCATTAATTAGAGTAATTGCTTCTCTAACAAGTTTGTTAACTCCAGATTCAATTTCACTAACTTGTTGATAAGCTGTTTGCGGATCCAAATCACTTGACTCCTTGATTTTTGCCAACTTATCTTCATATTCTTTCAATTGCTCTAAAATGTTTTGAATTTTAGCCTTATCAGCTTCTGTTGTTCCTTCGGCTTGCATTTTAGAATTCAATCTTGCTTTAACAGCGGTAATATTATTTATACAAGTATTAAGATTTTGGCTAGTTAATTGATTTAATGCCGGAGCCAACAACCCTTGAGCGGTTCTCAAAATTGCACCTTGATCAACATTTGCAGAAGGAATTTGTTGACCTGCGTTAATCATAGGATTACCCCAAGTTGCTTGAGCAGCCGGATTGAAAGACATTCCCAAATTATAACCTATGTATGATGGAATTGTACTAATTTGTTGGTCTCCACCATAGTTTGTATACATCATTGGCAAATAAGGCCAAAAAGGAATGTTCGCAATTGAAGCATTTGTAACTGCCATTTTCTTTTCCCCGTTTCTTTATTTTCGTTTCCCTGTATTTATATAAACAATTTTGAGTTACGAAAATTGCATGCCTGTAGAGAGTTTGCATGCAACGAACAGGTCAAAATCAGCGAGTAGCAAGGCTTTTCTAATTCGTTGAACCAATGTAATATTTCTTAATAAAAAGACTAAACTTCTGAAACATCAGGTAAATCAATACTTTTTAAACGCTGTTCAATACGGCGATACCATTTTAGATGTTGTTTGAATAAAATCTTGTAATGATCCATATCTCCTTGGGAAATATGTTTAAATTGTTCATCAGAAGTCTGAGTCAGTGCAGCTTCTAAAAACTTTGTATATTCATGTCTATTAATATTTGCATCTGTTAGTTCAATACGTTTACCAAAGTCAACAATAACTTCCGGTCTGTTATCACGCAAGAAACAATAATCAATTGATACAGGAATTAAATTTATTTTTCCAAATCTTTTAACAGCGTTATGAGCAATATAAGCTAAACCGGTTTGGAATTTGTACGGACGAAAATGAGGTGGTCTGATAATTCCTTGCGGGAAAATACACAAAATATTCCTCAAATCACCCAAAACATCTACTGAATATTGAAGAGCCTTCATTGCAGATTGAGCAGATTTTTTGTTAACAGAATAAGCTCCACCGCGTCTCAATAACGGAAATCTGTTAAGTTCTTCAACCATTAAACGAATCTCTTTATGGCAAATTCTGTGAGTAATATTATACATAACAATTCCGTCCCACCAATTGCAATGAGGAGCGAAAAGAATTGTTGGAGTATTTTTATCCCTTTCGTTGTAGTTTTCTACACCTGTATAACGAAAAGCATAAAATCTGTTTTGTAACATGTTAAAGAAAAATAAACTTGCAATAGTCAACCAAAACTTGTTAGTTTTAGCCGGTTTAAACTTCTCCTCTTTATTCCTCAACTTTGTAGGTGGAATATCTGAATATAATTTTTCCTCTGTTGCCATAGAATTATTGTACCCTAAAATCTAAAAAATAAAACATTCAATTAAGAAAACTTTACCCTTCTATAATACAATTAGCATAAAGAAAAAGCAAGTTATCCTAACGGATTAAATTTTACACATTGTAAATAACTAGCAAAATTTTTTATTTTATGGTTTTAATATAGCATAAATTTAGGAGGTCAATAATGGCAAGTGTAGGAAAATGTTTAGGCATAATGGCAGGAATTGGAGCCGTAACAGGCGGAGCAAGCTCATATTATACGCAATCAAGAATTGATAATGCAATGGTAAATCAAGCAAAAGCGATTGCAAAAGACGGTTCAATACCAATTGGAGGAATGACTAAAGACGGAAAAATGTGGGACGGAAAAATTTCTGTTGACGAATATAAAAAAACTTTATCCCAAAAAAGAACTGTTGTAAGTGGTTTAACCGCATTAGGTTCTGCAATCGGAACAGCTATCATTGCAGGCATAACTCTAGCTTTAAGAGGAAAAGTTAAATAAAACTTACGGACACCTTTTTGCAACCAGACTTGCACCACATTTTTTGCATTTTCTAATTTTTCCCCAAGGAGTGTATTCATAAACCTCTCCACACACAGGGCAATTGTACTTTTTTTTGCCTTTTTTCCATACAATAAAAATAATAAACCCACCAATTGTCGTAACTGCAACAGAAACTAAACTAACCAACACTAAAAATTGAATTAAATATATTAATGCCGAAAAATCCGGAAAAAAATAATAATAAAAAGGCAAACCCAAATCAGAATAATCATACCCTACAGTTTCAACCGTTCCTTGCGGGTGGGTAGCAACAGGTCTTGTTACTGTTACAGAGCTTTGAGCATAATTTCCGAGATTCATTACATTTTTCCTTTTGTATTTATTATACCATACCGTACAAAACTATGCTATAATTCAAAAAAAAGAAAGAAAGGTTCATTCAAATGTTTAGAGTTGGAATAGGTTACGATATTCATAAATTAATCGAAGGAAGAGATTTAATAATAGGCGGAATAAAAATTACTCACGAAAAAGGATTATTAGGACATTCAGATGCGGATGTTTTGATACATGCAATCATTGACGCTTTATTAGGAGCATTATCTCTAGATGATATCGGAACACTTTTTCCTGATACTGACCCAAAATACAAAGACATTGATAGCACAATCTTGCTAAAACACGTCTATGACCTAATCCAAAAACACGGTTATCATATCGTAAATATTGATAGCAATATAATTGCTCAAGCACCAAAAATGATGCCATATATTCCAAAGATGAAAGAAGTTTTGTGTAAAATTTTAAACTTAGCACCCGAAAACCTATCAATCAAAGCGAAAACAAAAGAAAAACTTGATGCTGTCGGACAAAAATTAGCTATAGAATCAAATGCGGTTGTTCTTTTAAGTAATGAATAGAAATTCAAACCTTAAAAAACTCTAGCCATAATTAAATCAAACTTCCCCTTTTTCAACTTTGTGCTATACTTTGAAGTGAGAAGAAATGGATTAAGGAGAAATATGAAAGAAAATTATTTTCCGCAAGAAATAGAAAAGAAATGGCAACAAATTTGGGAAGAAACAGATGCATTCAAAACTCCTGATGTTTCTGACAAACCTAAATACTATGCCCTATCAATGTTTCCGTATCCTTCCGGAAAGCTCCACATGGGACACGTAAGAAACTATACAATTACAGATGTCATTGCAAGATTTAAAAAAGCAAATGGCTTCAATGTTTTACACCCAATCGGATGGGACAGTTTCGGATTGCCGGCAGAAAACGCTGCAATGAAACACCACGTTGACCCTGAAACTTGGACAGACGAAAACATTGCATATATGAAAAAGCAATTAAAAATGTTAGGTCTGTCTTATGACTGGGATAGAGAAGTTACAACTTGCAAACCTGAATACTACAAATGGACACAGTGGTTGTTCTTGCAATTGTACAAAAAAGGACTTGTTTATAAAAAAGAAGCTGCCGTAAACTGGTGTAACGAATGCGGTACAGTTTTAGCTAACGAACAAGTAATTGATGGCAAATGCTGGAGATGCGATAGCGTTGTTGAGAAAAAATACTTATCACAATGGTTCATCAAAATCACAGACTATGCAGAAGTTTTGCTTGAAGATTTAGACAAACTTCCTGGTTGGGGTGACAATGTTAAAACAATGCAAGCAAACTGGATTGGAAAATCAAAAGGGGCAATTTTCAAATTCCCTGTTATTGATGCTCCAAACGGTGAAAAAATTGAAGTTCCGGTTTATACAACAAGACCAGATACAGTTTTTGGTATCACATATCTTGTTGTAGCACCTGAATACAAAGATATTGAAAAACTTACAACTCCTGAAAATAAGGATAAAGTTGAAGAATATCGTGAAAATGCACGTAAAATGTCAGAAATCGAAAGACTTTCAACAGAAAGAGTTAAAACAGGTGTTCCATTAGGCACACATTGTAAAAACCCGTTCAATGGCGAAATTTTCCCACTTTGGACAGCAGATTATGCTCTTGTTGAATACGGAACAGGTGCTGTAATGGCAGTTCCAACACATGATACAAGAGATTTTGCATTCGCTAAGAAATACAATTTACCGATGAAAGTTGTTATAGCTCCTGAAAATGGTGAAAATCTTGATGTTGCAACAATGAAAGATGCTTACACTGAAGAAGGCGTTTTGACAAATTCAGGCGAATTCAACGGAATTAAAAACACCAAAGCTAAAAAAGCAATTACCCAATGGGCAGTTGATAAAGGTTTTGGAGAATTTAAAACTCAATACAGACTTCGTGATTGGTTAATTTCTCGTCAAAGATATTGGGGAGCTCCAATTCCAGTTGTATATTGCGACAAATGCGGAATTCAACCTGTACCGGAAGACCAATTACCGGTATTGTTACCAAAAGATGTTGATTTTTCTGTAGTAGGAAAATCTCCAATCACAACATCAAAAACATTTAAAGATACTGTTTGTCCTGTTTGTGGCGGACACGCCGTTCGTGAAACAGATACAATGGATACTTTTGTATGTTCAAGTTGGTACTATTTGAGATATT
This sequence comes from uncultured Candidatus Melainabacteria bacterium, assembly GCA_934718135.1. Lineage (GTDB taxonomy): Bacteria > Cyanobacteriota > Vampirovibrionia > Gastranaerophilales > Gastranaerophilaceae > Zag111. The sequence goes on along the minus strand of CAKUZW010000003.1, from coordinate 137,396 downwards.
CTGATGCAAGAAATTCTAAAGAATGTTTTAACAAAGACAAAGTAAATCATTGGCTACCGGTTGACCAATACGTTGGCGGAATTGAACACGCAATTCTTCACTTGTTATATTCAAGATTTTTCACAAAAGCATTGCGTGATTGCGGATTGTTAGATTTTGATGAACCATTCAAAAACTTGCTAACTCAAGGTATGGTTCTTAAAGACGGTTCTAAAATGTCAAAATCTAAAGGCAACACAGTTGATCCGGACGAAATATTTGAAAACTACGGAGCAGATACTGCAAGATTATTCATTCTTTCAGATTCTCCACCGGCTAGAGATTTTGACTGGTCAGATGCAGGTGTTGAAGGTTGTTACAAATTCTTGAACAGAGTTTGGAGATTAGTTTCAACAAATCAAGATAATATTACACTTGATTACAAATTGAATTTCCCATTAGAAAAATCAAATGATGATTTGGTTCGTAATGTTCACATTGCAATCAAAGGCATTACAAACGATATTTCTAACGATTTCCAATTCAACACCGTAATTTCAAAATACAGAGAATTGACTAATGCAATCTATGATTGGCAAGCTAAAAAAGGTGATTTGACAGACGAGGACAAACAAGTATTGAGCTTCGCAGTTGTTTCACTAATCAAACTTATGTCTCCTGTTGCAGTTCACTTGACAGAAGAGGCTTGGCACGATTTAGGCGGTAAAGGTTCAATCCATGACGAACCTTGGTGCAAATGGGATGAAAACCTTGCTAAATCAAGTTCAATCACTTTGGTTGTACAAGTTAACGGAAAAGTTAAAGACAAAATCGAAGTAGATGAAAGTCTTGACCAAGAAGAAATGAAACAAATTGCACTGAATAGTGAAAAAATTAAATCACTAACAGAAGGCAAAACAATTGTTAAAACAATCGTTGTACCTAAAAAACTTGTTAATATCGTTGTTAAATAAAAAAACTAAAATTTAATAGATAAAAGAATTAGGTGTGGAAAATTTTTCTACACCTCTTCTTTTGTGGAATATAAATTCCAAAAGAAATCCCTAACTTTCTCCCAAAAACTTAATTTTTCCTGAGATTTTTTTAGAGGGGGATAGTACATATAAGTTGCATCAAAATCTAAATAAGTACACTGAGCACCTTGTTTAATAAATCTTGCCAAACGTTTATTAACCCTAGCATCTTCGGCTCTCAAACCATTTTTATAATAAAAAGGATGCGGAACACGCATTATATCCATAGAATTATCTGCAAGTAAGTGAATCCTGCCACCACAATCCCATTGTTTGCTAAGTACTTTTGCAAAATTCAACATTTTAGACCCCATTCCCAAACCCGATATTCTTGATACTAAGAACCCAATATAAAGTGACGGAACCACTTTATCATCTTGTTTAATAAATCTTCGAATACAACGCATCGTAGTTTTTGCATTCTCTTCTGATTTCTTAGTAGAAAACATTGTAAAATTATCGACCGGAAAACCTTCGTACATAATAACTGACCTATGAATTAAATAGTCAGGCATAGGTTTTGGAATATGTCTTATCGGAGGATATTTTAAATGTGGATTAAGGACTGATAATATATTCATTTTTATAGCCACTCAAATATTTCTGGAAAATTTTCTTTAAACTTTTTCAATGCTGATACCATTTTCATAAAAATAGGACCAAAGCCATCTTTTTTAGAATATATGGCAACATTTCCTATCGGTTTATGTGATTTTAGTGTTGGAAATTTTAACATGGTATTATTTTTAAACAACCTGAAAATATTTTTTGCTAAAAATTGAAATTTTGTTAAAAAATAATAATATCCGACCTAAGTTACAAAATAGAGTTTTTTAATATTAATTAAAAGGTTTTTGAGGTAAGTAACAAATTTTATAATTTAAAGCTTCCAGAATAATTTCAAATTCCTTCAAATTAAGAGTTTCATTTTTCAATTTTTGAGAAAGATTTTGTATCGAAAAATTTTTCTCTTTTTTCGCTGCAATTATTCGAGCCAATTGCGTCAAAGTCATATCCTTATCAATCAAAAGCTTTTTAATATCGTTACTAATGCTCATGATATTAGAATACCTTAGTTTAAACTCAGTTTGACAATTTTAAATTAATAATTTAAAATTAAATATATAATTTAAAATTTAAGAAAGGATGTAAAAATGAAAGATAACAATAAAACGAATTACACCAATGTCACTCTGAACTTGATTCAGAATCTATTTAAATTTAACGAATTAGACAATGGCGAAACTTGTAAGGGATTGCGACACTGGAAATTATTGTCTAACTTGAAAAACAACTTTTCAAGACCCGTTCGCAATGACATGGTGGAATTTGGAGGCGTTACACGTCATCCTGAGGGCGATAGCCCGAAGGATCTACAAACACAAAATCATGTCATTACGAGGAAAAATATTGAACAAGAAATGCAAAAGTCTACACAGAGTGACGTAGTAATCCCTAACGAATTAGGTAATGGTGAGACTTGTCAGGGATTGTTACGTCGCTTCGTACACAAAAATACAAATAATAACGAAATTTCTCCTCACAATGACATGATTATAAAAACTGTAACGAACTTATTCCCTTATTTCCCTATTTCCTTGTCCCTTAAAAAGAAAATAGCCTTCACCTTGGCTGAGACCCTCATAACCCTTGGCATTATTGGCATAGTAGCAGCGATGACAATTCCAACTCTTATACAAAAATATTATGAAAGACAAACAGTTATTAAACTAAAAGAAACCTATTCTATCCTTTCTCAGGCTTTGAAATCCGCAAGTCAAGAAGATGGCTTACCTGAGGAATGGGGTTTGCATGAGGCAAATCAAGAAACTGCCGAAAAAGGTGGTGCCATCTTGAAAAAATACATAAAACTTGCTACTGATTGTGGTGTTATGGATGAAAAAGGTGCTTGTATCTCTACAGATAAATATTCATCATTAAATGGAGGTGAAACTTGGGCTTTTAATACAGCAAGAACTGAATACAAAATGGCATTATTGAATGGTACAAGTGTTTGGTTCAGGTTCAATGATGAGACACGTGGTGGTTTTCTTATGTCATTCAAAGTTGACACAAATGGACCGGCTAAACCAAATGTTTCAGGTAGAGATTTATTCTTTATGAGATATTATGAGGGGAAAGGTTTAATCTTAGAAGGTCAAAGTACAAACAACTACAAATATTCTTGTTCTTCAACTTCGCAAGATGGTTATGGTTGTGCGTATTATGTTGTAACCTTTGGAAATATGGATTATTTAAGAAAGAAATAAGTAAAGTTTTTTTACAAATAGGCATTGGTTTTGTAAACTCCTTGCAAAAAAATATTCAACGGTTTATAATGGTGCAAGAAACGTATTTAGTAATACACAAATAATAAAGAGGAAAAAGAAGATGAGTACATTAGACACAGTAAAAAAAGTTGTAGTAGATCAATTAAGTGTTGACGAAAAATTAGTTACACCAGAAGCTCGTTTTACAGATGACTTAGGTGCTGATTCATTAGACACAGTTGAATTAGTTATGGCTTTGGAAGAAGAATTCAAATGCGAAATCCCTGATGAAGACGCAGAAAAAATTCAAACAGTTCAAGATGCAGTTAACTACATTGACGGCAAATTATCTCACTAATTGAATTTTTAGAATTTTTTAAAACTGGATTTTTATATTTGCGAGAGTGAGATATATTTATTTCATTCTCGCATTATTTATTATTAAAGGGGATTCTTAAATGGATAAAAGAAGAGTAGTAATCACAGGCTTGGGAGCTGTAACACCGTTTGGCGTTGGCGTTGATAAGTTTTGGGAAAGCCTAAAAGAAGGTAAAAGCGGCATATCAACTTCTGAATCAATTGATATCAGCAAACACGTTGTTAAAATTTCCGGTGAAGTTAAAGACTTCCACCCTGAAGAATACATGGATGCTAAAGAAGCAAAAAAAATGGATAGATTTATCCAATTTGCAATGGTTGCGGCAGATGAAGCAATCAAAGATTCTAAATTGGATATTGAAAAAGAAGATCCATATAAAGTTGGTGTTATCGTAAGTTCTGCAGCAGGTGGCTTTAGAACTTTCGAAGAAAACCACATGAGAATTATTCAAAAAGGACCAAACAAATGTTCACCATTTACGGTTCCTATGATGATTGTAAATATGCCTTCAGGCAGAATTTCAATGAAATATGGATTTAAAGGTATTAATAAAGTTGTTGTTTCAGCTTGTGCAACAGGTTCTCACTCAATTGGTGACGCTTTCAGAGCTATTCAATATGGTGATGCAGATGTTATGGTTGCAGGTGGAGCAGAAGCTACAATTTGTGATGTTGGTGTAGGTGCTTTCTCTGCAGCAAGAACACTTTCAAAACGTAACGATGAACCTCAAAGAGCTTCAAGACCTTACGACAAAGATCGTGACGGTTTTGTTATGTCAGAAGGTGCAGGCGTATTGATTTTGGAAGAATACGAACACGCTAAAAAACGTGGTGCTCATATTTATGCTGAAGTTGCAGGATATGGACAAACTGCTGATGCTTACGATATCGTAGCACCGGCTCCGGACGGTTCAGGAGCTATTCACTCAATGGAATTTGCTCTTAAAGATGCAGGAATGAAACCATCTGAAGTTCAATACATCAATACTCATGGTACAAGTACAGGTTTAGGCGACAAAGCTGAATCTCATGCTGTTGCTGAAGTTTTCGGAGACAGAAAAGTTAATCCGAGTCTTTATGTAACTTCAACAAAGAGTATGCATGGTCACATGTTAGGTGCAACAGGTGCAGCAGAAGCAATTGCTTGCGTTAAAGCAATCAATGAAAACATTGTTCCTCCAACTATTAACCTTGATAACCAAGATGAAGAAGTTGCTGATTTGAACTATGTTCCATACAAAGCTGTTAAAGCTGAACTTCATGCAGCATTATCTAACTCATTCGGATTTGGCGGACAAAACGCTTCTTTAGTTTTCAAAGAAGTTTAATTACCAAAACTAAATGAATAAAATACTAAAACTCCTTTTCAAAATAATTTGAAAAGGAGTTTTTAATTTAAAATTGTAATACATATTACAAACTCATATAATAATCTTTTAGAATTTTAGTGTCAATTTCGATATTCGGGCTTTCACAAACCAAAGCACCTTTCACACCAAACTCTTTCAGTGCTTTTAACAAATCCTTATAATTCATATCGGACTCTTCTAAAATCAAATGGCGTTTCTCACCTTTTGCAGTGTAATCAATTCCGGCAAGGTGAGCATGGAAATTGTTAAGTGCAAAATCCCCTAATTCAGTGCCAATTCTATCCAAAACCTTGCAAAATTCATCATAAGTATTGTACTCTCCGCCTGTTCTTGCGTGGATATGAGAAAAATCTATACAAGGAAGAACCTGTTCAAACTCTTTTGACAACTTGATTATTTCTTCATAATCGCCCCACTGGGTAGCTTTACCAGTAGTTTCGGGTCTAATCCACATTTTTATATTATTTTTTTCTAAGGTATCAACAATTTTTTGTGTTTGAGTTTTAACCTGTTCAAATACAGTTTCTTTGTCTTTTCCCATATAAAATGCAGCATGATAAGTTATGCTATAACCGCCAAAATCTTGTGCTGCTGCTGCTGTATCAACTATTCTTTGAACACTTGCTTCAACTTTTTCTTCTTCTTTAGAATTCAAATTTATATAAAAAGGCCCATGAGCTGTTAGAACAAGATTTTTTTCTTTCGCAGTTTGATTGAGAAATTTTCTTGTATCATCAGACATTCTCACACCGTGAACAAACTCAACCTCCATTCCATCAAGTCCCATTTCTTCAAGAATTCTGAGAGCCTCAGGATATCCACCTTTACCGGTAGATAACGGCATGCCGGCAGTTAGAAAATTAAGTTTATCTATTTTATAAAAATCTTGCACAAAAACCTCCAATGTAAACCATAACAACCCCAATTATAACACTTATAATCAAGTAAAGTGAAGCATGTAAAAATTGTTGATTTTGTATCATCTCAAACAATTCTGCCGAAAAAGTGCTAAATGTTGTCAAACCTCCACAAAAACCAACAGTCAAAAGGAGTTTCAAATGATTTGAAGATTGAATTTTTTCAACAAATAAAACATAAAGAAACCCAATCAAAAAACAACCCAAAATATTCACAACAAATGTTGAAACAGGCAGATTAATTTTTAAGGTATGAACACATAAAATACCTGTCAAATACCGCAAACAAGCACCAATTCCACCACCTAAAAAAACTGCCAAAATATTCAACATTAAACTTTAACCTTAGCTAATTCTTCCAAAATTTCAGCAGCATCATTCACAAATTTTGAACAATGTTCTTTTTTCGCACTTCCTTCAAGCCCCAAACAAAGAATTTTACAGCACAAAACCTTATTTCTTTTTTTGAATTCTTCTACTAATGCTGCAGCTTTTTCTCTTGCAAAAACCTGATTAGAAAATCTGTTATTTCGTCCGAACAAATACCCTAAAACCAACTGAGCACCAGTCACAGCACCACATGCACAACCTGATGACATTCCGGCAGAAAACGTTGTTGCACAAGGCAAAAGTTCGCTACTGCAAAGTCCTTCATCAATACATGCCTGTACAATGCTTTCAGAACACGAGTATCCGTTTTTGAAATATTCTAATGCTTTATCTTTAATCATTTTTATTCACCTTTTGTTTTTCTTAATTAATTTTTCACATAAAATTGAGAAGATGTCAAAATTTTTGTCGGGTTATCTCTTGAATAAACCGTCATAATATATGAACCTGTTTCGCTGAACACAACATAATCAGTATAATAATAAATTTGTTCATCTCTCAACTTAACACGTTTACCCCAAACCAAATCATATCCTAACCTGTCGGCGGAGTCACCTGTCAAAGTTTTACCACCTGTTTTAATCACTTGAATAAGCAATTTTTTCGACTCGACAGAATGAGGAAGGGTTATTAGATAATAAATCCTCTCATTTGGTTTAAAGATATTTGTTGTTTCGGTTATGGTATCTTTTGTAAATTGGTGTTTATTAAATAAAATTTGAGCTTTTTCATTGTCACAAGCACAAGTGAACACTACCAAAAGCAAAGATATCAAAAACAAAACAACTTTTTTCATAATCACTCTTAACTATTGCAACTGTTTAATCTTTGTTTGTACAGTATTAATCATCTGTTTGTCGTTGTTATGTTTTACAAATAATTTGTAATTTTTAACCGCTTCAGGATTTTTGCCTTGATGTTCAAGTGCCATACCTAAAGCATAATAAGCATAACCAAAATTATAATCAGGGTCTAGAGAAATAACTCTTTCAAAGCTCTTTTGAGATTCAATAAGATTGTTTTCATTTGCATAAGCAAGTCCCAAATTGAACCAACCATCAGTATAATCAGGATTTACAATAATTGCTTTTTGGTAATAATTTACAGCTTTAGCGTTATCTTCTTTCAATTTGTAAATATTTCCGATTTTTAACAAAGTAACCGCATCATTTGGCACTAGCTGTAATGCATCTTGATAATTTTTAACAGCAGCGTCATAGTTGTTGCTCTTATAATTTTTATCTCCTTCAAGAATAAAATCTTCATTTTGTTTCATCGTAACAGAAGATGATTTTACGGTCGCTTGAGTTTTTATTTCATTTTGAGCATTCTCTTCCACATTATCAAGTGTCAGATTTATTGCAGGAAGTTCTTTGCTATCATCCGTTGTTGTTTGAACATTAACTTTTGGTTTATACAATGATGAAATAAAATCACTATATTCAGCAGAATACACTGTTTTATCAGGGTCGATTGAAATAGCTTTTTCATAATTTTCAGAAGCTTTTGCATTATTTCCAGTTGCACGATAAGCTCTAGCTAAACCATAATAAACATAGCCATCAGTATAGCCACCTTTGATTGCAGATTTAAAATCTTCAATTGCCTTGCCATAGTTTTCACTAGCAACAAGTTCATGACCTCGAGAAACTAACGCATCATTCAAATTGTTTTGCAAAGTTTTATCTTGTTTTACGGCAAGTAATGTTTGATATAAATCAATAGCTTCATCATATTTTTTCAATGCATGCAACGCTATTGCTTTATTTACCTTGATGTCATTATCATCAGGTTGTGAAGTTAAAATTTCATCATAATATTTTAGGGCATTCGCATAGTCTTTTTTGTTATGATAGCAATTTGCGATATCCTTTTTCAAATCAATATTATTACTATCTTTAGATATCGCAACTAAATAATTCTCAATAGCTTTATCGTAATTGCCAAGTTTTTTATAAACAATCGCAATATTTTCATACCCGTTGATATCATCAGGATAAGCCTTGATATACATATTGTATTGCTCAATTGCTTCAGTATTTTTTTCCATAGCTGCAAGCAAATCCGCATAATCAAGTCTTACCGTATTCAAATTCGGAACATTCTTCAAAACAACTTGATATTGTTCATAAGATAAATTATTTTTACCTAAATCCTGATACGCTTGAGCCAAACCTAAATGAGCAGAATAATTTTCAGGATCATTTTCAATTGCTCGTTCAAGCAAATCAACCGCTTTTTCAGATTCACCTGTGTTTAACAATGCAATTCCGTATTCTGAAAAATTCTTAAAATTATCAGGATTTTTATCATAAATTATTTTATATTGAGCCGCAGCGTTAGTATAATCTTTGATAGCTGAATATGAGGCTGCTAAATTTTCTCTAGACTCAATATGTTGAGAATAGGTATCAAGAAACATGTTATAATTTTTGATTGCTTCTTTATAATTTTTAAGTTGATATTGAACATTTGCGATATTGAAGTAATTGTACTTATATTCAGGAAAAATATCCAATGCTTTTAAATATGCAGCAAGAGCTTCCTTATATTTACCCTGATTTTCGTAAATACTGCCAATACTTATATACACAAATGAATCATCAGGTTTGAGTTTAAGAACTTTGTTATAAGCGTCAAGTGCCTTGTCGTACTCATCAATTTCGCTGTAAATACCAGCTAATTTGGTATATAGCATCGAATCTCCACCTGAAATTTCAATTGCTTTTTCAAGTTTTTCGATAGCACCTTTCAAATCTTGCTGATGCTCAGCAGTACAAGCTTCTTGATAAAGCATATCAGCCTCTCCTGTCATAGCGGAATTTGCAGGAAGTGTGCATACTGTTAATGCAGATATCAAAATCGTAGTTAATAATTGCTTTCTAATTGTTCTATTCCTCAAATTTATTGTTCCCATAATATCATAAATATTATACCTGTGTAAAGCTATCAGAGTAGACTTTTTTATCTGATGTTTTAATGATATTTTGCCCCTTAATATCATTTTTGTCAAACTTTATAGTCTTTAAATCTTTAGAAATTTTTACAAAATTTTTAGTCTTAAAAATATATTTTTATAAAAACAAATTTACTTCATAAAATTTTACAAACGAAATTCACAAATACTAGCAAAATTTTACTATGTTTGGTTTTACAGCTAGAAAAATCACTCATTTTATGTTATAATGTGTGAAAAGTTTACAAACTTAAAAATGTGTAAAGGAGTAGGTGCTATGGCAACAGTAGTTTCTGACAAGGAGGTTAAAAAAGTAAAACCTAAATTCTCTGATGAATTTGAAAATTACTTAAAAAATCAATGTGCAAAAACAACTTTTAATGGTACTGAGCTAGAATCTTTCTCTTGGTACAAAAAAGCTTTAGGTCTTATGTAAACCTTTGTTTTAAATTTGATTTAAAACTTCTAAAATCCGGTCTTTATGACCGGTTTTTTAATGCGGTAAAGAATTCAAAATTTCTCTTGCCGTATGTTCAGGAACTTTCGAATGAATCAAAGACTCTGATATTGCAATCCTATTTGTTCCAAGTGAAACTAACTTAGGTAGATTTTTTGGAGTAATTTCACCAAAAATAAAAACAGGAATGTCAATATTTTCTGCCACCCACAAAATAGCTTCGTCTTCAATCGAAAAATCAGATTTACCTTTTGAACTAAACGGGCCAAAGTTTACGTAATCTACACCTTCATTTACAGCCTCAATAATTTCATCTGTTGTGGTACAAGTTTTACCGATAATTGCATTTTTGCCTAAAACGCATCGAGCATCAATTGTACTTATATCATCTTGTCCCAAATGAACACCGTCAGCTTCAACAATCATTGCTATATCAGGTCTGTCATTTACAATAAAAGTCGCACCGAATTCATCACATAATGCCCGAATTTTGCGACCCAATTCAACTTTTACATTATCGGGAAAATTCTTTTCTCTAAAAAGAACAATCTCAACACCACCTTGCAAGGCTGATGCTATCGCATCTAAAAAATCATCTTTTGAAAGAAATTTATCAGAATTTGTAATCAAACATAACTTCTTTTTTTCGAGCTTTAGCAAATTCAATTGTTCTTTCAACTTATCCCACATAAATACAACCTTTCTGACACTTAGCATTATAGCATAAAATATCTTGCGACAAATCCCCTTCTAAAGGACGATATATTTAAAATCCTCTTGATTTTGACGGGATTTTTAGCTAGAATACACTTAAATAAATTAAAAGGAGAAATTTATGGCTCAACAATTTAATCCACAAGGCATGAATGCTCAAAATATAAAAAAAAGATATGCCGTTTTGGTATTTATCAAAGGATCAACAGCACCTTTAGTGTTGTATGTAAAAGAAGCTCAAGCTCTTTATGAGGAACTGGTTGAATTGATGAAATCAAACAATCCGGTTTTAGTTGAAAAAGATACCGAAGGCCCATTGAAAAAAGTTTCATTTATCTCAAATCAAATTGCAGCACTTGCAATCCAAGAAGAACAATACGTATAATAAAACAAGAAAAATCATGGAAAAAATATTATCAATTGAAGATTTAGAAAATGCCGAAAACAAAACACTTTACTGTACTTTTGACGAAAAAATCGAAGGTATAGATTGTGTTACCCCTATCCATGCCGAACTTTGTGCAAAATCGTTAGGCGAATTTATTCAAATTACCGGACATGTTACAGGTGTCGTGAATTTAGAATGCGACTTGTGCTTAGAAAAATTTGAATATAATTTAGATTTTGATATTGATGAATTATACTCAAAAGGCTCATTATTAGGGGATTACGAGGAGTCAGGACAAGAGTTTGAAATAAAAGACGGACAATTTGTAACTGATTTGAATGGAGAAAAAGAAATCGACATTTATGACTTATTGTATCAATCCGTAATATTAAATTTCCCAAATAAGAAAGTTTGTGGTATTAATTGTAAAGGGAATACTTTTTCATCAGAAGAGGATATTCCTGACCCAAGACTGGATGTCTTTAAAAATATCCAAATTAACCCAAAAGATTAGTTAGTAGAAAATAAAAAAGGAAAGACAAAAATGGCAGTACCTAAGAAAAGAACAGGACATTCCGCTCAAGGCAGCAGAAGAGCTAACTGGAAAGCAACAAAGCCAGAAACTACAAAATGCCCTAATTGCGGTGAAACAGTTTTAACACACACAGTATGCACAGCTTGTGGAACTTACAAAGGACAACCTGTGAAATTAGCAGACAAAGCTGCTGCTGAAGCTCCAGCTAAAAAACCTGCTAAAAAATCAACTAAAAAAGCAGAAAAAGTTGAAGAAACAAAAGCAGAAGCTACAGAAGCTGAAAAAACTGAAGAATAATTAAGTAATATTTGGAAGCGACAATAAAAATTGCCGCTTCCGATTTTAAACCAAACTTTGGAGAGAGAAGGATATGGCAAGAATAGCAATAGACGCAATGGGCGGAGATTATGCACCAAAAGCAATCGTTGAAGGTGCTTTGTGGGCGGCACAAGAATATGGTGTCGGCTTAGAGCTTGTTGGAAGAAAAGATGATATTCAGGCTGAATTAGACCGAATTAAAGCCACAGGTTGTATTTATTCTGATTGCGGAACAAAAGGTCATAATAGAAGAATTAAAATTGATTTAGATAAAATTGATTACACAATTACACATGCCTCCGAAGTTATTGGTATGGGCGAAGCTGTAGGACAATCAATCAGAAGAAAAAAAGACTCTTCAATTGTTGCATCAGTAAGAGCAGTAGCAGAAGGAAGATGCGAAGCAGTTGTTTCAGCAGGTTCAACAGGAGCTGCAATGGCAGCAAGTTTGTTTGGGCTCGGTAGAATTCATGGTGTAACAAGACCGGCAATTGCTGTTACAATCCCTACAATGAAAAACCCAATTGTACTAATTGACGGTGGTGCAAACAGTGATTGTACTCCTGAAATGCTTACTCAATTTGCTGAAATGGGCATGGCTTATGCTAAACATATTGTTGGAGTTGAAAACCCTAAAGTTGGTATTTTGAGTATTGGTGAAGAAGAAGGTAAAGGAAATGCCTTAGTAAAAGAAACTTACCCTCTACTAAAAGAAATGCATGAAAAAGGAAGAATTGATTTTGTAGGAAATATTGAAGGTAAAGAACTTTTCGTAAACAAGTGTGATGTTGTTGTTTGTGACGGTTTTGCAGGAAATATTGCACTAAAAGTTACAGAAGGTACAGCTTCAATGCTATTAAAAATGATTTCTACAGAATTCAAGTCAGATTTGGTTGGATGCATAATCGGTTTACTTGCAAAACCTTTCTTGAGAAGAATTTTAAAGAAAATCAATTGGGAAGTATTTGGCGGAATGTTGTTACTCGGAGTTAAAGGAATTTCAGTTATTGCACATGGAAGAAGTTCTTCTTACGCAATGAAAAATGCAGTAAGAGCAGCCGTTCGAGTTTTGAATAAAGATATTAACTCTAAAATTGCAGAAAATATAAATAGATAGGAAAATATAATTATGTCAAAAAGTGTAAAACCTTTAAGAATTGCCGGTGTAGGATATTGTGTTCCTGATACGGTTATAACAAATGAAGATTTAACGAAGTTATATGAAACATCAGACGAATGGATTTTTACTCGTACCGGTATTAAAGAAAGAAGAGTTGTTTCAGGAAATGAAAGTGCAATTGATTTGGCACAAAAAGCCGCAGAAAGAGCTTTAGAAAAATCAAAATTCAAAGCAGAAGATATTGACTGTGTTATAGCAGCAGCTTCCGCTCCACCACAATTGTATCCGGCTTTAGCATGTGACATTCAAACAAGATTAGGTATTCCAAACTTTGTACCGTCTTTTGACTTAACCGCTGCTTGTACAGGTTTGATTTATTCATTGCAAGTTGCAAGAGGATTAATCGGTTCAGGTTTATACAAAAATATTTTGATTGTTGCAGCAGATAACAATTCAAGACTTGTTGATTGGAAAGATAGAGGTACCTCAATTTTATTTGGTGACGGTGCAGGAGCAATGGTTGTGACAGAAGCAGAAGACGGAATTGATGATATTTTATCACTTGATGTCAGAGCTGACGGTTCAATCGGTCAATACATTTCAATGAACATGCCTGGAGAAAATTGTCCGTTAGTAGAACCTTGTGACGAAGTTGATTCAAAAATCCACATGGCAGGTCGTGATGTTTACAAATTTGTTGTTACAACACTTCCGAATTATGTTGACAAATCAATTGAAGAAGCAGGTTTGAAAGCAGAAGATATTGATTACTTAATTCCACACCAAGCAAACCAAAGAATTATTGAAGCATTGCAACAAAGATTGAAATATTCTGATGATAAAGTTATTTCTAATATCAAGTATTACGGAAATACATCAGCAGCTTCAATTCCAATCGCATTGGTTGAAGGGGTTGAAAAAGGAAAAATCAAACTTGGTTCAAAAGCAATTCTTTGTGGATTTGGTGCAGGTATGACATGGGGTGCTGCAGTTGTCAGACTTCGTGAAGGTATTTGCTAATTAAAAATATATAATAGATTAAAAAGAGTATGGGTATTCGTTAAACTCATACTCTTTTTGTTTATTGATATTTATATGAAAATATGCTAACATTTGTGGTATGGAAACTCTTGATTTTACAGCTTTAGAAAACTCTGTTCAACGTCTTAAAGAAGTAGTTGAAAAATACAACGAAAATAAACAGGATAATATCGTAAGAGATTCGTTAATCCAAAGATTTGAATTTACATATTCAATTTCATTAAAAATGCTACGAAAATATTTTATTGAACGAGCCTTCATTGTTGAAGACGTAAACAAACTATCCTTCAATGATATGGTTAGAACTGCCAATCAACTTGGTCTTTTGAAATCAGATTTAACAAAATGGACAAAATTTAGAGAAATGCGAAACTTAACTTCTCATACTTATGATGAAGAAGTGGCACTAAAAGTTACAGAAGTTGTTCCTGATTTTTATGAAGAAGCAGCGTATTTACTGAAAAAATTTAAGGGCTCAAAATAAATGCAAACTCTTGATTTAGAAGAAAGATACAAGAATTTTATAATAACTTCTATAACTAATATTATCCCTAATGCTGAGATTTTTATCTATGGTTCAAGAGTAAAAGGAAAAGCTTTAAAATACTCAGATGTTGATATCGCAATCAAATGCAGTGAAGAGATTCCGTTTGATACAATGCTAAAACTAAAAGCATTTTTCCACGATTCAACATTTCCTTATATGGTTGATATCATTGATTTGAACAGCATTAGCGAAAATTTCAAAACAAGAATTCAAAACGATTTATACAAAATTCACTAAAATAGCACTTTTGAGCTTAATTTATTTTACTTTTGGCGTATTTATTATATAATTTACACATATAGAGGTATTTTTAGAAAAAGGGGAGTTATTTATGACTAAAAAAATCGCATTTTTATTCCCAGGGCAAGGCTCTCAAGCTGTTGGAATGGGAAAAGATTTATATGACAATTTTGAAGCAGCAAAAAATGTTTTTGACAGTGCTGATAAAATTTTAGGAAAAAGCATTACAACATTGTGTTTTGAAGGACCGGAAGAAAATTTAAAACAAACAGTTAATACACAACCTTGTATTGTAACAATGTCAATTGCAGCATTAGAAGCTTTAAAATCACAACTTGACATCACTCCACACTGCAGTGCAGGACACAGTTTGGGCGAATATTGTGCAATGTATTGCTCTGGTGTTATGAACCTTGAAACAACATTGAAAGCAATCCAAAAAAGAGCAGATTTAATGGGTGCAACTAAAGGTGGAGCAATGGCAGCAATTTTGAACGCTCCTGAAGGAAGCCTTGAAAAAGCATTAAAAGAAGCATCAAACGTTGGTTATGTAGATGTAGCAAACTACAATTCACCTGCACAAGTTGTAATCACAGGTGATGAAGCAGCAGTGAAAAAAGCCGGAGAATTGTTATCAGAAGCAGGAGCTAGAAGAGTTGTTCCTCTAGCTGTTTCAGGTGCTTTCCACTCAAAATATATGGAAGAAGCAGGAAAAGAATTCTCAAACTTTGTTTCTGAACTTGATTTAAACAATGCTCAACTTCCTGTATTTACAAACGTTGATGCCAATGCAACCATGCTTGCTGCTGAATTCAAAAACAAAATGCCAAAACAAATTTATTCATCAGTTCATTGGACTCAAACTATTGAAAATATGATAAATGATGGCGTTGATACATTTATTGAAATCGGACCGGGAAAAGTTTTAGCAGGATTAAACAGAAAAATCAATTCTGATGTAAAAACATACAACATTTATGATAAAGACTCATTAGAAGCTACCGTTAATGCTTTAAAAGAAGAAATGGCAGCAGTATAAATATAAAAAAATAAGGAGAAAGTTATGACAGATAAAAAAGTTGCATTAGTAACAGGCGGATCTCGCGGTATTGGTAAAGCTTGTGCATTAGAACTTGCAAAAGCAGGTTGTGATGTTGTTATCAATTACGCAGGCAATGCAGAAGCAGCAGCAAAAACAGTTGAAGAACTAAAAGCATTAGGTTCAAATTCAGAAAGTTACAAATTTGATGTATCTAATCAAGCAGAAGTAGATGAAAATGTTGCAAAAATCATTGAAAAATACGGAAGAATTGATATCCTAATTAACAATGCCGGAATTACTCGAGATGATTTATTCATCAGAATGGGCGAAGACAAATGGAATGCTGTTATTAACACAAATTTAAGCAGTGCATTTTATGTTTCAAAACCTGTTGTAAAACTTATGATGAAACAAAGAAGCGGTGCTATTGTTAATATGTCATCAGTTGTAGGTTTGTACGGTAACGCCGGACAAGCTAACTATGCAGCCGCAAAAGCAGGTTTAGTTGGTTTTACAAAATCTTTAGCGAAAGAACTTGGTTCTCGTGGTGTTAGAGTGAATGCTGTTGCTCCTGGTTTTATTGCAACTGATATGACAAAAGATTTACCAAATATTGATGAATACTTGAAAGCAATTGCCCTAAGAAGAATGGGTAAAGCAGAAGATATTGCTGCTGCAGTTAAATTCTTGGCACTTGATACTGATTATATTACAGGTCAAGTTCTTGAAGTTGATGGCGGTATGATTATCTAAAAATTTGAAACAAAATTTTGATATGATAAAATAGAGTTACGTTATTTTGGAGCGTAGCTCTATTTATTTGAAAAAATCGAAAGGAATTTAAACAATGAAAAACGGAATAGAAAACGGTTATTACCACGAAATCACCCCCGGAGGTTTTGGAATTGCAATCAAAGCAGGAAAAGTATTATTTTCTGAACAATCACCATTCCAAAAAGTTGAAGTTTTCGAAACAGATTCAGATTTAGGAAGAGTTTTGACACTTGATGATTTGATGATGACAACAGAAGGAGATGAATACCATTACCATGAAATGATTGCACACATCCCTATGATGCAACACCCAAACCCTAAATCAGTACTTGTAATCGGTGGTGGTGACGGAGGAACAATTAGAGAAGTTCTTAAACACAAAACCGTTGAAAGAGCTGTATTATGCGAGATTGACGGAATGGTTATTGATGCTTGCAAAAAATACCTTCCAACAATTGCTTGCGAACTCGATAATCCTAAAGTTGAAATTTTAGTTCAAGACGCAATTGAATATATCAAAGATAAAAAAGATGAATTTGATATCATTTTGATTGATTCAACAGATCCAATGGGACCTGGAGAAGGATTATTCACTGATGAATTTTATACAAATGTGAAAAATTCTCTTAAAAAAGGCGGTATCATGGTTGCTCAATCCGAATCACCTTTTGCTCAAAAAGAATCTGTTCAAAAAATGTACAAACAGTTGAAAAAAGTATTCCCAACAGTTGCAACATATACATCAAACATTCCTACATACCCTGGTGGATATTGGGCCTGGGCATTTTGTTCAGTTGATGTTAAACCGTTAGAATATTTTAACGAAGAAAGAGCAAACGAAATTATTCCAACTTGTAAAATTTACAACAAAGAATACCACAATGCTCGTTTTGCACTTCCAAATTATTTAAAAGAATTGTTATAATATAATAGTTTTTTATAATTTTTTAAAGGCGTTAGAAATAAATATTTCTAACGCCTTCTTAATTTGGGTAGCAAAAATTATTATGTTTTGATTTAATACTATTATGAACCCCATAAATACAATAAATCAAAACTTATCCATTTTCACAAATTGGGTGGATTCAACTCCGGTGCCACAGGTTATTGACACTGTGACTTATGATTTATACGAAAGTGGAAATCCGTTTAGACAAGATTTTAACAGTAGAGATATAAATAACACCGCTCTCAGATATACTGTCAAAACTACAACATCAGTTGGTGCAGAAGTTTTTTCAGCATTTACTAATCCGTTTTATTTAGCACACAAAGTTGTTCAGCTTCCTTCAATGTATCAAAGTGTTGTTGATACTTACAAAAAATATTCAACTCCACAAAATTAAAACTCATATATCTAGAGGATTTAAAATTATCTTTAACCAACTAAAATATGATTGGGTGGTTTCTAACAAATTTTGGGAGGTAATATGAAAAACTATATGTCAACAGACTTTGAATTATATTTACCTGCAAATGAAGAAATGTCAGAGTCTATAACTCAAAATTGGACAGAACAAGCAATTGAATGCTATTCGATAGATTGTGACTGCAAAAAATGCTCTTTAGCAAACGGTCACTATTCATTTATCTGCCAAATGCCAAAGGTTATAGATACTCTATTAAATACTATAGGCGAACCTCTTCAACCTAGAAAAACAGCATAAAAAAATAAACCTTGTGTAATCGCAAATTCCAAAAAATGGAATCTACATTTAAACCAATCTTTTTTAAGGTTGGTTTTATTTTAAGTACGAAAAAGCCATAAACAAACGTCTATGGCTTAAAATTGGTATAGTCCTTAAATGTCTGATAGCCGTTACTCCTTAACAAAATCGTTTTTGTAAAAGTTCATCAATTTTGCAAGGTGCCACTCTTTGGCTTGAATTTCCTGAATTCGATTTTTAATCTCATCAAGTTCTGATAACAATGTTTGAAGGTCTTTATTTCGAGAAACGTATGCCGGTGATAGTGGCATTTCTTCTTTTTGCGAAATATCTTCTGTCCAACTTGGAAGGAAGCAACCTGATTCAAACAATTTTTTTTCGTTCATAACACATATCTCCAAAATCTTCAGCTATTAACCTTCATCTGACAATAATGAGTGGAAAAAGTCAGATAGTTTGAAGTTTCCATATTTGAATGCAAAAGGTTTCTTTGCATATTCACTATTTGTAATCTTGTTTAATGTATTCATTTCTTCGTTAGTCAGAGAACCAAAATCAAAACTGGTCATTTCTGCATAATCTAACATCAAATCTTCTACATCCATAATCTTTTTTTCAGACATCTTTACTACACTCCTTAAAGTTTTTTCTTTCTAATTACAAATTATTTATCGGAGTGATTTTGTAAAAACTTTAGAATTTGAAGAAAGTTTGTTACATATATTTACAAATCAGATTAAAAAAGGTTAAAAAGCAGATAAATTAAGCTCTTCCATACATATCTTCATAACGAATGATATCATCTTCTGAAAGAATATCGCCTTTTTGGACTTCAATAATTTCCAAATCTTCGTCATAAGGATTTTGTAGTGAGTGAATTTCTTTAACCGCAATATCTATACTGTGTCCAGAAGATAAAATGCTGTCTTTCCCTTCTAATACGACTTTTGCAGTACCCGTTAAAACAACCCAATGTTCACTTCTGTGGTTGTGAGATTGAACAGATAATTTTTGTCCTGGGTTAACGTGAATAATTTTTGATATAAAACCTTTGCCTTCTGCAATTACTGTATAGAAGCCCCAAGGTCTGTAAACGGTTTTATGAACCTTTTGAGTTCCATCGTGTTGTTGTTTTAGAGTTTCATATACTTGTTTAACATCTTGAGCTCTATCTTTTTTGCAAGCCAAAATAGCATCCTCTGTTTCAATAACAACAGCATCTTCAAGTCCGATTGTTGCAACAAGTTTTGATGAAGCGTAAACAAAAGAGTTTTTTGACTCCATATCTAATACGTGACCAACAAAAACATTATTATTTTCATCTTTTGGGCTTACTTCGTAAATTGATTGCCAAGAACCTAAATCTTTCCAATCAGACTCCAATTCAAGCATCGCAAGGTTTTTACTCTTTTCCATAAGTGCATAATCTATTGAAATGTTTGGCATTTTTTCAAATTCAATATACGAAATTGATTTGTCAGAACAGTTAATATTTTCAATAATTTGAGAAATTTCAGGGCAATATTCCTTGAATTCTTTTACTATTGTTGAAACCTTGAACATAAATATTCCGCTATTCCAAAAATAATTTCCTTTTTCTAAATAAGATTGAGCGGTTTGTTTATCCGGTTTTTCAGTAAAATTAACCACTTTACCATTCTCAGAACAAATATAGCCAAAACCTGTTTCCGCAAAAGTAGGTTTAACTCCAAAAGTCACAATTTTACCTTCATCAACAAACTTTTGAGCTTTATTTATTGTTTGTATAAATTTTTCATTATCTTGAATAAGCAAATCAGATGGAACAACCAAAACAGTTTCATCTTTGTCACAGTTTTCAAGAATATATTTTACACCGAGAGCAATCGCAGGAGCAGTGTTTTTTGAAACAGGTTCAGCAAGAATAACAGATTCCTTATTTAATTTGCTAAGTTGCATTTTGACATTTGCATGATGTTTGGTATTTGTAATACTGATAATATTTTCAGCAGGAACAAAACCTAACAATCGTTCAAAAGTTGACTGAAGAAGAGTTTTTTCTCCACACAAATTTAAAAGTTGTTTTGGATACAATTCTCTTGATAGTGGCCAAAGTCTGCTTCCTGAACCGCCTGCTAAAATAATTCCAAACATTTTTGCTCCTTCTTCAAATCTATTCTTGCGTACAAATATTATACTATATCAAGTGATTATGGCAAATTTGTGTAGATTTACAATATTTAAAGAATTAGCAATTATTTTTAATTATGTGTTTTATTATAAATAGTGTAGTGTGAATTAAATATAGAAGGAAAAATTATGATAAATCCCATAAATTCGTTTATGCCGATACAAAATGTTGCTATGCCACAACAAAATCAAGGGATTGTACCAATGCAAAACCCAATACCTCAACCGGTTGCCCAAAATGTTCAAATGAACGGACTAAATGCAATGTCAATTTACAATAGGGCAAATATTTTTGCTCACCAAGAACAACCGCATAAAGTGGAAACTCTCACTCCGGTTGTGATTACTCCAGACCAAATTAAAGATATCAAAGGGGAGAGAATTTACAATTCTCAAGGCACTCTTAATTCAATAGTTGATAAAAATGACAAAGAAACAATTGTTTATCACATGGATGTTGTGAAACCAAATGATATGATTGAAAAAATTGAATATTTTGACAATCAAACAGGTAAATTGACGAAAGTTCAAGAAAATTGGAATACCGACAAAAATTCTACCGAAGCAAGTTCTATTTATATGAGCGAATTTGGAAATGACGGCAAACCAACAAAAACATCATATTATTACCATGGAAAACTTGAAAGTGCAGAAAATTTTGAATACGGAACTGACGGATTTAAGAAAATTTATACTGCTCATCCAAATGGGAATTCTGAAATCATGGAAATTTGTGAAAAAACAAACAGTTCCAGATTAACACGTTTTGACAAATCAGGTAAAATTAAGTCAGAAGAAATTAAAGATGACAATGCCGGAACTTATAAATCTACAAAATTCCAAAACGGAATACCTGTAGAAATAACAAAGAGCCAACGCTCAATTGTAGAAAATACAACAGGTTTAAATCCTCTAACTGACTCTGAAATGACTCCTGCAAAACCATTTGTACTAGGTTATGACCCAAAACAAATTCAAGGTGAAAAGAGTTACTATTCAAATGGTGCAATTGAAAAAATTGAAACTCAAACCGCCGATGGTAAAGTCGTTCACATGTTTCAACCGAATGGAAATTTGAGTGCAATTTTGTACGGAGAAGATAAAAATAGCAAAATGATTGCATTCTCTAACCATAATGGAGGAGGAGAAAGTTATTATTCAATTGAAGAAACTCTTCCAAATGGCAAACACAAAATGACGGCTTATTCTGAAGATGGTTCATACTCGATAAATGTTCATGATAATGACACAGAAAAAATGCTGGAAGTAAAACCAAACGGTTCAAAAGTTTATATGGACACAGATAAAAAAAATAATAAATATATTTTAATGGAATATAACCAATCCAATAAGCTTATAAATATAGCAGACTAAATTTTAAAACCTCCTTTCAATAAACAAATAAAAATAGCTTTTGATTTTTCAAAAGCTATTTTTTATTAAAACTAAGTTTTCTTTAAAAAAAGGCGACACCCAGATTCGAACTGGGGGATAAAAGCTTTGCAGGCTTCTGCCTTACCACTTGGCCATGTCGCCATAATCCGTATTTATAATATACGTGATACATGTTCAGATGTCAAGATTAATTCAAAATCCCGACCTAAAATGCTTAAAACACAACCATTTTATTTTTTATTTGCAATCATTTTATTTAGCATTTGTTTTGCAGTTTCCAATTGAATATCTTTGTGTTGATTTATATCTTCTTGGGTAAATTTAACCTCTATATCAGGAGAAATTCCTCTTTTATTAATATCTTTACCACGAGGAGTCAAATATTTTGCAATCGTAAGATTTAAACCTGTCTCGTTTGGCATTGGAATAATTTTTTGAACCATGCCTTTGCCATAAGTTTTTGTTCCAACAATTTTTGCCCTATGGTAATCTTTCATTGCTCCGGAAAAAATCTCACTTGCACTAGCACTAGTTCCATTGACCAAAATTACAACCGGTTTTTCAATATCCAAATCAGTATTCTGTGCCATTACATCATATCTATAACCGTTACGCCCAACAATACTAACGAGTTTACCTTTTTCAATAAACAAGTTGGAAATGAAAACCGCATTAGTCAACAATCCACCGGTGTTGCCTCGCAAATCAACAATCAAACCTTTGGCATTTTGAGTATTTTCTAAAGCCTCCAAAAATTCGTTAGGAGTAGAAGAACTAATAAAACTTGAAATTTGAATATAGCCGATATTTTTGTCATTAGAACTTTTCACTGTTTTTATATTAATTTCTTTTCTAATGATATTTTTATTTATTTTTTCTTTACCTCTAAGAATTTCCATACTTACAAAGGTATTAATAGGACCTTTAACAAGGTTTGAGACATCAGAAAGCGACATTCCGCTGACTTTTTTGCCATTAACAGAAAGAATTATATCATTAGGTTTAACATCAGCAAATTGAGCAGGAGTATTTTCAATTACGCTAATTATTCGAATTTTTCCCGCATCATTAACTATATTTACTCCAATACCGGAAATTTTTGATGTTATTGAAGAATTCTGTTCCGCAAAATTTTCTTTAGTTAAAAATATGGAATAAGGGTCATCAAGACTCGCAAGCATTGTATCTATCGCAACTTTAGCATCATCACTTGTTTTAATTTTTCCTTGATAATGGTTTCTCCAACGGTTCCAATGCTGATGATTAAACGTTGGGTCATAATATTCATTTTTTATAGTCTGCCAACTTTTATCAAACAATTTTTGAGGAGAAACCACGGTAGTATCAATAGTTTTTGTATCCGTTTCAAGCATCGGGTTGTGATTTGTAAGATAAAACGAATTTATCGCAAACAAAGTTGCAACTGCAAAACCTAAAAATATTAATGCTTTGACCCTTCTTCTCATACCTACATTTAACATCAACGATTTTTTATAATCAATATACTTTTTAGTTAAATCAGGTATTTATTCAAAAAAGTTTATAATCTGTCAAACCCCGGAGAATATGACGGCAATCCCTTATACCCAGGGTTACTCATAACCTCTTTTTTAATATAAGTATTTGAATAATTTCCTTTTTCGAGAAGTTTTTTCAATGCATTTTCTCTTTTAACTAAAGCATTAGAAGTTTGATTACTTTCAGGATACAATTTCAAAATTTCATCCCAAACTACAGCTTCCATAGTCCAAGCGTAAGTTTCTTCCGCTAGAGAATTGTATTCATCTTGGTGAAGAGCTTCATGCGATAAAAGGGCTGCAATAGCACCTGCCGGAGCATCTTGGTGTTTCAAATTTATATAAATATACAAATTTTTGCCTTTTTTCCAACCTAACGCATCAAAATTTTTGTAATCCTGACTAAACTGTCCCAAGTCTCTAAATTCAATCTTTACAGGCTTTTGAGATAAATTATTGCCTAAAATTGCATTACGTGAAAACATACCTTTTGTATCTTTCAACATATCAAGTGCAACATAGAAAACCTCATCCTTACCTACAGATTTATATCCCGGACGAATTTGTTGAATATATTCAGGGGTATATTTTGCAGGGTACTGTTGCGGGTTTGTCATTTGGACAGTTGCAGCCATTGTCATTTGTGAAAAAACAACCATTGAGGCTACTGTAATAACTATTTTTGTTGTAAATCTTTTAAATTCTTTCATACTCACTCTTTCCAACTTTACAGACATAATATGGTATTATAATCAGCTTTAAAAAAAAATCAAATTAATTTTTTATTTTTCTGTTTAATTTTACCAATTCAGAATACATAAACTTGTATTCATTAGAATTATCAAGACTTTCAGCTTCTGAAATATATTCTAAAGCAGTCTTATAATCTTCTTTTTCCTTATAAAATTCGCTCATTTTTGCATAATATTTAGGATTATTCAAATCATACAAAATTGCTCGTTTCATACATTCAATGGCTTCATCCAAATCATCCATTTTTTCTCTAACAAGGGCTAAATAATAATACCCGTCAGATGAGTTCATATCAAGAGAAATCGCATCTTGAGCATAATTCTTAGCTTCTTCAAAATCACCTTTCAAGAAATTTGCTCGAGCTCCAATTATACAACCCAATATATAATTCGGATTTACATTTAAAATCTTTTCAGCAACCTCAATAGCCTTATCAAAAGCTTTCTCTTTTATATAAATATCAGCTAAATCACTCAAATAACTAAGATTGTCAGGATTTTTAGAAATCACATCTGACATCAAATCCTTAGCTTTGTCAAAAATATTCAACTCAGTATAGATTTTAGCAAGTGACATCTTGGTGAAATCATCATCAAATCCATGTTTAATATTATCTTCCAATATTTTTTTCGCACCAAGAAAATCCTTATTTTGGGCAAGTAATAACGCTCTCAGAACTTGAGCCTGAAAATATTCAGAATTGATGTCTAGAATTGCATCAATTTCTTTCTTTGCTTTTGGAAAATCTTTTTTATCAAAATACAAATACGCAAGTGAATATCTGTAATCAAGATTGTCAGGATTTAAATATAAAGCCTTGGCATAAGCTTTTTGAGCTTCTTCAATCCAACCGTTATAAAAATATGCATTTGCAAGATTGTAAAAATATTTTGAATTCGATTTATCGAGATTTGTGGCTTTTGAAAAATTCTTAATCGCTTCAATAAAATCCATATTTTCTAAATCAAAAAGACCTAAAAAGTTCAAAACCTCAGGATTTTGAGAATTTCTACCGATTGATGAAAATATTTCTTTTGCTTCATCCAAATTCTTCTCATCAAATTTAATTTTACCTTTCAATAACAAAACTTGTTCATCATTTTCATCGCAATCCGCCAACAATTCTTTTGCCTTTTGAACCTCGCCATTAGAGTAAAAAGCATTTGCACATTCAATTTTAACTTCTGTATTAAAAAATTCGGAAGATTTATATTTTTCAATTTCATCAAATAGTTTCAATTTTACTAAAATTTTTATCAATTCTTTTAAGTTTTCAGAACTATTATTCTCCTCAAACAACTGTTGAGAAATTCTCAATACACTATCAAAATCTCCTTGGCGATCCTTAATTGTTCTTGTCAATTTCAAGCTATCAACATGCTTCGGATTTATTGATTGAACTCTCTCCAAATACTGCAAAGCACGAGAATAATTATTTATCAAAAAATATAACTCCCCAATCTGATAAAGAATTTCAACATTGTCATTCTCAATTTCGAGTGCTTTATATAGCATTTCAATTGCAGGTTTGTAATATTTTTGCTCTTTTAGTTCAAAAGCTTGTTTTATATATTGTAAACTTTGCGTATTTTCCATATTTTTCCCGTTTCTATTCATCAACAACTTCTTCCGGAATAGAAATAGTCGGACTTACTTCTTCTTCCGGTTTTTCTTGTTTTTTATTTTTAAATAAATTTTTAAAATCTATAAAAGATTTTTTCTTTTTCGGAGTTTCAACTTTTTTGTTTATGATGACCAAAACCTCATCTTCTCCGGCCATTTTCAAATTATTTCTGGCAATTCCTTCCAAACTGTTATCAGAAGTTACCATTTTCTTTTCGGCTTTTAAGTCTTCATTATGCATTTGAGTCTTTTTTAAAAGATTTTCTAAAGTAACACATTTCCCTTTGTAAGAAACAATTTTAGAAACATTGATAATCGCACCGATTCCGATATCAATCAGACACAAAAGTAAAACAATTGTCAAAAAAGAATAGTAAAAACCCGTTTTTCTACTATATTTTTTTTGATTTTGATTATTTAATTGTTCTTTTTTTTCAGACTCGTCTGCCACGACTAAAACCCTCTCATAACAATTATAAACAAAATAAAATCCCGATACAAAATATTTTTATAAATTTACAATTTAATTTTTGTAGTAAAACTAAATTTATTTTTTGGAGTTCTGCCGTCACTATAACGAGTTTGACTTGCCCCAAGTTCGAAAATCAATCGGTCACTATCTTTATTTCCAAACGGGTTGATAGAAAGATATACCGCTGCTTTTTGACGTTCTTTTGAAATATCGGCAGACAATGATTCACTCAATGTGAAATACTGATTGATTTTTAATGACGGAGAAAAATAGAAATTGTCATTATAATCATTATTTGTAGAATTTACGGTTTTCATATAAGAAGTGCTTATAGAAAAATTCTTGTTAAAATCATAACTTGAAAAAACACCTGAAGACTGTTCCAATTCCGCATAATAAATTTCTTGTCCGTAAACAGCACCTGCTTTGAAATTTCCAAACTGCTTGTATCTTTTGTTTGAAACCGGAGTAATACTGTATTCAGGAGCAAGATAGCTGAAATAATTTCCTTTTTGCGGTGTTACACTTAAATCACTAAAATCAGCTTTAGCTACCTTTTGTGGCTTTTTAATTTTAATATTAGAAACTGTACTGTCACGGTCATCTAAAGTAATAGTGTTTTCTTCTTCCTCGTTATACTCTGCATAACCTTGTAAAACATCAGAATACATATCATCTATCTGATAATTTTCTAGCAAACCGACATCATCATTTGACTCATTCTCATCTTCATCATTTTCAGCCTCAGCTTGAGCCTCTTTAGAAGTATCCACCGTAACATCATCTGTCGTGACTCCATCTTCAGGCAACTCTTGTACCTGCATAGGATTTTCGTCATCAGAAGATGACTGTACCGACTTGGAAACTGTATCATCAGGAATATGAAATACGAAAACTAACGAATTATTTGAATTGCTCTCTATATTCTTATCTGATTGATTTTTTGCCGTACAGGGTAATATTGCTAACATGAAAAGTATTAATACCAAACTAACCTTTTTCATACGAACATTTTACACTATAATTCACATTTCATCAATCCATTAATTACATTAATTTTAAAAGGTCAAACATTGTAATAAAAATATACGACTTGACAATACTATTTTCGTATGATATCATTTGAGTGGGGTAAATGTATATTTATAAGTCTTATCAATTTGATGAGACTTTCTTTTTTCCATGAAAAATTTTTATTAGTTGACTTTATTACTTTTATCATTAAACACATGCAAAATCTACTATAAACAGATGATTTTTGACGGAAAAATTGAGATTTTTTTCAAAATATCCGACAATAATTAATAAATAGTATAAAGAGGTAGTATTATGCGTATAAACGGTGGTATATTCTATAACGAAAACGGATTGACAACATCAATTCGTGCCATGCATTTGGATAGCGAACTTATCGGAATAAGCAATGAAAATGTTGGCGGTTTTGATAAAATCGGTTATCAAAGAAAAGAAGCCGTTGTATCATCATTTGCTGAATATTTAGGAGTTCATGCACTCTCTACAACAAGAGATGACAAAGTCGGCCGTATTGCGGTTTCGTCTAACCCGTTAGATATTGCATTGGCAAACAAAGGCTACTTTCAAACAGAATCTAAAGACGGGATAAAATTAACCAGAGACGGACGTTTTAAAATTGGCAAAGACGGAACATTATTAACTCTTGAAGATGCAAAGGTTCTCTCTAGTGCCGGAACTCCAATTCAACTGCCTTTTATTCCACAGGATTTGAAACAAATTAAAATTGACAAATCAGGAAAAATTTCTATGTTCAATCCCAAAACAAACAAAGTGATGAATGTGGGACAAATCGGTGTTGTTGATACAAACGGAATTCTTGTCATGGATCCAAATGTAAAACAAGGTTATAACGAATATTCAAATGTTTCCCTTCAACAAGAATTTATTACAATGATGCCTATAATCAAGAATTTTGATGCAAACAGACAAATGTTTATGCTCCAAAATGCAAATTTAGGTAAAGCAATATCTCAATTAAGTTCTTCATAACAATAGAGGTTAGATAAAATGTATAATTTACAAGGTATAATTTCAAAAGGTACTAATAACGCACTTATTCAGTTTGAACGCTTTGGACAAATTGCAAATAATTTGTCTAACGTAAATACGACCGGTTATAAAAAAGTAACTTTTGAACAGATATTAAAAGAAGACGGATATTTAACAGGTGCAGTTAGAACTGATTATTCTCAAGGTTCAATAAGAATTACTAGCAACCCTTATGATGTAGCAATTGACGGCCCTGGGTTTATTCCTGTCGTATCTCCGTCAGGTGAAGTTCAATACACAAGAGATGGAGCTTTTAAACAAGGTAAAAACGGATACCTTTCAACAAGTGACGGTTGGATTGTTGGAGAAGGTATTAAAATTCCTACAAATTGTTTTAAATTTGAAATTAAACCAAACGGTGATGTTTTTGCTTACGCCGAAAAAGGTGACAAAGCTCAAAAAATAGGTAACATTCCACTTGTTAGATTTGATAATCCTGACGGAATGGAATCTGCTGATATGAACAGACTTGTTGCAACTGCCGATGCAGGTGAAGGACGATTGATTAAAGACCATGACTGCTTCAAACAAAACAATTTGGAAAGAGCAAATGTTAGTATTTATCAATCAGCAACGGATTTGTTAAGATTGAATGCTTCAATGCTTGCAAGTATGCAAATGCTAAAACTTGCAGATACAATGTACAACAAATCAATCAACATTAGAGAAGGTTAATAACTGAAAGGTATAGATAAAAATGTATACATCTTTAGATAGTATGGGTAAAGTTTCACTTATGATGGATTTGATATCTCAAAGACAACGTGCTTTGGGTTCAAATATCGCAAACGTTGATACTCCCGGATACATCAGACAAGATATTGATTTTGGGCAATATTTGAGCACAATGAATAGCCCTTTAGAAACAAGATTGTCTGAAAAACTTGGCCCTTCAGCTATTGCAACCGAGCAAGAAGAAGGACCAATCAATTCAGCAAATGAACTTCTTCAAATGCAAGAAAATTCAATCCTTTATTCAATGGCAACACGAAGAATGTCAAATATTGTGACTGAAATGAAAACAGTAATTAACGTAGGTAAGTAATTTTAATAAGAAGGTGAATAACACATGAGTATAATGGAATCAATAGATATCGGAGCAAATGCCCTCAAGGTTCATGGCAAAAGAATTGATGTTCACGCAAAAAACATCGCAAACCTTGATACTCCAAACTATGTGAGAAAAATTCCTGTATTAAATGCAACAGATGACGTATCTTTTCATGGACTTATGAATACTATGAAAGAAGATGTTTTTGGTGTTGGAACTTTGCCTTATTTAGAAGGAGGGGTAAGTTTTTCCGGTGTGGTTGAAGACCCTACATTAGGTGAGAAAATATACAAACCGGGACACCCAGACGCTGACGCTGACGGTTACATCAGAGCCTCAAATGTAAATGCAATGGTTGATATTGCAGATGCCTTAATGGCACAAAGAGCTTATGAAGCAAACCTTGCACTTGTAAATATTACAAAATCAATGGCACAAAGAGCTTTAGAAATTGGTAAATAATAATTAAAACACTACATAATATGGAATAAAACATAATATCTCTCATCTGGAAAAAGAATAAGGAAAATAGAATGCCACAATGTATGGATAAATATAAAAATGATTTTGCAATTGAATTTGCAAAATTAATGCAAAAGAACTCCCAAAAATGGAAAAAGGTTCAGCATGATGCGAGATTAGAATTATTAAGCCCTAGTTCTTTTGGGTTTTATTTGTTGTGGTTTTTGGGTGGTTTTATCCCCGGAAAAAATGAGCGTGAGTATAATTTAAAATTTCATTTTATTTTTGCAATTGGTACGCTTATTGCAGGTATTATTACAAATATCCAAATGCAAAACAAAAATTATCAAAATGAAGTAAAAAGAACATTATTTCCTAATTTGTTGAAAATTTTTGGCAATATTTCTTATGGAAGACTTTTAACAAGGATATCTAAAGAGAAACTTACGCAATGTGAATTATTTCCAAATGAGAAAATTACTCAAAAAGAAGATGATGATTGTTTTACAGGAGAATACAACGGAGTTAATTTCACAATAAATGAAACTGATTTTGGTTTTACTGGGAATAATCATAAATACGCTCGAGTATTCAAAGGACTTGCAATGCATTTTAGCATGAATAAAAAAATTAAATCCAGAGTATTGATAATGTCTAAAGAAATAGGTCAATGTACTCCAGCAAATTATGAAAAAGTTGAATTTGAATATGAAAAATTTAACAAAAAATATAATGTATATGTTCAAAAAACTCAGATGGAGGCTGGCGGACAAATTGAGGCTAGATATTTACTCAATACTGCATTGATGGACAGATTTATGCAAATTTCTACAAGTTTTAAGATTGATAATATGCAGTGTTCAATTTTTGGAGATTCAATTTTAATTCTACTTTCTACAAATAAAGATTTATTTGAAATGAATCATTTATTAAAAAAAGTAGATGACATCAATCAGTATAAAACTTTGTTTGATGAATTTGCATCAGTTTTGTCATTTATCGATGTGTTGAATTTATCAAGTAGGACAGGATTATAAGGGGAAAATGGAATGCCACAATGTATGGATAAATATAAAAATGATTTTGCAATAGAATTTGCTAAAATCATGCAAGAAAATTTACCCCAATGGAAAACTCTTCAGAAAAAATATATTAATGCATTATGGAAAGGGGAAAAACTTTTTTGGTACATTGGATGCTTTATTTTTGCCTATCTTCCAGGGAAAAGAGAACTCAATTATGATTTAAACTTTCATATTTTTATGTCTATAATGATTGTGATTTTTATTATAATTGTAGTATTTTTTTGTGAAAATAAAGATTACCAAAATGAGATTAAAAAAAGTCTTTTTCCTAAACTTTTGAAAGTGTTCGGAAAAGATATTGAATACGTTGCTGGTAGTGATTTCTATGAATCATCTAGTAAAGTTAACTATCGTTCGGGCTATATATCTCACTCAATTTATGATAACTCAATGTTATTTAATAAACCTGTAACCTATGATTCTCCAGATGACATTTTTTCTGGAACATTCAAGAATTGCCCATTCATCATATCTGAAACAAATATTACAAATGTTAAACGATATAATAATGGAAAATCTGATAGTTTTACTCTTTTTAATGGTATAGCTATGCTCTTCAAAATGCAGAAGAATATTAAATCACACGTTTTAATTTATTCAAAAGGCTTATTTAAAAACAAAGTACCAAAGGATTTTGAAAAAGTAGAATTTGAGTATGAAAAATTTAATAAAAAATACGATGTATATGTTCAAAAATCTCAAATGGAAGCAAGAGGACAGATAGAAGCTAGATATCTTTTTAACACAGCTTTTATGGATAGATTTATGCAATTACATACAAGTTTTAAGATTAGCAAGATGAAATGCTCTATTTACAAGGGTTCAATGCTAGTTCTTTTGGCGACTAATAAAGATTTGTTTGAGTTAAATAATATGTTTTATAGAATAGACGACATGAATCAATATAAAAAATTATTTGATGAATTCGCTTCTGTATTTTCTTTCCTAGAGGTACTTAATCTTTCTAGTAAAACTGGTTTATAAAGAGAAAATAAATGCCACAATGTATGGACAAATATAAGGAGGAAATAAATGCCACAATGTATGAACAAATATAAGGAAAAATTCGCATTTGAGTTTGCAAAGGTTATGCAAAAAAATGGTCAAAGATGGAGGACATCTCAAAAAACTCGAGTTGAAAATTTATATACAAAATGGATATTGATATATATTGGTGTTTTTTTTGCCGGATTTATTCCTGTAAAAAATGAAGGAATGGATTATAATTTGAATATCCATATCATATTATCAATAATCGGTTTTATTGGAGCTATATTTGCTGCTATTTTCTATGAAATTTATAAATTAAAAGAAGAGTTAAAAACAGACCTCTATACAAACCTTTTAAAAGCATTTGGTCATGATATTGTTTATGACTGTGGCGAAATTTCATATTCTGAATATAATAATTCTCAGTTATTTGACAAACCAGTACGCCATATTTCCGTAGATAATAGATTTTGTGGAATTTTTAAGGACAGCCCATTTGTTATTACAGAAGCCAATTTGAATTATATTAAAACTTCGCATGGAGAAACCCAAGAAACAAGACTTTTTAAAGGAATCTCAATGTACTTTAAAATGCAAAAAAAAGTTAAATCCAGAGTCTTAATTTATTCAAAAAGCGGATTTAACAAAACTCCTAAAGGGTTCGAAAAAGTCGAGTTTGAATATAATAAATTTAACCAAAAATATGATGTATATGTTCAAAAATCCAAAGATGAAACAAGTGGACAGATAGAAGCTAGATATCTTTTTAATACAGCTTTTATGGATAGATTTATGCAACTTCAAACAAGTTTTAAAATTGGGGAAATAAAATGTTCTATTTTTGAAGATACAATGCTAGTTCTTTTGGCGACTAATAGAGATTTGTTTGAAATAAATCCATTGTTCAAAAAAATTGATGATATAAATAATTACCAAACATTATTTGATGAATTCGCTTCCGTCTTGTCATTTCTAGAAGTTCTAAATCTCTCTAGCAAAACAGGTTT
Source organism: uncultured Candidatus Melainabacteria bacterium (assembly GCA_934718135.1). Lineage (GTDB taxonomy): Bacteria > Cyanobacteriota > Vampirovibrionia > Gastranaerophilales > Gastranaerophilaceae > Zag111. The sequence goes on along the minus strand of CAKUZW010000003.1, from coordinate 104,650 downwards.
GTAAGGAGAAAATAAATGTCACAATGTATGGAAAAGTATAAAAACAATTTTGCAATTGAATTTGCAAAAGTTATGCAGAAAAATTTGCCTCGATGGAAAAAATTTCAAAAAGAGCATATTAAAGCCTTATTCTCTGATAAAACCATGCTTTCAATGTATCTTTTCTTTTTTTTTATATCTTTTATTTCTGCACTAGTTGTTCAAAATTCTTTTTTATCTTATATAGGGGTTATATTAATAATTTTTCTTTTAATTTTGAACATTAATTCTGAAAATAAAGAATATCAAAATTGTATTAAAACGGATTTATTTTCTGAGCTTTTGAAAGTGTTTGATCAGGATATTGAATATGGAGCAGGAGGAAATTTCTATAACTCATTAGGTCCTGTTTATTGTTCAGGTTATATTCCAAATTCTATTTATAATAATTCAATGCTATTTAATAAATCTGTGAGTTATGATTCTCCAGATGATACGTTTACAGGAGTCTATAATGATTGCCCTTTTACAATCTTAGAAACTAAAGTTATAAATACAATAAGGCACATAGGAGGAAAGACAGAAGATGTCCAACTTTTTAAAGGGATTGCTATGCACTTCAAAATGAAGAAAAAAATTAAATCTCGTGTTTTAATCTATTCAAAAGGTTTGTTGAAAAACAAAACTCCGGAAGGTTTTGAAAAAGTTGAATTTGAATACGAAAAATTTAATAAAAAATACAATGTCTATGTTCAAAAAACTCAAATAGAAGCAGGAGGACAAATTGAAGCTAGATATTTGTTCAATACTGCATTCATGGATAGATTTATGCAACTTCAAACAAGTTTTAGAATAAACAAATTAAAATGTTCAATTTTTGGAGATTCAATGCTTGTATTACTTGCAACAAATAAAGATTTATTTGAAATGAATCATTTGTTACGCAGAATTGACGATATACATCAATATAAGCACTTGTTTGATGAATTTGCTTCTGTCCTGTCGCTTTTAAAAGTTCTAAATCTCTCAAGCAAAACAGGTTTGTAAAAATTAATTCATATCGCTTGTTACTTTTTTTTATTAAAATAAATAGCAAAATTTATTTTTACAAGTTTTAATATGCTATACTAAACAATAAAAAGAAAGGATATAAGTGCATGAGAGTAAATAATGTTCAAAACAATCAAAATTTTGGAATGGCATTAAAAATAAATTCAAAATTGTACCCAGAAATTGAAAAATCCGGATTGTCACATATTGTAAATTTAGAAAAACTTGGAAATGATGTAAAAAATGTAAAACTTTATAATGTTTGTATAGAAAAAGATGCTCATGATTTCAAAATTAGAAGTACAAAACCGAATGATAATACAGATTATCTGGGAAAATTCAGGCATGAAGAAGGGTTATTAGGGAAATGGCATGAGTACACATGTCTTTCTTCCGGATGCGAAGATACTTATGGAGGATACAATCCAAATGAACCACTAATTTTTAGAAATCTTTTCGGACAAACTGCCGCTGATGAATATAAGAAATTTAAAAATTTAAGTAAATATGAACAAATAGCGGAATTATCAAAACTTCTAGAACGAGAAGAACAAGATAGAATTGCAGAAGAAGTTGCCCAACAATCAGAAGAAGCCACAAAATTAGCTAAAGAAAAAATTTATAACAAAAAATTAAAAATCGCTACAAATGATTTAATGGAAAAATATCAAGTAGTTGATTTAGTACCAGAGAAAAAAAGTCTATTTAGACAAATTATGGATAAATTTAAATTTTAATTTACAAACTTCTTGAAGGAGTTAGCGAATGATAAAGCTTAGAACTACTGAAGATATATTGAACGACTGAACTATGCTTACAGAAGACGAAGCTAATACTATTCGTGCTAATGTAGCGATTAAAGCAGGCAGGAAACCTGCAATTGAGGGAAACTCACGCAACAGAGTTATCAAAGTATCTGACGATACGAAAGAAGCAGTTAATTATGCCTACCATAAACTTGGAAGATGTTAAACTTATTCAATATATCAAAGAACATGGTTTAACATTAGCAAACTTGAAACAAGTATAAAAAGATTTACAATTGATAATAGTTTACAAAGTATGTTTATCCGCCAACTATTGAATCACTAGTGTTTAAATTTTTTAGAAATTACACTAAATAAACAAGATACTGCAACACCAAGTGATGTGTATATAGTCGGTTGGAAATAATTGAATGCAGCACTTTTTACATTTGATTTTTTCAAAAATGTGCCAAAAATATTTTTCTCTATTTCATAACCCTCAGGAACTATTTTATAAAATTGTGGGAAATCCTTTGTATAAACTCTATTTCCCTTGATTATTGTCATCACAGGTTCCGGTATAGGTTTAACTTCTTGTGAAGTGTTTGGATAATATACGGGAGGATTCATTATTTCTCGTTTTAGTGAAAACCTTTTGCCATTTTGATCATAATTATCTTTTTCTTTGGTCATTAACCAATAATTGTCAGGCAACCTTTTAGTTCTATTTGCCCTTTCAACTTGTTCCCTGCTCATATTAGGAATAAGCATGGCATTACGCTCGCCAAGCTTATATCTTTGAAACCAGTTTTTGGATAAGTAATAACTTATAGACACCTGCATATTGAATCCTTTGAGATTATTATAACACAAGGGGAAGAAAGTGGTTATTTGTGATATTAAAAAACAAAAAATATCTACATATTTTGCATTTTATAAATCTTTTTTAATATTCGAGGATTTTTATATATTGAGTAACTCCAAAATTAACACATAGCGATTGGTTGTATTCTACTTATATCATCAGCAATTTCACGTCTAGCAACTCTTAGTTCATAATCTTCTTGATAACGTAAGAAATAACCTTGCGAAAGTCCAAAGTATGTGGTCAAACGCAAGTCTGTATCCGCTGTAATTCTTCTTTGACCTTTTATAATTTGATGAATTCTGTTTGGAGGAACAAATATTGCATTAGCTAAAGCATTTTGTGTAAGGTTAAATGGCTCAATGAATTCTTCTTTGAGCATTTCACCAACTGTTGTAAGTTCAATATATTCAGTCATTGCAATATCTCCATATCGTTTATCATCTACTTATATTATACAGTACGTACCACGTAATTTCAACCCCACAAAAGCATTTTGTTAAAATAGGTTAAATTAACCGTGATAGTCTGCGATTTCTACATCAAAAGAATGATTATCCAGCCAACGAAAACAAATTCTAAACTGGTCGTTAATACGAATTGAGTGTTGTCCTTGTCTGTCTCCTGTTAGAGCTTCCAAATGGTTACTCGGTGGTATCTTCAAGTCATCAAGAACCGAAGCTACATGTAACATTCTCAACTTTTGCAATGCACGTTTTTGAATATCGTGAGGAAGCTTCTTTGAAAACTTTTCATTCCATATCTTCTCTGTCTCTTTACATTTGAAAGATTTAATCATGATTCTATTCTACCACGTAATAATAATGAGCATTCTGACGTTAATGAATTGGAAGAGTATGGAGCCCTGAAAAGCTCTTGAATACTAAAATAGAGTCTATTGAGGAAGGCTCTAAAAAGTTAAATGTCGTTAAGGTGCCACAACCGGAACTTTTTGACAGACAAATTGTATCATAAAAGACCGATATGTGCAACGTTCGTAGGTTGCACTTTTAGCCTGACAAATTCATTTCTGTTGGGATAGACTTATAAAATTATGTATGCAAATGCATTACAATCTTAGGATGATATTAGGGGTACTTATTTTTTTAAGTCACTAGTTAACTCTCGAAAGAAAAATTCCGAACACATAAATTTAATCAATTTATTTTGCCTTAAAGTTTTTAATAGTTTCTTTACTTTCTTTTTAGATGAAAACATGCTTACCAATAAAACATATGTACTTATTAAAGTCGGAATCCCACTTAATAAACAATGAATAATACATGGCGAATAAATAGTATATTCAAGTTTACCTATGCTATGAAATAATTGTAAATACCGCAATAACAACAATAATATACATGGTATTATTATAGAGAGCCATTTGTATCTTGCTGATAGCCTTTGATACAGTAGTCGAATGTATCGATCGCCAAAATAAATCATTTTGCATTCCTATTCTTGTTACTGGTATGTAGGTTAGGCTTTCAGCCTAACAAATTTATTGCCGATGGTGGTGGGCTATTTGGGAATCCAACGACAAAAAGATTATAGCAAGATTAGGCAATAAGTACAATATCTTTCATAGATTAATATTGCTTATGAAACTATATACACAAACATATTGCAATATTAGGATGGTATTATGGTATGAAACTATAAAAATTTCTTAATATTACTCTTGACAAATGTTGGTTTGACCGACATAATGTGAATATGGAAAAAGAAATAAAGTACTATTATACAACAGATGGTAAATGTCCATATATTGATTGGCTTGATAGTTTAGACACTTCAATACAATTGCGTGTAATTAAACGATTAGACAAGTTAAAAGAAGGTTTGTACGGAGACCATAAGTCATTAAAAAAATCGAAATTATCAGAATTACGAATTGATTTTGGTAAAGGATATAGAATTTATTATTACGACTTGGAAACTACAGTTGTATTATTTTTAGCAGGCAGTGAAAAAAAAGACCAAAAGAAGGTAGTACAACAGGCGAACAAATATTTTGAAGACTACATTGAAAGGAATAATTATGACATTAACAAATAAACAACAAGAATGGTTGGATAAGGCTCCAAACTTTGACGATGATATGATGGAGCGTTTGCAAAATCCGGAATTTGAAGCAGGGTGGCTAGAACTTACTTTACAGGAATTTTTAGAAGACGGCGATTTTAATACGTTTATAAGGTGCTTAACTTATGTTGTCAAAGCTCGTGGCCGTGGTGAAATCTCAAGACTTGCAAAAGCAAGCTCAATCGACAGAAGTAATTTGTCAGAAATCTTAAACGGCAAGGTCACTCCACGTATAGATACTGCTATCAAACTCATTCGAGGATTAGGTTATGAGTGCGATATAAAACTAAAAACTGCATAAGAATTGCAATATTTTACATAGATTAATATTGCTTATGAAACTATATTGCAATATTAGGATGGTATTAATATTAGAATATACGAGTATTAATTTTATTTAGTTTATGTACTTGTAAGATTTGCATAAACAGTAAATTTGTTGTAGCACTAGTGTATGGATGACAGATTTGTAGCATGTCCTTATTGTGGACAACAGATTAAGTATAATGATGAAAAATGCTATAACTGTGGAGAGTTTTTTGTAGAGCCAAACCTTTCTGAATTTAGACTAGTTTCTATTCTTTTGTTTTTAGCATTTGAATTTGTTTTGAGTGTTTTGGGTTTTCCGTTTTTCTATAGTCTTATATGGATATTGCTTAATTATAATAATATTTGCAAAATAGCTATAGAAAAAGATTTGAAAAAGTTTAAAATTTTATTTGTTTGGTTTTGTATATTTGTTTTACTAACTATAATATTAAAAGTCTTTGTATTAATTGATGTTATTTTTGAGGTACTTATAGCGTACAGAATATTAAGGATAATAGAAAAATTTACACTAAAAAAATACCATTCTCCTGTAATACATCATGAAATTGGAATGTTATTTTTTAGGACACTCTATGTAATATATTATTTAGACACCTATTCAATTCGAGTACATGACCCAAATTTAAGATATTGTATGAATACAGATAATTTGTTTAAATATACCATTATTTTATTTGGAGTATTATTGTTATTATACTTTTTAGGTTTGATTAGTATCCCTTTTCTAAAAGTTTAAACGTTGTTGTAGGCGGGACTGTCTTGCTGCGCTCGTATTAAACGTGTCTACGGTTGATTGCTTTATAATTTTCAATTATCCGCAATCAAGCCTTCGCACTCTGCTCGCTTGCACTTGAACCTTGACCGAACTTCGTTCGGTTGGGTTCTGCGTCCCTCACGTGAATATTTTATACTTCGTATAATAAATGTCGATGGGGGGAGTTGAACCCCCACAGCTCTCGCCACATGCACCTCAAGCATGCATGTCTACCATTCCATCACATCGACTTATATTAACCTTATTAACAGACGACAATGCTTATCTTTATGTATTTTACCATAAAATCAAATTATTTTCACTATATTTGATAATACATACATCATAAACAAATATAGTGGCAAAAAATTTAGTGCTAATCCAACCACAAAAAAGAATGAATACACCCTATCATGGTTTTCAAATATTCTAAAACCGTACACCCCATGCCTGTTGTAATACTTTTTCTCCCACACAGAACCTATTAAAAATAGACAACAACCTATCAAAATAGTTTTGTAAAAACCTATATATGGGAAAATTACATGTCTTAGCATATTGTCATAGAAAAATGAGTTCAAATCTGCACGCATATTGAGTTGTGATGCCGATAAGGTTAACATAACAATAAAAAATACCATTATCACAAGGTTTAAGTACCCTGCTAAAGCCACAACATTCCAAGTAATAAGTTTTTTAAATCGTGTAATCTTCATTTTTTATAAATCTTCATCAATTGAATTTGTATCAAGCAACCCTTCAGAGTTTTCTTCCTCGATTTCAACTTCTTCCTCTTCTTCTTGGAGAGTCAGATGATATTCCATAATATAATCATCCATTATAAAACCTTCTCCAATTTCGGTTTCAACAGAGTCAATCATTTCAAAACCCCAACTCAAATACGCATTAATCGTATTTGTATTGTACTTATTCACAGTCAATCGAATTCTATCACGCCTATTTTTATAAGCGAAATCTTTAATCATCTCAAACACTTGAGTTCCATACCCGCAATGCCTAAAAGTATGTTTTATATAAAACTTTGACAAAAACAAATAATCAGCCTTCAAGGATACGCCTACGTAACCAATTGTTTCACCTTCAGCTTTTATGAAAAAATATTTATAATTTTCATGCTTAATTTGATTTCTAATCGCATTTTCAGATTGAAATTTTTCAATCATATACTCAATCTGTGCAAAAGATAAAATTTTAACCCAATATTCATGCCAAATACTTGAAGCCAATTGTGCAAGTTCAAAGATATCTTCATTTTCAACTTTTATTAATTCAACCATAATTTTAATATAACACAAAATGTTAATTTTTAGTTAAAAAATCAGTGTTTTTAGAAAAACAGAACAATAATATAAGTGTAGGTAGAAAGAGAAGAAAAGAACGAAAGGAGTTCATTATGAGATTCTTAATAAAAAAAACACCAGACAACTTTATCAAATCAGTAAACGATGAAATCAGTTCAATTTTGAACAGACATTTTGACAACTTGTATCCTGAATACGGATATGATGAAGATATAAATACACTTCCAATGCCTGTTGAAATTACTGAAAAAGACAAAGAGTATGATATCAGAGCTGAACTTCCGGGTGTAAAAAAAGAAGATTTAGATATTGATATCGACAAAAACAACATCACAATCAACGCTAAGAAGGAAGAAGAAATTTGCGAAGATAAAAAAGCTTACAAGAAATCTGAATTCAAATACGGTGAATTTTCAAGATCAGTTTATCTTCCTCAAGAAATTGATGTTAACAAAACTGAAGCTAAATTGGAACATGGTGTATTAAAGATTTATGCACCAAAAATGGTTGCTGATAAAGAAACCGTAAAGAAATTAATGGTTAAATAATCTATTCCAAAACCTTAAATTCCAAAGGGTGAGCCTGTTTTTACAAGCTCCCCCCTTTTTAATATCAAAATATCCAAAATAAAAGACCGGAAAAATATTTTCGGTCTTTAAAAAATCATGCATTTATTATGTATATAAAACTAATTCTTTTTAACGTCATCTTTAATCACGATTAAGTTGTTCATAATTTTCATTGCACAAGTAGGAAGAACAACATGTTCTAAACCGTCTGCAATACTAATGATAGTTCCCGCTTTAAGAACAACTTCTTCACCTTTGTACATAAACTTGTAATCTGTTGCTCTGTCTGAACGAATAGTGATTTGGTCTGCCATAATAACACCTCTTACAATACTGGTTACAGTATGAAATTATACAAAATTTACCTTGAAAAATCAAGTAGCTATTTGTTTTAAAAAATTATACATGTTCTAAAAATCTTTTTTGTTCCTTTAAATTTTTAAAATGTTCTATATTTCTATATTTGAAAACTTTTGCAGGATTACCTCCGACAATAGAATAAGGAGGAATTTTGCCATGAACAACACTGCCAGCTTGAATTATAGCCCCTTCGCCAATTTCACTTCCTGTTAATATAATTGAATTTGAACCACACCAAACAAAATCTTCTATTATTATTCCTTTATCAATGGAATAAGCACCATAAGGAATACTTTCACCATTATCATAATCATGATTTGAAGAAACAATTAAAATACCACTTCCAAATTGACAATAATTTCCTATTTGAACATGTCCAACACCACTAACTTCTACACCATTAAAAATTACATTATCACCAATTTTTGTTCTTTTGGTTACGATTGAATAACGAGAAACAACAAAATTTTTTCCTATTTTTTCTGCTTTCTGATAAACTTGAAAACCATAATACCAACTCATAATCTGTGTTCTAACTTTTTTACGAAGTTTTTTATTCGGAATATAAAAAGTTAGTAATTTAGCAATTAATTTTATCATTTCTACCCTCTCACTTTCTAAAAATCAAGTTAATAATTAGCTGGATTTTTTACATCCCAAGTAACATTTTCTTTTACTTTATTAGCAGGTATTCCTACATAAACACTATTACTTTTAGAACAATCTTTTGTCACTAGACTTTTGGTTCCTATTATACAATCATTTGCAATCCTTACACCTTTTAGAATAGTAACGTCATATCCCAACCAAACGTGGTCTCCAATCATAACACTTTTAGCATGATTTATTGGTTTATTATTAGACAAATCTACAACACTATGAGCATCACTTGTTCTAATTTGTAAATTTTTACCTACCATACAATTGTCACCAATAGAAACTATTTTATTTGGTTCTGGTCGTAAAATAATTTCTGATTCTCCAAAAAAGAAACAATTTTGTCCAATCGAACACTTTGAATACTCTGCATTTGCATAAATTTTTAATTTACTAATTCTATTAGAAGAAGAACCTATTACGACAGAACAATTATCTCCTAAAACTATTTTACATCTTTTAAAAATTGGAAAAGGTTCATGTATAGTTACTATTGAATTTTTACCTTTAAATCTTATATTTAACCCTAACGGGAAATATATTCTTTTTCTTTTTCCATATTTGTCAATCTTAAATATAAGATTACCTCTATATGATGGTTTACCCCACCCCAGTTTAATAAAATTAAATAATTTATATTCTTTTTTATATCCCTTTTGTTTTATTTTTAAAAGAGTTACTCCAAAGATTTGATATTTTTTTATTTTTGTTAAATATTTGTCAATATTAACATTACGCTCTTTAAAAAAACTTTCAAACTTTTCTTTAGCATATTTCAAATCCTCATCAGTTTTATCATTACTCATTTTAACCAATGTATTTGAATGTCGCCAATAATAATAATAAGTATCTGAAACTGTTACAATTTTATCCATTCCATACAAAATTTGTGGAGTCCAAACCATATCTTCATATATTCTATTAGTTTCAAATTTAATATTTAAATTTTTTAATTTATCTAATTTATAAATTTTATTAACCACAAAACAACATTCTGGAACGTCACAAAGTTCAATTTTTCTATAAATATTATTTGTAACTTCCTTATCATTATATTCAAGTATAAATGTTTTCTTATTTTTTTTAGTCCTTATTATCCCAGCTACTGCTATATCTGCATCATTTTTTATTGCTGAATTATAAAGCTTTTCATAGAAATCTAAATCAACCCAATCATCTGAATCAACAAAACCGATATATTCGCCTTTTGCAATTTTCATACCGGAATTTCTTGCAACAGATACACCTGCATTATATTGATTGATAATAATTATACGATTATCATTTTTTGAATATTCTTCTAATATTTTTAGAGAATTATCTTTTGAACCATCATTTACACAAATTATTTCAATATCTTTAAGAGTTTGATTTATTAAACTATCAAGACATTTCTCTAAATATTTTTCAACATTATAAACAGGAACAATAATCGAAACCTTTGGCATTTAATTTCCTTTCTTAAAATAAGTATAATAAATTGCTTTATAAAATCTTGGACGAAACATAAATAAGGGTCTGTATTTTAAATAATTTAAAATTGACATTTTCTGATTATCCCTAGTCCATTTTATTTTTTCTTTTTCTGGTATTTTCCATGGTGTTTCATTTAAAACATCAAAATAAAGATTTTTCCAATAATTCATAGAACCAAATAACCATGGCTTTTGTTTTCCTACATAATGGACAATTTTCGGATGATTCGTATAATCTGAACGATTAATAAAATTGCTTGATTGTACATTCCAAGCTGAAGGTAGTTCTTTGATATGTCCTTGACAAACAACATTAATAATTTGTTGGTCGCCAACTCTTATATTCTCAATATTGTTTATTGTGTATTCTTCAAATCTTTGTTCAATATTATCTTCTCTAATTTTTTTTAGATTAAATAACAAAACACCTGCATTGAAATATAAGTTACCATTTTCCAATGGAGGAACCCAACCACTAGATTTCATTGCAGTATCTATTACACCTGCGGCATAATAATCTGTAATATTAGTATTATAAAGTTGCTCAATATTATCATTCACTATAACATCACAATCTAAATATAAAACCTTTTCTATATCTGGTAATAAAGATGCTAATTTCAATCTATAAAAAGTTGATAACGATATATATGAATGAGTTTTTATTTGTTTATATGTTTCAAATAAATTTTCATCTATTTTTACAAATTTAAGATTAAAATCTCTTATATTTTTCAACAACTCAATCTTATTTTTATTATCTTCTGAAATATCTCCATCAAGAATATAAAAATTTAAATTTTCAGAATCTTTTGAATTCAAAAGAATTGAACAAATAACAACACCTGCATATTTGCTATAATTGTCATCAGTTGAAAGGCAAATATTTATACAACTCATAAAATTCTTCTCCTTCTAAATATATATGTACAAAAATAACAAATTCTTAATTTTGAATATTTTAAATGTTATTTACGCCTCAACCATTTTAAAGCAATTTGCTCTATCTGCGGTGATTTGTTTTCCTTTTTCAAGGTTCTTGATTGAAACTTGGTTTTTCAAAATTTCATCTTCACCCAAGATGAATGCATATTTTGCAACTTTTGATGCTTTTTCTAATTGTTTTGTAAATTTTTTATTAGTCAAATCAAATTCTACACTCAAACCATGGCTTCTTAATTCTTCTGCCAAAACAAATGCATCTACAGGGAAGTTTGAAACAACATAGGCATCTAATTTTTTAGACTCTTTTGGAGGTAGAAGTGAAATCAATCTTTCCATACCCATTGCAAAACCGACAGCAGGAGTAGGTTCACCACCTAATTGTCCAACCAAACCGTCATATCTTCCGCCACCTGCTACAGCATTTTGAGAACCTAAATTGTTTGACTTAATTTCAAAAACTGTACGGTTATAATAATCTAAACCTCTTACAAGAAGTTTGTTTTCAACATATTTTACACCCATTCTATCAAGATATAACTTCAATTCTGTATAATGTTCAGAACATTCATCACATATAAAATCAGAATTGATAACTTCTTGAATTTCAGGTTTTTCAAAAATCTTTTTGCAAGACTCAACTTTACAATCCAAAAGTCTTAATGGATTTTTTTCATATCTTTTTTGACAATCTTCACAAAGCTCGTTGAAATAAGGTTTCAAAACGGCTTTCAATTTGTTTTTAAATTCTTCTCTACATTTTGGACAACCAAGAGAATTAATCTCAACTTCCAAATCGTTAAGCCCTAAAGCTTTCAAATAATTAACCGCCATAAGGATAACTTCAGCATCCGCAGTAGCTTGTTTAATCCCAAACATTTCAACCCCAACTTGGTGAAATTGTCTTTGACGTCCGGCTTGAGGTCTTTCGTATCTGAACATAGGACCGTGATACCACAATTTTACCGGTGCAGATAGTCTTGACATTCCGTTCTCAATATAAGAACGAACTACGCCTGCTGTGTTTTCAGGTCTAAGAGTAATTGAACGCTCACTTTTTTCAAAAGTGTACATTTCTTTATTTACAATATCTGTCGTATCACCAACACCACGAGCAAATAGTTCAGTAACTTCAATAATTGGAGTTCTGATTTCTTTAAACCCATATTTAGAAAAAACATCATTTGCTTTTTTCTCTAAAAAGTGCCACATATCAATATCTTGCGGCAATATATCTTTTGTCCCTTTTAATACTTTTAAAATCTCAGCCATAAAATAATTATATCCTTTCAAACAATATTGTCAAAGGTTGTAATAATGTTATAATAAATCAAAAAGGAGAAAAATATGAAACTATTACACACTATGATTAGAGTAAAAAACATAGACGAAAGTTTGAAATTTTACACAGAACTTCTAAACATGAAACTTGACCACAAAAAGAGATTAGAAGATTGTTGGCTATATTTTTTGAACGATGAAGAAGGAACAACACAACTGGAATTAACCTTCAATGATGAAACACCAAAAGAAGGTTACAACTTAGGAAACGGTTTTGGACATTTAGCTTTTTCAGTTGACTCTTTTGAAAAATTCACAGAAAAAATGAATTCACTAGGTTATAAATATTTATACGAACCATTTGACTTAAATGGAAAAGGTTCAAAAATCGCATTCGTAAAAGACCCAGATGGATACGAAATTGAACTTATTGAAAAAGTTGTTTGGTAATTTTTAAAAAGTCAATAAGTCAATAAGTGGATAAGTCGATAAGTCTGTTAAAGAGGAAAAAAAAGAAGGAAATAAGGGAATCAGTTCGTTACGAAAGGCATTAAGATATATGGGCACTAAGGCACTGAGTTCTTTATGTTTTTAATGTCATTATGAGAGGTAAACTTGCATAGCTCTCTCCGAGGGAGAGAGAAAAATTGTCTTTGAGCCTTTGGCGAAAAGGTACAATTTTGAGAGAGGGTTCATCTTTTATTTAACCAATCAACCCCTCTCCCTAACCCTTAACCTCTCACAAAACAATTCACTGGATTGTTTTGCTCGGCAGAGTCCTCGGAGAGGGAACTATGTACAACATCTTACAATTTCGTCATACTAAACGAATTTGTTTTACTCATCCCAACACCTATAAAACACCTCCTTAACATGTTTTAACAATGAATGAAATTTTAAGCAATTTTTAAAGTATTTAAAACTTATATACAATATAGGATTTTTATTCTAGGGGAAAATAAAAAAGAACAAAGAAAATAAAGGGGAAAATTTTATGAACGTATCACGCATTTTTAGCAGTGTTGGGCAATTTTTTGGCAAGAGTTCCGGAAAAGTAGCAGAAACTGTACCACAAATTGCAAAACCCGTTAGAAAAACATTAACTCTTACTGATCCAGTAACTGGTAAAATTACAGGATTAGAAAGAACAATTACACGTAATGGTCAAGAAGCAACAGCAAGAATTGACTATCTAGAAAATGGTTCAAGGAAAATAACCATTAAAGGTGGCGGAGATAATGATCTTTGGAGAACAACAACTGTAACCAGAGAAAAAGGTGCAAGCGTTTTTGGTGGAGATAAAATAACTGTAAATAAAGACACCTCAAAATGGTGGTGTTATAATGAAAAATCAACTTTAACAAAAGAATACAACCCACAAGGTGTTCTTCAACACAAAGGATTGAAATACCACAGAAACTCTGGTAATGAATATCACACATATGTTGAAGCTACTCAAGATAAAGTTTATGGTGAATATCCTTTAGAACATTCAGTTGAGAGTATGTTAAAAGACCCTCGTGAAACAAAAAATATTCAACATTCACTAAAAAAACAATATGGCTCATGTTATTCTGGGAAATTAGATACTCCTAAATATAGCGACAATTATGGCAATTTTAACACTAAAGAAACAAATTACGCAAAAGCCGTGAAAGCTAAAGAACAAGCCGCAATTGATGCAGCAAAAAAAGCTGAACAGGAAGCTATTGCCGCAAAAGAAGCCGCTGAAAAAGCTGCTGCTGAATTAAGAGCAAAACAACCAAGAATTAATATTGGAAAAGCTCTCAATAAAGATATTAATGCTTTAACTGTCAAAGAAACCACTCTTGCAAATGGCACAGTTCAAAGAACTTTCACCGACCCAGATACAGGCAAAGTCTTGGCAAAAACAGAAGATTTAGGTATCTTACATAAAGAATGGATTTATGGCGGAAAAGCCGACATGATTTATATAAAACAAGTTGGCAAAGACCAACCATATATCTTGGCTAAAAAAGGCAATTATACACAAATTAGACAAATGAAAAAAGAAAACCATGGTTATGGAGTTGTAGATACTATTGATGATAATCTTTATTATAACGATGGAGCATCATCACTAAGAAGATTCTCTTGTAACACAGATAATTCAATAGGAAAAATTAAAATTTACGATAAAACAGCTGCAGCAAAAAGAGAAAAAAAGCCAACGCTAACTGAATACTATCCAGATTATCCAGAATTTGCAGTTACTCAAGGTTCTATTGGATGTTCTGAACGTGGAACATATAGAACTCAAAAAGCAAGAGAACATCTTAAAGCACTAGATAAAGATGCTGAAAATAAAGTATTAGATTTTAATTACTTATTCTCAGATTATCATAATGTATAAATTATATAATTTATTACTAAAAAAGAACTCTGTATAAACCAGAGTTCTTTTTTCTACTACACTATTTGCTTCTAACACTACAATTTCAAATTTGGACTTTCATATTCAATGCCCATATCTTTCAAGGTTTTAATAAAGTTTTGGGCACAAATTCGTTGAGCTTCAGGAGGTACAATTCTGAGAATTTCTACAGTCCTTGAGATAACCGGATCCTTGTCATACCAACGATTGTTTGCATTTACAGGTTTAACCATTGCATAAAACTTGTCAATAGTTTCTTTAGAAACTTTTTCTTCAATTTTTTTCAAGAAAATTTCAGCCTGAGCGTGCAACTCTGTTTGGTAATTTCTCAAAAGTTCAATTACCTCCAATAATAACGGGTCATGATCATACCAACGTTTATAAGTAGGACTCATTATGTGTACCCTCCGTTAGGTTTACTTGGGAATCATCATCTCTACGTTCGATTTTTCCTCCTAACAATCTTAGCTTAGTTTCAAAATTTTCGTATCCTCTATCTATATGATGTAGTTTTTCTACAATAGAATTTCCGTCAGCCATCAAAGCTGCTACAACTAGAGATGCTCCTGCTCTTAAATCGCTTGCAGTAAGAGTTGCTCCGGAAAGTTTTTTTACACCTTTAACAATTGCGTGATTTCTGTCTTGGTGAATATCAGCACCCATTCTGTTTAGGTCAGGAACTTGCATAAACCTGTTTTCGTACAAACTTTCTGTGATAATTCCAACTCCGTTTGCTGTTGTTAAAAGGGTCATTGCCATTGATTGCAAATCAGTCGGAAATCCCGGATATGGTTGTGTTACAAAATTAATTGAGTTTAGTCTGTTTTTGCAACTTACTTCCATAGATGTTGGGTCTAAAAGTTTAATATTTGCACCCATTTTCAACAATTTGTCTGTAAAGAATGTCAAATGTGCAGGATAGATATTTTTGATAATACCTTTACCTTTGGTTGCAATAATAGCTGTCATATATGTTCCGGCTTCAATTCTGTCAGGAATTGTTGTATATTCAATTGGGTGTAAATCAGATTGTTTAACCCCATTGATAACAATTTCAGAAGTTCCTGCACCTTGAATATCAGCTCCCATAGTATTCAAGAAGTTAGCCAAATCAACAATTTCCGGTTCTTGAGCAGCATTTTGAATTCTTGAAGAACCTTCTGCTAAGATTGAAGCTAACATAATATTTTCTGTAGCTCCAACAGAAGGTAAATCTAAGCAAACTTCGGCTCCGACAAGTTTTGGAGCTTTTGCATGGACATAACCGTTTTCGATTTTGATTTTTGCTCCAAGTGCTTCAAGCCCTCTGATGTGGAAATCAACTCTTCTTTCTCCGATTGCACAACCGCCAGGGAGTGCAACTTTTGCTTCTTTACATCTTGAAACTAAAGCACCTAAAACAATAAATGATGCTCTCATTTTACTTACAAGTTCGTAACTTGCGGTAACGCTTGATAAATTTGTAGCATCAATGGTTACGGATTTTTCTTTTTTATCATAATTTGTTTTAGCACCCAATTGTTCAATAACGCTAAGCATTATATTTACGTCTGTCAAATCAGGTACATTATAGATTTTTGATTCCCCTTTAGCGAGTAATGCTGCTGCCATCAATTTCAAAACAGAATTTTTTGCTCCGCCGATTGATACTTCACCTCTTAATGGGGTACCGCCTTTTATATAATATCTTTCTACCAATTTTGCCTCCGAAAGAGAAAATTATTCATACTTACAATTCTTATACTCTATAATACTACAATCTATATGCTTTGTTGTAAATAAATTAAATAATGTAAAGAAGAAGTTTTTTTGAGTAAGGTTTATAAGTCTTATTTAACAACTTCTTCCAAAACTTTCAGAGCTTGGATTGCATTTGGAAATCCTACGTAAGGCATTGTTTGTATGATTGTTTCGGCAATTGTTTTTTCGTCATTTCCGACTTTTAAATTGCCAATGATGTGGTTTTTTAATGTTCGGATATTACCGGTTGTTGTTAGGATTACGATTGTTAGAAATTCTCTTGATTATCTTTACAAATTTCTTCTCTTGTAATATTTTATCCTCATTATTAGAAGTTTGAGCAAGGGCAATACACCCTTGCATCAAACTCAAAAATACCATAAAACTTATAAATATTTTTTTATTTTAAAACAGTTTTAATATCTTCTACAATAAGTTCTTTTGTTAAGTGGTTCCGTCTGTAAAGTTCTTCTAACGGCATTCTGTCAGTGAACTCTTTCTTTCCGCCAAAATTCAAAACTTTCACATCAGAATTTCCGTAAAATCTTGCAATTTTTTCACCAAAACCACCATCAAGTTGTCCGTCTTCCAAAGTAATAACAACTTTGTGGTCTTTTTTCAGTTCGTTCAAAAGCTCTTCATCAACTCCGGTTATAAATCTCGGATTGATAACTGTAGAATCAAAACCTAATTGTTTTTTCAATTCTTCTTTAACGTCATTTGCAAGTCCTAAGAAATTACCAAGCCCTAAAATTGCAACCTTTTCTCCTTTAGACTCAATTTTGAATTTATTTAGAATAGAATAATCCGTTGTATCTTTTTGTCCACTAGATTTTAAAGACAATGGAACTCTTATTACAACAGGGTGTTCTGTTTGGTTTAGAGAATATTCAAGCATTGCCAAATATTCTTCTTTTGTAGTTGGAGATAAATAAACAACATTTGGAATATTTGAAACTAACGGAATATCAAATGAACAAAGGTGTGTAGCGTCTGCTCCTGACAAACCACCCCAAAATACAAGCATTGTTATAGGAGCATTGTTCAAAGCCATATCTTGTGACATTTGATCGTAAGTTCTTTGAATAAATGAACTCATTACGGCAAATATAGGTTTTGCTCCGCTTTTTGCAAGGGCTGAAGAGTAAGCAACGGCATGTTCTTCTGCAATACCAACATCTGTGTATTGTTTGCCTAATTTATCTCTAAAAGCTTTATCCCAACCAAATACCCCCGGAGTTGCGGCATTAATCGCAATTACGGTTTTATCTTCTTTTGTCTTTTTAAGAATAAAATCTTTTGTAATTGAGTTGTAATCTTCTACAACCGGAGCCGGAGTATCATCTTTGTCCAAAATTCCCGGCATAATCCAGTGGAAAGCCTCTTTATTTTCTTCTGCAATTTTCAAGCCATGACCTTTTAAAGTGTGAATATGCAAAACAACAGGATAATTTGCATCTTTAACCTCTTTAAAAGCCTCAATAAGTTTTTCGATGTTGTTACCTTCTTCAAGGTAGAAATATTCAAAACCTAAAGATTTAAAGAAGTTACATTCTGCTTTTCCATTAGTTTCTCTAAGTTGTTTTAAATTGTCATAAAGTCCGCCATGGTTTTCTGCAATAGACATATCATTGTCATTAACTACAACAATAAAGTTGCTACCTAAAGTTGCGGCATTATCAAGACCTTCAAGAGCTTCACCACCTGATAAAGAACCGTCACCAATCAAAGCAATAACATTATAATTTTCACCTTTTAAATCTCTTGCTTTAGCTACACCGGTTGCTAAACTTACAGATGTTGAAGTGTGGCCAACTTTGAACAAATCGTATTCACTTTCTTCCGGAGCTGTATAACCAGTGTATTTTAAGTAGTTATCAGGATTTGTAAATCCTTCTTTTCTTCCTGTAAGGATTTTATGCGGATAACATTGGTGAGAAACGTCAAAAACAATTTTGTCTTTTGGCATATCAAAAACATAATGCATTGCAATAGTAGCTTCAATAATACCTAAATTTGGTCCCATGTGACCACCAATAGTATTAACTTTTTTTATAATAAGTTTTCTCATTTCATCTGCTAATGAATTCATTTCACTGATAGAAAGAGTTTTCACGTCTTTAGAATTGTTCACTTTGTCTAAAATCATTTTAATCTCCTTGTTTAAATATAAAAATCTATTTTATACTTTTATATTTTACAACCTGATAGTAACTATCAGTCAAGGGGAAATTTTTGGGGCAAAAATTTTTATATTGAGGTTTTTACATATAAGGAAAGGAAAAATTATGGCAATATCAAGTATTTCGAACTTTAGTTATATAGGTGTAAAAGCCTTTAAACCATTAAAAAAAGTAATAAATCCTTCTACATTGAAATATGTTCCAATAAAAGAAGAACCCAAATTGACCGAAAAAATAATTGAAAAGTCTTTAAAACATAGTAAAGGTTTATCTTTTGACCATATTTTAGAAAATATTGAACTTGCAAATGGTCAATATAGTTCTAGGGTTTTTGAATTTACAAAAAAACTTGAAAAAACAGAAATGTATGACCATGAAATAATAGAAGTTCTTAAAAATGTTGCAAAAACCGATATTACAAAATTCGATGAAAATGCTTTTGGATTATTAGTAAAAAAAATTAGAACTTTATCTTCATCTTTATCATTAAGTCCTAAAATGGGAATTGAGGTTTTGACTCAATCTATTGGTAAAAATGGAGAATTTTCAGAAAAAGATTTAAAAAATATTTTGGCAATATTTGATAAATATGAGAAACCTAAAGATTCTTTCTCTGCTTTTAAATTTAGAAAATATACTCAATTTAAAAATATAGATGAATTATCTCTATCTCAGAAAAATGACTTTTTGACAAAATTAATCAGCAATGGACCTAATGAAAAGGTAGCTCAAGATATCCCGATTTTGCCTAAAACAAAGGATGAATACACAAAATTAATTCAAAAATTATTAGATGACACCTCTTTAAAAATAAAACCACTTGCAAAAGCTGAACAACAAACAACTATTTCTGCTTTTAAAAACCTGTTTGATAAAAACGGAGAAATTGTAGAAAGTGAGCTTTTTAAAATAACAAAAGCTTTTCCTGAAATTTTGCAAAATAAAACAATCAGTAAATCTTCACTAAAAATGCTACAAAAAATAAATAAAGACGAACGATTTATAGAATTGTCACCAGAAAATAAGTTAATTGTTCAACTTGCGGTATTATTTAAAAATTCAAGCAGAATTCAAGGGATTAACGACATTGAACAATCCGCATTTAATGCCTACTATTTAGCAGAAAAATTAAATCTTCCGCACGAAAATAAATTAAAATTATATTCAATAGTAAAAAATCAAAATTTACTGGAAAATGCCGTAAACGGGGAAATTTCAAAAAATGCCCTTATAAATGCCACCTGCGAATTACGCTATAAAGACAGCTACAAAATGTTAGAAATATTTTCTGATGCTAAAAATATGACAACCCCTCAAAATCAAAAAACTTTAAATTTAATAAAAAATACAATTAAAAAAGAAATACAATTTATTCAAAGTCAATCAATTCAAATCCCTCAATCAAAAGTCCCTAAAGCAAGCCAATTCATTGTAAACGGAACTTCTGTAAAAAAAGTAAATTCTAATGGAGTCACCAATATTGTCGTATATCTTGATAAAAAAGCACCAATCAAATATATTGATGAAAATGGAACAGAAAAAGTTTTAAATCCTAATGATGTCCATAATTTTTATCATGCAACAACTCAACTTGAAGGCGTTGAATTTGCTTCTCGCCCTAATTCTAAATATGCCCTCAGCAGTTCTTATACAAATCCGGTAAGAAGAAGTCATCATCTCTTTGGAACAGAAGGCGTAATTGTTAATTTAAACAGTGATGACATTAGATATGCTCATGCATTTAGAGATGCTGATGGGACAGGTTTTGGAAAGGAAATTCATCCTAGAGCTTTCAGATTGAGAAACATTGACAAAGCATTTCTTAATCTTAGTAATATTTTCAAAAAATATAATTGTAAATCTTTAGAAGAACTTCGTGCAATAAATCCTCAAGCCGCAAAAGAACTAAATACCGCTATTTTAGATGCTTCACCAGCAACTGAATATGGGGAAGCAATAGGTGTTTTTGCACAACCTCAAGGTTTATTTTTTCAAGGACCTAAAAAAGGATTTAACCCAATGTATTCAAGAATTTTTTCCGAGAAAACAAAAATTCAAACATTGAAAGCTAAATTATATAAACTGATAGGTTACAAAGAAAAATATAAGTTCAAAGAAGTTCCTCAAAATATAAAAACCTATGCCGCAGAAAAAGATTTTGCTATTTTTCATTTAGGAAACTAGTTAAAAAGTTTATTTTTTAAAATGCAATTTTTTAGGATTGACAAAATTAAAAACATATTTTATATTATACATATACCCCGTGGGGGTGTTAGTAATAAGTTGAGTATGTTTTGTATTCTTTGGAAATACAAAAGCAAAGAAAGGAGAATTTTATGAAAAAATTACTAACAAGTTTGTTGATTTTAGGTACAACAATCGCATTATCAGGTTCTGCATTTGCTTGTGATATTCAGTGTAATTGTGGCGACAATTGCAAATGCAAACAAGAATGTTCAAAAGATTGCACTTGTGGCTGTCAAAAAGAGGAAACTTGCAACTGCAATAACCCAAAATGCAATTGCGAAAAACAAAATTGTAATTGTGGTAAAAAACATTTCTTTAGATTTTTCAAAAAATCTAAGTGTAATTGTCAATAATTATTTAGAACTTGTGGTAAACTCTTTTGTGAAAAAAGAGTTTACCTTTTTTAATTGAAGAAAGGATATTTTTATAATGCATGCAGATAAGAAAAAAATAATCAGACTTTTAAGAACCGTTCAAGGTCAAATCAATGGACTCATTAAAATGGTTGAAGAAGATAGATATTGCGTTGATATTAGCACCCAAATACTTGCAAGCCAATCAATTTTGAGACGGGTAAATTTTGACATTTTGAAAGGTCATTTTGAGCATTGTATAAAAGAATCTTTAGCAAAAAGTGATGAAACCGAGAAAGATAAAAAAATAAATGAACTTGTTCTAATTTTAGATAAAATTCTGCGTCAATAGATTTTATTTTATCCAAACAAAGAAATTGATGGATTTGGATTTTGAATTATTATGTCCTTGAAATCTTTAGAAGGGGTTTCTTTATTATTCTTTTCCAATTCAATTAATTTTTGTAATCCTATTTCATTGATTTTTTTAAAGTTTTTAAAAGCACATTGTTTTGTATTATAGACTTTTTCTCCGAGTGCAAATTCTTCAACATAAGGAGCATATTCCATGTAAGAACATTGATAATTTACGGTACTGGATGTAATTCTGTTAAAATTATTTATTTCTTCTATATATCTATGACAATCTTTTGCTTCAGGTGAGTTTTCATCTATTTTGCCGAGGTATTTGACAACTTTTCCTTGCAATTTCTTTTGTTGTTTATAATATCTAATAAAATCGGGGTCTTGGTTACGATTTGCAAATAAATTTTTAACATAATCTATATTTTTTGGAGTTATGTTTTTTATTTTCTTTTTTAGCAATGTTAATGTAAAAGCGTTTTTTGTTGTCATAAATTCAGAGGTTGAATCACATCTTAGAGCATCAACAAGTTGCTTCCAATGTTCCAATTCATGTCTAATTACCACTAGAACCAATCTTGTATCATTTAGAGATTCATCAATATTAATTCTTTGTTTGTGAGTTTCAAAGTTTCCTCCAACGTCTGCCGTTTTTGGTTTAAAATATCTTATCTTTGGACGTATAGCTTGGGGAATATTTAATTTTTTTAATAGCAAATCGAGAGAAAAGTTTAAGAACCTCCCTCCGGTTTCTTTTGAAAGAGTTTCAATTTCTTCGGGAGTAATATCTATAGGATTTTTTCTAGCATGAACATATTGATGAAACGTAATTATATCCATATAAGTAAGGTCTTTTGATACCTTTGTATTTGGAACTTTTTTGTTTAAGTCAGAAATTTTAAAATTTTTGCTGTTCACAAGTTTCTTAAATATATTATTATTTATTTGCATTAGACAAACCTTTTACCACGAATATTATTAATTTTGTTTTATAAATATAAAAAGCAGTAAATTATAAAAATTGCTACAATTCATAAAAATAAAACAATAAACCTTTTATGATACAATCAGCATGTAGGGCAATTCCTAGATGGTGGAAACCTTTACTCATACACGACAAACTTCTGTTGTGCAAAGGTGTAGAGAAAGGAGGAAGCCATGACAAAACAAGAAGTGCTTGCAATAGTAAAAAATGCCCTAGTAGTGATAGGACATTTAATACTTATTATTACAAGCTTCATGTAGGGATTGTGCAAGAGGTCGAAAGACCTCTCCCTACTCTCTTATTATAACCGATTTTTTACAATTTTCAACCCTATAAGCATATTTTTTATTACAAAACTGCAACAATAATTAAGTTGTTTTACAAATTTAAAAATTTACACTTCAATGTATATATTAAATTTATAGCCAACCTTTTAACTCTTCATGAATATTCTTTAATTGTTCTGCTTGTTGTTGTTCTTCTAATTTTTTAGCTTCCACTTGACTAAGCTCATATTCTATATCAGCATCAGTTAAATTTCTAATGCTATATTTTAAACCACTTACAGATTCATATTCGCTTACCTCTGACGAAAAAGGTGTACCATCTGTAATTACCAATTCTTCAATTGGAGGTTTTAAAGTAGTTCCATCTATAGGGGCTTCAATTTTTTGAGTTTTATTTTCTTCTTTACCTATTTGTAACCAGTTTTTTATTTTATTAAAAAATCCTTTATTTTTTGTTTCTTTTTCTATAATTTTTTCAGGTTCTTTTATTTCTTTTTGGATAGTTTTTTCTACAGGATTTGGATTATATTTTATAGTTAACATTGTATTCGGTCTTGTCCATTCTTCTATCATTGGATCCCAGGACGAATGACTCTCATAAAAATCTGCTATTCCATCATATTTTTCAAAAAATCTTTTTAGTGGTTCGGATTTTTTGAATTCCAATAAAACTTCTGCATCTCTAAGTGATTTTTGAGGATTAAAATCTAATGAAAAATTAATCTTTTTTAATGCAGTAAAATTTGGTTGATTATTAGCTTTTCCATTATTATCATAAAAGCTGTTATTAATACCGTTGATTCTCATATTATCCCTTTACTTATAAAATACTAAAATTTTAAATAATAAAAAAGAGGACTTAAATCCTGTCCTCTTCTTTATATGGGCCGCAGTGGACTCGAACCACCGACCTCACCCTTATCAGGGGTGCGCTCTAACCACCTGAGCTAGCAGCCCGCATATTGGTCTTGCGTCTGTTTTCACTTCCGCATGAACAAATGTACTATAAACATTTTTTAAAATCAAGCCCTTGTTTTTATTTTATTTCCATATCTTAAAAATTATTTGAGTTTTAAACCCAATCTCAAACAATTCTTTCTTTTTAATTACTTTCAATATATCTATTGAT
This sequence comes from uncultured Candidatus Melainabacteria bacterium, assembly GCA_934718135.1. Lineage (GTDB taxonomy): Bacteria > Cyanobacteriota > Vampirovibrionia > Gastranaerophilales > Gastranaerophilaceae > Zag111. The sequence continues at coordinate 80,553 of CAKUZW010000003.1, read as the reverse complement.
TTGTCGCTCTTATAAAGTATTAGGTATATTTCTGCAGATTTATTTTCCTTATTATATTCAATTTTAATATCTTTAATATTTAAAATATCTGTATCAGAAAAACTATCTGCTATTTTTAGAATTCCACATAATCTTTTTACAATTTTTCTTTCTTTTTTATCTAATTTGCCGTATTCAAAATCTTCATGTTTATCAGGAAGTTTCCCTCTATGATAAAGACAAATTAGTGAAATTATTTCGGTTTGTTCCTCTGAAAAATCAGACAGTCCTTCTTCTTTAACTATTTGGGCAGAATATTTATTATGATCTTTCCCATCTGATTTTGAATAACCAATATCATGCAAAAGTGTTGCAGAATTTAAAATTTCCTCCAACTCAGGAGATAGTTCTTTAATTTTTCTATTAACTTCTTCAAATATGAGGATTGAAACTCTTTGAACTTCTTTAGAATGAGTTCTTTTTATACAATATTTTTCAAATAATTCTTGCGTGTTAAGCTTTGTCTTTTCAGTATTTGCAACATGCTCCATAACAACAATATTTTATCATAGAATAGAAAAAAGACTATCAAAATATCTTGATAGTCTTTTCCTTCCTTTAAATAAATTTTCCCTTGAAATTATATATTTATTTTACGTTCAAAGTTTTTTCTAATTCTTTTTTTCGCATTATCTAAATTTTTAATTTTTCTTTCAGCGTATCTGATTTGTTTTTTAGCAGATGCTCTTTCAGATTTTACATTTTGATAACGAGAATCTATTTCAGCATAATTTGTTTTGTAGTTTAACAATTTATTTCTAATTTCAACTTGTGCATTTTCAATTTGTAAAATTGAGTTTTGCATTTTAGTTCCGCCTGTAACTTGGCTTGGGTCAAGCAAATCAGTTCCTTTTACTTCTGTTGTTGTATAAGTAGAAGTTGTTGGAGATGATGTTGTTGTTTTGATTGAAGAAGAGTCATCAAAATTTAGCGGTGTAAATTTTGTTTCTGCCATAACCATACTGCTTGATAAAACAACCATACCTAATGCAATGGTAAATAGTTTTGAAAATCTTTTCATATTGAGTATTCCTCCATTCCAGTTGTAAACTTTTTATTTATATTAGTTTATTTTATTCAAAAGTAAAAGAAATTTACATCATTTAACAACACGATTTTCTGTGATATTATTTTGATTAAAGGACTTGGGATAAATAAAAATGAAGAAAGAATGGATTTTAGATTCGACTGATACAAGTGAAAAGTCGTTAATAAAAAGGTTATTAATTTCACGAGGAATAAAAACGCAAAAAGAAATGATAGAGTTTCTAAACCCTTTAGAAATGACTCTAACTTCACCAAATGCTTTTTGCGATATGCCAAAAGTTGTTGATAGATTATCTCGTGCAATTAAAAATAATGAAACAATAATTGTATATGGAGATTTTGACGCAGATGGTGTTACATCTACTTCTGTTTTGTACAAGACTTTAAAGTATTTAGGGGCAGATGTTCATTATTTTATTCCGGATAGAGAAAACGAAGGACACGGTTTTGATAAAAAGGCATTAATAAAACTTATGACAACTGTTAAACCGAAAGTCATAATTTCTGTAGATTGTGGAATTTCAGATGTTGATGCTGTTAAATTTATGAACAGTTTCAAAATTATTGATGTAATAATTACAGATCACCACGAGGCTCCGGAAGAATTGCCACCTGCTTATGCGATAATTAATCCTAAGGCTCCGAATGCATTAGATGAAAATCTTTCGGCAAAACAGATTGAATACATTACATACCTTGCAGGGTGCGGGGTTGCATTCAAAGTTGCTCAAGCAATTTTAACAAAATACGAAAAAACGGAATTTGTATATGAAATTTTACCGTTTGTTGCAGTTGGGACAGTATCTGACGTTGTTCCGCTACTTGGAGAAAACAGATATTTTGTCACTAAGGGTCTTGAACTTATTTCAAAAGGCAAACATGACGGCCTAAAACGACTTTTGGAAAGTGCAGGATATGATATTACAAAGGGTGTAACATCTGAAATGATAGCTTTTGGTGTTGCTCCGAGAATTAACGCTTCAGGCAGACTAGATACGGTTGAATCTGCCCTGAAAGTTTTAATTTCTGAAAATCCGCAAGAAGTTCAAATGGCAGTGACAACTTTGAATGAATTAAATAAAGTTCGTCAAACGTTGTGCCAAGAGGTTTTTGCCCAAGCAGATGCAATGGTACAAAAAGAAGGTAATAAATATCCGGCAATCGTTTTAGCTAAAGAAGGTTGGCATATCGGGATTGTTGGGATTGTGGCATCAAAACTTGTTGAAAAGTATTACAAACCGGTGTTTTTGATGAGTTATGTCAAGGATAAAGACCAGTACAGATGTTCTGCAAGAAGTATTGAAGGCGTACCTTTATATGATGTTTTGAATGAAAATGCTGAATTGTTTGACGGTTTTGGCGGACATAAAATGGCTGCCGGATTGAGTTTTACAGGAGAAAAAACACCTTTCGAAACTGTTAAAAAAGCACTTTGTGATACTGTAAAATCTTATACGGCAAATAAAGATTTAAAACCGTTTGTAAAAATAGATTTGAAAGTAAATCCGTCAGATGTTTCAGTAGATTTGGTTGAAGAAATTTCTAAACTTGAACCGTTTGGAGCTTCGAACCCAAGTCCTGTTTTTGAGATGGACAATTTGAAAGTTAAACAAAAAAGGTTAATGGGGGCAGATAATTCTCACCTGCGTCTTGTTGTAGGGAAAGATGCTAACGAATTTACTTCGATTTGGTGGCAAAAAGGGGACATCGGATTGAATTCGGGTGATAATTTGGATATTGCTTTCCACCCGCAAATAAACGAATTTAATGGAAATATTTCTGTTCAATTAATTATTGATGACGTTCATTCTGACACTTTAAAAGAAGAAGAAGTTGTTCCTCAAACTAATTATAAAATATATGATAACCGAATGAAGTCGGGAATTTTGCCAAACGTCAATGATTACATTAAAAAATCAAAATTAAACATAAGAATTTTTGCAGAAAGTAAGTATATTTTAGATACTATAAAACCGTTCGCGGAAATATCTTCAAATACTTTCACCAGACAAGATATTCCAAAATGTGATGTCGTAATATTTTTTGATTATCCGGCAGATAGAGAAACTTTGGACAATATCCTTGAAAAAGCCCAACCAAAAGGACTTCACTTTATGAGTTATGAACCAAAAGTTTTGGATGAGCAAGATTTTTTGAAAACATTTACAGGCATGTTGAAATTTGCTGTTCACAATAATGGTGGAAAAATTGAACTTGTTCGTTGTGCAAGCTTTTTAGGCAAATCTGTGAAAATTTTTGAAAAACTTTTAGAATTATATGAAGAAGTTGGTTTTATTAATATTTTAGATAAAAACAGTTCTTTTTATACGGTTGAAATGCTTGGTATTGATGATTTATCAAAGGTTTTGCACAGCACAAAATATTCTCAAATATTTGATATGATTGTTGAATGTGAAGCATTCCAAAAAAGTCTTTTAGAAGATGATTTGACTCAAATTTTGGTATAAAAAATGAAAAGCCGGCAAATAAATGTCGGCTTATTTAGTAAGTAAAAATATGATTAAGATTTAGTGTTAGTTTTTTATTATAATTGACTTCCAACTGCTTTATAAAGTCCGATATAATCTACAAGGCAGTTGATTTTATCATTTACAACTTGTTGATCAGTGTATAGAACATTTTCTTTTACCTGAACCAAATCAAGTTTTGAAATTGTACCTTCATTATATTTATGTGTACTGAATCCGAAATCTTCTCTTTCAAGTTTTGCCCTTGTCTTGATATCTGAGTATTTATCATTATCAAGTTTTAGAGAAACCATTGCATCATTAACTTCTTGAATTGCAGTTAAGTTTGTTTTGTAATAATTGTTCAAAACTCTTTCATATTCATCTTTTTTAAGACGTAAGTTTGCAATTCTTTTCCCACCTGTAAATATCGGCAAATTCAAACCTCCACCAAGAGCTGCCAAAGCATTTTTTGTAGACCACAAACTGCCAAAATCATTTGCTAAGAAAAATGCAACCGCTCCAATATTGAAAGTAGGTAAAAATTCTTTTCTGGCAACTTTTACATCAATACCTGCTTTTTCAACCATTTTTTCAGCTTTGATATAGTCAGGTCTTTGCATAATTATATCTGTAGGAATTTCAGAAGGTGTAGCTCCTGTATAATTCAAACGGTCAAAACTTATTCTTGATAATTTTTCAGCATTGTTTGGATTTTCTCCAATAAGAACTGCTAATTGATTTAATAATTTAGTTCTTTGTTTTTTGAATTCTGTTAAATCTGTTTTTCCTGCGATATAAGCTTTGTTAGCTTTTACAGTATCAGCAGTAGATGTTAAACCTTCTTTGTTTCTAGCTAACATCAAGTCGTAAATAACTTTTCTATCTTTAACAATTTCTTCTTGTAACGAAATTAATTTGTCTAATTTTACTACATTGAAATATGCTGTTCCAACTGCAGAAGCTACTGAAATATAAGCAGCTCTTTCATCTTGCAAAGAAGATTCGTATTCTTTTTTAGAAGCATTTGTTTTGTCGTGATTTTTTAAAAATAAATCCACTTCATAACTTGCAAAAGCCGGCATTGCAAAACCCCAATCAGAACCAGAGTTTTCAGGCATTTTGGTATAACCGGTTCCAAAACCTACTCCTGCTGTTGGAAGTTCACTGGCAAATTGAATTTTTACAGCTTGATAATATTCATCAACAGCTATTGTTGCCATTTTTAAATCGTAGTTATTTTTGATAGCTTTATCAATATAACCGTTTAAGATATCATCATTAAAATTGCTCCACCAGTTATAATTAATATATTCATATTTAAACTCATCACTTTTTTGTCTTTGTTTGTGAGTTTTAGAAATAGAAACCTTTTTAGGTTCATTATTATTTTTTTGACTACCTAAAGCAAAGCATGCCGCAGGTGAAATTTCTGTTAATATAAAACTTGCTAATAATAGTGTAATAATACTCTTTTTCAATGTTTTAAATCCTCTAAAAAATATACTTGCATTTTCTATATCAGTATGATAACATAATATTGTTGTAAATGCAACATATTATTTTTACAACTAAATGCAAATTCAAATACAAAAAGAAATTTAAAATAACATGTACGAATGCGAACACTATATAGATTCAATATATTACCAACTAGAACAAACAGCTAAGTATTGCAAATATTTAGGAATGCAAATTTTTAGCAAACTTGATTTACCAATAAATCTTGATGAATTTGTTGTTCTAGATACATTGCTTGGTCACGAAGGTATTTGTCAAAGAGATTTGGCGAAATTGATATTGAAAGACAGACCTTGCACCGGAAGATTATTGAATTCTTTGGAAGAAAAAGGTTTTATTGAAAGATTTGTCGATACAAAAAATAACAGACTTGTAAAAAAAATGAAACTTACGCCAATAGGTATAAAAACAACACAAGATGTTACTAATGTGATAAAAGATTATATGGATAAGTTACCAAAAGTTCTATCCGATGAAGACAAAATTGAACTGATAAATTCAATAAAAAAATTTAGAGAAAGCTTAGAAAAAGAAGTAGAAATGAAAATATAAAGAGGTTATGAATATGGAAGAAAAAATTCAAAATCAACAACCACAAGAAACAGAAAAAACTGAACACCCAAAACACAAAGGTGTAAAAAGAACTATTGCATTGATAGTTGCAATTATCGCTTTTGGACTTGCAGGTGTTTATTTGTATAATGAAATGCAATACGAATCAACTGATGATGCTTATGTAGAAACAACTACAGTAAATGTTTCTCCTAAAGTTTCAGGACAAATTGAAGAAGTATTTGTTAAAGATAACCAATTTGTTCACGAAGGTGATTTAGTTGCAATTGTTGACTCTGCTGATTACAAAATCAAACTTGAACAAGCAGATGCAAATTATGAAAAAATTAAACTTGACCAATCTAATGCTAAAGCAAATTTGGTTGCCGCTCAATCAAATATCGAATTAGCTAAAAAAGATTTGGACAGATATACAAAATTGTATGAACAAGGTGCTGTTTCTAAACAAACTTTAGATTCTGCACAAGTTAAATATGACTCTGCTCAAGCAAGTTTGACTCAAGCAAACCAAGCTTTATTTTCAAATAAAGAAGGTACAACAGTTGCAGATGCTAACTTGAAAACAGCTAAAGCAGCTAAAGACAAAGCTTCATTAGATTTGTCTTACACAAAAATCTACGCTCCACAATCTGGTACCGTTTCATCAAGAAGAGTTGAAAAAGGTATGTGGGTTTCAGCAGGTTCACCTTTATTCACATTGGTTCCTGAAAATGTTTGGGTTGTTGCAAACTTCAAAGAAAATCAATTGAGAGGAATGCATCCGGGGCAACCTGTTGATATCAAAATTGATACTTATCCAAACAAAGTGTTCAAAGGTAAAATTGATAGTATCCAAAGAGCATCCGGTGCTAAATCAAGTTTATTCCCACCTGAAAATGCAGTTGGTTCATTCGTTAAAATTGTTCAAAGAATTCCTGTAAAAATTGTGTTCACTGAAAAAATAGACTCTAACGAATACAATATTGTACCGGGAATGTCTGTTGTTCCAAAAGTAAAAGTAAAATAAAACTATAACTTACAAGGCACTAAGACATTATTTGTCTTAGTGCCTTATTTAATATTAAAGTAACATAATTTGAGGGAAAAATGTCAGAAGAAATAAAAGAAAATGTCGCTGTTTCGGATGATGAAAAATATCTTCCGAAAAATCCTTGGATCTCAGCAATCCCGACATTGTTGGCTGTTTTTATATACGTAATTGACGGTACGATTGCAAACGTAGCTTTACCACACATGGCAGGAAGTTTTTCTGCGACACGTGATGAAAGTATGTGGATTTTAACCAGTTACTTAATCGCCAGTGGTATTATTATTCCGTCTGTTGATTTTTTCAGTAAATTTTTGGGAAGAAAAAACTTCTATATCATAAGTATTATGATGTTTACAGTAGCATCTATGCTTTGTGGTATGGCAAGGAATTTGGGTGAAATGGTTATATTTCGTGTCTTGCAAGGTGCAGGCGGTGGTGGAATTGTTCCTATTTCACAAGCTTTGATGATGGAAAGTTTTCCGAAAGAAAAACGTGGTACGGCAATGGCTGTATTCGGAATGGGAGTAATTATTGCTCCTATTGTAGGGCCTGTTTTGGGTGGTTGGATTACAGATAACTGGTCTTGGCCTTGGATTTTCTTTATTAACGTACCGTTTGGATGTTTGGCAGCTATTTTGTCTAAAAAAATGTTATTCAATCCTCCATATTCTCAACGCCAAAAAGGTGTAAAAATGGACGGTTGGGGATTTTTATTCTTGACAATTTGGTTGTTATGTTTGCAAGTATTTTTTGATAAAGGAAATAATGCCGACTGGTTCAATGCAACTTGGATTCGTTGGATTTTCGGCGTTTCTTGTTTTTCAGGAATTTGTTTCTTTATTTCACAAATTGTTAGAAAAAATACACTTGTTGATTTATCTGTATTTAAAGATAGAAACTTTATAATTGGTACAATTATTCAAGTTATAATGCAGGCTGTATTATATGCTTCTCTTGCAATTTTGCCACAATTCTTGCAAAGTATGATGGGATATACTGCATTTTTAAGCGGTTTTTCAATGATGCCACGTGGTTTGGGAAGTATGACCGCAATGATTATTTGTGCCTTGATTGCAGATAAAGTTGATAAAAGAATGCTTGTTTGTGTCGGTTTGGCACTACTGGGTACAGCAGGTTTAGTTTTCGGATTTTTGAATTTGCAAATCGCAAGTATGAATATCATGATTCCAAACTATATTATGGGTTTAGGAATGGGACTTTCAATGATTCCAATTATAAACTTGTCAATGGAAACTATTTCTAATCAACAAATGACAAACGCTTCCGGACTTCAAAACTTGTTAAAAAATATCGGAAGTGCTGTTGGTACATCTCTTGTTGCCACAATGTTAACCCGATTTGCTCAAATGCATCAATGTATGATGGTTGGAAAATTAAGCGACTTAAACCCTGTATTCATTGAAAGGGTTCAAACAACAACTGCTGCACTTGCAAAATATACCCACATTTCTGTTGCAACTCACATGGCAGAATATTCTCAATATGGTACATTGGTTAAACAAGCAAACCTTTGGGCATTCATGGATTCGTTCAGAATATTCGGTGTTTTATGTTTGGTTTTAATCCCGTTATTATTCTTGTTTAAAAAACACCAAGAAGTTAAATAGAAAAATAAAGATGCAAAATTTTGCATCTTTATTTTTTTCTAAAACTATTTAAAAATCTAATTTGCTTTTACTTCTGAATTTTGGTTATTCATTGGGTTCCAGCCATCTTTTAGGTTATTTTTAATCAGATTTTGATAATATTTTTCCTTATAATGCAACAAATCTAATTGTTGTTGAAGTTCAAGCATTTGTTTTTCAGCTTTCAATTTTGTAGCTTGAATAATTCCGTATCTTTCAGGAATTGTAGAATCCCCTTGAATACACAAATCTATATATCTTTTTATCGCTTTATTTTCTGTCCCGACAGAACGTAAACATTTTACAATTCTTACCCAATCCAAATCATTATCAGAAAATAATCTTATATTGTTTTCATTTCTTTTTATAAAAGGAAAAAATCCACTCTTTGCCCAAAAACGTAATGTATGTTCTGAAATATCTAATTTATTTGCAACTTCTTTGATTGTATACATAAATCCCTCCTATTTTTAGGATAAAATCAACAAAAAAAATGTCCACTATATGAATTAAAAATTTAAAGTTTTTTATATTTTATCCGATATAAATAAAGTCAATTTAAAATCTTCAAGAGGTTAATTATGTTTAATGCAGTAAACAATCCCTTTGGGCAAAGAATTGAATCTGCTATTTCTACAGGTCAAGAAAAGAAACAACATCAACAAAACCAACAAAAAGAAGAAGAGAAAAAATATCTTGAAAATGATGATAAAGATAAAGTCGATATTAGAGAATTACCAACTCTAACGGAAGATGAAATTTTAGCAATGACACAAAGTTATATAGCCAAATTAAAATCTGAAAATGAAGGTAATGAAAAAACAATCCAAAAATTAGACAAATTTTTAGCAAAATTCGATGTTAAAAAATTTATGAAACAAAATCCAAATATGACAAGTGCAGATTTTCACATGGTTATGTTTAATGAAACAATCAACCTTGTCAATTAGTTATAATTCACAGATTCTTTTAACAATTGGTCAGTTGAACGAGTTGAACCTCTTCTACCGTCATCACTATGCCCAGGTAAACATGCCGGAGGCAAAATATCAACATCGGTAACTTTTTGTACACCATTAACAACAGAAGCTCTTGATGCTTTTACAGCAAAAGTAAATACATCTTGCCCCCATTTATTTGGGCCTTTACGACCATTTACATCGACTGCAAACAACTTCAAGTAATCATTAGAATCAACAGACGAAGCATCATCATCTGTTTTGAAAGTACCGTTTGTAAATAAAATCATTCCATTATCTAAAACGTAAGCAGATCTTATTGTAGGGAAGCAATTATCCTCAGGAGCAGCCCCTTGGAATGTTGGATAATTTGCCGGAATACAACCTTCTCCTGCGGGATCATCTTCACAAAATCTTGTTGCCCCTAAAGCTCTTACAAATTTGCCCATAAAAACATTACACTGACTACTTTGAGCATTTATTTTAAATCTAGCATTTTCTTCTGTATCATCATCAGAACCATCAGCAATATATTTTTCTATTCTCAGACCATAAGTAGTTACATCATCTGCTGACGGTTTGTCATAACAAGCATAAATTACACCGTCATCTGATTCAACGTCTTTCAGTGCTGTTTGAAGTTTTGCATAAGCAGTTCTAAATTCTGATAATCTTGCTTTTTGTTGAATAGAAGTACCAACAGTTGCGATAGTCATTGTTGCAACAAAACCGATTAGAGTAATTGTAACCATTACTTCTGATAGTGTAAACCCTGTTTTTTTATTTCCAAAAATCATATTCTCACCAATCCCATATATCCAATTTTACCATATTTTTTTAATACCGTCAATGGTGCAAGTCTAAGCTCTCGGATGTGTTTCGTTATAAACCTCTTTCATGTGTTGTAAAGATATATGGGTATAAATTTGAGTATTTGAAATACTTGCGTGCCCCAAAAGTTCTTGAACAACCCTCAAATCGGCACCATTCTCTATCAAATGAGTTGCAAAACTATGCCTAAACATGTGTGGAGTAACTTTTTTAGGCAATTCGATTTTTTCAACAATATCATTTATAACATTTCTTATCATTCGGGTTTGTAATCTATAACCTGTTTTGTTGATAAAAACAGGAGAAGAATCTGTAACCGGAGTTGTGTTATATTCTTGAGCAATCAAAGGTCTTGCAAAGTCAATATAACCTTGTAAATAACTCTTTGCTCTATCTGTAATCAAAATAATACGTTCTTTGGAACCCTTACCAAAAACGGTAATTTCGTTATGTTCAAGATTAAGATTTTCAAAATTAAGCCCGCTAAGTTCAGAAACCCGCATTCCACTAGCCCATAAAAGTTCTAAAATTGCCCTGTTTCTATAACCCGCAGGAGTATCAATATTTATGTTACTTAAAATTTGTTCAATCTCATCCGTCGTAAGGAATTTTGGCAAAGATTTCGGTCTTTTAGGGGATATTAAATTTTGAGCAGGATTACTGTCAATTTTCTTTTCACGATGCAAATATTTGTAGAAAGTCCTTATAGAGGCTATCTTTCTGGCAATTGTTGTTTTTTTGTAGTTGAATTTTTGCATAAAGTGAAGATACTCTCTTACTTTTGGGAAATTTACATCTTCACACCTTTCATTATCAAGCCATATTAAATAGCTCAAAATATCGGAATAATAAGCTTTTGCAGTGTATTTTGAAAAGTTTTTTTCGACCAAAATATATGACTTAAAATCTTCTAAATCCTGTTTTGATTCTGCATTTAATACCATCTATTTACCCTATTGCCTTTTTCTGTTAACTATTATACAATATTTTTATTAGATTTAGAATAGTTTTAAGCTAAAGAGTAGGAGAAAACATGAATTGTAAAAAATTATTAGTAACTTCAATGATTTTAACATCTTGTATTCTTTGTGCACCTCATTCGTTTGCTGCTCAACCTATTAAAGCTCAAGTTTCAAAAAGCTATGTTGATATTAGCAGAATGATTGAATATAACAATTATGATACTGCAGATCAACAATTGAAAGAAATTTTGTCAAAAAATCCTAACGACTTAGAAGCAAAATCTTTGCAATTGATTTCAATGGCTAAACAGTATAAATTGGCTCCTGCACAATCAGAGTTAGATAAATTGTTGAAAAAATACCCGAGAAAAGCTGAATTACACTACGCTCAAGGGTTAGTTTATTTGATGAGAGAAACATCATCTGATGTTGAATATATTAAAAATATCCAAAACTTATCAAATGCTGCAATCAAAGAATTTGTCACAGCCGTTGGAATAGATAGCACATACTATCAAGCTTATAACGCTATGGGTGTTGCAACTCTTAAACTTGGAAATAAAAAAGATGCTCAAGATTTATTCAAAGTTGCTTTGAAAATTAACCCTCAATTTGCACCTGCTTATGACAACTTAGGAAACATTTCAATGCTTGACGGCGATTTGGATCAAGCTGAAAAATATTATTTACAATCAATCAAATGCAACTCTCACAACCCGACTTCTATGTATCACATGGGGCAAGTTGAATCTAGAAGAGGTGATTATACAAAAGCTTTGACTTGGTTAAACCACTCTTTGCACATCAATCCTAATTCATCTCCTGCTTGGAACTTGCAAGGTGAATTGTACTTGAAACAAGGCAACCAACCGGCTGCTATAAATTCTTTCAAAAAAGCTATTTATGTAAAACCTGAAAACTCTCGTCCATATATCAATTTGGCAGGAGTTTATGAAAGAAGATCTGACCATGAATTCGCTATAGAAGAATTGAAAACTGCAATTATCTTAAATCCAAATTACAAAGAAGGAATTTATAGAGTTGCAAATATGTCTTTAGAAACTAAAAAATATCCACAAGCTCTTGAATATTATTCAAGATTGTTAGGTGATGCAACTTATAATAATAACGCTATTATCGGTCTTGCAAATACTTATTATGAAATGTCTAAAGATACAGCAGACAGTAAAGATTTCACAACAAACAAGGATGTATATCTTGCTTATGATTATGTAAATGAAGCTATTCAAAGAACTCCAAACGATTTGAAACTTCACCTTGCAAAAATCAAATTGGGCAAAATTACTCACCAAATGGAATTGACTCAAGACAATCTTAATTACATTATCCAATCAGCAAGTAACAGCTTGATGGATACAGTAATCAAAGGGGAAGCTTATCTTTCTTTAGGTCAAGAAAGAGATGCTGTTTATACATTTGAAAATGCAATTAATTTTGCAACAAGTGTAGATGATGAATTGTATTTGGCAGAAATTCTTGTTCAACATAAACAATTTAGAACAGCTAGAAAAGCTTTGCAAAAAGTCTTGATGGTTGACCCTGATAATAGAATTGCACTAAACGGTGTTCACTATATTGATTTATGCGAAATGAAATCTAATGAATTCTTCGAAATCGCATTGAGACAATACAAAGAAGGCAATTATGCTTCTGCTATTGAATATTGTAACAGAGCAATCGACTTCTATCACAATGCACCATCAATTGCAAAATTGAAAGCTCAATCTTATGAAGCTGAAGAAAACTATGAAGGAGCAGTTAAATATTATACTCAATACTTAGCACTTGCACCAAACGCTTCTGATAGAGCTGCAGTTGAACAAAGAATTAATGTATTCCAGCAAAAAATTTAATTTAGAATTTTTAATTCAATTATGAAGAAAAAATTTGACATAAGGAAAACATTTGAAACATTTTTGAAAGAGCCTCTTAGTATTTTAACTGAGGGGTTATTTCAAATTGTAAATATAGAATCAAATATTTTTAATAAAGAATCTTCATTCAATATTGATTTTGTAAACAACAAAACTCAACTTACTGTTGTAAACAATGACAAAATGTATAACTTATTTCAAACTGTTTTATATAAGAAAAAAGTCCGAGAACAAAAGGAAAAAGCTAAAAAATGACAAAACCACACTTAAATGCAAAATTCATAATCAGTGCTGAAAAATTGAGCCAATGCCCAAAATTTAATTTGCCGGAGTTTCCTTTATTAGGAAGGTCAAATGTTGGAAAGTCATCTTTTATTAACGGACTTGCAAATAATAAAAAGCTCGCAAGAACTTCAAATACTCCCGGGAAAACAAGACTTATAAACTTTTTTGATTTTTCAAATCAATTTATGATAGCAGATTTACCGGGGTATGGTTATGCAAAGGTTTCAGCGGAAGCTCAAAATAAATGGCAAAAATATTTAGAAGAATATCTTTTAAAAAGAGAAGAAATCACAAGTTTGGTACAACTTGTGGATGCTCGTCATGAAATTCAAAAAAATGATTTCCAAATGAGAGAATGGGTTTTAGCTTATGAATTGCCGATAATTACGGTCATTACAAAAGTTGATTGTATTTCAAAAAATAAAATTCAATCCGTAATCGCACACGTTAAAAGAGAATTTGGAGGAGAAATATTCCCATTCAGTGCAGTCGATAACAGATATAACGAAAAGATTTTGGATTATTTTCTCAATTCACCAAAAGAAATAGAATAAAAAAATGTTTTATTATCCTTATTTTATAATATAATATTAGAGTTTGGATTATGAGAAAAAAAAATGAAAAGACGCTCAATAGGAATTGTTAACGGGATAATAGCATCATCAAGTTATGGAACAAACCCTTTATTTGCCCTACCGCTTTACTCCGGTGGAATAGGAGTAAATTCTGTATTATTTTACAGATACGCTATTGCAGTTCTTATTTATGGACTTTGGTTAAAAATAGTAAAAAAAATGTCTTTCAAACTTCATAAGGAAGAAATTTTACCTTTGCTATTTTTAGGAATATTTTTTTCGTTGTCATCATTAACGTTATTTGAAGCTTTTCACTATATAGAAGCAGGAATAGCTTGCACAATTCTATTTATTTACCCAATATTAGTTGCACTGATTATGGCAATATTTTTTAGGGAAAAACTTACTAAAACAGTTATTTTTGCTATATTTGTGACGTCATTAGGTATTTGCCTTTTGTACAAAGGTAAAACCGGAATTAGTTTGAATATTCATGGGATAGGACTTGTCTTAACTTCGGCATTATTATATGCACTATATATTGTCGGAGTAAAAAAGATAAAAGCAATTCAACATGTACATAGAGCAAAAATGAGTTTTTATGTGATGTTTTTCGGGTTAATTGTTTATATCGTAAATTTAAAAGGTTGCACTCAACTACAAATGCTAAATAATCCAATATTATGGTTATACACAATAGGTTTAGCTTTACTACCAACAATTATTTCACTTGAAACAATCAATATATCAATAAAACTTGCGGGGCCAACAACAACAGCCATTCTTGGAGCTTTAGAACCACTGACAGCAATATTTTTTGGTATAATATTTTTCAATGAACAATTGACTTTTAGAATAATCGAAGGAGTTACTTTAATCTTGCTTGGAGTTCTGACTGTTGCAACAAGAAAACAAAAAATAGCCTAAATTATTAGAAAATAATTTAAGTTTGTGTTATTAGATTTTATACAGAGGGATAAGTTATGCAAACAATTACGGAAGAAAATATATTAAAAAAGGGTTCAAAAATAGACGAATTACCTGAAAATTACACCGTTGTCGATATAGAAACAACAGGATTGTCACCTATAAATAATGAAATTATTCAATTATCTGCCCTAAAAATAAGAAATGATGAAATAAATGATTCCTATACAACTTTTGTTAAACCGAAAGGAAAAATAAGTTCATTTATCTCAAAATTGACAGGTATCACAAATGATATGGTATCAGAAGCACCGGAAATTTCTAATATTTTAGACAAATTTATAGATTTCATAGGTGATGATATCATTGTCGGGCATAATGTTCATTTTGATATAAATTTCATTCACTCAAAAAGAATAAAATATTTTGATAAAGGATTACCAAACAATTACGTTGATACCTGCAGAATGTCAAGAAAAATTTGCCCTATTCCAAGTCACAAATTAGATAGAGTTGCAGATTATTATCATGTTGATTCAACAGGTCACCACAGAGCGGATAACGATTGCAAAATGACTTTTGAAATATATAAAGCGATGAAAAAAGATTTATTAGAAAAATAATTTTTCAATCTATAAGATATTTTTAAGATAAATTAGGAAATTATTTCCATTTTTATTTTTGTGATATTATTTAATTAAAAATGATAGGAGATAAAAAATGTACAATACAAAAAAAATTACAGAAGATTTATTTTGGGTAGGTGCAAATGATAGAAGGCTTTCATTATTTGAAGGTGTTTATCCTGTACCAATAGGTGTTTCTTACAATTCTTATTTATTATTAGATGAAAAAACAGTTTTATTTGATACTGCTGATAAATCTGTTACTCATCAATTTATGGAAAATGTTGAACACGTTTTGAATGGTAGAGAATTAGATTATTTAATTATCAATCACATGGAACCTGATCACTGTGCAGAAATTCCTTGTATTATGAATAAATATCCAAATGTTAAAGTAGTTTGCAACACAAAAATTCAAACTATGATTAAACAATTCTTTGATTTTGATATTCCTGAAGAGCAACTTGTTCTTGTCAAAGAAGGTGACACATTAAATACAGGTAAACACAATTTCACATTTGTATTTGCTCCAATGGTTCACTGGCCGGAAGTTATGGTTACTTATGATACAGTTGACAAAATTTTATTCTCAGCAGACGCTTTTGGTACATTTGGTTCAGTTGACGGAAACATTTTCGCTGATGAAGTTGATTTTGAACATAGATATATGGATGAAGCAAGACGTTATTATACAAATATTGTCGGAAAATATGGCCCACAAGTTCAAATGCTACTAAAGAAAGCTGCAAATCTTGAAATAAAAATGATTTGCCCACTTCATGGTTTTGTTTGGAGAAAAGATTTTGATAAATATATTGATAAATATATGAAATGGTCAACTTATACACCTGAAATTCAATCTGTTCTAATTGCTTATGCTTCAATTTACGGCGGAACTCAAAATGCAGCCGAAATTTTAGCTTCAAAATTGGCAGATTTGGGTGTTAAAAATATAAAAGTAGTTGATACTTCTGTAGTTGATACTTCTTATGTTGTATCAGATTCATTCAAATATTCTCACATTGTATTCGCATCTGCTACATATAACAACGGAATATTTATTTCTATGGAAAACTTACTTCACGACATCATTAATCACAATTTGCAAAATCGTAAAATTGCAATTATTGAAAACGGTTCTTGGGCACCTTCTGCCGGAAAATTAATGACTGAATTAGTTTCTCAATTGAAAAATGTTGAAATTATTGGAAACAAAGTTACCATAAAATCAGCAATAAAAAAAATTCAAATAGAAGAATTGGATGCTTTAGCTCATGCTATTGTTGAAACAATTGAAAAATAAAAATATAAGGAGATTATTATGATGGACAAAAAATTAGAAAAAGCATTTAACGTTCAAATTAACAAAGAATTATATTCAGAATATTTATACCTTGCAATGAAAGCAATTTTTGCAGAAATGAAACTTCCAGGATTTGTAAATTGGATGGATGTTCAGGTTCAAGAAGAAAGAGCTCATGCTATGGGTTTGTATGATTATGTTGTAACTCGCAACAATCATCTTGAATTTGAAGCTATAGATAAACCTGAAATTAAAGGGGTTACTCCTCTAGAAGTTTTTGAACAAATCCTAGAACACGAAGAATATGTAACATCTTGTATTAACACTTTAATGGATGTAGCAGATGAAGTTAGAGATAGAGCGGCTGTTTCTTTCTTGGATTGGTATTTGAAAGAACAAGTTGAAGAAGAATCTAACGTAGGTTCTGTACTTGCAAAATTGAGATTAATTCAAGACGATAAACAAGCTTTATTTAATTTAGATAAAGAACTTGCAACAAGAACTTTTGTTGCTCCTATTATCGGATAGTTTTGAAATTTTTATATAGAATTTAAGGGACCGACTATTAAAATAGTCGGTCCCTTTTTTACTTTACAAACTAAAATTTTATATTATGCGATAGTTCTAATCCAACCTTCCGGAGCTTCAATTCTGCCATATTGAATTCCAGTCAAGGTATCATATAGTTTCTTAGAAATTTCGCCCATTTCATTCATTCCAGATGGGAATAAAATTTCTTTACCATGGTCAACAATTTTACCAACAGGAGAAATAACAGCAGCAGTACCGCACAAACCGCATTCATTAAAATCTTTAAGTTCTGATAAATAAACTTCTCTTTCTTCTGTTTCCAAACCTAAGTATTCTTTTGCAACATACATCAAAGATCTTCTTGTGATTGATGGCAAAATACTATCAGATTTTGGAGTAACAACTTTGTTATCTTTAGTTACGAAGAAGAAGTTAGCACCACCTGTTTCTTCAACTTTTGTACGAGTTAAAGCATCAGGGTATAAGTTTTCATCATAACCATTTGCGTGAGCTGTAACAATAGCGTGCAAACTCATTGCGTAATTCAAACCGGCCTTAACATGACCTGTACCATGAGGAGCAGCTCTATCAAAATCACTTACAGTCAAAGTAATAGGTTTTGCTCCGCCTTTGAAATATGGCCCAACAGGAGAAGCAAAAATTCTAAATTGATATTCTGCAGATGGTTTAACACCCATAACTGGAGCTGAACCAAACATAAAAGGTCTTAAATAAAGAGTTGCACCTGTACCATAAGGAGGAACATATTTAAGATTTGCTTTTACAACTTGTTCTACAGCTTCTACAAATCTATCTTCTGGGAATACCGGCATTTCAAGTCTTTTTGCGGTATCAGCCATTCTTTTTGCATTCATATCAGGTCTGAAAACAACAACTCTACCGTCAACTGTTGTATAAGCCTTCATACCTTCAAAACAAGTTTGAGCATACTGCAAAACACCTGCACTTTCATTCAAAACAATATTTGAATCTTCAGTTAAAGTTCCTTCATCCCATTTTCCATCTTTAAAATTTGAAACGTATCTTTTATCAGTTTTGTGATAACCAAAACCAACATTTGCCCAATCAATGTTTGCTTTTTCTTCTGTAGTCATAAGCACTCCTTCTATAATAATTTAAATCTGTACCTATTCTAACATAAAACTAAAAATCTCACACATCATTTTGAAAACTTGTGACTTTTTTGTTTAAGGATGAAGGGAATAGGGAAATAAGTTGATAAGCCTATAAGTTCTTTACATTTTTATGTCATTCTGAAAGCTTAGAAAATTTGTGTGAATAATGAACACTAAATTTTCTTGCTATTCAGAATCTATCAATTTTGATTTATTTACAAATCAAATGGATAGACCCTGAATCACGCACTTCGCTTTCGCTCGTGCTGTTCAGGGTGACGTGACCCTAACCCCATTTAGTAGTAACAAATAAGAAAGGGTATAAATATGAAAAATAACAATGCAAAAAACATTAATGTCACTCTGAACTTGATTCAGAGTCTATTTAAATTTAACGAATTAGGCAATTGTGGAACTTGTCAGGGATTGCGACACTGGAAACTATTGTCTAATTTGAAGAATAATTTCTCAAAACCCGTTCGCAATGACATAGAAATAAAACCATAAAGAACTTATTTCCCTATTTCCTTTTCCCTTAGCCAACTTATGAACTTATTTACTTACAAACTAAAAACTATCTGATTTGAACAGGCATAATCAAACAAATGAAATCTTCATCACTGTTTGGTCTTAAAACAGTTGCAGACAGACTTGCATTCAATCCGATAATAACTTCATCACTTTCAATAATTCTCAATGCATCTAATACAAATTTGTAATTGAATGCAATAAGCAATTCTTCATCGGTATATTGAATATCAATTTTATCTTCTGATTTACCTGAATCAGGTGCATCTCCTGACAAGGTTAATTCATTATCTGCAAACAACATTTTTACAATACTTGTTTTATCATTAACCATTACAGAAACTCTTTCCAAAGCTGCAATAAGTTGTGAAACATTCACAATTGCTTTTTTAGGACTTTCAGAAGGGATTAATTGATTATATTTAGGGAATTGACCTTCCAATAATCTTGAAATAGTTAATGTTTTTTCTGTTTTTAAAATAATTGTTGATTTATCTTTGCAAATTTTTATTTTTTCTTCATCTACAAAAGAACACATTTTCATAAATTCGTTCAATGTTCTTGAAGGAATGATTAATTGAGTCGGTTCAGTAATCCCTGTATCAATTTTTTCTCTAACTCTTGCAAGTCTGTTACCGTCAGTTGAAGCAATTTCTAATAATCCGTTAGAAAATTCACAAACAATACCTGATAAAAGATTACTTACTTCATAATTTGCAGAAGCAAAACCTGCTTGTCTGATAGCTTTCAAGAATGGTTTCAATTCAACGTCAAAACATTGAGAATCTTCGATTGTATAATTTGAAACTTCAGGAGGAAATTCAGAAGCTGAAATACCAATAATATCAAATTTTGATTTTTGACAAGTAATATTAACTTCGGTTCCATTTTCTTCTGTTTCAATAGTAACCAAATCGTTTCCTAATTTTGAAACAATTTCTGTCAATTTTTTAGCAGGAAGTGTAATTTTTCCAGATTCTAAAATTTGAGCATCTACTGTTGTTACAACTGTCAAAACTAAATCAGTAGCTGTTAAACGCAATTGATTGTTTTCTAAAGTTTCAATCAAAATATTGTATAAAACAGGTTGAACAGCTTTTTGTGAAGTTGCTCTTTCAACAATTTTAATACCGTTATATAAATCTTCCTTGCTAATTATAAATTTCATACCCTTTTTGCTCCTTAAAAATATATTTTATTGACTTAATTATAAAATAAATATAACTATAAAACAAATTAGAATACTTTCTTTAAGATACAAATCTTTATGAAAAATAAATCAATTGGGTTATATAAATAAATATTTTAAAATATAGAATAAAAAATATTCTCTTAAAGTTTTCTAATTAATATATAACAAATTAATATATAAATATATTAATATATAATTCTTCATGATAGTAAGTGTTTAATATTTGTAGAAAACTTCTAAAACTATCTCATAGCCAAATGTTCGGTATGTTTATAAAATGTATAAAACTTTTTATAATTTTTAGAGAAATTGTATAAAACTTTTTTATAGATTATTTTATTGTCAAAAAATGTAGAAAACTTTTATTTTTCTACATCTTTTGAACATAGTTTTCTACATAATAATTTTCTTTATAATATAATTTAAAAGTAATAAAATTGGAGAGGGATATGGAAGTAAAAGAAGGAGTTTTATCTGTTTGGGATAAGGTAAAAACGTTTTGTGAAAAACATGCTGAATGTTTGACTATACTTGGTTTAGCGGTACTTTTCTATTTTATATTTTTTCACGATATAGGTTCTTATTCGCTAATGGATGTCGATGAAACTCGATATGTTGCAATGTCTAGAGATATGTTTCATTCAAAAGATTTTTTGACTTTATATTTGAATGGTCAATATTTCTTTGAAAAACCTCCTTTATATTTTTGGCAAGAATGTTTGTCATTTGCTTTGTGGGGCAAGGTTGATGAGTGGACAGCAAGATTTCCTGTTGCACTGTTAGGTTTTATTTTTTCCTTTGTTATTTATTTTACCGGAAGAAAAAGAATAAACAGAAGATTTGGTGTTTTTACTTCTTTAATTTTAGCTACATCTTTAGAATTTATAATGCTTGCCAGATATGCAATTTTAGATATTGTTTTAACTTTTTATATCGGACTTGCTTTAGTTTGTTATTTTCAAGTTTATTTTTGTCAAGAAAATCATAAGAAATTTTATTGGTGGGCATTTTATGCTTTTTCAGGTTTAGCTGTTATGGCTAAAGGTATTCCTGGATTTGTTGTACCTTTTGGAACAGTATTTTTCACATCAATTATGGCTAAAAAATTCAAAGAAATTTTCAAACCAATTTATATGCTTCCGGGAATATTATTATTTTTATTAATAGTTTTGCCTTGGCATATAATAATGTTCAAAAAATATGACCCATTATTTTTTAATGAATATATTATTAAACATCATTTGCATAGATTTTTGAATACGGCAAATAATGAAATAGGTAGAAAACAACCGTTCTATTATTATTTCTTAGTTGTTTTGTGGGGATTTATTCCTTGGGTATTTTCAATGATTGCAGTTTTTGTTGATAAAATTAAAAACTGGGGAAAACTTCATTATGTAGAAAAAATTAAAAACTTTGATTTTAATTCTTTAGACAATGTTCACAAAGCTCTTGCTCTTTGTTGGGTTTGTGCAATTTGGATAATGTTATTTTTCTCATCATCTTCTACAAAACTTGCAACATATATTTTGCCGATATATTATCCTTTAGCTATTATCACAGGGCTTATGTGGCAAGATTATGTTGATTGCAAAAAACATGAAAAACCTATAAATATATCAGTAAAGATATTTGCTTGGGTTTGTATAGTTGCTGGATTTGCTGCAATGTTCACACAATATTATCTTCCAGCTCAATTGAACGATGATATTGCTGAAATTAAATGGTTTGCATTGATTTGTTTAATTGTATTTGGTTTAGGGTCATTATTATTTGTAAAATATAAAAAATATGTTGGTGTTTTCATTTTTTATGTTTTATTTATGACTGTAATATCAGCTTTTGCAACAGAAGAATTTTTTGAAGTTGATTATAGATTTGGTCAACAAGATTTGGTTAAATTTGCTAAGTATGCAAAAGATTACGGTTATAAGATATCTTCATTCAATATGGATAGAAAATATTCACTTCTTTACTATAATGATGAACAAGTTGATTATAATGCTACGACAGGTTTGAGTGTTGATAGTGTAAAAGAAGATTTAAACAAAAAAGATTATGTTTTAATCATAAAAAATAAAGAAATTAATGAAATTGAAGGAAAACTTGATTATGATGTAGTAAAAGTTGGTAGACGCTACACAATGATAAAGGGTAAATAATGTTAAACAGATATAAGGATTTTTTGAAAGAATTTGACGAAATTTTGGCTTGTCTTTTTGAAAATCAAAAAAGATATATAAAATGTAAAAAAGGTTGTTCTTTATGTTGCGAAAGAGGAGATTATCCTTTTTCGCAAATAGAATTTGCTTATCTTACCCAAGGTTATATAAATTTACCTGAAAATACAAAAATTCTTGTTCAACAAAATATTAGAAATTTAAAAATGGATAAAAAAGAATTCAAAGGAGAAAGATTTGAACATGTTTGTCCGTTTTTGATTAATGGAGAGTGTAGCGTATATGATTATCGTGGGATAATCTGTCGAACTTTTGGAATTTGTTATTATGACGATAAAAAAGGTTATGTAAAACTACCGGCATGTGTACATAAAGGTTTGAATTACTCCGAATTTTATGATGACAAAAATCATACATTGAATATCAAAGATGTTCCAATGGTGAATTTGCGTATAGATAGAGTTTTAAATAGTCAACTTGCCGAAAAATATAATTTAGAGTGTGGCGAAATCAGACCAATGCTTGGTTGGTTTGAACAAAAATAGAAATAAAATCTAAACGCTTGTTGTTAATGACGG
This sequence comes from uncultured Candidatus Melainabacteria bacterium, assembly GCA_934718135.1. GTDB lineage: Bacteria > Cyanobacteriota > Vampirovibrionia > Gastranaerophilales > Gastranaerophilaceae > Zag111. Next base: position 57,721 of record CAKUZW010000003.1, on the reverse strand, counting down.
TGCGATAGAAATAAATTGTCTAACCAAATCAGGATCCCATTGAGTACCAGCACCTTCTTTAAGAATTTGACAAGCTTTTTCAATAGGCATACCCTTTCTGTATGGTCTGTCACTAACCAATGCGTGATAAGTATCTGCAACAGAAACAATTCTTGCAGCTAATGGTATTTCGTTACCTTTTAAACCTTCAGGATAACCTGCCCCGTCAATTCTTTCGTGGTGGTATTTTACAATAGGAATTAAATCTCTTAATGCTTCATTTGGAGCAAGAACTTTTTCAGCACCGATTGTCGGGTGTTGTTTCATGATTTCCCATTCTTCAGGAGTCAATTTTCCAGGTTTTTTCAATACACTTTCAGGAATTCCGATTTTACCTACATCATGAAGAAGTGCTCCGATTTTAATTCTTTCAACTTCATTTTCAGGAAGATTTATTGCTCTTGCTAAAGCTTCGGAGTATCTTGAAACAGATGTTGAGTGACCTTTTGTGTAAGGGTCTTTTGCATCAATAGCTCCGGCTAGAGATGTTGCCATTTCCATTAAGTGGTTATGGTTAATAATTTCTTCTTGGTTAAATTTGTGAACAAGTTCTTCTTCAAAATTTATACCAATTTGAGAGTGACGTTTTGCTAATACTTCTGCAAAAGAATCCAACGCCATATCATCCCAGAAATTGAAATCAGAAGATGATACAATTGCTGACATTCCTTCTTTGTAACCTCTTGCTTGAGAGATGAACATTGCTTGTTCTGCTAAAATTAATAATTTTTCCTGATCTTGAGTACAATCAGGGAATGTTGAAATTCCGACAGAAACCTTAACAGGTCCTACATCATCTACAAAGCAACAAGATAAACAATATGTAATATATTCTGCTAAATATTTAGCATCTCTTGTGTCAGTTTCAGGCATGATTATTGCAATTTCATCTCCACCGTATCTGCCTGCGGAGTCGGTGTTTCTCATATTTTGTTTAACTTTTTCCGCAATAATTTTAATTACTTCATCACCTTTAGCATGTCCCAATTCTCTGTTAATTTTTGAAATATTATTAACATCAAACATAACAACAGAAAGATGAGTTTTATTTGCCTTTGCCTTATCCAATTCTTTTGCTAAAATTTCTTGGAAGCCTCTATGGTTGTATAAACCTGTCAAAGTATCTGTGTTTGCTACTTTGTTTGTTTCTTCCATAAGTTTTGCATTGTGAATAAACATTCCCATATAATTTGATAGGAATGAAACCATATTTGTATTTATATTTGAAATATTTTGACCGACAAGCATTATACCAATACATTTATTAACAGATATCATTGGGAATAAAACTGAACCTGTTTTGGTCAAATATGGAATATTTAAATAATTTATATTATCTTTGTCAATTATTGTTTTGTTGTTGAAACATTGGATTATAGGATTGTTTTCATCAGATAGAAAGATTTTAGAAGCATAACAATTTCCATTTTTGCTGTGAATTTTTAGGTTTAAGCATTTTGATTTTTCGTGGAATAATCCAAAACCAACAAAATTCCATTTTAATTTGTTTAAAAATATGATGTTTAAATTTGAAAATAATTCCGAAATAGAGCTTTGTTGAAAAGCGTCTGCAAAACTTTTCATAATATCAAAGTAATTGAAATCATTTTCAAAAACTGGAGTTACTTTTTTGTTTGAATAAACTCTTGCTTTAGTTCTGTTTGTATTGAAATTGTTGATTGTTTCAACAATACTGCTCAAACTTGATTCTTCCGCAATTGATATAGGTTTTATCGCATTTGCAATAGCTTTGCGAGTTTTTTTTATTTTTTTTAATTCTTTTTCATTAGGATTTGCAGGCGTAAACGGATTTTTCGGAACAGAAATCATTTTTATAGTTTCATTTTCTATTGATTTTTCAATAGGGTTAGAAGTTAAAGTTTTCTTTTCCGAACCTTTAGATTTATTTTCTTTTTTATTTTCTACGTTTTCCAAAATACTATCTACCTGAATTTCCTTTTATAAGTCTTGTAATGGTGAAAATTTGACTAAAATAATGCAAATTTTTACATTACTAAACAATTCTACCTTTACTAATATTTAAATACAATACTTCGAATAGACGGGTTATATTTCCGAAAACCCGAAAACATCCACATATAATTATTACTACACTTATAGTATAAACTATTGAGGTAGATTTTTCTACCCTGCATTATTCAAATATTAATTTATATTACAACTGTTAGAAAAGAATAAGTCTTGATTTTAAGTGTGATTTGGAGTAATTTATATTTGTAAATATTAGCCTAATGGCTAGTATTTTCGGATAATAATACGTAAATAGGGATTATGGAAGAGAAAACTAAAAAAACTAATAAATTAGTAAATTTCGGTTTTTTAAAAGATATATTTTTAAATATATTTTCTATAACAGATGCGGACTATAGTCACAAGTTGGTGAGAATTTTCGGTATTAAATTAAGAATTCTAAAAAAAGATATCAAAAATAGTATAAATATTGATTATAGAAAATATTCTGATATTACAAAAATTCCGCAAGCTGAAGGTTTTTTGAGAGAGTATCAATTGTCTTTATTTGCAATCTTAAAGGAAATGGACAGGATTTGTACCGAACATAATATAAGGTATATGATTAGTGGCGGAAGTTTGCTTGGTGCAAAGCGTCATGGCGGTTTTATTCCTTGGGATGATGATATTGATACTGATATGATTAGAGAAGATTATGACAAATTCCTTGAAATCTTTAATCAAAATACTTCTAATCCTGATTTGTATTGCGAATATTGGAGAGATAAAAATGCATCTGCAACTTGTATTTTGAAAATTCGTCACAAAAAGATAAAACAAGCTTTTGTGGATATTTTTCCGTTAGATTTTTATTATACAGAAGTTGAAGGTAATGATAAAAAGAGATTAAATCGAAAAATTAAATTTATCCGTAAACTTTTGAGTTTAAATCCTTTTAGAATTTCGGATACAAATAAGCTTTTAGAATTTTTAAAAAAAATAACACATAATGTTATAAACGAAAAAATAGAAGTAGATGAGAGGGTAAAACCATCAATTCACTGGAGTATAGACTTTCCTCACAGGTGGAACAATTGGATATATGATTATAATCATATTTTTCCATTGAAAAAGATTAAATTTGAAGGTCAAGAATTCAATTGTCCGAATAATGTTGAATATGTTTTGACAAATATTTACGGCAAATATATGGATTTTCCAAAGAGTATTTGCCCTCATCATACAGATGAAAAAGCTTTCACTGGGGATGAACTTTTAGAATTAAAAAAATTAAGAGGAGAAAAATAATTGGCTAAGTTACGACCATTAGAACGAATATTTTCTATAACTAATAGTGGCACTGATAAATTAATAACTATTTTAGGTATTCCAATTAGATTTGATCAATCAAAATACTATAGAGAAATTTGCGAAAATATTCCTATACAGAAAAATAAAATAGTTTTAGACAATTTTAATGGTAATAGTTATGGTTGTAATCCAAAGTATATTGTTGAGGAAATTATTAAAAGGAAACTTCCATATGATTTGGTTTGGCTAGTAAAAAATGTATCAAAAGAATTAAAAAATAATAATTTTCCTCCACAAGTTCGTTTGGTAGGAATAAAAACAAAACAGGCCTTAAAAGAATTGGCAAGTGCAAAATTATGGATAGATAATCAAAGAAAAAATTTCTTTTTAAAAAAAGGTCTAACTAAAAAAAATGGTCAATATTATATTCAAACATGGCATGGTTCTTTAGGTATAAAAAAATTAGACGCTGATGTTGAAATTTTTAACCAAGAATGGAATGAAGATTGGGTAAAAAGAGCCAAATATGAGTCATCAATAATGGATTATTTTATTTCTAATAGTGATTTTGATAATAAAGTTGTTGCCAAAGCTTTATGGTTTAATAATGAGATAAAACAATTTGGGCATCCTCGGAATGATGTATTTTTTGAAAATAGAGAAAGAATAAGAAGTAATATTTTAGAGTATTTTGATATCCCAAAAGATAAAAAAATTTTTTTATACGTGCCATCTTTTAGAGATGATGGTGATATAAGCTGGTATAATATTGATTATAATAAAATATTATTATCTTTAGAACAAAAATTTGGTGGTAATTGGGTTTGTATATCTCGTTTACATCCAAGAGCAAAGAAATTTGATAAAGTTTTAATAGATTCTATAAATTCTAAGGTTTATGACGGAACTTTTTATCCAGATATTCAAGAATTGTTGGTTTCTTGTGATGCTGCTGCTACCGATTATTCCAGTTGTATATATGATTTTATTTTAAGTAGAAAACCTGGATTTATTTATGCAACAGATATAAATAAATATAATACTGAAAGAGGTTTTTATTATCCTTTAGAGTCAACACCATTTCCTGTTGCAGTCAATAATGAACAATTGGCAGATAATATTTTGAATTTTGATAATGAAAAATATCAAAAAGATATTGATAACTTTTTAGCTGATAAAGGATGCATAGAAGACGGTCATGCTTCAGAAAGAGTCGTTGATTTGATTGAAAAAATAATGAAGGAAGAAGTGTAGTTATGAATATTGCAATAATATTTGCCGGTGGAACGGGACAAAGATTGAATAATGGCGAAAATTCGGTACCTAAACAATTTTTGAAAATTAATGATAAACCGATTATTATTCATACACTTGAACTTTTTGAAAAGCATAAAGATATAGACAAAATTTATATCTCAATTCACCCTGATTATTATGAATATATGCAAGATTTGGTAAAACATTATTATATAACTAAAACAGTAGGAATAGTAAAAGGTGGAGCGACAGGGCAAGATTCTATTTATAACGCATTGAAACTTGCACAAAGCGAAAATCCTGAAAATTCGATTGTCTTAATTCATGATGGCGTTAGACCAAATATAACAGAAGAAGTTATAACAAAAAATATTGAGTGTGCAAAGAAGAATGGTAATGCAATTACTTGTACATCTTGTTTTGAAACTATTTTGATTTCTGATAATGGCGTAAACCCTCAACACGTTCCATATAGAAAACATACTTATGCCGCTCAAGCTCCTCAAAGTTTCCATTTGGGAGAGGTTGTAGAAGCACATGAAATTACACGCAAAACAAATCCGAATTATACAGATATTGTTGATACGTGTACATTATTCAAAACTTTGAATAAAGAAACTTTTATGGTAAATGGAAATAGAGGAAATATAAAAATTACAACAATCGAAGATTTGTATATTTTGCGTGCTTTAATCAGATATAAAGAGGATTTAGAAGCCTTTGGAGGTCAAATTTAATGAGTAATATTGAATCTACAAATAAAATTCTACAATCTGACTTAGAAACAATTGCTAATAAAATGGATTTTTCTAAATTGAAAAATTCTACAGTTTTGGTAACTGGAGCAACAGGGCTTATTGGAAGTCAAATAGTTTTACTTCTTTTATATTTAAATAGAGTAAAAAATTTGTCTGTAAAAGTTGTTGCAATGGGACGAAATTTAGAACGCTTAAAAGAAAAATTTGCACAAGTTTCGGATAGAGAGAATTTAGAATTTTTAGTTACTGATGTTATAAATAAAGTAAGATACAACGGTTCTATAAATTATATTATCCATGGTGCGGGGGTTACTCAATCTAAAAAGTTTGTTGAATTTCCTGTAAATACTATTTTAACAACGATAGAAGGGACAAAGAATTTACTAGAGTTTGCAATAGAAAAAGAAGTTAAAGGTTTTGTCTTTTTATCAAGTATGGAAGTGTTTGGAAAAATAAAAGACGATAAAAAATTAACTGAAAGTGATTATGGATATATAGATATTTTGAACCTTCGCAGTAGTTATCCTGAAAGTAAAAGAATGGCGGAATGTTTGTGTAATGCCTATGCTCATCAATACATTTTGCCTGTGAAAATAGCTCGACTTGCTCAAACAGTCGGAGCAGGGTTTAAATATGATGATAATCGTATGGCTGTACAGTTTGCAAGAGCTGCTATTGAAAAAGAAAATATTGTATTATTAACAGACGGAAAATCAAAATTTTGTCCTATTTATATAACTGATGTAATTTGTGGTATTTTTACAATTTTATTTGAAGGAAAACAGGGAGAAGCATATACAGTTGCAAATTCTTCAGCATTTGCATCCGTAAAAGAAATAGCGGATATGGTTGCAAAAGACATTTCTAAAAATCAAATAAAAGTAGAAATAAAAGATAATAATACAGGAATATATCCACCAAGTTTTTCGATGAATTTGGATACATCTAAACTTGAAGCTTTGGGTTGGAAGGCTGATGTTTCTCTAAAAGAAATGTACATAAGACTAATTGAAAGTTTGAAAAAATAAAATGCAAAAAATTAAGAATATAGAATTTTTAAGAACTTTTCTGATTTGTTCAATAGTGATGTTACACATGTTTATAGATAGAAAGTGGTGTTTGTGTAATATTTTTCCTAATATTTCTTTGTTTAAATTTATAGAGTCTGCATTTCATTTTAGTAATAATGCTGTTGAAGGATTTTTTATTATTGCAGGATTTCTACTTGTTTTAACTTTTAAAAATATTAGTATTGGTGATTTTATAAAAAAGAAATATATTCGTTTATCACCTACAATCGCTTTTAGTATGCTAATGTGTCTTGTAGGTTGCCATTTTGGTGTTTTACATTTTAAATTAATTCCTAATATTTTAACCGTATTATTATTAAATCAATTTGGATATTGTTGGGCTACTGCTTCTAACACTGTTCTTTGGTTTACGTCAGTTTTATTTGCTTGTTTATTTTTGTATTTTTGTGTTTTGAAATTTTCTCATAAAAAATATTTGAATATTGAAATTTTAATTTTAACGGTTTTAGGTTTTGGTATTTTAGAATGTTTAAAACACGGTTCATTTGGGCATCCATTAGTTAATTATTATCATCTTTTTAATGTCGGATTTTTAAGAGGATTAGGCGGTGTTGGACTTGGTTGCTTGATTGGAAATATTTATAAGGATAAATTCGAAAGAATTAAAAATATTGAATTAACCAAAATAAAGAAAACGATTATAGCTTGTGTTGAATTATTTTTGCTAGGTTCTGTTTTTTGGTGGTTATGTATTCCGCATGCGAAGTATAATAATATTTTGTTTGTTTTTACGTTTGCTTTTTTATTTATTTTATTCATTCTTAAAAAAGGTTATATTTCTGAATTTTTTGATAAAGATATTTGGGTATTTTTAGGGAAGTATCAATATTCAATGTATGTTGTGCATAATGTCATTATAAAAATATTCGGGTTGGCATTGTGGAAAAATTGTCCGGATTTTGTAAATTCTTATCCGATAATGCCGATTATTATAATGTTAATTACAATTTTAATTTTTACTGTTTTCACATATCACTTTGTGGAAGAGCCTTGTGCAGAATATTTAAAACAAAAATTATTTAATCCTGAAAAACCACACGTAGAAAAAATTTCGGGGGGAGGGGCATACTCTTAATGCCTCTATACACCGGTTTCCAACCTTTAGCAATTTAACAATGGAGAATAAATATAAATGACAAATTTTATTCATAAAATAAAAACTAAATTAGATGAAAAATATGGTGATAACGAGAATTATCACAGTTTATCAAGGATTTTGCCGTATTTTAAACCTTACTTATTTCGAACATTTTTGGCTTTAGGGTTGGCTATTCCAATCGGTGCGTTGGATGCAGTTATTGCGTTGGCTCTAAAACCTTATATGGATATTGTTATGCTCGACAAACAGATGCAATCTCCTTGGTATATTCCATTTTTGATTGTTGTTTTTACCACTGTTCAAGGGTCGTTGAACTACCTTGCAACTTATATGAATGATTGGGTTGGGGGTAAAGTTACAAATGATTTGAAAATTGATTTATATACAAAATTGATGCACCAATCTTCGTTCTTTTTTGATAGACAAACTTCCGGTAAAATCCTAAAAGCTTACAACAATGATGCCGACAAGTCTTGTAGCGGTCTTTTGACCAATATGAAAACTTGTATTTCAAGATTGTTTTCTTCAATTTCGTTGATTGGAGTTTTGTTTTTCAATTCTTGGCAATTAGCTATTATTGCGGTTGCTGTTTTGACTTGTGCAATGATTCCTTTGATGAAAATGAAATCTGCAATTAAAGATGTTTATAATCAATCCGAAGGCGAAAATGCTAAGGTTTTGACTACTTATAATGAAGCTTTTGCAGGAAATAAAATTATCGCAGCGTATAATTTATATGACTTAAAGAAAAAACAATTCTTAAAAATTATCAATGCAGTATTTCATTTGAGAATGAAAATTACCCAACACGTTGGTTGGTTATCTCCATTGATGCATATTATTGTATCTGTCGGAATTGGTGCTGTTATTGGTTTGGGAAGCTATTTTATTGTTAAAGGAACTTTGAGTGCAGGTCAGTTTGTTTCATTCATCACTGCATTAATTATGTTGTACACTCCAATCAAAGGTTTGGGGAATAACGCAAAAGGAATGACTACTTGTCTTTGTGCAATGGAGAGAGTTGTATCAAAACTTGATAAAAAACCGGGGGTTCAGGACAAAAAAGATGCAGTTAATTTTCCTGCATTTTCTGACAAAATTTCTTTTGAAGATGTTAAATTTTTCTATACAAAAGATAAAATGGTTCTTAAAGGAATATCTTTTGATGTTAAAAAAGGTGAAACTATTGCCCTTGTTGGAAATTCAGGTGGCGGAAAAACTACTATAGTCAATCTTTTACCTAGATTTTATCAGGTTAAGGAAGGTGATATAAAAATTGACGGAATTTCTATCAAAAAGATTAAAATAAACGACTTGAGAGCAAATATCGCTGTAGTTTTTCAGGATAATTTCTTGTTTGAAGGGACAATCAAAGAAAATATAATGATTGGAAACCAAAATGCAACAGAAGAAGAAATTCAACAAGCTATAAAGAACTCTTATCTTGAAGATTTTATAGCAACATTAGATAAAGGATTGGACACTCAAATAGGAGAAAGAGGAGTTCTATTATCAGGTGGACAAAAACAAAGAATTGGTATAGCTAGAGCATTTTTGAAAAATGCACCGATTTTGATACTTGATGAAGCAACATCAGCTCTTGACAATCAAGCAGAACACATTGTTCAACAAGCAATTGATAATTTGATGAAAGATAGAACGGTATTTGTAATTGCTCATAGACTTTCAACAATTCAAAATGCTGATAAAATTGCAGTAATTAACAATGGATATTTGGCAGAAATAGGGACTCATGACGAGCTGCTTTCAATTACAAACGGTGAGTATAAAAAATTGTATGATATGCAATTTTCAATGTAATCTTTAATATTTTTTCGATTATAATATTGTGTATGCTAAATATAAACACGGATAATATTACTGAAAGTTATGAAGAATTTCGCCTTAGAGTAAAGGATAACAAGTCTTTTGCTGTCACCGGATTAACTTCTCTTTTGAGAATTTTTCTTTTATCAAAGATTAGATTTTATTCAAAAAAGAAGGTTCTTTTTGTAACTTCAAGTGAGCAAAACGCATTGAAGTATCAAAGCGACTTGAATACGGCTTTTGGAATTGAGTCTTGTGTAATGCCGTTTCAAAATATTTCGATGTATGAAACGGTTACTCCGAATTTGTATGATTATGCTGAACAAATTCGAATTCTTAATGAAAAACCGAACGTTGTAATTTGTCCTGTTAAAGCATTTTTAGAAAAATTTCCAAATGCTGATTTTTTCAAGAAAAATAATTTGAAAATAAAAATCGGTGATACTATTGATTTAAAAAAACTTGCTAAAAAATTGGTTGAACTTGGCTATAAAAAAGCCACAATGGTCAATGATATCTCTGAATTTAGTATAAGAGGAGATATTGCAGATATTTTTTCTCTAGATTCAAAACCTGTGAGGATTGAGCTTTGGGGTGATGAAGTCGTTGATATAAGATATTTTGATAACGAAACTCAAAAATCTGTTGAAAAAGTTAAAGAAGTAAAAATTTTACCGGTTTACAAATTTATAACTTCCGCCCAAGAGGAAACGGTTAAATCTCTTCAACAAAAAGAAGATGATTTTGATGAGGATGAAATTCCGGAAGAAAATTATTTTGAAGGTATTGAAGTTTATCAAAATTATTTCAATAAAAATTTAGTTAGTATTTTAGATTATTTTAAAGATTACACTATTGTTTTTGATGAAACAACAGAGATTTATTCTAAATACGAATTTTTAGATGACAATTTTGAAAAGCAATTTGCCGAAAATTTAAAACTTGGTTTGATTAAATCAATTGAGGGCAAAAATCATTTTACTTATGAAGAATTTTTGAGACAAACTTCTTATTTTATCAAAATTGGTTTCAATAATTTTATTGACGGAAATATGGGTGATTTGATTGAATTCAATGCTCAACCGTTGCGAAATTTTGAAGCTAATTTTGATTTAATTACAGGTTTTATAAATGAACATAAAGACTATAAAATTATCATTGCAACAGATTATCCTGAGAGGGTTAAAGAAATCTTCTCAGAACGAGAAATTTTTGGTTTGGAATACTGCGAAAGTATAGTTTGTGGCGGATGTATTTTAGAAGATTTTAAAACAATAGTTTTTACTGATAGAGAACTTTTCAATAAACGCTCAAAAGAAATTACTTCAACTAAAAAATCTTATTACAAAGAAAAACCTGAATATATTGAAAACATCAATGATATCAAAGTTGGAGAGTATGTTGTTCATTCAATCCATGGGCTTGGAATTTATAAGGGACTGTCTAAACAAGAAATTGACGGTCAATTAAAAGATTATTTGACTATTGAATATGCAAACAAAGATAGATTACATATTCCGGCAGAACAAATAAATCTTCTTTGCAGGTATCGTGGTTCGGGTTCTGTTAAACCAAAACTGTCTAAAATGGGTGGTCGTGATTGGGAAAACACGAAAGCAAAAGTTAAAAAAGCTGTAGAAGTTGTTGCTTATGACCTTTTGAGGCTTTATGCAAGACGAAAAATGCAAGAAGGTATTCAGTTTTCTCCGGATACAACTTGGCAAGTTGAAATGGAAGAGGCGTTTGAATATGTTGAAACCCCTGACCAATTGAAAGCAATTGAACAGGTTAAAAAAGATATGGAATCTCCACAACCAATGGATAGATTGATTTGTGGCGATGTTGGATTTGGAAAAACAGAAGTTGCGATGAGGGCTATTTTTAAAGCCGTAACTTCAGGTAAACAAGTTGCAGTTGTGGTTCCGACAACAATTCTAGCTCTTCAACATTATCAAACAATTTCAGAAAGATTTAAACCTTTTGGGGTTGGAGTTGAACTTTTGTCACGTTTTAGAACTCATAAAGAGCAGAAAGAAACAATAAAAAATCTTGCAACTGGCAAATGTGATGTTGTTGTCGGTACTCACAGGCTTTTGCAAGAAGGCATTGTGTTTAAAGACTTAGGACTTCTTGTGATTGATGAAGAACACAGATTTGGGGTTCGACATAAGGAAAAATTAAAACAATTGAGGGAAAATATTGATATTCTTTCAATGTCAGCTACTCCTATTCCTAGAACTCTTTATATGTCATTATCCGGCATAAAAGATATGTCTATAATTAACACTCCGCCGAAAAATCGTCTGCCTATCAAAACTTATGTTGGTGAGTGGAATGAAAATATGGTTAAAAATGCTATTAACCATGAATTAGATAGAGAAGGACAAGTTTTCTATCTTTATAATAGAGTTGAAACAATTCAGGAATTTAAAAACCAACTTCAAAAAATAGTTCCAAATGCCAGAATTGCTGTCGGTCATGGACAGATGGATGAAAAAGAGTTGGAAGAAGTTATTGTTGATTTTGCTAATCAAGAATATGATATTTTGCTTGCTACAACGATTATTGAAAACGGAATTGATATCCCAAATGCAAACACAATGATTATTCACGATGCAGATAGATTTGGTTTGGCTCAATTGTACCAATTGAGAGGACGTGTGGGTCGTTCTCAACGTCAGGCTTATTGTTATTGTTTCTATAAAAAGAGTAAAGAAATTACAAAAGAAGCTGTCCACCGCTTGAAAGCAATAAAAGAATTCACAACACTTGGCAGTGGTTATCAAATTGCACTTCGAGATGTAGAAATTCGTGGTGTTGGAAATATTTTAGGAACAAAACAACATGGACACATGATAAATGTTGGTTTTGATACGTATTGTGAATTGTTAGAAGAAACTGTTCAAGAATTGCAGGGCGAAAAAGTTGATAGAACTAATCCGACAATTGTTGATATAAATGTTACTGCTTATATTCCTGATGAGTGGGTAGGATCTTCTGAACAAAAAATGATTGAATATAAACGGCTTGCGGATGTAAAAAGTTCAACTGAACTCGATTATATTGTAGAAGAATGGCAAGACCGATTTGCCAAACCTCCGGAATGTGTTGAAAATCTTATCAAACTTATTAGACTGAGACTTTCTGCTACAGAAATTAAAATTTCTGCAATTCGGGAAGCTGGTGATACTATTAGAATTTATACTCCATATTCAAAAGCCGAATGGAATTTGGTTCAAAAAGTTTTGCCATTAAATATTTCTAAAAAAATAAAATTTACCATAGCTCCTACATCATGTCAGGAAGGCTCGTCAATACTTATTTTGAATACTTCGTATGTAAATTTTAATGAAGTATTTAACATTTTAACAGATTTGTTTTATTATATACACAAAGTAAGTTATGAATACTAGAGAAAAAGGAGAGAGTTTTTCATGAAAGGTTCAAAAGTAATCGCAACATTGCTATTGTCAGCATTATTATTTACAGGTTGTGGAATTAAAGACCAAAAAGCTATTATCAAAATTAATGACGGAGTAATTACTCAAGGCGATTTTAACAAATTAATGGATAAATCAATTACTCAATCTCCATTTGCGAAATTTGGGGATATGAATGGTAATAAAGAGGGTTTCTTCTACCTTATGACTGAACAAAGAGTCGTAAATCAATTGATTATTCAAGAAATTCTTAACCAAGAAGCAAAAGCAAGAAACATTAAAGTTACAAGCAAAGATGTCGATAAATCTATCAAAGAAATTATGGACAAAATGGGCGGCCGTGACCAATTGATGCAAGTTTTGAAACAAAATAATGTTTCTGTTGGTGAATTTAAAGCCGATGTTAAAAACCAAGTTAAAATGCAAAAATTGGCTAATTCTGTAGGAAAAATCAATATTACAGATGCAGATTGTAAGAAATTCTATAACAAAAATATAGACAAATTCAAACACGGTGAACAAGTTAGAGCTTCTCACATTTTGATTGCTGCTAACCCTTACCAAATTCAAGAAGAAATCAAAGCAAAATCTAAAAAAGAAATTAGCGAAAAAGATTTGAAAGCACAAGTTGAAGCAGTTATGGCTGAAAAGAAAGCAGAAGCTGAAAAATTATCTAAGGAACTTCAAGCTGATGTTTCTAAATTCCCTGCTTATGCTAAAAAATACTCAGAAGATCCACAATCTGCTAAACAAGGTGGAGACTTAGGTTTCTTTGCAAAAGATAAAATGGTTCCTGAATTTGCAGAAGCTGCATTCAAAGCTAAACCAAATTCAGTTTCAGGTGCTGTTAAAACTCAATTCGGTTATCATATCATCTTTGTTACTGATAGACGTGCTGCAGGTGTTATGCCTTACGAAAAAGTTAAATCAGATATCAAAGATTACTTGTCTAACGAACAACAAATCAAAGCTCTTGATAAATTAACAGAAGCTGCTAAGAAAAAATCTAAAATCGAATTTGTAGATGATAGCTACAATCCTGAAACTATCAACAAAAAATTACACAAACAAGTAAATGATATTTCAAATGGTGCAGCAGACAAACTTCAAAATAAAAAGAAAGAACAAGGAGCTAAAGCTAAAAAATAGTTTTAAATCATAAAAAACAAAAATCGACTCATTATATTTAGTGGGTCGATTTTTTTATAAAAAAATCCTACAAACGTTTTATTATTATTTTTATTAACTCTGTTATAATTATTCTATGTTTGATTTAACATCTCCAACTATATATATTCCAACGATATTTATAACCTTGGTGGCTATTTTTGTATCAATCCTTTATAAAGATGCAAGAAAGCACACAAGAGAAAATACTAAAGATTTGCCATATTATAATGAGATAGGGCTTTCTATGGGGTATATAGGAAGAAATATTTTGGAAGATGGAAGATTTGTTTACCGCAAAAATGTTGACCCTGAAATTAATTATGACAATAAAATCTACAATTCTTTACGTCATGCAGGAACCCTGTATTCAATGTATATGTATGAAAAATACGGGTTAGAAAATAGATTTAACGAACAAAGATTACTTTCTTCAAAATATTTTTTAGATAGATATGTTAAAAAAATTGATACGAATAAGTATGCAGTTGTTTCTATTCCGGAAGAAGAAGGAATTAAATATCCGATAGCTAAATCAGGTGCTGCGGGTGTTGCTTTGTGTGCTCTTGCTAATCTATATAAAGAAGAAGGTTATTTAGAAAAATTGCAGGGTTTGGGCGAATTTCTGTTAAGTATGCAAAGTGAAGAAGGTAATATTTATGCTTTCTATGATTGTGATAAAAAAATAATAAATAAAGAAGCAGAAGCAGTTTTCTACCCCGGAGAAGCAGCTGCAGGTCTTTTGTATTTGTATGAAGTTGACCCTCAACAAAAATGGCTTGATGCAGCGAAGAAAACATTATTATATTTGGCTAAGACAAGAAAGAAAATGGAACTTAATATTCCATTTGATCATTGGTCTGTTTTGGCAATAGAAATTCTTTTTAAAAACAATCTTGCAACTGCAGAAGAAACTAATACATTGAGAGCTTATGCGGAACAAATGGCAATTCCGACATTGAGTAGCCAAATAACAAATTCAAATAACAGTTACTATGGAGCATTCAAAGACAATATTCGTCCTTGTAGCTTGGGAACTATTATGGAAGGTTTGGCATCAATCTATTTTTGCACTGATAATGAACCGTTGAGAAAAATTATTTTCAAATCAATTTCAATCGGCAATATATTCTTGAGTAAAGTTCAAGTTAAAACAGGAACTCAAGCCGGTGGTCTACCGAATTCTGCAAACTGGGTAAAAGCAGGAGTCACTCCAAACGCTAGTGTAATCAGAATTGACAACGTTCAGCATGTCGTTTTGGGTTGGTTAAAATTTCAAAATATTCTTAAAATTACCGGAGAATACTAACCTATAACTGTTTGGTTTCTACCTGTGTTTTTAGCTTTATATAAAGCATTGTCAGCTTTTTCAAGAAGATTTTCTTTTGTTTTGATATCTTTTGTCAATTCACAAGCTCCAATACTTACAGTAATATTTACAGGGAAACCGTGATAATCTAAATTCAATGTTTCAATTGTTTTTCTAAATCTTTCAAGAGGGATTAGAGCTTGTTCAGTGTCTGTTTCTGTGAGAATTACAACAAATTCTTCTCCCCCAAATCGAAATACCATATCTGTTTTTCTGAAAGTTTGTAATGCAGCGTTTGAAACTTCTTTGAGGATATAATCTCCGCACTGATGACCATAAGTATCATTAACTTTTTTGAAATAATCAATATCGAACATTACAAGAGTCAATTTGTTATTATATCTTTGAGCTCTTAAAAATTCTTTTTCAAAAGTCTCTTCGAAAAATCTTCTATTAGATAATCCTGTTAATTCATCTGTTAAAGATAAATATTTTGTTCTTGAATACATAAAATTAATTTGTTTAATAACTTCAATCTTATTTTCTTCAGGAATATCAAAAGTTTGGATAATATGTTCAATGTTGTGTTGAATTTCGTCTAACATATCATTGGGGATATCAAATGACATAACTTCTAAATCTTCAACCATACCGCTCCTTCTATTTGGGGATTTATATTTAACTTTCTTAATTTCTCTATTCGTCAATTTTAAAATAAAACTTTAATTTTTAACATCATTATTTACAAAACTAAATATTTAGTTTTGGAAGAAGTAAATAAGTTCTTTACAAAAGATATTATATAAAAAACAATTTTATACATTTCTATTTTTAGAAAAACATTAATTTTTGTAAAAGTTTTTCAGGTTTATGTCACATTTCTCCCAATTTTGGGAATATATAACATGTACACAAACCATTTTCTTTTTCTTTATTTTCTCCTACACACACTAACCTTTTACCGAATAAAGCCGCCTAGAACGGCTATTTTTATTGTCTATATTTTACTTATAGTATGGGTGGGTTTACTAGCCCCACCAAAAACTACAAATCAAATGAATAGACCTTAAATTTGCAATATGTCTTTTTTTTATTTAAAATATTCTTAAATAAAGGGGATAAAATGAGAATTGAGGCAAAAAATCTAATTAAAATATATGGCGATAGAAGTGTTGTAAATGATGTTTCTTTCAGTATCAATAAAGGTGAAGTTGTTTGTCTTTTGGGGCCTAACGGTGCCGGTAAAACAACTACTTTCTATATGGTTGTAGGTTTGGTTAAGCCTAACAAGGGTAGTATTACTCTTGATGGAGAAGAAATTTCATCTTGGCCAATGCATATTAGAGCGAAAGCCGGAATTGGTTATTTGCCGCAAGAAGCTTCAAGTTTCAGAAGTTTGTCTGTTGAAGATAATATCAAGCTTGTTTTACAGATGAATGACAAGTTAACAGAATGCGAAAAAAAGAAAAAGTTGGAAGAATTGCTTAGTGAATTTGGTGTTGCAAGACTTCGTAGTGCATCTGCTATTTCCTTGTCAGGTGGAGAAAGAAGAAGGGTTGAATTGGCTAGAGCTTTGGCTGCAAGCCCTGATTTTATTTTGTTGGATGAACCTTTTACAGGTATTGACCCGATTGCGATTGGCGAAATTAAGGACAATATTAGAAAACTGTCTGAAGATAAGGGTTTGGGCGTTCTTATTACTGACCACAACCCGAAAGCGACTCTTTCTATTACGGATAGAGCTTATGTAATTTTTGACGGTAAGATTAAAATTCAAGGTAAGAGTGAAGAGGTTGCAGTTGACCCTGTTGCTAAAGAATTTTATTTAGGAAAGGATTTCTCTTTATAATGCAATTCAAATTTCCTAAAATTACAATTTATGATAGATATATTTTCAAGCAAGTCTTTATGGCATCAATGGTTGCAATTTTGTTGTTTACTATTGTTTGGATTGCTCCGGAAATTTTGTTGAACACAATAAAAGGTGCTTTGGCAGGTGATTATGGATTTAAGACTGCAATTTTGTTGTTGTTCTATGAATTGCCGAAAATTTTGGATAAAGCCTTCCCTGTAGGGTTGTTGTTAGGAACATTGTTTACATTTGATAAATTGAGTAAGGATTCTGAAATTACAATTTTCAGGGCTGTTGGAATGTCTTTCCCAAGAATTATCGCTCCTGTTGTAGTTTTGAGTTTGATATTCACTTTTTTGTGCTTTTTAACAGGTGACAAAGGGACGCCAATGGCTTCTGCCAAAACAATGGCTATACGTGGAGCTATCAGGTCTACTCAATATATTTATACCCAAAAAGATGATACAGGACACCCTTTGATGGCTGTTGTTGTATCAAAATCAATGGATAGAAAACTTAATAATGTTATTGTTTTAGATTTTTCAAGTGCTGTTTATCAAGATGTTCATCAGTTGTCTAATATTTATTCTGCAAAAAGCGGTACTGCTTATGATGACAAATGGGTTTTGAATGATATTTCTGATTATAAGATTTCAAATGACGGAATTTATGTTGATATAAAACATCTTGATAATTTGGAAATATTAAAAGGTGAAGCAGCCTCAAATGCGTATATGTTGATGAATTTTTCAACAATGAAAGAACGAGATATTGATAACGCAAATTTGAAAAAATATGTAGATTTGTTGAAAAAAGAAAACTTGTCTGAAGAATATCATTATTCTTTGAATAAATATTTGCAACGTTATTTCCACCCGTTTGTTTGCGTATTGTTGGCAATTTTGGGTTGTTTGTTAGGTTTTAGCAAACCGAGAGAACAAAGGTTGGTTGGTTTTACAATTGCAATCGGTTGTATCTTTATTTATTACATTACATTGCCATTTTTTGACTTGTTGGCAGAAAAAGAAATTTTATCACCATATATTACAGCAACGTTTCCAACTGTAGCATTTATGCTTGCTATTTGCGGATTCTACAAATCAAAGGATTTATAATATGAAAATTTTAAAACTATTTGCGAGCTTTATTATTATGTCATTAATTGCTACACCTGTTTTTGCAGCAGGTGAGATTTCAATTGATAATGATAACGGAGTTTATCATATCATTTTAAAAGGTGAAAAAATTAAGAAAAAAATTAAATTTATAGCTTCTGAGGATTTGATTACAAATAGAGAGGCTCATATAAAAGCTAATGCGACATTGACCGTTAATGCGGGATTTTTTGATCCTAAAAACGGCAAAACAATATCTTATGTTGTGACAGATAAAATGACTTCTGCTGATCCAATGTTCAATCAGGCATTGCTTGCTAATCCGTTTTTTAGAAAAAACATGAATATGATTTTGAACAGAAGTGAATTTCGTGTAATGCAATGCGGAAATAAGTTTGAATATAGCATTGTTGGGCACAAATCAGATGTTCCTTTCGGGTGTTCGTTGATTACTTCCGCTCAGGGCGGACCGTTGATTTTGCCGGAATTAAGACTTGAAGAAGAAGGCTTTATTGTAAAGAATTCAGAAGGTAAAGTTGTTAGAGAATCAGCTTCTGTATTGCATAAAACATCTCGTACAATTATTGGGCTAAAGGGTACGGATGAATGTCATATTTTGATTATTACGGATGATAATCCTATGGATATGTATGAAGTTCAGCAGTTGTGTAAGGACTTAAAACTGGATAGGGCTATGGCTTTTGATGGTGGAAGTTCTACCTCATTGAATTACAAACATAATTTGGAAGTTGTTTCAACAAAAGGTGACGGTGCAGGCAGAATGTTGAAATCATTTATGGTAATTTATTAGAATTTAGAACTATGAAGCGTAAAATATTATATATTCTTTTTAGTTTAATCCTAACTTCAACGGTTGCTTTGGCGGATAAATTTGTACCTGATTTCACTCAGATGAAAAAAATCAAGTGTGATGTTGAAGAAACTATTTTTAATCAAGATGGTTCCGTTGTTACGAAGAATAAATATTTTAGGATTTTTAATCTAGATGATGAAAACCAAAAGATTTATTTGCAGAAAGCTCCGGTTGACAAGATAAATTATTATGAAAACGACCGAATAGAGTTTTATATTCAATCATTGACGGATGATTTTATTATGCAAACTAATACTGTTATTGAAAGAGAAAGTGGAAAATATTCTTCCTCTTCTGTTATCGACTATGATAGTGCATTCTTTGGAACACGAACGGCAAAAGCTGTTGGAGTTTGCTCAGCATTTTAACATTCTTGTTACAAATTGTAGTTTTTAAGCAATTTTTTCTCCTTAAAATTTTTTAATAATATATAGGGGAAAATTCAGGCATGAAGAAATTGTTGACTGAAAAATCAGACTGCAATATTTCAGGTGAGATGTTGACTATTATTGAAAAAAACATGTCGCCGGTGTTGGATTATGCGGTCAAAAAACATAAATCTCCACAAACATTGTCTGATTGTGTAAAATATTTTTCTAAAATTAATGATGTTGAAAATGACCTGTCAGGGATTAGTTTTGGCTTCAATAATTTTATTTTGAATGATGAAATTTCAAACAAAAAAGTTCGAAAAATAGCATTACTTCTTGCAAATGCAATTGATGAAAATTCTGTTGAAAAAATTCGGTTTCTCAAAAAAGAATATGGAAATGAAGCTGAATTTACTAGGGCTAAGGATTTTCTGAATAAAAAGTGCAAAGAAATATGGAATGTTTTTGAATATAAAAATACTGTCTTAAAAATTCCGTATGAAGCAATGAAATCTTTAGGTATTACTAATCAACCAACATTGGATTTTCTGCTTGGGGATAGTATCCGTTTGTTTGAAAAGGACAATGGCTCTTCAACAGCAAATATTATTCATTCAATTTTGAATAATAAAAATTTGTCCTACAAAATGAAAGATATTCATCAATTTTTGAAAAAAGAAAAATGTCGGTACAATTTCAAGACAGTTGAATACCTGATTTGTGAACAGAATTATACCCAAAATGAACTCATTGAACTTGGCATAACAAAAGATATTATTGAAAAATCATTAAGTTCAATGTCGTTTAAAAATAAATTGATGTATCTATTCAGAAATCTCAAGACTGTTAAGATAAGCGGTTTCTTGTCCAAAAATATCTATATCTTCAAGAGTGCTTGATTTTACAATAGTTTCTAGTGTCATGTTTTTGGTTGGATTTATTACATCAAAGACTTTTTGCCAATCATAATCCCCGTGTGGAATATGTAAATGTACATCATGTTTTTCATTTATTCTTCCGTCACTGAGGTGATAACAATCAGGGTTTAGGCTGTTGAAATTTTCCATGTATTCGTATTGGTTAATTCCAAGTTTGACAGCAGAACAAAATGCATGCCCTACATCAAGACAGAAACCGCAATCGGTATTGTTTTTTACAAGTTCAATTTCTTCAACTTTTGAACCCCAACAATACATATCAGGGTGACGTCTTGAACAGTATGGAATATTTTCAACATTTATCGGTAAATTTATTTTATTCAATTGGCGAACTGTTTCTTCTAATTCTCCATCCATACCACAATGTGCAACGATATACATTACATCGAGTGCTTTTGCGTAATCTTTAACTTGAGAGTAAATTCTCATATTTTCGCTTTCAAATTCTTTTTGAGAAAGATTTACTCCTTCGCTATACTGTGGTGCATGAATTGTGAACGGTATTGAATATTTATTTTTGAATTTTTCCCAACTTGGCAATAAATCTGTTTGGTCAGGGTTAACAAAAACCTCAATATAAGAGTATTTCCCTTGTTCCCAAAGTTCAATTGCTTTATCTTTATATAAATCAAGTTGATTTGTAAAAAGTTTTAATCCTAATTTTAATTTGCTCATTGTGTTATCCTTTTTGGGGGTGTATTTATTTTATTGTAGCATAATATAAATTTTTGTTAAAAATCGAATGAAAAATTTTTTATGTTCTGCTTTAATAAGACTATGAGTTTTCAAATTTTAACACGACAACCTGTAGAATTTTATGAGAAGAATGGTGTAAAATTTTTTAAACCATTTGTTGCTGTGGACAAATTTAAACGACCGGTCAATGTATTTTTTGATAAGGATTCCGTTTCAACAATTGTTGCCGAAAATCATACTAAAGATTATTCATTCTATGAATTATCTTTCAATCCTAAAAATAAAACAATGATAGGTCAGTCTCTTAATGCGGAGCCATCAGGACAAGGACTTGGGGAAATTTTAAATTTATCTGCTTTAATTGAGTTTCATAAAAATAATTTAAATAGATTTAAAGTCTTTTCTTTGAAAGAAGCTATTCAATTTTATGCTCGTTACGGATTTAAAATTGTATCGGATGATAAAGATTTTATTTTGAAAAATTTAAAAAATGTGATAAATGAAAAATCTCCACTGTTTGTTGATTTGAAAAGAAGTGCAGAATTTTTTGCTCCTCGAATAGAAGGTAAAATCAAAACAAGCGACCCATATATTTCACAAAGAGCAAATAACGTTTTTTCTACATATTTAAAAGAATTGTCAAGAAAACATCAAAACTTTGACTCTTCAAAAATTAATCATAGTTCAAATATGGAGTTCACAGATTGGGAAAATTTGACAAATAGGGATTATTTGAACTCTTTATTAGACGAACATAAAATAAATTATCAGGTATAAATTATGAAAATAGATACATTTAAAGTTGAAGAGTGGTTTAACAAATATGAAAAAGATGCCGTTTATGATTTGGCAGACACTTGTGTAGAGTCTCTTTCGATTAATGAGTTGTTAGATATAACAGGAGATAGAGAAAAATATCTTGATAATATTTTTAACCGAAAACTCAATTATGGAGATATCCATGGAAGTTTGAAATTGAAGAAGATGATTTCTTCTATGTATGATTTTCAAGATGAAACTAATATAACAATTACCCATGGGGCAATTGGTGCAAATCAACTGGTTATGCTTAGTTTAATTGAGCGAGGAGATAAAGTTGTATCTATTATTCCGACATATCAGCAGCATTATTCTATTCCAAAATCAATTGGTGCGGATGTGAAACTTTGTTTTTTGAAAGAAGAAAATAACTGGTTGCCTGATTTAGAGGAGTTGGAAAATCTTGTGCAAAATGATACAAAAATTATTTGCATGAATAATCCGAACAACCCTACAGGAGCCGTTATTCCTGATGATATGTTAAAAAAAATTGCCGAAATTGCGAAAAAATCAAACGCTTATATTCTTTGTGATGAAGTTTATCGAGGTTTGAATCATAGTGGCAATCCGTTTTCTCTTTCAATTGCAGATATTTATGAAAAAGGAATTTCGACAGGTAGTATGTCAAAAGTTTTTTCTCTTGCAGGTTTGAGATTGGGTTGGGTTTGTGCAAATACTGATGTGATAGGCGAAATTAATCACCAAAGAGAATATAATACGATTAGTGTTGGAATTTTGGATGATTATTTTGCGACTTTGGCGGTTGAAAATAAAGACAAAATTATCAAAAGAAATTTGGAAAAAATTTTAACAGGCAAAAAAATCTTAACAGATTGGGCAAAATCTGAACCTAAAGTTCATCTTGTTGAACCATACGGTGGAACAACCGCATTTGTAGGTTATAACAAAGATATAAATTCTGTTGATTTGTGTAAAACATTGCAAGATGAAACAGGTGTAATGCTTCTTCCTGGGGAAACTTTAGAAGTTGACAGGCATGTGCGGATTGGCTATGGCAACAATTTTGAACAACTGAAAAAAGCTTTAGAAATTTTTTCAAATTGGCTTCACTAAAATATTATTTGACATATTGAGTTAAAGATATTAATATTTTCTATAAACTAAGATAAATTTTATAGGAAAGAAGAATATTGTATGGCAAGTTTAGAAGAGATTATAAAGGTTAATACAGGTGAGATTGAGGCTGATTTAGTTCTTAAAAATACAAAGTTAGTCAATGTTTTGTCGGAAGAAATTTACGAAACAGATATTGCAATTACAGACGGAAAAGTTGCGGGAATTTCTAAGGGTTATAAAGGCAAAGAGGAAATTGACCTTGGAGGGATGTATGTTTCTCCTTCTTTTATTGACGGGCACGTGCATTTGGAGAGTGCAATGTTATTGCCTTCCGAATTTGCAAAACTTGTAATACCTTCCGGAACCACAACAGTAGTTGCTGACCCTCATGAAATAGCTAATGTTATGGGACTTCAAGGAATAAGTTTTATTAGAGAAGCGACAAAAGATTTGCCATTGGATGTTTATATTATGCTTCCTTCATGTGTGCCTGCAACCAGACTTGAAACTTCCGGTGTGGATTTAAATTGTTATGATTTAGCCCTATTGATTGATGCTCCTTGGGTTTTAGGGGTTGCGGAGATGATGAATTTCCCTGGGGTAATAAATTGTGACAAAGAAGTTTTGAGTAAAATTAAGCTTGGACTCGATAAGCATAAACGAGTTGACGGGCATGCTCCGGGGCTTTCAGGTAAAGGTTTAAATGCTTATGTTGCATCGGGTGTAGCATCTGATCATGAATGTACAACACCTGAGGAAGCTATCGAAAAAATTCGTCTTGGTATGTATATAATGATTAGAGAAGCTACAGGGGCAAGAGATTTGGAACCGCTTATTCCTGTATTAAAAAAATATAATACAAGAAAATGTATTTTTGTAACAGATGACAGACATCCTAAACATTTGAAAAAACATATTTCAAATATTGTTACAAAAGCTGTTGAAATGGGCGTAGACCCGATTAAAGCAATACAGATGGCAAGTTTGAATACTGCTGAGTATTTCAAAATTCCAAATACCGGTGCTATTGCTCCAGGGTATAATGCTGATATTGCAGTTTTTAAGGATTTAGAACATTTTGAACCGGCAATGGTATTCAAAAAAGGAAAACTTGTTGCTCAAAATGGTAAAATGACTATTGATATGACTGAATTTCAACCTCCTGAACTTAGAGGTTCTGTGAATATCAAACCTTTAAAGAAAAAAGATTTTCAGATAAAAATTCCTAAGGATAAATCTAAAATTAAGGTAATAAATGTTATTCCAAAACAATTGATTACAAAATTATCTATAGAAAATGTATGTAGTGAAAATGGCTTTGCCGTATCTGACACCAAAAATGATATTCTAAAAATTGCAGTAATTGAACGTCATAAAGCAAGTGGAAATATTGGACTAGGCTTTGTAAAAGGATTTGGATTGAAAAAAGGTGCAATTGCTTCTACAATTGCCCATGACAGCCACAATATGATTGTTATCGGAACGAATGACGAAGATATGTATTATGCTGCAAATCAACTTGTGAAATCTCAAGGTGGTAAAATTATTGTTGAAAATGGTAAAACTTTGGCTCAATTAAAATTACCTATTGCAGGATTAATGTCTGTAGAACCTGCTGAAACAGTTATGAAAAAGTTAGAAAATCTTGAACAAACAGCATCTGATATCGGTTGCAAAATAAATGACCCGTTCATGAGTATGGCATTTTTATCTTTGTCTGTAATTCCTGAAATTAAAATTACTGATAAAGGACTTATTGATGTTGGAAAATTTGAAGTAACCGATTTATTTGTATAGGATAAAAATAGTATGAAAAAGTTGATTTTGTCTGTATTTTTAATATTGTTATTTGGAATTAAAGCTTATGCAATTGATGAAATAATGATTGAACATAATATGGCTATTCAAAAACATATTGATTCCATTGGTTTTAATATTTTAAATAGAAATAAAATTGATAAGCCGATTATGTTTACTTATGATTTCGAAAATCCTAAAAAGTTTAAAGGTTCGGGAGTTAAAAATCATAAGGTTGTAATTTATGATATGGATTATAATCATGCAGATAATGACGATGAAATAGCGGCATTTTTGGCAATGAAGATTTCTTATGCTTACAAAAATTATGACAATTCTTCTATTCCGGTTTTTGGAAATTTTCAAGCTAGAATAATGCCTAAAAGGCATGAAATTTTTAATGATAAGAGAGCGGTTGATTTAATGGTCAATGCAGGATACAATCCGCTTGGACTGATTACTTATATCACTAAAACTCGTCCTCAAAAGAACTATGATTTTTTATCTCATCACAATTTAACTTCAAAAAGACTTGCGATAATTTATGAACAAATTTTTACTAAATATCCGTACTTTTTAACTAATAATACTTATCTTGATAATGAATATTATCAAAATTTCTTATTGAATTCTGTCGAAAATCGTCAAAAATTGGAAACAAAATTACAAAATAATTCAACTTATGAGATTAATTATGATTAGAAATATTTTATCAATTATTTTTATATTATTTTGCTTTGTGAATCCTGTTTTTGCAGAGTCATCTGACTTTTTGGTGGATGAATTTTTGGATGGGAAAGATTTCAAAAATCCTTATGTTGCTAAGAATTACGATTATACTGATATCAAACGGATTGCTATTCCGCTTGAATTTTGCGAAACCATTTCTACAAATGATGGCACTACTTTTGAAAATAAGACAGTAGAACTAAAAGTTCGAAATGATATTTATGACGGCGACAATTTAATCTTGAAGAAAGATGATATCGTTAAAGCAAAAGTCAAATATATTATTCCAAATGGGATGAATGGAATTCCTGCAAATATTTATTTGGCGGATTTTGAAATTGATGGAATTGATTCGAGCAAAATCTTAGGAACTTACCGAAAGGCAGGACTAAACAGAATGTATTGGGTTTTACCTCTAAAATATGCCCTGACTCCACTTTTCCCTTTGGGTTCTTTTACAAATTTCATCAAAGGCGGACAATCAACAATCAAACCGACTGATAAAATAATTATTTATTATTTCCCAAATTGGTAAAAACAACAAAATTTGAAATATTAAAAAAAAATAAATTTCCCTTGTGAATTTACTTTGATACCTTATAATAAATGTATATAATAATGTTGTGAAGGGAAAAATTATGACACATAAAAATTCAAATCCGTTTAAAAACGATGACGTGATTAAAGATGAAAAAGTAGAAACTTCTGAAACAGAAGCAAAACAAGAAGATGAAGCGAAAAATTCATCTGAAAAAGTTGAAGAAGTTAAAAATGACGAATATGAAAAATTGAAAGCTGATTATGACAAATTAAATCAACAATATGTTCGTCTTGCTGCTGATTTTGACAATTTTAGAAAACGTCAGGAACAAGAACGCGAAAACTTGATTAAATACGGAACCGAATCAGCCCTAAAAAAATTAATTGAAGTTCTTGATAACTTTGAACGTGGTCAAAAAGCATTGGAAAATGTTGAAGATTGTCAAAAAGTTAAAGAAAGCTTTAACCTTGTTCACAAACAAGTTCATGAAGCTTTGTCAAAATTAGGACTTGAAGAAATTAAAGCGGTTGGAGAACAATTTGACCCTAATTTCCACGAAGCAGTTATGCAAACACCAACAAGTGAACATCCTGAGCATACAGTAATTAATGAACTTCAAAAAGGTTACAAATTAGGGGATAAAGTTCTGAGACCTACACTTGTAAACGTTGCAACTGCCGAATAGATTTACATTAAGAAGGAAGTATAAAAAGAAAATGGCAGATTACTACGAAATATTAGGCGTTACAAAAGAGGCGACCAAAGAAGAAATAAAATCAGCTTTTAGACAAAAAGCAAGAAAACTTCATCCGGATGTGAATAAAGCACCGGATGCTGAAGAAAAATTTAAAGAGCTTGGAAAAGCTTATGAAACCTTATCTGATGATAACAAAAGAGCAACTTATGACAGATATGGTGAAGATGGCTTAAAAAATGCAGGATTTGATACAAACGGGCCATTCTCCGGTGGTTTTGGTGATATCAATGACATTTTTGAAAGCTTCTTTGGCGGAGGCTTTGGTGGTTTTGGCTTCGGTGGCGGAGTTGACCCAAACGCACCTCAACGTGGTGACGATTTGAGATATGATGTCAAATTGAAGTTTGAAGAAGCTGCTTTTGGCATAAATAAAGAAATTAAATTTGACCACTTGGAAACTTGTCCTGACTGTCATGGTTCAGGAGCAGAAGCCGGAACTCAAAAGAAAACTTGTCCTCAATGTAACGGTACAGGACAGGTTAAGACTGTAACAAGAACTCCGTTAGGTAATTTTGCTCAAATTACAACTTGTCCTCACTGCAAAGGTACAGGTCAAGTTATTGATAAGCCTTGCAAAACTTGTAAAGGTCACGGACAAATCAACAAAGAGAAAAAAGTTGAGATAAAAATTCCTGCCGGTGTTGACAATATGTCAAAAATTCGTGTTTCTAAAGAAGGCGATTGCGGGATTAATGGCGGACCAAACGGTGATTTGTTTGTTGTAATTCATGTTGAACCGTCAAATTATTACAAACGTGACGGAATTAATGTGTTTACCGAACTCGAAATTTCTCCTGCACAAGCTGTTGTTGGTGATGTTGTTTCTATTAAAACACTTGATGGCGATAAAGAAATTCAAATTCCGGCAGGTTCTCAACATGGAAGTATTATAAAAATTAAAGGTGCAGGAATTCCGATTATTTCAAGACCTTCTCAAAGAGGAGATCATATTGTTGTTTTGAAAATCAAAGTTCCTACAAAATTGAATGAAGAAGAAAAGGTTCTTTACCAAAAATTATACGAAATTCAAACAGGTAAAAAGCCTCAAAAATCAATTATGTCAAAAGTTAAGGGAGTTTTTAAATAATATGCGTAAATTGTTGTTAACCTTGATTTTGTGTTTGATGTCAGCGGGAGCTGTTTTAGCTGAACAAATTCCGACTGATGTTCAGGATTTTGTTAATAAAACTTTTCCAAATACAAACTTCCGTTTTGACGGGGTGATTATTCTTCCTGATAACACAATGTATTTGCCGATTTTTCCGGCAAAAGTTCAAACTGTTGACTCTATCAACATAAAAACAACTTATCCATATCATGAAACTTTGAAACAAAAACCTGATATGGTTATTTTTAACAACAATTATTCATTACTAAAAGTTATCAATACTAATGGTAAGAAAACTGTAATAAATATGCTAAATCCGCCTGATGAAATTCAATCAGGGCTTTTGCCGCAAGATATTCTTCTTCCAAAAGGTTTGGTAATTCCCGAAACACTAAAAGGTATTATTGGTGATGTTGATGTTTTGACAACTCAAGATACCGGTTTAAGAATTAACAACCCTAAAAGTAAGACCAAGAAAAATAGTGTTACACCTGTTCAACAGTTGAATAACAAAACTTTTTATATCGCTTCAGGAAGAAATAAAAATATTCAAGTAATTGATTCAAATTCAAAAACTCCTGAATACACTCTTGAACAAGACGGCATTATCAATGATATGAAGTGTTATAATGGTGAGTTTTTACTTGTTACTTATTTTGATTCCAAAACAATGAATATTATTTCTTTAAAGGATGAAAAAGTTATTAAAGAAATTCATTTTGAAGTTGTTCCGGAGCAAATAATCATTGATAACAACAATAAAATTGCATATATTTCATCAGGTTCAAATTCAAGTATTTATATTTTGAGTTTGGATACAATGACTTTGAAAAAACAACTAAAAATCAATGGTTTGTGCGAAAAACTTACACTATCAGATGACGGGACAAAGATTTTCTATGTTGATAGAAACAAAAACGATATTTGGGCAATTGAACTTGATAACAATTATTTGCTAAAAAATATCGGAAGTTTTCCAAATATTTCAAAGATTGCTTATGTAAATGGAAAAATTTATATTATTAGCCGAACTCAAAACAGATTAGCAATTGTTGATTACGAAACATTAGGTTTAATGGCAGAACTAGAAGTTTGTGAAAAGCCTGTTGATATGTATGTTCATAATGGAGAATTGTATATCCTTGGGGCTCAAGATAATTTGGTTGATGTTTTGAACACTCAGGATGATGTTATTACTGACAAATTATTCCTTAACACAAATGCATTTGCAACAAATATTTCTCCAATTGCAAAAACAAATATGATAATGGTTACGAATGCTCGTTCAGGGCTTTATTCAGTAATTGATACCGAGACAAAAGAGATAGTTAAAACAAGTCCGTTAGACGTTCCTGTTAGAACTATTGTAATTACAGATAAGGTTAAAACAATAAAATGATAATTGATACTTTTGATAATACAACCCAAGAAATTTTGAAAGAACTTGAAAAAACTCAAAAACAATTTTGGAATATTTCACGTCCGACTGCTGATTTTTTATACAATTTGATTGTTGATTCAAACGCTAAAAGTGTAATTGAAGTTGGTACATCTAACGGTTATTCAGGTATTTGGTTAGGAAAAGCTTTGAAGAAAACTGGCGGAAAGCTTACAACAATTGAGTTTTATGACAAAAGACTTGATATTGCAAAAGAAAACTTTGAAAAATGCGGAGTTGCTGATATTATTGATACAAAAAAAGGTGATGCTGCAACAATTTTAGAATATTTGCCTGAAGATTTTAGGGTTGATTTTGCATTTGTTGACGCAAATAAGGCTCAATATATCAAATTTTTCCATTTAATTGAACCGCATTTGAATGTTGGTGGATATATCGCATGTGATAATGTGATTTCGCATGCTGCAAAAGTTCAAACATTTTTGGATGATATCAATGCTAATCCAAATTATGAGAATGTTGTTTTGCCACTTCCTGCAGGTTTGTCTTTGGCTAAAAAGTTAAAATAATTATTTAATACTAATATAAAATTTGTAGAGAAGTCTGGATAATTCTTCATCTTGATTAATTTTTTCCATAAGTTCTTTACGAATTTCGCTCAAAGATTTTAATGGGTTGAACATATATAGTTCATAAACCTCGACATCAAGGGTTTCTGCAATTTTTTGCAATGTTTCGATTGCAGGAGAAAATTTGCCTGTTTCAAAATAACTTATATTAGGAGTTCCTATTCCAACAGCTTCGGCAAGCTGTTCTTGCGTCATTTTTTTAGATTTTCGTAGTTCTCGTATTCTTCTTCCAAGTAAGACTTTAATATTATCCATATTATCCTCTTTTTAATTATGCCTTTAACTTTAGAAAAATAAAATACGATTACACTATATAAAATATATTGACTTATACTACTAAATAGTATAAATTTATAGTAATACAATATAAATTCTATAAAATATCATATTGAATAATATAAAAACGTAGAAAGGAATAGTATGGAAAAGAATAATAGCAGTACAAATAACACAAATGTCATCCTGAATTTATTTCAGGATCTTAATAAGGCAATAGGGGAAAAGAAATCGGCGTTCACTTTAGCCGAAACATTAATCACCCTTGGCATAATTGGTGTTGTGGCGGCAATGACAATTCCTACTCTTATGGCAAAATATCAGCAACGGTCTAATGCTATACAGTGGCGAAAAACTTTTTCAATGCTTAGTCAAGCTACGAAGATGATGCAAGAAGAGGAAGAACTACCTTTTTATCCAAAAGATTTTAATTCCCAAGAAGAGTATGAGTATGTTTTAGCTAGTTTATTTGCAAAATATCTTAAAACTGGTGCGGTGTGCCATTCAAAAAAATATGTGGAAGAAGGTTGTGCTCCAAAAGCTTTTTCTATTTTAAATTATGAGGGCAAGGAACATATTTCTGATATTGGAAATTGGGGTGGTGGGGCAAGTTGCTTCTCTTTGTTAAATGGTGGATTAGTGTGTTTTGATTCATATATTATGCTTGTTGATGTGAATGGATATAGCAAACCAAATACGATAGGAAAAGATATTTTTTCTGCGGTTTTTGATTTTGAGAATTATACCGTAAGACCTGCAAAAGGCTATAGAACTAATTGGGGTGCTGCAGACGGTGTTTTAATAACGCAGGATAAAGGTGACGGAACTTGCCAAAAAGAAGATTTCGGTTATGGGTGTTCGTATTATTATCTTCGTAATCTGCCATAATTTCCCTACTTATTGAACAAATATTCATTTTGATTTTTGATATTGTCTAATATTTCACGATAATTTATTGTAACATTTGTCGGTTGAGATGTTTGAATTACGTCTAAAAATACCTTGGCGTTATGCGGTTTTTGATTGTCAAGAAAGGCTTGTGATTTAGAAACCTCAATTCTTGCAGGAACAATTAAACCACTTTGAGTAAATTTAGATGAACTGCTTTTTGATGCTAAAAATTTTACAAGTTCAATGGCTTCTTTTTTATGTTTTGAAGATTTTGCAACAGCCCAACCTGAAGCGTCAAGTGGTACAATTGAACCTTTTTCACCTTTTGGGAAATTGATTACATCCCAATTAAAATTCGCTTCTTCTCTATATTTTGGCACAAGCCAACGCCCTGAAAGGTGCATGGCAATTTTTCCTTGCAGAAACATTTGTGCCATTGTGGCACTAGCTATTTCATCTTTGCTTGGAGCTACGTGGTATTTGTTTCGCAAATCCGAATAAAATTTGAGTGCTGTTTGGCTGTTTTTTGAATTAATATCCTCAAAATCGCCACCATTACTTGTCAAATATGGCAAGTAAAACAGCGGTTCTTCTTCAAATGAAATTCCAAAAACATGTGGTTCGTGGGTTAATTTTTGAGATGTTTTTAGAAAATCTTCCATTGTCCAATTGGGATTTGGGTATGGAATTTTGTACTTATTAAAAATATCTTTGTTATAAAAGATTACCAAATTTGAAACATCTCTTGGTATAGCGTAAATTTTTCCTTCCCAACTAAGGGCTTTAATGGATTGTGGGTAAAATGGAGCTAGGTCAAAAATGTCTGTCAAATCTTCTAAAACACCGGCGTTTGCATAAATCGGCAAATACTGATTATTTATAAAAATCACATCGGGTGCTGTATTTGAGGCAAAAAGCAGATGAATTTTTTGAAAATAATTTTGCGGAATATGCATAAAATCAACTTTGATATCAGGGTGTTTTTTTTCAAAATCCTTCAAAATTGGTTTGAGTATTGCAATTTCAGATTCTGACCCCCACGAAGCAAATTGAACTGTCGTTATTTTATTATTTGGGGTATGAAATTTTTGACAGCACAAAAGGCTCACTCCGAGGATTAAACAGATTAAGATAATTATTTTTTTAAGCATTTTTAGATTTCAATCAATGTTCCCATTTTATCTTTTGCAACGTCAACTAAACATTTGTATCCGCCTGCTTTTACGATATAAACAGAACCATAGTCTTGTCTTACTTGAAGTTGTTTATCAATTACATGGTCGAATTTTTTTAGAATAAAGATATCGTCTTTAATTCTTCCAACTAAAGCCGAAACACCTTCAAGGTTTACTAAATAAAAACCTTTTTCTGAATCAATATTATAACCTGATTTTACAATCAATCCGTTCATATATTTTGCAGGGCGATTGTTTTCAGGGTTTTGTTTAGCCATTGGGTTTGTACCTCTTGAAATCGGGTTTGTAGCTCCTGAGTAGTTGTTCATAGGAGATTTTGCGATAGAGCTTGCTCTTCTGCTTTCTTCTGAATCAAGTAAAGAGAAGTATTCATTTAATGATGCTGATCCGTAAGTTGATTTTTGGTTGTCCATATTTCTTTCCCCACTGTTAATATTATTATTGATTACAAAATTGTCTTCTGTTTTTGTTAAATTTGTTGCTTCTATATTTGAAACTGTTGGTTTTCTTCGGTTAACACTCAAAGGTGAATTTTTTAATTTAACAAAACGGCTTTCTTTATAAGGTTTTTCTTTATTAATTTTTCTATCTTCATTTGCTAAAGAACGTCTGGTTTCTTTTAGAGTCTTTGAGTTTGCAAATGATTTTAATTTAATGTCAGAAAGATGTTTCATAATGGCATCATCTTCTGATTTTACATCGTTTGAAATTTCTTCCGGAGGTTCAATTTTTGGAGTTTGATTGAATGCATGCTCCATTTGAGAAATTTTTGCTCTTAAATCATTTTTCAATTCTTCTTCATGATTTTGCGGTATACTTTTGATACTGTCGGCAACCACCTTGAAATCTTTTGCAGATACGGAGTCTGATAGTTTTTCTTCTTTTTTAATGCTTTTTGGCATAACTTCGATTTTTGAGTTTAAATTTTGAGCTAATTTTTCATTTCTAAGATTTCTTCTATCAGATGTAAAAGCGTTATTTATAGGGTTTGGTCTTTCTTGCTTTTGTGGTTTTGGCGGTTCAATAACTGCTTTTTTTGTCGCAGATAAATCTGTTACGTAAGACATATCTTTAGATTGTTTAATTGGGTTGTACTGTTGATTTTTTTCAGTATATTGTTTGTATTTTTCTTGCCAATTTAAGTCGTCATTATTAATAATGTCATTGTATTCTCTTCTGCGTCTGCGAGCTTGCTTTTTAGTTGATATTTCAAAAAATGATTTCAAGCGGTTATTTTCTTTTTCGGTTGAATGAGTCGCTGCATCAAATATAAGGAATAATATAACTAATCCTAAAGCTACACCTCCGCTGATTATCATCCACATTGGAAGGTGGTCAAGAGCAAATGTTTTTTCAACTGGTGTGTCAACAGAAGTTGGTTGATCTTGAGCTTGAGTATTTGTGTTTTGAGTGATTTCATTTTCTTTTGTTTCTTGTGGAATATCAAAAGTAGAATCAAGTTTAATTTTGTTCAGAGGTTTTTCTGCAACAATTTTATGATTAACACTTGGTTCTAAGTCAATTTGACGTCTTCCGTTCGCATCAATTTTCACTTTAGAAGCAAATTTTTCTGTTTCTATATTTTTTTGAGCTTTAGGAGTTTCAACAACTTTTTGTTGAACTTGTGGTTTTGCTTCTATTGTTTTCTTTGGTTCAACTTTAGGAGTTGTTGTTTTAACTTTTGGTGGAGTAAATGAAATCAATGAGATTTTAGGTTGAGCAGGCAAATTTGCGATAATATTATTTGCTTTTTTCTCAGGCTGAGCCGGAGTTTTAGCTTGTTGAACCGGTTTTGGCTGAGGTTTTGCTTGCGTTTGATGTGCAACAGGCTGTTGAGTATGTGTTACAGTAGTGTGCGGGGTTTCAACTTTCGGGGTTGGTTTATTGTTTTGTGCAATTAAATTTTTATAATCTTTTTGTGCCTGAGTTAATGGGGCAGTTCTTTTCATGTAAGTTTTGATATTGATTGGTTTGGTGGTGTCAAAAGTTACCTTTGTATATCCGCCAATTCCGTCATCAACATTTTTCACTTGAACATTTGTTACTAAGTCCTTAACTCCACCCAAAGTCGGTGTAGTCGAACTTGAACCTGAAATGTTTGGAAGTAAAACGACATAGTGATTTGGAGATTTTCTTGTTACAACAGTGTTTTGAGAATCTCCGGTAGTATAAAAAGTTACATCAACAGAATCTGCAGTGGATGCTCTTTTGACATCAATTTGCAACAAATTGTTTGAACTTGCTTCTGCTGTTGGAATTCCTGTACAGAAACCTGCCAATACGGCCGCAATAATAATATTTTTCTTATTAATCATACCTAATCTAACATTTTACACTACTACTATTTATATAATACCCGATAGTAAAAAAAATTGCTACTTTGTTAAAAAAAATCGAGTTTATGTTACAATATGTTTATGAAAAGTGGATTTGTTGCAATAATAGGGCGTCCTAACGTTGGGAAATCGACCCTTTTAAATCAAATATTAGGTCAAAAAATTGTTATTACAACTGACAAAGCTCAAACAACGAGAAAAAGAATTAAAGGAATTCTTACAACTGATGAAGGACAAATTGTTTTTGTCGATACTCCGGGGGTACATAAACCATTAAACAAATTGGGCGAATTTCTTCTTGATGAAGCTAAAATTGCCGTGCCTGATGCTGATGTAATTTTATTTTTGGTTGATGGTTCTGACCCAGCAGGTAAAGGGGACAAATGGATTGCTCAACATCTTTTGCAGACAAAAATCCCTATTATAATTGTGATGAACAAGGTTGATAAGCTTAAAAAGACTGAGAAAGTTGAAGAAAATCTTTTGACTTATAAAACTTTATTTGATGAAAATCTTCCTGTGGTGAGAATTTCTGCTAAAACGGGAAGAAATATTGACACTTTATTGAAAAATATTTATAAAAAACTTCCAGAAGGTGCTCCATTGTATCCTGAAGATGTTGTGACCGAAGAGACAATGCGTGATGTTACAGAAGAAGTTATCAGAGAAAAAATTCTTCTTAATACTTCTGATGAAATTCCGCATTCTGTTGCCGTTAAGGTTACTAATTATTTTGAAAAAGAAGAAATTGATAAAATCTATGCAACTATTTATTGTGAACAAAAAAGCCAAAAAGGCATTTTGATTGGTAAGGGTGGTAGTTTGCTCAAAAAAATCGGGACAGAAGCTCGCCTTGAACTCGAAAAAATAGTTGAAAAGAAAGTTTATCTTGAACTTGAAGTTAAAATTGAAAAAGATTGGCGTAAAAAACAAAATATTTTAAAGAACTTTGGATATCAGCAAGAAAAAGACTAAGATTTTTAAACCTTAGTCTTTTTCTTTTGCGTAATAATATGTTTTATTTTTAAAAGTTAAGTAATTTGGTTGTTTGAACAGTTTGAAATTTGCTTATTTCTTTCAAATATTGTTCCAAAGCCATATAGCCGTTATAAATTTCATTTGAAATAGAAGCATAACGGCTTGCTTCTAAGAATTTCAATTCTTTTACCCTAATTAACAGTATGCTGTCAGAATCATTGCGAAGTTTTTCATCTTCTGAATTAGACCATTTTTGCAAAAGTGCCAATTCCTCATACATTTGTTTCATTGTTGTGAATTCTAAAGTATTAAAATCATATTTTTCAAGTAATGATTTTTCTACATTTGAAATTCTGCTCATACAAGCTTGAAATTTGAACACTTTTTTAATAATCAAATAATTGTCTGCAATTCTTTTATGAGAAGCAGGCACAATATTTTTAGCCAAAAGTGCCGCAAATGAACGAGATGTAAATGAATCATTATCGTTAGAAAAAGCACTTTTTGAGGTTAAGTCAAATTCTGATTTATTTCCTACCATAGATTCTAACATTTTTCCTCCGATAAACTGATAATAAAATAATCGAATTTGTTTGTCATGATTTTTTGTCAATTTGTTTACATTTGTTAAAAAATATCCGATTTTTAATAAGAAAATAAAGTTGCTCAAACTTAGGTATACTCAAACTTACACCTGTTTTATCAAATTGTTAAAAATAAACCCATTCATGTTGACTTTTTGCAAAATGAACTTAAATTAATCATGTAAAAAATCATACGAAAGTATGACCTTTTTCCCCACCAGTTATGTTAAAAATATAATGTAAAATTACCAGTCTGGAGAGTGTATACAAAAATATGGGATTGAGCTTAAATAACATATATCAAAGACCTTTTGTAAATCCTGACAGCAGAAGTAAAGTCAAAAAGCGTGAGGATGAGGAAAAATCTGCTGCTACTAATACCCAAAGGGAAGAAGAATCAGGACAGAATTCTAAAAGTAAAGGGCTTCAATATGTAGAACAAAAAAAGCCTGCATATACTCCTGCTTATGAACAAAAATTCTCAATGGCAGCGGCAAATGCTTATGCTAACGCTAATGTTAATATTAACTCTCCAAAATATCAAAATCAAACAAATTTAGGTCTCGGAACTCAACAGACTCAGTCTGTTTCGGCTTCTGCACAAAATAAAATTGATAGCCAAATTAATATTGCTCAAATTCTAAAAGATTTGAAGAATACGGCACTTGCTATTGGTACTCCTGAAGATTTGGCACAAGAAGTTGATGAATATATTGATTTGATTGAAAAACAAGCCAAAAAAGATGTTCCGAATTCAAAACTTGTTAAATCAAATTTGAAAAATGCTGCTTCATTATTAGACGGTTATATTTCTGAAACACTTCAAAAAGAATCCCAAGTTGTAGAAAAATGGGTTGATGCTTTATTTTTACAAAAAATTGATTTTCACTACAATGAAGATAATGTTAATGAACGGTTTTTGGTAAAATTCCCTGATGGTTCAACAAGTCAAACTAAACGCCAAGAAGAGTTAAAAGAAACTTCGCAAGCAGAAGAACTTCCTAAAGCCGCAGAAGATACTTCCAAAGTAATTCCGATTTCTGTAGCAGGACAAACTTCTTCAACTAAAGTTCCGCAAGATAAAGAATTGAAATCTTTATTTATTCAAGCTAAAAAATATGCTTACGCAAAAGACGCTGAAAAAGCTATCAAATCTTTTGAAAAAGCTCTAAATCGAGCAATGGAAATTGATGATACTGAAACTTCCGGCAAGATTTATTACGAAGTTGGCAAAATTTATGATGACCACGATTATTTGGCTCAAGCTTTGAAAAGTTATAACCAAGCTGCAAAATTGTGTAAAGATGAGAATGTGAAAACAAAAGCACACTATTCAATGGCTCAAATTTATGACGATGTAAATCAAATTACACCGGCACTTGACCACTATGTAACAACTGTTTCTTACGCCGGAGAAGCTGAAAATCTTCCGGCTCAATCCGCCTCTTTAACCAAAATCGGAAATATTTATTCTGATATGTATGATAAAGAAGCTTTTGATTATTATGATATCGCTTCTGATTTAGCGGAAGAAACAGAAAATTATAACTTAAGAGGTTTTGTTTCTTCAAATACTGCAAATGCGTATACTAAATTTGATGAACCCGAAAAAGCATTAAAATCTTATTCTAAGGCTGTAAAAAATTATACAACTGCAGAATCTCCGACTAAAATTGCTCAAAATTATCTTGCAGCAGCGGATATTATGGTTGAATTTAACAGTTTGAATAAAGCATATAATCTTCTTTCCAAAGCTCAAAAATATGCAAGACAAACTGAAAATATAAATTTGATGAACGAAATTAATACTAAGATGAAACAAATTCAAGCTCTTGATGTTAAATAAATTCAAGATGTTTTGTGGTATATTTAAATAGAAGTTTTTAGTATGAATTAGGAGAAAGATATGAGCGAAGATTGCATTTTTTGTAAAATTATAAACGGTGATTTTGGAACAGAATTTGTTTACGAAACAGAAAATACGGTTGTTTTTAACGATATTCATCCGAAAGCACCTATTCACATGTTGGTTTGTCCGAAAGAACATATTGCGTCATTGAATGAACTTGAGGATAAAAATCTTATGGCAGAACTTTTGCAAACAGTAAAAGATGCTGCTAAAAAAGCCGGCATGAAGGCTTATAAAACTCAAATTAATACCGGAAAAGAAGCCGGTCAGGAAGTTTTCCACTTGCATATTCATGTTATGGGCAAAAAGGCGTAGGCTGTGCCGAAGGTAAAAGGAAATAGGGAACAAGGGGAATAAGTTCGTTACGATTTTTATCTTTAGTGTCATTCTGTACAATTACTGTACTGTCATTCTGAAAGCTTAGAAAATTTGTGTGAAGGATGAGCACTAAATTTTCTTGCTATTCAGAATCTATCAATGTTGATTTATTTACAAATCAAATGGATAGACCCTGAATCACACACTTCGCTACCGCTCGTGCTGTTCAGGGTGATACCTCTTGTCTATCCCCTCCACTCTGTGGGAGGGGTAGAATTTCAATACGAATTATTATGAGTATTTGAAATTCTGGGGAGGGGGAA
Organism: uncultured Candidatus Melainabacteria bacterium; assembly: GCA_934718135.1. Taxonomy (GTDB): domain Bacteria; phylum Cyanobacteriota; class Vampirovibrionia; order Gastranaerophilales; family Gastranaerophilaceae; genus Zag111. The sequence continues at coordinate 18,939 of CAKUZW010000003.1, read as the reverse complement.
TAAATTAAGCAATTGCGAACTTTGTCAGGGATTGCTACACTGGAGATTATTGTCTAATCTAAAAAACAATTTCTCAAAACCCGTTCGCAATGACATGAATAATAATAGTAGGTCGGCTTTACTAAACCGATGATTAAATAAGCTGGATTGCTTCGCGTTCGCTCGCAATGACGTAATTAATAAAAAACATAAAGACCTTAGTGCCTTAATGCCTTCTGTACCGAACTTATTTCCTTGTCCCTTATTTTAGCTACTCTTCTATTTCTTTGAAAAAATCATTTATATCAACTCTTAAAATTTTAGATAATTTAAAAATAACAAGGGCACTTGGAATAATCACTCCTCTTTCAAGTTTTCCGACATAGTTTATGCTCATGTCCAGTAGTTCAGCTAATTTGTCTTGAGTGTAATGCCGTCTCAACCTTTCTGCTCTTATATTTGAACCTAAAATGTATCCAAAATCATCATTCATAAAATACATTTTATTATATTGACAATATTCAAAGAAGAGATTATTATAATTATAATGTTTACTATAATCAACATTAAATATATTATTATAAATAGAAAGGGCTTTCTTTGATGTTTAATAAAACTTTTATGAATGAGATTTTTTCTAAAGAGAAATGTGGGTTTACTTTAGCAGAAGTTTTGATAACTCTTGGTATTATTGGGGTTGTTGCAGTGATGACAATTCCGACTTTGCTTGCTAATATTCGTGGAAATCAGTATAGAAGTTCTTTTAAAAAGGCAATATCTATATTGAGTCAAACTGCAAGAATGAGTCAGGCTCAATATGGTTTTGATTATTCGGGGATTGATACAACATGTGGAGCTAATGCTTCGACTGAAGATCCTGAACAGGTTCATAGTATTTGTGCACTTATGAATGGTACACTTAGCGGGGCTACATATTTTGCCAATGCTACTGATATTGCGGTTACTAAGAATAATAAAACCGAACCTTATTCATATCAAAAGGGGCCTTTCTTTTCAAAATTTGAAAATAGAGATGTAAGTTATTTTAGAGCGTATACTTTAAGAGACGGAACAATTATCGGAATTTATAAATTTTTAGGGCGGAATTCTTGCTCAATGACTGTCGGGACTGAAATGAGTGATGCTCCAGATGACGAAATGGCTTTTTGTGTCGGGTTTATTGATGTTAATGGTGTAAATCCTCCAAATAAGGAAGTTTCTTGTTCTCGAGGTTCGGATTCTTTATCGCAGAAGACTTGTATAGTGAAAAATGATGCACAGCACATGGCGGATGTTTTTCCGATAAGATTTCATGACGGGGTTGTAGAGCCTGCTTCGGCTGCAGGAAGGTATATTTTGCGAACTGCAAAATAGTGTTTTCATGTTACAATTTTTCTATGAAAGAATATGATTTTTATGTAGTGCCGACACCTATCGGAAATTTAGGTGATATTACCAATAGAGCAATTGAGGTTCTGAATTCGGTTGATTTGATTGCGTGTGAGGATAGTCGTGTTACGCAAAATTTGCTCAACCATTTTAATATCAAAACCAAATGCCTTTCTTACCACAAATACAATGAGAAAGAGCGAATTTCGCAGATTGTTGAAATTTTAGAAAGCGGAAAGAAAATGGCTTTAGTTTCTGATGCCGGAACTCCATTGATTTGTGATCCTGGGTCTGTAATTGTGAAAGAACTTCGAAATCGGGGATTTTCGATTACATCTTTACCGGGAGCTAATGCTGTTGTGACGTTTCTGTCCCAAGTTTCAAGAGAAGATGAAAAATTTTCTTTCATCGGTTTTTTGCCAAAAACAAAGGCTCAGATTGTAGAGATTGTCAAAAAATATGAATTTCAAGATACTGTTTTTTATGACTCTCCAAATAGAATTTTAAATACATTAAAAATTATTCAAGAAGTTCGACCGGATGCGAAGGTTGCTGTTGGACGTGAGCTTACCAAAATGTTTGAAGAAGTTGTTGTTGATAATATTGACAAAATTATTGAGCATTTTGAAAAAAATATTGTAAAAGGCGAATTTGTTGTGATGATTTTTCGCAGTGAAAATAATCAAGAAGATTCAGAAATTTTGAACAAAGTGAAACTATTGCAAGATAAGGGTTTCAGTGCGAAAGACATTTCAATAATTTTATCTGAATTATATTCCTTTAATAAAAATAAGATTTATAAAATCTCACTTGGTAAACAGTTGTAAAAATTTTGTACTTTTTTTGCGATTTATGCTACAATTTTGTTGGAGAATAGTGAGAGAGTTTGTAAGGAATATATTCTTGAATTTTCATATATCAAAAAAACTTTTATCGGCAATAATCTTAGTCTTACTGACTCAAACTGCAAGTTTGGCAGTTGATGATGTTTGGGGCGAAATGGGCTTGATGGATGATGCCATAAAAAGTAATACAAATTACGCAAACACTATTTTTGACAAATATACAAGTTATACCGAAAATCAAAATTCAAATTCTCCGGATTATACTCAGGGAAAATATCCTACGGATTTATCTTCCAAAATTACTCCAAATACTCCAACCGATAAAGAAAACAAAACTATCAAAAAGATAGAATTTTACGGGCTTAATTCTATTTCTTCACAAGAATTGTTAGACAAAATGCAGATGAAAGAAGGTTCTGAATACACCAGAAGCAAAATGCAGTCTGACTTAAAAACTATTTATGAAACAGGATATTTCACTGAAAAAATGAAGGCTATTCCGTCAGTAAACGGAGATGGCACGGTTTCTATCAAAATTGTTGTTGAAGAAAATATTCCTGTAAAAGATTTTACTATTGAGGGTAATACTGTAATTCCGACTGAAGATATTTTGGCAACATTTAACGGAATGAAAGGAAAACCTCAAAATATTTCTCTCATCAATCAAGCTATTGCTCAAATTCAAGATTTGTACAGTTCAAAAGGTTATATTCTTGCAAGGGTTGATTCTGTAACAGATGACCCTGACGGTACTATCAACGTTAGTATCAAAGAAGGTATTATCGATAAGATTATGATTGAAGGTAATGAAAAAACCAAAGATTATATCGTTGCAAGAAATATCTTAACTGAACCGGGAATGATTTATAACGAAAATCTTATCAAAGAAGATTTGGTAAGATTGTACGCTACTCAGGCTTTCAAGGACGTAACAAGAGAAATTGAACCTAGTGAAGATGTTCCTGATGCCTATGACATTACAATAAAAATTCAAGAACAAAGAACCGCAAGTATTTCTGTTGGTGGTGGTTTGGATACTGTTACAGGTTTGTTCGGGTCAATGGGTATTTCTGAAAACAATTTCAGAGGAAGATGCGAAAGACTTTCACTTACAGGTTTGGTTGGTACGGGTGTAATTTTGAACGATTCATCTGTTAAAGATCACATGAATATCCAAGCAGAATTGAGTTACTTCAAACCTTATTTTTATAATGCCGATACTTCTTTGAACACAAGAATATTCTTTAGAGATTTCGGTTCTTACCAAGTTCCGTTGGCTGTTGAAAGAAGATACGGTGGAGAAGTTACACTTGCTCATAAATTAAAATTGAACAAACATGCTACAGCAACATTCAGTGTCGGAGCTGAAGATATTAGTGTTAAAGAAGGTGATTTCAATGGAATTTCAGCTTTGTATAACAGATATAACATTCCGATTTCTGAACGTGCTAAACAGTTAGAGGGCGGATTGTTCTTATCTTTGAGTCCTGCATTGTTGTATGATACAAGAGATTCTGCAACAGTAACAAGACACGGTACAATGGCAAGTTTAAGATTTGATGAAAACTTGGGCTTGAACGGATTTGACAAAACTAACGGCAAATTGACAGGTATGATTAAACAGTATATTCCTGTTGCGAAGAAATCATCTTTATCTTTCACTGTTAAAGGTGGAGGTGCAATTCATGGTGATATACCTGAAGTTATGGCATATCGTTTAGGTGGACCTTATACCGTTAGAGGTTTCAAGATGAGTGGTGTTGGTACAGGTAATGCGTTCATTATGGGATCTGCTGAGTTTGCAACTCCAATTCCGTTCTTAGATAGAACAAGAATTGCTTTCTTGAATAACTTACGATTCACAGTTTGGGCTGATGCAGGTAAGGTATTTGACGGAACAATTTCAAACAAATTGTATGACCGTCCGGAATATGCAGTATCAGCAGGTATCGGTTTGAAAGTATTTATCCCTGGAATGGGACCATTGTCTATCGACTATGGTATTCCGCTTACAAATCCTGGACACAGTGGGTCTAAAAACGGTTACTTTACATTTGGTGTAGGTGATTTATTATATTAATAAATATATAAAATAGGAGGAACTATGAAAAAATTAAAATTAATGGCAATATTGATGGCTGCCGGATTGGCTCTTTCTTTTGGAAACAGTGCTAATGCAGAAGTCGGATATATTAATTACCAAAAAGTTTTGGATAATTATCCTGCAGCTCAACAAGCAGTGAAAGAAATTGATGCAAAAGGTCTTGAATTGCAACAATATATGCTTGAAAAAGAAAAACAATACAAATCTTTAGATACTCCACTAAAAAAACAAAACTTTGAAACTCAAACAACAACAGAGTTTAACGCTAAACAAGATGCATTGTTGAAATTGAGAAATGATAGAGAAAACCAAATTTTGACTCAAATTCAAACTGCAGCTAAATCTGTTATGGTTGCACAAAGACTTGATGCTGTTTTATCTGACCAAGTAATTTTTGTTGGTGGTGTTGATATTACTGATTTAGTTATTCAAAAATTAAAAGGACAATAGGTTATATTAATAAGGAAAAAGGGAATAGGAGATAAGTTCAAAAAAAAATAAATGAACTTATTTCCGTGTTTCTTCTTCTTTATTCCATTAAATAGGTGAATTATGAAATATTCAGATGACGGAACACAATATCATATAGGTTTAAAATCAGGTGACGTGGGTAAATATGTTATTTTGCCCGGAGATCCTAAACGTTGTGAAAAAATTGCACAGTACTTTGATAACCCTCAAAAAATTGCCGATAGAAGAGAATTTGTAACTTATACCGGATATTTGGACGGTGAAAAAGTTAGTGTTACTTCCACAGGTATTGGCGGCCCTTCTGCTGCTATTGCTTTAGAAGAACTTGTTAAAGTTGGGGCAGATACTTTTATTAGAGTTGGAACTTGTGGTGGAATGCAACTTGATGTTAAAAGTGGCGATTTAGTTATTGCAACAGGGGCTATCAGAATGGAAGGAACAAGTAAAGAATACGCTCCGATTGAATTTCCTGCTGTTGCAAATTTGGATGTTGTTAATGCTTTGGTTCAAGCTTCTAAAAATTTAGAATTCCCTCACCACACAGGTGTTGTTGAGTGTAAAGATTCTTTTTACGGACAACATAGTCCTGAACTTATGCCTGTATCTTATGAATTGCAAAACAAATGGGAAGCTTGGAAACGTCTTGGCTGTTTGGCTTCTGAAATGGAATCTGCAGCATTATTTACGGTTGCAAGTTATTTGAAAGTTCGTGTTGGTTCTGTATTTTTGACAGTTGCAAATCAAGAAAGAGAAAAAGCAAATTTAGAAAATCCTGTTGTACATGATACAGAAAAAGCGATTAAAACAGCAATTGAAGCTATTAAAATATTAAAAGGATAATTTATTATGTTTGGCAAAAATAGAATGGAATACGTTATTAAATCTTGTTCGGCAGAAGATGCTCAAGCTCTTCAAAACTTGTTGAATGAAATGTCAATGAACGGGTGGGAACTTTATAGTATGCATGAAGTTGGAGATGATGAAGACTCTAGCCAATTGAACTGTATTTTTATGCGTGAAGCTAAATCTGCTAATAGTTCAGATTCAGATATAATAAATATTTCAGACTTTAAAAGCCAAATGGAAAAAATGCTTTCTCCTAAAATGACTGAGTATGAAAATTGTCTTGAAATTCAATCAAAAATCCGCCATGAGAAAGAACAGATTAATAAAATAAAAGCTGAACTTGAAGGTGAAGCTCCAGCTTCTGTTTCAAGAAAAAAATTGAATGACAAAATTTCTGCCGGATTAAAAGAGTTGGAAGAATTGAGAATTCAACTCAACAAGGCAACTTCGCCTGATTTGATGTACCAAAAACTTCATGAAGAAAAATTGACTATATATTTGAGTGAAGAACTTTTAGGTTATATTGATACAGATAAAGATTCATCAGGAGAAGAACTTGTTGCTGAAACAGTTAAATCTCGCTTGAAATTAACCGAAGAAATTGGTTATATAATTCCAAAAGTAGTATTTAAAGATGACGAAAACTTAAACACTTGCGAATTCAGTATTAGAATTCGTGGTATGGAAGTTTTTAGAGCCGGTGTTTGCCCAAAATATTTGATGTTTTATGATGATGAACTTCATACTGAACACAAAATTAAAAATTCTATAACCGGTGTTGATGAAATTACCGGTAGAAAAATTGTTTGGGTTGAAAAGGAAAAAACAAAAGATTTTTGGCAAAAAGGAATTTCTCCGTCAGAATATATTGCAAAGGCTTTAGAATACGTTGCAGTCAAGTATGTAGATGATTTGTTGGATTATGAGGATATTGACAAATACTTGGATGTTGTTGAAAAAGAAAACGAATTTTTGGTAGAGAATATTGTTCCTGATGTTTTGACATATTCTGATTTGAAATATTTGATGACAAGTTTGATAAAAGAAAGAGTTTCTATTAAAAATATTACCTATATTTTTGAAAAGATTAACGATTTTGCCGATGAAGGCAGTAAGGCTGATATTTTGAATAAAGTCAGATTGTCTTTGGCTCGCCAAATTTGTAAGTCTTATGCAAATGAAGATGGCGAAACAATCAGTGCTTTTGAAATTTCAGAAAAAACATATTCTGATTTAGTAATGAGCTGTGATGAAACAGAAGACAGTTTAATTAAAATTGACGGAGCTTTAGCGGAAAAACTTGCAAATAAATTGCTTCGAAAATCTAAAAAACTGAATATCTATTCTCCAAAACTGATTGTACCAATGGAATACAGACAAATATTTTTCACATTACTTTCTCTTTATATGAATAATATTACTGTTTTGGCTCAGGAAGAAATTGGTTGCCAATTCAAAGTTGATAGTTTGGGCGAAATCTAAAGTTCGTTTTGTAAACTTATCGTAATCTAATTTTGATGATATTTCGAAATATTAATTGATTAAATTAATATCAATCTTTGGATTGAAATTTTTATTTTTTTTCTATTTTTTTAAACAAAGATAGTTGCTATTATTGAATTTGAACCCATTTTAAAATGTAAAGTTTTGTAAAAAATATTCGAACATGTTTAAAGAAATCCAACAAAAAGTCCGATACATGTAGTATAATATATATAGAAGATATATCCCCAGTAAATCGCATTTAATAGCCATAAAATATTTTGTTATAATCAAAATAGAAAGGCGGCGAATATATGAGCAACCTACAATTTCAAAATGATTTAGACCGATTAATGGAAATTCTCCCCGATAGGATTAAACGCCACATATCCTATGAAAATATGGAAGATGTAATCGAAATAGTGTTAGATATTGGTAGACAACCTGAAATCAGACATTCTAACGGTAAGATAGAATATATTGAAACTTCCAATGTTGATTATGATGATATTTCATATATAACATCAAGGGTTCAAGAGTTCACCTCAGACAATCGTTCAGGAATTCCGGGAACTCTTCACAGAATCAGTGCAATTCGTAACAGACAAGGTAAAATAGTAGGACTTACTTGCAGAATAGGTAGAGTTGTAACAGGTACAATTTCTTGTATTAGAGATATCTGTTTGCAAAATAAAAGTATTTTGTTCTTAGGTCGTCCCGGAGTAGGTAAAACTACCAAGTTAAGAGAAATAGCAAGACTTATGGCTGATGATTTAGGCAAACGTGTTGTTATTGTAGATACATCAAACGAAATAGCCGGAGATGGTGATACTCCACATCCTGCGGTAGGACATGCAAGAAGGATGCAGGTTCGACAACCGGAATATCAAAAGGATGTTATGATTGAAGCGGTTGAAAACCATACTCCCGAAGTTATTGTTGTAGATGAAATCGGAACTGAAGCAGAAGCCCAAGCAGCAAGAACAATTGCTGAACGTGGTGTAATGTTGATTGCAACAGCTCACGGTAATAGTCTTGAAAGTTTGATTAAAAACCCAACGTTATCAGATTTGGTCGGTGGTATTCAATCAGTTACATTAGGTGATGATGAAGCTAAACGCCGTTCTTCACAAAAAACAGTTTTGGAAAGAGAAAAACAACCGACCTTTGATATTGTAATTGAAATCTTGGATAGAAATACCCTTGCAGTTTATAAAGATACGGCAGAAGCTGTTGATTACATTTTAAGAGGATGGCCAATCAGACCGGAAATCAGAAAGGTTGATAAAGTTTACAATTTCAATAACATTGCTGCTGTTGAACCGGTTCCTGCCAGAGTTCCTAATGTTATTGATAAAATCAATGCTCTTGATAATAAAATCGAACATCCTGAAAGCTTGAAATTTAGTTTTTCAAGACAGAAATATGTTGATGAAGTTAAAAAATTCAAAAAAATATACCTTTATGCCGTATCAAGAAGTATTGCAGAAAAGGTAATCGAACGTTTGGATTTGAATGCTGAAATTACCCGAAATTTGGATGATGCAGACATCGTAATTGCTCACAAAAACTTTGTAAAAGGTGGAGCAAAAGTTCTGAGTACAGCGGAGGAAAACAGACTTCAAATCTTCTATGTAAAAACTAATTCAATGGCACAAATTCAAAAAGTTATCAAAGAAGCTTTGGATATTGCGGAATTGAATGAAAAACAAACATTCTACGATATCACAGAAAAAGCTCTTGATGAAGCAAAAGCTGCAATTGAAAAGGTTTTGGCAGGAGCAAAAGATATTGAATTGACTCCGCAAAATCAACAGATTCGTAAACTCCAACACGAACTCGTTGAACAACACAATTTGGCAAGCACTTCAATTGGCGAAGGTGAAAACAGACACTTGCGAATTGTTGGTGGCAAAGATTATAAAGAAAAATTGGGATAAATCCCCATACATAAAAGTTTGAGCCCTTTCTCAAAGCACGAAGAAAATACGTCATTCTGTCAACCCTTGAGAAGGGGTTCCCGTTTTTATTTGTATAATAATTTGGTTCAGTCCTTTTCAAATGACAGAAAATTTTTTTTGTAGTAATATGTAGCATGTAAATCACGTATTACAAAAGGAAAGGACTTATTAAATGACTAAACTTTCACCATTACAAATTGAAAGATTGAAGTATCAGCCAAAACTTCCTCAAAGCTTGCAAAACGGTGTTAATTCACTACGCATGGTTGAAGGAGATGCGACTGAATCTGTTAGAGATCAAGAACAAATTGAAGCTTTATTTTCAAATACTTATGGAAAACCAACAGTAACTTTTGAAGCTTCAACTATTTCAAAAGAATCTGAAATCAGAAACGTTGGTGTTATCCTTTCAGGTGGTCAAGCTCCTGGTGGACATAACGTTATCGCAGGTTTGTATGATGCATTGAAAAACGCTAATTCTTCTAACAAATTATACGGTTTCTTAGGTGGCCCTTCTGGTATCATTGACGGAAAATATGTAGAATTTGATGATGAATTTATCAATGCGTATAGAAATACCGGTGGTTTTGATATTATCGGTTCCGGTAGAACTAAATTAGAAACAGAAGAACAATTCGAAAAATCATTGGCTGTTTGTAAAAAATTAAACATTTCTGCTGTTGTAATTATCGGTGGTGATGATTCTAATACAAACGCTGCAATGCTTGCTGAATGGTTTGTAAAACACAATGCAGGTATCCAAGTTATTGGTTGCCCTAAAACAATTGATGGCGACTTGAAAAATGACCAAATCGAAATTTCTTTCGGTTTTGATACCGCAACAAAAACTTATGCTGAACTTATCGGAAACATCGAAAGAGACGCAAATTCAGCTAAAAAATATTGGCACTTTGTAAAAATCATGGGTAGAAGTGCTTCTCACGTTGCATTGGAAGCTGCATTGCAAACTCAACCAAACATCATATTGATTTCTGAAGAAGTTCAAGAAAAGAAAATGTCATTATCTTCAATCATTGACTATATGACAGATATCATTGTCAGACGTGCTAATGCTGGTAAAAACTTCGGTATCGCTGTAATTCCAGAAGGATTGATTGAATTTATTCCAGAAATGGGTTCAATGATTTCTAACTTGAACGATATTATGGCTTCTCTTGAAAATGATTCAGCATTTGTTAATGCTACAACTATCAGAGAAAAATTTGATATCGTTGAAGATAGATTAGATGAAGAAAACGCAAAAGTTTACAAATCATTACCTGCTTTGATTAAAGGCCAACTATTGGCTGATAGAGATCCACATGGCAACGTTCAAGTTTCTAAAATCGAAACAGAAAAATTGTTAATCGAAATGATTTCAACAAGATTGGCTGAATTGAAAGAAGAAGGTTCATTTATCGGTAAATTCTCAGCACAATCACACTTCTTCGGATATGAAGGACGTTGTGCATTCCCTTCTAACTTCGATGCTGATTATTGCTATTCATTAGGCTACAACGCATTTGCATTGATTAGCTTTGGTATGACAGGTTACTTGTCATCAGTTAGAAACTTAACTGAAAGTGCTGACAAATGGATTGCAGGCGGTGTTCCTCTTACAATGATGATGAACATGGAAAAACGTCACGGCGAAATGAAACCTGTTATTCAAAAAGCTCTAGTTAGACTTGACGGTCCTGTATTCAAACAATTACAAGACAATAGAGAAGATTGGGCTATGAACGACAGATACTTGTTCCCTGGTGCTATCCAATACTTCGGACCAAGCTCTGTTTGTGATATCACAACAGTTACTTTGCAATTGGAAAGAAGCAGAGAATTAGCTTCTGTTTAATTAAAAAGTAATAAATAATTAAAAGGTAGACGGCGAATGAATTCTCATTCGCCGTCTACCTTTATATAAAAACTAATAATTTAAATTAGTCTCCACTAGGTTCTTCTTCTTCTTTTTGTTCATCGTCATTTATTTGCCAACCGGCATTAATAACTTTTGTCAAACATCCGCTTGCATATTTTTCAACATCAGTTCTTGCATCTTCGTCATCAGTAGAGCCTTTATTACAATCATCTTCATCGCTTGACAAATCTGTAATTGAACCATCAGTTTTGACTTTCATAACAAATACATCTTTACCTATGATATTTGGTTCAGATGTTCCGTTCACATCAACAAGAATTTTGTCAAAGTTTGATTCTTCATCATAAGCCATACAAATGCTAGCTCCGTTTGTTGTTTGAACGCAATAATCTCCAAAAACTGTTCTTATTTCATTGCCGTCTGCGGAGTTATATGTATTTGCAAGGCAAGTTTTTGTTCCGGTTTTACAATTTACTTTGATATTTTTTAAATATGTAGTTAAAAAATACCCCGGACCTTTTTCACAAGTTCCTTTATCTGCATCTGAACATGAATTTTTTACTCCACCTGTTGTTTCATAAAAATTGTTTGCATGTTCATCATTTACCATTGATGTAGTCGCATCAGTTAGTTGAGAATAAACTTTTTTGAGTTGTGAAACGTATAATTTATTTTTATAATTTTTTACCGTAGAAGGAATAGTCAAAATCGCAATAATTCCGATTACTCCAAGTGTTATGAGCACTTCCGCAAGTGTGAAAGCGGCTTTCTTTTCAAGGGGCATAAAGAACTTATTTCCTTGTTCCTTGTCCCTTATTGCCTTAAATTTTGCAGTGTTATTATCTTTTTTCATAATTATCCTTTAAAATTAGTAATTCATTTTCCAACCGTCATCCATTATTTTTAGCAAACAACCTTTGGCACTTGGTGCTCCGCAATCGGTTACAGATGTACTAACATCTTTGATTGCTCCGCTTTCTAAGACTTTCATTGTAAATGCGTCTCTTCCGGCTTCATTAGGTTCTGCCATTCCATTGATATCTACATTAAAAATATATGTTACTTTTTGGGTTTCTTCATCGGTATCTTTTTTCATGCAAATTGTAGCTGCACCAGTTGTTTGAATACAATAGTCTCCGCCCATTACATCATCTACATTGTTTCTTGTACCCATTTGTTGATAGGCGTTTGCATAGCAAGAGCCTGCTCCACAATCTCTTTTTAAAATTTTAAAATATTTATTTAAGAAATATCCGGCACCTTCTTCGCATTTTCCATTTGCGGCATCAGAACAACTGTTATCTTTTGCAGCGATTGTTTCGTAAAAATTACTGGTATGTTCATCAAGCATACTTGTTTGCACTGAATCCAAAATTTGAGCGTAGAGTTTTTCCAGTTGAGAAGCATAAAGTTTGTTTCTATAATTCTTCATTACAGGAGGGATAGTTAAAACTGCAACAATCCCAATTACTCCTAATGTGATTAATACTTCGGACAAAGTAAAGGCTGGTTTTTTGAAGTCAATAAGTCTATAAGTTGATAAGTCTATAAGTTTGTTACCGTTTTTCTTACCACCCATCGAAATCAAAGATTTCGGTTCCCCCACAAGTGGGGAACACGTTGCTTCGTTATTTTTTGTAAAAAATTTTTTCATAATTATCCTTTAAAAATTAGTAATTCATTTTCCAACCGGCGTCCATAACACTTGATAAGCAACCACAAGCTTGCAAGTTGGGGCTATTTCCTTCCATATTTCCGCATCTAGTTGCAGCGCAGCCGGATGATTCTATAGAAGTTTTCCCATCTGCACTATGTCCGCAACCGCTTAAGTAATCAGTAATAGAGCCATCGCCATGAATATCCATTGCAAATAAATCTCTTCCTGTAATATTTGGTCCGTCTACTCCGTTAACATCAACAGAAATACTCATACATCTGTTATTTGGATTATAACGCCCACAAATAGTTGCTCCATGTGCAGTTTGAGCACAATAATCTCCGTTTGCAGTGGTTCCTACATTATTACCGTTTAAACTTTTGTAAGCTTCTGCATCAGGTTTTGGCACGCATCTTGAAGTACCTTTACCACAATTTTTCTTAATTGGTTCAAAATATTTGTTTAAGAAATATCCTAATCCTTGGGTACATTCTCCACCGGAGCTGCATTCTGTATTCTGAGTCGAAGCAGCTTTTGTCGCATAAAAATCATCTACATGTTCATCATTCATGATTGCAATAATTGCATCAGATATCTGAGCATAAGTTTTTTCTAACTTTGAAACGTATAATTTGTTTTTATAATCTTTCATAACCGGCGGAATTGTCAAAGACGCAACGACTCCAACAACCGTCAATGTTATTAAAATTTCTGATAATGTAAACGCTTTTTTCATCTTAATCCTTTTATTAGTATTTCATTGTCCAATTATCTTGTATAATTCTTGCTAAACAACCGGTGCCGATATTGTCGCTTCCGCAATCTGCCCCCTCATCAATAATCGTATTTTTAGTTGTGTCAATTTTAAAAATAAATAAATCTCTTCCTCCTATATTAGGCCCGGAAGAGGCATTTATATCAACAATAACGGTGCATAAAGATGTAGTTTCACAAGATAGTGCTAAAGCTTCTCCACCTTGGAGTTTTGCTTTGGTTCCTGTTATTGCAGCGGCACTTCCGTTGTTATCGCTACCATTGATTGTTCTGTAGGAGTTCGCAAAAGAACTGGTATTACCTCTACTATATAGTTTAAAGTATTTTTTTATAAATTCTATTTGAGCACTAAAATTATCTGCCCCGCCAGCAACATAAGATGTTTGGTTAAAATAGGTGACATTATTGTCAATACAAGCCCTATCCATAGCATCTGTTAAAGTTTCATATACTTTTTTGAGTTTGGTTGTATATATTTTGGAGTGATAATCTTTTATTAAAGATGGCAAAACAAGGACTGCAATAACACCAATAACTGTCATTGTAATCAATAATTCACCAATCGTAAGGGCTTTCCTCATACTCTTAAAATCCTATTCTTTAAATACGTATTATACATAAATTATACAACTTTTTTGTATTCTTTTCAAGAGTGGCTAACAATAATATATTTAATGAGATGAGAGATTTAAGATTTTAGTAACAGGTATATCAAGAGAATTTGCCAAATCAACTATTTTCCGAATTGTAAGATTTTGTTCTCCGCGTTCAACTTTGCCAATATAGTTTGTGTGGACATTTGCAATCTCCGCGAACTTTTCTTGTGAAAGGCTTCTTTTGGTTCTTTCTACTCGAAAATTAAGTCCAATTTTTTTCAAAACCTCAACATAATTTGACATAGTCAAATTTTATACTATTGACAATGTGTATTCTATACTATTATAATAGTGTAATTAGGAGGTATATGAATTGGCAAAACGTGTTTATCTTTAAAGTAATAAGGGAATAGGAGAATAAATTCATTACGTAATAAAAGAAAGGATATATAAGTATGAAAAATAAAAATAAAATGAATCACACTAATGTCATTCTGAAAGCTTAGAAAATTTGTGTGAAGTATGAGCACTAAATTTTCTTGCTATTCAGAATCTATCAATGTTGATTTATTAACCAATCAAATGGATAGACCCTGAATCACGCACTTCGCTATCGCTCGTGCTGTTCAGGGTGACACCTCAATAGTCGTCATTCTGAGGCTTTAGCCGAAGGATCTACAAACACTAAACCATGTCATTACGAGTCACAATGTTGAACAAGAAGTGCAAAAGTCTACACAGAGTGACGTAGTAATCCATAACAAATTATGCAAATAGACAAATTCTTTTGATCACTTTTTCTTTTTTGTTTCGAAGAAAAAAGAAAAAGTGGAACCGAAAAAGAAAAACACGAATGATTAAATGGCTCGAGTCATCAGGGGCAAAGCCCCCGAACCCCCATTTAGAACAAAAAAGAAAGGATGTAAAAATGAAAGATAACAATAAAACGAATTACACCAATGTCACTCTGAACAGCACGAGCTCAAGCATTAAGGCGGAGCCGTATCCGTTTAGTGCGAGTGCGGTGATTCAGAGTCTATTTAAATTTAACAAATTAGACAATGATAAAACTTGTCAGGGATTGCGACACTGGAGACTATTGCCTAATCTGAAAAACAATTTTCCAAAACCCGTTCGCAATGACATGGTGAAAGAGAACCTGAAACGAGTTCAGGATAACAATGTTACACGTCATACTGAGGACGATAGTCCGAAGTATCTACAAACACTTGAATATAGATTCTTCGCTTACGCTCAGAATGACGTAATTAATAAAACCTTAACGAACTTATTCCCTTATTTCCCTATTTCCTTTTTCCCTAAAAAGAAAGTAGCTTTCACATTAGCTGAGGTTTTAATCACCCTTGGTATAATTGGTATAGTCGCAGCAATGACTATTCCAACTCTTATGCAAAAGTATTATGAAAAACAAACGGTTGTGAAACTAAAAGAAACTTATTCAATTCTTTCTCAGGCTTTGAAATCTGCAAGTCAAGAAGAAGGTTTACCTGAGGAGTGGGGCTTACATGCAGCAACTCCTGAAACTACTGAAAAAGGTGGTGCTATCTTGAAAAAATACCTAAAACTGGCAACAGATTGTGGGGTTAATGATGAGAGAGGTACTTGTTTTCCTAAAGAAAATTATGTCTCACTAGACAAAAAAGAAAGTTATAATTTGGCGAATATCCCTTATGAATATAAGATGATCTTACTAAATGGTTCAGCGATAACTTTCCGGTTTGTTATGCCTGAGGCGGAAAAACCTTTATATGATGCAGGGATGATAATGTCTTTCAAGGTTGATACAAATGGACCCGCTAAGCCCAATGTAATAGGAAGAGATTTGTTTATGATGAGATATTACGAGGGAAAAGGTTTGTTATTAGAAGGTGCTCCAAATAGTGGAACACCTTACAAATATTCATGCAAAATGAGCGGAAATGGTACAGGTTGTGCGTATTATGTTGTAACTTTTGGAAATATGGATTATTTAAGAAAAAAATAAGCATAAACAAAGTCCCAAGTTTTTAAAAACTTGGGACTTCATCTTTTCGACTGTCAATCAATCTTTTTTAGTTTCTGTTATTTAAAAATTAAACAGCAACTTTCATTGTTTTTTCAATGATTTCGTTGAAGCTATCAGCTTTTAGAGAAGCTCCACCAATCAAAGCACCGTCAATATCAGATTTTGACATTTGTTCTTCGATTGTAGCAGGTTTTACTGAACCACCGTAAAGAATTCTGATAGAGTCAGCAGCTTGTGAACCAGCGATTTCTGCAACAACTCCACGAATCATTTTGATAACTCTGTTAGCTTCATCAGAATCACAAGATTTTCCGGTTCCGATAGCCCAAATTGGTTCGTAAGCGATAACTGATTTTGCGATATCTTCTGAAGAAATACCATCTAATGCAGCTCTGATTTGAGATGCGATGTGAGAGTCAGTTACACCTGATTCTCTTTGTTCTAAAGTTTCACCACAGCAGATGATTGGGATTAAGCCACCAGCCAAAATAGCTTTTGCTTTTTTGTTAATCATTTCATCTGTTTCTGAGAAATATTGTCTTCTTTCAGAGTGTCCGATGATTACGAAAGAGCAACCTGCATCTTTCAACATTTCAACAGAAAGTTCACCAGTGAAAGCACCAGATTTTTCCCAGTGGCAGTTTTGTGCTGCAACATACAATTTAGATTCTCCACATCCGCAGTTGCATGGAATTTCAGCAACTTGGTTTAAAGATGTGAATACAGGTGCGATAACAACTGTAGGTAATTGAGGTGCATCAAATTTATCTACAAATGATTTAATTCCTTCATATAAAGCTTTAGCATCAGCTTGAAGTAAATTCATTTTCCAGTTTCCTGCAATAATTGGTTTTCTTGACATAGTCTAATCTCCTTTTTAGTACCACTAATACACAAGGTATATTATCTTAAACAAAAATTTAGTGCAAGAGAACAAGTGGGGAATGTCGGATTTGAATTTGTTTGTTTTTCGGTAATTTATCTTTACATTTTGGCAATAAATAATATTTAGTAATATTATTACCACTATAAAGTGTGTTTCTAAAAATAAGGTGTTAATAAATATGCAATTTACTGACTATAAAGCAATGCTTAATCAAAAATCCGTAATTCGTAATATGTTTCAATATGCAGTGAATAGGGGAAATGAAATCGGTTATGACAATGTTTTTGACTATAGTTTGGGCAATCCTTCCGTTCCTGTACCAAAAGAGTTTAATGATGAAATTATCAGGTTGTTGAATGAGGATTCTGAACATATTCACCAATACAGCCCAAATCTTGGAATTTTTGAAGCACGAGAAGCTATTGCGGAGTCTTTGAATAAAAGATTTGACATGAATTATAAAACAGAGCATATTTTTATGACTGCCGGTGCTACAAGTGCAATTGCTCATGCTTTGCGTGTTGCGACAAAACCGGGGGATGAAGTGATTACTTTTGCCCCATTTTTTCCGGAGTACAAACCTTATGTTGGAATTTCTGGTGGAGTTTTAAAAGTTGTTGAACCGGATACAGATAGTTTTCAAATTAATTTTGAAAAATTTGAACAAATGTTGACTCCAAAAGTTTCAGCAATCCTGATAAATTCTCCAAACAATCCGACAGGAGTGATTTATAGCGAGGATACAATAATCAAGCTTTGTGAACTTCTTTACCAAAAACAAAAAGAATACGGGCATGATATTTTTATAATTTCTGATGAACCGTATAGAGAAATTGTTTTTGAAAACAAAAAATGTCCTTATATTTCTAAATATTATGATAATACACTTTCTTGTTATTCATTTTCTAAATCTTTATCTGTCCCGGGGGAAAGAATTGGCTATCTTGCAGTAAATCCAAAATGTACGGATTCAGAACTCATTGCACCGATGTGTGTTCAAATTTCTCGTGGAATTGGTCACAATTGCCCATCATCAATTATCCAAAGAGCCATAATTCCTGTTCTGGATAAGACTGCAGATTTATCTGTATATGAAACGAATAAAAATATTTTATACAACGAATTCAAAAATCTTGGTTTTGATTGTGTTGAACCGAACGGAACTTTTTATATGTTTCCTAAAGCATTAGAAAATGATGCAAATATTTTCTGCGAAAAAGCGAAAAAATATGATTTGATTTTTGTCCCGAGTGATAGTTTCGGATGTGGTGGACATTTTAGGGTTTCATATTGCCTAAAAACTGAAAAAGTAAGACGTTCACTTGTTAATTTGAGAGCATTTGTTCGAAACGAATATGGATTAAATACTTCCTCAAATCTCGTTCACAATGCTGTAAATAAATTTTAGTTTTGAATTTGGCAAATTATCTAGTTTTGAGTTTATTTTACAGATAAGTTCTTCTTTAGGCACCAAGTGTTTAAAATTGAAAATTTCTTCATAAGTAACGTCAAGATTATCAAGAATTTTTCTCTAAATTCTTTAATTCTTAAACCTAATAATTCTTTTTTTGTCTTCATTTCGTTCACCAATTTAATATTAGGTAGTTTGGCTTTGATAATTAACTATACATGTGTAGATAATATTGACAAAAGGTAATATTAAATGAAGGGTAATTTTTAAGGGAATAAGGAAGAAGGAACAAGGAAATAGGTTCTTTACAAAATATAATATACATGTCATTACGAGTCACAATGTTGAACAAAAAGGTTAAAAGTTAGTACGAAGTGACGTAGTAATCCCTAACAAATTAGGTAATGGTGAAACTTGTCAGGGATTGCGACACTGGAGACTATTGTCTAACTTGAAAAATAACTTCTCAAAACCCGTTCGCAATGACATGGTGGAATTTGGAGGCGTTACACGTCATCCTGAGGGCGATAGCCCGAAGAATCTGCAAACATAAAGTCATGTCATTACGAGTCACAATGTTGAACAAAAAGGTTAAAAGTTAGTACGAAGTGACGTAGTAATCCCTAACAAATT